>NZ_OY764902.1:1057500-1710000 GCF_963668665.1 uncultured Anaeromusa sp. | reverse complement strand
TTTTCCAGGTCATGTCAATATCATCGGTGATCATATCATTGCTCCAGAGGCCCACATCCAGCAGCGCCTGACGCCGCCAGGCGGCGATAACGCCGGACACGGTGAGCACCTTGCCCAACACCCGCTGGGTCCGCTTAATCAGACCGATAACGCTGGCGTATTCCGCCGTCTGAATCTGCGCCAACAGCGTCGTGCGATTGCGCACCCTCGGATTACCTGTAAGAGCCCCCACGCGAGGAAAGTTGGTGAAATGCCAGGCCATCCAGTGCAGCGCCCGCGCATCCAGCATGCAATCGGCGTCCACAGTCACAACAATCTCGCCTTTGCTCATCAAAAACCCGTAGTTGAGAGCAGTGGCCTTTCCCTGGTTGACAGTCAGATTAAGAAGGCGCACTTGGGGATGCTCCGCTACTAACTGCCGCAAAATACTTTCGGTTTCATCCGTGCTGGCATCGTTGATGACAATCACTTCATAGTTCGGGTAGGAGCTGTCCAGAACCGCTTCCACCGTTTCTCGGATATTGCCAGCCTCATTTCTCGCCGGAATGAGCACAGACATCAACGGGTACGCTGTCAGCGCCGGATATTCCGGCTGGTTGCGCTCGTAGCGAAAATGGTAGTAAACGCCCCCGATCATCCAGATCAGACTCATGATGATGGGATAATAGAAAATATAGGCGCCAAACATTTCGAGCGTTGTCATGGCTGATCAAGCACCTCCCGTTCTTCCGACGTTACGAGAACGGCACGGGGATCAAAGAAGCCTTCCGGGTAATATCCCAGATGCCGGGCGCCGCCAGATCGCAGGGCTTCAGTCTGCTGTTTTTGCTCCTGGCGGCTCAGCCAACGTTTGCCGGCCCAGTCATAGGTTTGCAGTTTAAAAAGAACTTTGACATTGTTGTCCGGCTGCTGCAGCGCCGCCGCCGCCAGCTTACGCAGCCACCCCGCCGAATCTTTGCCTTGCTTTTCCATAAACGGATAGGCCATGACTACCGTATAGTCGTACTGCTGCAGATAATGTGCATAATTCTGGCCAAACCATTCTTCCGCTTGCGGATTCAGCACAGGCTCCGCATAAATATTGCGCAAAGCCAGCGTATCCGGCCGATTTTTTCGCACTTCGGCAATCACTTCTGCCGCCACGTTTTCCAGCTCCCGAGTCTTCCAGGCGCTCCACTCCGCCATACGCGCCGCATCCTTGCGCACCTCCGGCGTTAGCGCCCGGCCGAACTCGCGCTGATAAGCAGCTTGCGCCGCCGGTGAAAAGTCTTCAAAATCGTTTAAATACAGATCATCCTGCAACAAAATGCCGTCTATGCGGGAGTACGCCGATAAATCATTAGCCAAGGCGCGAATTTGTTCCCGCACGCGAGGGCTGAAGGGAGTAGCTCGCTGATACCAGCCTATTTTATCTGTTTCGCTGGCCTTAACGGCATCCTCCGGATGGCCTTTAAGCAGCCATTGTCCTCCCAGCGTCGGAAACCAAGCAAAAACGCGGAAGCCGGAGTCCACCAACCGCAACGCCACATGGCCGAACACATCGGCTTCCATCGGTGCGTGCGAGGTGGCAAAATACACTTTTTCCAGCTTGCCGTCGCCATTAGGATCGGCAAAGGTTTGGAGCGCCACACAGTTGGCGTCCGACGCGCTCAGCCGCTCAATCAGCTGCCGCAGATTTTCCTCCATCTGGCGAGCGTCTTTGTCATAAATCTGATCCAAATCTACCTGCGCCATACGCATCGGACGCAGCCGCCAATCCGCCAGCCTGCTTTTCAAAAACTTCCCAAAAGCCGCTGCATCAGGATTACCGTACACCATGTTGCGTTTCCCTTCGCTCAATGACCTTTCGCTCATCCGATTTGCACCGCCCCCCAGTCCCAGGGCCACCTCAAAGCCCGCCTCATGGGCCACTTCCAATGCCTGCTCCGTATAGCCGCCATACGGCCACACCAGCGTCCGCGCCGGATGCCCTAATTCACGGACAAAAGCCGCCTGCGCCTGCGCAAAGTCATACGCCAGACGAGCCCGATAGGCGTCTTCGCTTTCGTAGCGCTTACCGTCAAAAAGCCTCACTTCTCCTACAATGGCGCCATCGCCTTGGGGATTGACAATGCCCCGGCGGTGCATGTTATAGGAGTGGGAAGCGACTTCCACATAGCCGCTATCCTGCATTTCCTTCATTTGCTTCCAGTTTACCAGCTTGCCTACGTCCCCCGGCGGCAAAGCATCCAGCCAGCCCACCACTACGGCCAAGACAGCAGAATACTGGTATTGCTTCAAAAGAGGATACACTTTCTCATAGAATGAGATATCCGCATCGTCAAAGGTCAACAGCACCGCTTTATCCGGCGCCTGTCGTTCTCCTTTGGCAAACGCAATGTAATCTTCCACCCGGATCACCGTATAGCCGTTATCATGGAGATATTTAAAATGATTTTGTAGATTTTGCTCGGACACGGTCCACGGGCTTAGCGGTTCTCCCACGTCATGGTAACAAAGAATGGAAACCGAACCGCCGGCTGACGCCGCACCGCTCAAGGCAACCCAGACAAATACCAACGCCAGAGTTAACCGTTTCCATCCGTTTATAACCTCTTGCCAATTGACTTTCATGCCCGCTCCCCTCCTTTACCACCGCACATTGTAACGAATGTCAAACTGCCGGTAGGCAAAAAACGAATCCCTTACGCTATTAGCCCTATTGGTGCGCAAACCATACTCGAAACCAATAACCAAGGAGTGAAAATCCGAAAAATCGTGCCCATATTCCAAGCGGAAATACGGCGAGAAATCGGTCGGATCTGGCTTGTCATAACCCCAGCCTAGAGCTGAAGTCAAGGACCAATATCCTTTAGGAATATTCCAGCGCTGATACACGCCGCCGCCGTAGCCCAAACGCAAAGCTGGAGATTCGTACAAGGGCGAGTCAAAATTATACCGCGACCGGTTAAAGAACAAAAACCAACTGAGAACCTTCTTGTTCGTCGCATAGACATTGTGCGTAAAATCCGCCGTAAGCGCGCTGTAGCGGTTGCTGTCCGTATAGCCGCTCCATTCGTACCCCAGCGAATACGTGTCTCTTGCTCCTACACGGTGCGTCAAAGACACCGAGTGGAAGGAGTCCCGTATAGGTCCGTTACGCCAGGCCTGCGCATCCAGCAACGGGCGGCGTCCCATCGCAAAGGTCAGTTGCGTATAATCCCGCAAATACAGCCGCGTTTCCCAGCGCAGACCACTCATACTAAAACCTTCGCCGCTATAGGCGGAACCCCAAAAATAAGTAGACCACCAGCGATCTCGGTACGCTAGACCGACACTCTGCGTGTTGATGCGGCTCACATCCACATCATCGGCAACACGGTTGTTTGCGAACGCCCACAACACATCCCAATTGCCGCCGTTTAACGCTTGCTCGCCGGAATGATCCCACGTGCGAACCCGGTTTCCTTTATAATCTGTGAAGGAGACAAAGCCTGTTGTGGCGTCGCCCATGCGGCGCGCGCCATACACCTGCGCCGCTTCGGCCGTCAAGGCATGTTTGGCATAGCGCTCCTGCAGTTGCGCCAGCGCTTTTTGCGCCGACTGGTAGTCGCCAGCAGCCACTGCCGTCTTGACTTCGCCGGCCAAGCCGTACAATTCCCCTTCCGGCAGCGCCGCTAAACGCCGGAACACGCCGTAAGCTTCGCGAGGCATCTCCGTCCTGGCTAAGTTATTGCCGTATTCACGATAATGGCTGGCTTTGGATGGTTCCAGCTCTAACAAAAGCCCGTACAACGCCTTACCCGCTTCATAACGGTCATTGACGAAAAAGCTGTTGGCGTCGGCGGCCAAAATCCGCGCGGCAGCTCCCGGCTCCAAGGCATAGGTCTTACGATAAAGAGCAACCCCATCCGCCACACGCCCTCTAGCTACTAATGAATACGCCTGCCCCAAAGAAGCTGTAGCTCTTGCAGGTTCCCTCTTAAGCAAGGCAGCATAGACGGCCTCGGCTTTTTCATACTGCTGCGTGCGCAAATAAGAGTCGCCCAACGCCTGCAAGCCATACGTAGGGACATCGCCCAAATCCGGCCACAAGCGAGCCGCTTCGACAATCGCCTGCTTATAGTCCCCGCGCAAACGCAGCGCCATAATATAGTCGCATTCCATACGTTTATTGGATTTCCCCTGTTCCATATAGGGCTTAAGTAAAAGAATGGCTTCCTGTAACGAATCAGTACGTATTAAAATAGCCGCCCGCTCCGAATCAAAATCCCGCTTCTTTTCGAAATTCCCTTCACCAGCTAAAAGCTCTAATGCTTTGCGATAATCCGCCTGGGACTGCAAGAAATCTTTGCGGTATAAGGCCATATTGGAACGGCTCAAGTACAGCGCGCCATTATCGGGAGTCTCCTTTAAGAGCGTTCCATACATAGCCTGCCCTGTCGCCGTATCGCCTGCACGCATAGCCGCTTCCGCCAACTGCAGCCGCGAAGGAAGCTCGCCTTTGGCCACAGCGAGAGTGTAGTACTGCTGCGATTTCTCAAAGTCCTCCAATTGGTAGTACGCGCCGCCCAAAGACCGCAGTACAAATCCGGGAACCGCGCCTTCCTTGCCTGCATAGCGTTTTTGATACATTTCAATGGTCGCTTTGTTGTTTCCCGACCACTGCAGCACCGTCAAATAATCATACCAAACGGCATCGCCCGCGCTCGGATGCTGGCTAATTTCTTGCAGAATCACCAAGGCCTCATTCATTTTCCCGGCCCGTGAAAGTTCAATCGCTCGCTGGTGCGCTTGCATCATGCCCTCTTGAACAGCCTGATGCTGCACCAGGGTTTTAGCGGACGCCGCGTCAGCGGCTGAACCCGGCGCCACCGCTTCACCAGTAGCCATGACAGGTAACATGGCCAGCATCACCAAACTGGATGTCACCGCTTTTTTGAACATGCCCTCACCCCCCTGACTTTGCTTTCCCCTTGCGTCATTTTGCATAATTATCCCTAATATGCTTATATAGTAATAATGACTTTTTATTTCTCGCTTTTATTTCTATTTTCCTGCCATATGCTGGTATTCTTTTATTAATTTACAGATTTTTCTTTCTTTTTCGGCTTCTTCGTTCCTTTCTTCCAGGCCCCGAAGACCCTGAATACGGTTCGCAAGGCGCATTTTTTGTGTTATCATAAATCGTAGATAAATGCCCTCATAACTGGGCATTGAAGGAGAGGAGTGTTGATTCATGTCCTTTGTACGTTTCGTATTACTGCTTTGCTGCCTTTGCTTCGGTTTTACCGCCACGGCGGGGGCCGCACCAGCGCCGGATGAAGAATCTTTAGACGCCATTTTAGCCAGCTCGTTGTCCAAAGTTTTCGGCGTTTCCGTCGACACCTCCCGCATCAGCGATTTGCGGGAAAACCGCAACTATGGACGCGGTGAAATCGCCTTAGCCTACAGTTTGGCGGACCGCAGCCGCAAGCCGGTAAGCGAAGTGTTTACATTGCGTGAAAAACCGCTGGGTTGGGGCAAGGTAGCCCAAGCACTTGGTCTGTCCGTAGGAGATGTCCGCAAAAAATGCGATAAAGTATTTAAAGACGGCAAAATGGACAAGGAAAAAACCGATTTGGAACAATTACTGGAAGATGAAAAACACAATCCACCGGTCAAAGGACGCAACGCGCCTGGCGCTGACAAGCACCAAGTCCATCTGCAGCAAAACGACAACGATAAAGATAAAAACACAGGCAACGGCAAAGGCAAGAACTAAGCGGCCGCTGTCACAAGGAGACAGCCATGTTGGAAGCATTTTTTACACACATCTATGAAACGAATTCCTTCGTCAAACTGTTAGGCATGAAATTCGTCTCTATCGAACCGGGCAAGGCCGTGCTTTCCATGCCGATCAAGGAAGATATTCATACCAATATTCACAAGACCGTTCACGGTGGCGCCTTTGCCGCCTTGATCGATACCGCCATGGGTTCCGCCTGCTTCAGCATGCGGCGCAAGGTCGTAACCACCGATCTCAGCCTTTCTTTCATCCGCAACGTACCCAGCGGCGAAGAAGTTACCGCCAAAGCCACGGTAATCCATGCCGGCCGCAGCACTATGGTCGTCGATGGCGAGCTGTATGACGAAAGAGGCAAACTGGTCATGAAGGGCAAGGGTACGTTTTTCGTCCTCGGCGACGTAGAATGGCTGCCTGCAGAAGAATAATTTTTCTCCATAGAGTCTTGCAAAGCATTGACAAAGGTCTTTGACGACGGTATAGTAGTAAACAAATCCATAATACAATCATCCATGACCAGGAAGAGTACACTTACTCAAGAGAGTTTCAGAGAGCCGGCGTTGGTGAGAGTCCGGTACTGCTCGAGATGTGGAATGGACCTGGAAGATGCAGCCCGAGCCGCTTGCGGGGTAGTCGCTGCCGGAATCTTTCGCCGTTATCCGAAAGCAGGTATCGCTTACATAGCCGTACCTTGTCAAGCCGGGCTGTTTTGCAGCCAATTAGGGTGGCACCGCGGGTTAACCCCTCGTCCCTATCGTTTTACGATAGACGAGGGGTTTTTTGTATGCTCAGAAAGAAAAAGGAGGAGTTTCACATGAAACAACAAGCACAAGTACAAGCACAGGAGACCGTTACTTTTGAAGCCAACCAAGGCGGCCGCTTCCGCTGGGTAGCAGTTACGGCTCTGCTTTTAGCCATTGGCGCTATTTTACATTTGGTCACGCCGAACATCGCCGGCCTGACTCTTAACTGGATGATTGCCATGTACTGCCTGGCCATCAACCTAGTCCGCCCGACTTTAGGACAAGTCATCGGCATCGGCCTGGTGGCGGGGGCGCTGAATGTACCCACCTCCAAGTCCGCCATCCCCTACGCCAACCTGATCAGCGAACCTATCGGCGCTCTTACATGCGCGCTCTTCCTGCCCCTTGTCTCGCGCCTCAACATCGGCGGCCTGCCTTTAGCCCCCGGACTTACCGGCTTTTTCAGCACCGTCGCCAGCGGCTTTACTTTTGTAACCTTGCTGAAAGTCATTCTTTCCATTCCTAACGAAGTATATCTGTACGGCATGCTGCCTGTTGTACTGGCCGTCGGCGCCGCCAACGGGGTCATCACCCAGCTTTTGTACCTGCCGGCGCGCAAATTGCTGAACCGCCAGGAGGACTGAGCGCATCATGACTGACGCCCTAAAATTTGAACAATTCACCTATAGCTATCCTCGCCGGACCGCCGTCCTGCAAGACATCGACCTGGCCATTTCGGCAGGCTCCTTTACCGTACTTACCGGCCCCAACGGGGCCGGTAAAACCGCTTTATGCCGGGCTGCGGCAGGCATCATTCCCCATTACTACGGCGGCTCTTTGAGCGGCCGCGTTTATGTAATGGGTCAAGACACCCGCACAACCGGCATTGCCGTCTTAGCTACCATGACCGGCATCTTGCTGGAGGACTACGAGACGCAGCTTGTGGCGATGACAGTTGAAGAAGAGGTAGCTTTCGCCCTGGAGAACATGGGGCTGCCCCCTGCAGAAATCAAGATTCGCGTAAGTTCCTCCCTGGAACAGGTAGGCCTGTCCGGTCTGGAGCGGCGCGAAACCGCCGCCTTGTCAGGAGGCCAAAAACAACGTCTGGTTTTAGCTTCCCTTTTAGCGACCAAGCCTTCGATTCTCATTTTGGACGAACCGGCCTCGGCTCTTGATCCCAAAGGCCGCAGCGAGCTATATGCTTTATTGCATCGGTTGCACCAGGAAGAAGGACTGACGGTCTTAGCCGTCGAGCACGACTTAGCCTGCGTCCTTCCCTACGCCGACCAATTTGTCTTTCTGCAGGAAGGATGTATCGCCAGCCAAGGCGATGCCGACACCGTCCTTCGCCATTTGTGGCTGGAAGAATCCTTGCGTCCGGCCCTGCCGCCGCTCTGGCAAGCCCGCTTCCACCTGGAACAAACGCTGGGACATTCTCTGCGCCCCTGGAAAAGCGAAGCGGAAGCAGCCGCCGAATTGCAAGCCTATGCTAAAGGAGACAGTCCATCGTGCTAACACTTGAATGCATTTCTTTTCAATACAGCCAGCAAGCCCCTGCCCTGCACGAAGTCTCGCTGGAGCTAAAGGCTGACGATTTCATGGCCCTCGCCGGACACAACGGCAGCGGCAAAACCACCTTGACTCGCCTAATCATGGGACTCATCAAGCCCACCGGCGGACGCATCCTCCTGGACGATGAAGATTTGGCCAGACACAGCACCGCTCAACGAGCCCGACACATCGGCTATGTCTTCCAAAATCCGGACCGCCAGATTTTTCGCGACACTGTCGCTCTGGAAGTGGCCTATGGCCCCCAGCAGCTCGGCTTCAGCGCCGCAGAAACAAGCGAAGCCGTCGCCAAGGCCCTGCAGGCCGTCTCCTTGACTGACCAAGCGCAAGCAGACCCGCGACTTTTGCCCAAAGGTCTCAAGCAGCGCGTCGCCATTGCCTCCGCCCTGTCCATGAAGCCGCGCCTGCTCATTTTAGATGAGCCCACCAGCGGCCAAGACGCGTGGGAGCGCAGACAGTTGATGTCACTTTTACAGGACCTGCATCGTCAAGGCATGGCTATTTTGATGATCACCCATGATATGGAACTTCTAGCCGCCCATTTTAAACGTGTCGCCGTCCTCGGGGGCGGTCGCAAAGTTTTTGACGGCACGGTAGCGGATTTATTCTCCGGCGCTCATGATTTACAGCAATGGGGCCTGGCCGAACCTTCTCTGCTGCAACTGTCCCGGCTGCTGAAGCAACCGGGCGTTAGCGATGCCGAAGCATTTTGCCAGCAGCTTTTGCCCTTGCTGAAAGGAGGGCTTCGCCATGAATAAATTAGCTCCTTTGACAAAGCTGCTCCTCACGTTGGCCGTCACGCTTTGGGCCATGCTCCTCCAAACGCCGTTGGAGCTGTCCCTGCTCATTTTTGCGGAGCTCCTGGCTCTGGCCTTAGCAGGAAAGCTGCGCAACACCTTGGCCGCCTCTACAGGCCTGTTCGTCTTTGCCGTACTCCTAGGGTTGATGCAATATGCCTTTGGCGCCAGCCTTGATTTTTCCATCGCCATTGCCCTAAAAATGCTGGTAATGACCCTTATCTTCGTGCTGCTTTTGGCGACAACGCGCCTGCAGGATCTAACTACGGCCCTGACAACGCAGTGCAAAGTGCCCTATGAATACGCTTTCATGCTGACGACGGCGCTGCGTTTTGTCCCTGACTTTCTGGCGGAAAGCAAAGCGGTCCGCGAAGCCCAAGCCTGCCGCGGTTACCATCCCGGCGGCAATCCCCTGAAACGCTTTGCTTCCTACTTGGCAGTTGTACAGCCGCTGGTACTGCGGGCCATCACCCGCTCAGAGACCATGGCGGTCAGCCTGGAGCTGCGCGGCTTCGGCGCTCCCGGACGCACCTTTGCGGGTAAAGTGTCTTTGCGGATCACGGACTACCTGGCTTTGGCGGCCATGGCGGCCGTCAGCGTCTGGATTATCGTGGGGTAGAACAAGAATTGAACAGGATTGAACAAGAGAACCGGAGTCGCGCGAGGGCTCGAATGAGGGTTACGGGAGTTTTAACAGGAGTAGAGGGAGGGTACGCAAGAAACAACAGGATTGAATAGAAGCAGAGGAGGGTACGATAATGCATTATCAATTCCCTTGGGAGAAAGCATTACAGGAAAACGGCTATGCATACCAGCTTTTGCCGCAAACAAGGCCTCTGCGTTCTGCCGAGGACGGCGCAGCTTATTTTGGCATTGCCGTCGGCCAAACCGCCCCTGTACTGCTGGTGGAAGCGGACCCTTCGCAGCGGTTTCTTTGCCTCCTTGCCGGTGACCGTGGCCGCTTGGATCTCGTCAAAGCGGCTACACTCTTAAACGCACCAAAACTCACGCCTGTCAAATACAAGAGGGTCTACGACATCACCGGCTTTGAACCGGGAAACATGCCTCTTTTCGGCCTTAACTTCCCTTGTCTGTTCGACGAGGCCCTTCTGCGCTATCCGCTGGTCTACGGCGGCAGCGGCCAAGAAAACCTAACTTTGGCCGTCGATCCCCGGGCCCTCCTGGCGCTGCACCAAATAGCGGCGCGCCTTACCTGCACAGAGTAACAATCTAAAAGAAGGACGGAACTTGACGGCTCACCGCCGCCAAGTTCCGTCCTTCAAAATTTCTATCGTATCCCTCACTCTACTCCCTATACTCCTGTTAAAAAATACGTTCTCCGTAACCCTCCGTCGAGCCCTCCTGTTCTCATCGCGACTCCTGTTCAAGTTCCCCATTTCTTAATCTTTACTCGCCTTCGCGCAGCTCGCGGCTGCGCGCCAGCACCTCCGCCTCAATCGCCAAGAAGGCTTCAATCAGCTGCGGCTCAAAATGAGCGCCCGCTCCTTGGCGCAGCATGTCCAAGCTTGTTTCATGCGAATAGGCTTCTTTGTACACCCTCTTAGAACAAAGAGCGTCATACACGTCAGCCACCGCCACCATGCGCGCCGCTATGGGAATCGCATCGCCCCGCAGACCGTTGGGATAACCGCTGCCGTCCCAGCGTTCATGATGGGCCTGGGCAATATCAATGCCCATATTCAAAAAGGCATTGTGCGGGTACTCCTGGCGAACCTGCCGCAGCGTCTGCGCTCCATACACCGTATGGAGCTTCATTTCTTCAAACTCTTCCGGTGTCAATCGCCCCGGTTTAAGCAAGATGGCGTCGCGAATGGCGATCTTGCCTACATCGTGAAGCGGGCTGGCGTTATAGATATTTTCCACAAAGGCGTCATCTACTTCACGATACCCGCCTCGCCGCTGCACTTCGGCCGCCAACATCGCTGAAAACGTTCGAATGCGTTCCACATGCTTCCCTGTATCATCGTCCCGCGCTTCCGCCAGCTTAACCATCGCTAAAATCGTAGCCATCTGGGCATGGTGAAGTTCATCCAATTGAGCCTTCACCTGCTGCTGCAAGTCCCGATTGTGTCTTTGCACCTCTTCGCGCAACCGCTTTAAAGACAAATGCGTCTCCAAGCGCGCCTGTAATTCTTCCGCTTGGTACGGTTTGGTCACATAGTCCACGCCGCCGCACTGAAAAGCCTTCACCTTGTCAAAGGTCTCCGCTAGGGCGCTGACGAAAATCACCGCCACATCCGCTAACAGCCCCTCGGCGCGCATAGCTTCACACACAGCATACCCATCCATTTCCGGCATGGTAATATCCAGCAAGAGAATTTCCGGGCGCTGGTTGCGCATGGCCGCCAAGGCCATCTTCCCGCTGGGCAGCGCCCGCACTCGATGCCCTTGCTCGCGCAGCAGCAGCGAAAGCAGCTTCAAGTTTTCCGGCGTATCATCCACAATCATGATATCAGCTTTTCGTTCCATCTCTAGACTCCTCTCCCTGCTCCCACAACGCCGCCAACGCATCCAGTCGAAACGCGCCAGCCAACTCCCGCGCGTACGCCGCCAGTCCCGGCTCCTTCACCTCAACCTGCACTAGCAGCTCTTCCAGCCGTTCAATATCCCCGTCAAGGGTTGCCGCCAGCAATGACTCCCGCAGCGGATTCTCCAAGTAACAACGACCTTGCCAAGTGGCCGGGGAGGTTTTCTCCAGTTCTTGATAGGCATATTGAGCCCCTGTCTGAGCCGCCGCCATATTCAAAACCTGCTCGGTTGTAAAAGGCTTGCTCAGTACGGCTCGCACCTGCTGCAGCAAGACCTGCTGCACCTCGTCCGCCCCCAAGCCGGCGGATACGGCAATAATCGGCAAATCGCAACGGCTCGAACGCTGCTGAAGTTCTCGAACCAGCCAATACTCCTCGGTCTGCAGCAAGGCCAAGTCCGCAAAAATGAGATCCGCGCCGCGAGCGCTTTCTTGCAGCAATTCCTCTTTGCCAGCTACGGCTATCGCCAAAAAACCGGATTGTTCCAGCATCGCTTGCAGCAAAAGCGCATCCGTTTCTACGGACATGGCGACAAGAATCCGATATGCTTGTTGTCCCGGCAGCAGCCCGGCCACCAACTCCGACCGAGGTATAGCCGTCTCCTGCTGAGTTCCTTCTTCTAAAAGCAAGGTCACCAGAAATTCGGCCCCTTCACCTGGCCGGCTGGACACGGAAATATCGCCAGCCATCGCCCGGGCAAATTCGCGGCTAATGGCCAGCCCTAGCCCTGTACCGCCTCGATCATGCCGTTGATGGTACGCCTGCTCGAAATATCCAAAAATAGCCTCCTGGTCCTCTGCCGCAATGCCTATGCCGCTGTCTTTCACAGTGACTTGCAGTCGCCATTGCCCGTCTCCCAAGGATTTTCCCGCTAAACGCACGTTGATAACGCCGCGATCCGTAAATTTCAACGCATTGCCAATCAAATTGACCAGAATGCGCCGTATTTTCCCTTCATCTCCCTTTACCTGCTCCGGCAAAGGCTCCACGGTTTCCAGCAAAAGCTGCAAGCCTTTCTGGTCCAAGCGCACCTGGAACAGGCTGCCCATGTCCCGGACCAAGCGGCGCAAGTCAAAAAGAGAGTTTTGCAGGACGACGCGTCCGGATTCCACTTTGGCCAATTCCAGCACATCATTAATCAACGCCAGCAAATAGGCGCCGCTGCGATTAACAATCTGCAGCTTTTCCCGCTGCTCGCGCCCCATGGCGGCATCACGGTACAAGATTTCCGAAAAGCCGAGGATGGCGTTCAAGGGCGTGCGAATTTCATGAGACATATTTGATAAAAACAGACTCTTCGCCCGATTGGCCTCCATAGCGGCTTCCCTGGCCTGCTCCAGCTTCGCCTCGCTTTCCCGCCGCCGCAGGCTCTGCCCCAGCATACGCGCCACGGTTTCTAACAACTCCCGTTCTTCGCGCAAAAACGGCCCCTCATAGGCTCGCGGATGCTCTTGGGGATAAACAATCTCCACCCAGCCTCGCGTAGCTTCGCCCACTTTCAAGACCGCCCGCAAACGATCCGCAGTCTGCAAAAAACCAGGGTAGGCGTAATCCACGCCGTCATACACCAAATGCACCAGCGCCGGATACCGCCAGCCTTCCGGCAAGATTCGCAGCACTTCCCAGAACAGGTCTTCCAGTTTCTCCTTCTGCTGAATAGCATTAGAAATCGTCGTTAAACACTGCAAGGCGCGGACGCGCCGTTCCAGCGCAGCCAGCAAATGTTCCCGTTCATCAATATTGCGCTTACGCTCGGTAACATCCTCTTTGACGCCGACATAATGCAAAATTCGTCCCTGTTCATCTACAATGGGAGAAATGCTGGCTTTCTCCCAGTATTCGACGCCATCCCTGCGCCGATTAACAAACTCACCCTGCCAAATTTTTCTTGAAGTCACTGTTTGCCAAAGCTTGCGATAAAAAGCCTTGTTCATCTTCCCCGAGCTGAGAATGCGAGGGTTCTTGCCCAGCACTTCTTCTTTTCCATAACCAGTAACCTGACAGAACATCGGATTTACATACTCAATCCCTCCTTGGGGATCGGTAATGACAATACTGACAGGACTTTGCTCGACCGCTTCTGATAACACCCTCAGACGCAGCTCGCCAGCACGGCGCTGCGAAATATCGACAATGGTAGAAACGAAATACAAAGGACTCCCCGCTTCATCTCGTACGACCGCAACGGAAAGATGAATCCATAAAAAGGAGTTGTCAAATCGTACATATCGCTTTTCTAGTTCATAACGGTCTCTTACTCCCGTTATCAACTCTTCCACTAGCCTTATATCTGCTTCCAGGTCGTCCGGGTGCGTAATATCTTGAAACCGAAGGCCTAGCAATTCTTTTTCTTCGCAAGCCATCATACGGCAAAACATCTTGTTAACCCGCCGAAACACGCCCTGCAAAGTAACTTCCGCCATGCCCACAGCCGAATACTCAAACAGCTCCCGATAACCGCGTTCCACTTGTTCTCCCATTTTATTCAGACTCCCTCTGCGTCATGCAATCCATTATATAGTTAATTGTAACAGAAAATTATTCCTTCGCAAATGTCAGAAGGACACGGGGATTGAACAAGAGTCACGGAAGTCGCGCGAAGGCGCAGTTGAGGGTTAGGAGATATAAAAAATGATCGAGTAGGAGGCTGCCCATTAATTGAACAGCCGACCTCTCACACCACCGTACGTACCGTTCGGTATACGGCGGTTCAATAACTTGAGTGCAGTACCTCGTATCGTTCGGCTATGTCATCATAACCACTCGATACGAGGTATTCGTTTGTTAATGACCTGCTTAAAATCCAGCTCCTGGCAACTCGCCAATAGCCTCGTCGGGAATTTGCCCACTCCCTTGCTTTCGACTTGTCGATGCCAAGACGTTTTAGGTTTTCATATCTGGCAGACGGCTTCTTCCATTGCTTCCAGAAGATTTGCCGGATTCTTCTTCGCAGCCATTCGTTCAGTTCTTTCATCTTGAAACTCATGGCTGCTATCGAATAGTACCCAAGCCAGCCTGTCGTATACCGTTTCAACTTACTTAGAATGTCAGAAACTGAATTAGCTTGCTTTCGGCTTGTCAATTGCCTCAATCGTCCTTTAAACCTGTTCATCGCTTTGGCATGAGGGCGTATCCCTATGCTTTTGGTTACTTTGTACATAGAGAAACCTAGAAACTTTAGTCTTAGCGGGCTTCCAGCTTTGCTTTTGGCTTCGTTCACCTTGAGTTTCAGTTTCTTTTCGAGATAATCTTTGCAACCGGCCATCACGCGTTTGGCTGCTCGCTGGCTTTTGACGTATATGTTGCAGTCGTCTGCATAACGGACAAATTTGTGCCCGCGCTCTTCCAGCATTCGGTCAAACGCCGTTAGATAGAGGTTCGACAGCAGTGGCGACAGGTTCCCGCCTTGCGGCGTTCCTTCCGTCGTCGCACTAACCAGCCCATTGAACATGACTCCACTCTTGAGAAATTTGCGTATCAAATTGATAACGGCTCGGTCTTGTATGACTTTCTTTACTTGTTCGATTAGGATGTCATGGTTGACCGTGTCAAAATACTGCGTGAGGTCTATGTCAACTACTTTCACATAGCCTTGCTTGTAGTATTCTTCCGTCTTCTTAATCGCCTGATGCGCACTACGTCCTGGTCTGAATCCGTAGCTGCTGTCGCTAAATTTCTCTTCAAATATTGGTGTCAATACCTGCGCTATCGCCTGTTGAATCATTCGGTCGATTACGGTGGGTACGCCGAGATTTCTTGTTCCTCCATCCGGCTTCGGGATTTGCACCCTTCTGACCGGTTTGGGCTTGTACCAGCCTCCGCGCAGGCTCCTTAAAAGTTCTTCTTTGTGTTCCTTCAGATACGGCAGCATTTCGCCCACCGTCATGCCGTCAATGCCAGGAGCTCCGCCGTTTTTCACTACCCGCTTGTAGGCTTCGTTTAGGTTATCTCTATGCAGTATCTGTTCAAGCAGGTCTTCTGCACCGTCTTTCTCTGCGGTTTCCAGTGTGGCAATACTCTGCACTCCGCTGTTACTCTCTGTTTCCAACATACCCTCGCAGCGGCAGCCGACCTTAGTCGTTTTCTGCTCTCTTCGCATTGCCTCACCTTCTTCTCGCTCAAAAGAGCTGTTATTGTTCGGTCCTTCCCGAAAAAAAAACTTTCGGTACTATGACCTCTGCTGACTTCTTGCAATTGAGCCATACATCACTGCATGGGTTCTTCGGGTGTCATGGGGTTGCCAATGTCTTTCGAAGCCTTGCAAGACCTCCCCGGTTAAGAACAGTAACTTTCATCCCATGTCACCGCCGCATCTACACCATGGAGTTCGGGTAGTGTTGGACTTCGTTTTGTCTGGCAAACTCGTCCGCTCCACACTTGCCTTATATGCGGTTTCTGTTCGTCGGTGCAGGACTTTGCTTTCAGCTTCCTTCAGATTCCACCTCACGATGGACACCCTTGCTGTTCAGCTAATGGTTCCCACTACCAAGCCCATAGCGGACTTTCACCGCCTAGTTACTGCCCATGCCGGGCAAACCAGAAAAAAGGAGCGGCTTGCTCACAAGCCGCTCCTTAAAACAAAGGGTTTATTTTTTTACAAACATCCGTCCCCGCTGCGCCATCCGTCCGTCCGTTTCCAAACGAACCACCCAGGCCTCGCCAGGAACGCCCCGCACCACGCGGTACTCATCTTCGTCAAAAGACGCGATCGCCAGCGCCTCTTCCAAGACGTCCTCAATGTCTCGCATCGAGCCTCCGTCCCCTATCACATCCAAAAAACCTTCGTCGCAAAGCTGCTGCAGCGCTTCATGCAGTGTCGCCAACCTTACTGCCCCTCTCCTGTAAAAATATCCTGTCCTTATTGTAACGGCTAACGCCCCCGCCGCCAAGAGGAAGAGGTATTAAATTTTAAAGCGACCCACAATCTGATTCATTTCCGTCGCCAAGGTAGCCAGCGACTCAGCACTGCTGTTGACCTCGCGCATACTGGCCCGCTGCTGCTCTGTCGCATGCACCACGGACTGCGATGTCGCCGAGGTCTCTTCCGCCACAGCGCTGATGCTTTGCACATTATCCACCATAGCCTGGGTTCCGTGCGCCGTTTCATCCACGGAGGCGGTAATCTGCTCAATGCCGATCTTTACTTTTCCCAGGCGATCAATGATGGCTTTAAAGCCCTCCGCCGTGCGGTGGGCCGTTTCTTTACCTGAAAGAACATCCTTATTCGCCGTTTCTACGCGGGCAACGGAAAAGGCGATTTCTTCGCCCATGCTGCCGATAATACCGGCAATTTCCTCGGTGGCCTTGGCGCTTTGTTCCGCCAACTTGCGCACCTCTTCCGCCACTACGGCGAAGCCTCTGCCTGCTTCTCCCGCCCGAGCCGCTTCAATGGCTGCATTAAGCGCCAATAAATTGGTCTGTCCGGCAATGCCATTGATCACATCCACAATGCCTTTGATGTTTTCCGACGCCGCTGCCAGCTTATTCGTAACCGCCGTAATCTCGCCCATCGAACGGCCTATATTCTCATTTTGCGCGACCACTTCGCCCAGCATGACCATGCCCCGGTTCGCTTCTTCCACAGCCGTCTGCGTACCGTTATTTACTTCGTTGGCATTGGCGGTCATTTCTTCCGTCCCGGCTGATATTTCTTCAATGGTCGCCGAAACGGTAGTAATGTTGTCAGCATTTTGCGTAGCTCCGTGGGCGATTTCCTCGACGCTGGTCACTACATGCTCCAGAGCGCGCATCGTTTCTTCAATCGTAGCGCTCAGTTCTTCGCTGGCGGCGGCTAAGGTCTGGCTGCCGCTATGCACCTGCTGCACCACTTGCTTGAGCTGCCTGCGCATAGAATTCATCGTCAAGCCCATATCGCCGATTTCGTCATTGCGCTTTGGAACCACATCGGCCCGGGTCAAATCCAGGTTGCCGATGCATTCCAGTTCCGTCTTCACATGAGCCAAGCGCGCCGCCATATTGCGGCTATACCAAATGCCCATTGCCAAAGCAAAAAGGATGATAATCGCACTCACAAGCAAGGCGTTGTTGGAACGATCCTGCACATGAGCCACCATGGTTTGCGTCTCTTTCAGCAACGTCTGCCGCTGCGCTTCGGTCAGCTCCACACAGCCCTTATCAATCGCCGCTACCAAGGCGCGTCCTTCGCCAGTAATCTTAGCCAAATTAGGATCGTTCGCGCGTTTCGCCGCAATCACCCGATCCCCCAGCTTAATGTAATCGCCAATGAGCTTTTTCACTTCTTCGCCTTTCGCTTTCAGCTCCGGCTTGTGCACTTTGGCAACGTAGTCGTTCATAATGGAATAGCTCAACTGAATGTTCGCCCGATATCCCTTCTCATAGGTGTCCATGCCATCCGGATAAAAGAGAAAACCGCGCATATCCAAAAGCGCTCTCGTAAATTGCGTATGCGCATCTTTGGCCGCCACCATGTCCAGCGCATCCGCTTCAATGACGTTTTGCGCTTCCGCCCCGACTGCGCGCAAATGGTAGTAGGTGTATCCTACGACCCCTGCCATCAAGGACACTGCTAAGACAAACATAACCACAATTTGTGCAACAATAGGCGTACGACTCTTATTCTGATTCATTATGACGTCCTCCCCCTCATTTCTGCCATTTGCCAATCTTAGCTTATTGTATGTTTATTATACTTTTATTTATATCGTTTGAAAATACTCTCGAAATAAACATTTGCAATTAAGTGAATTTTCGGTTTTATGTGTTCGTTTTTGTTTATGTATCAGACCGAAGACTCAGGCCTTTCCGAACATAAAAAAACGCCCTTCCAAACAGGAAAGGCGTCGCTGTTACAATGGTGCCGCAGGACGGAATCGAACCGCCGACACGAGGATTTTCAGTCCTCTGCTCTACCGACTGAGCTACCGCGGCAAAAAAAAAGTGGCGACCCCGATCGGATTCGAACCGACGATCTCCGCCGTGACAGGGCGGCATGTTAACCGCTACACCACGGGGCCGCATTTTTTTGGTGGGCGATGACAGGATCGAACTGCCGACATCCTGCTTGTAAGGCAGGCGCTCTCCCAGCTGAGCTAATCGCCCACTCTATGTCCAGCGCCGAAGCGCTAAACGCGAGTTTGGTGACCCGTAAGGGATTCGAACCCTTGTTACCGCCGTGAAAGGGCGGTGTCTTAACCGCTTGACCAACGGGCCGTTTGCCGTTGCCGCTACTGCAGCTCCGGGACAATGTATATATTAACGGAATAACCTCACCTTGTCAACGCCTTTTTATAAAATAAATTTCATGCGCCATTTAGCCTACTTTTGAGGCTGCGCCGCCAGCACGGCCAACGCGATGGATTGCAGCTTCGCAGCGGATGAATCGGCGCGAGAAGTCATGACGATTGGAGCCTTAGCGCCGACCACCACGCCGGCCACAGCGCCCTGCGCCAAAAAGGTAGCTGCCTTGTACAGCATATTGCCGCAGATAATTTCCGGCACCAAGAGCACATCGGCGCGCCCGGCCACTTCGCTGACAATGCCTTTGTGATGCGCCGCTTCCTCGCTTAAGGCATTATCCAGCGCCAAGGGGCCGTCTACAATACAGCCCTTGATTTGGCCGCGTTCACACATTTTAGTCAACGCCGCCGCATCCACCGTTTCCGGCATATCCGGATTGACGACCTCTACCGCCGCCAACGCCGCTACACGTGGCTTTTCCAAGCCCAATGCATGCGCCACATGAACGACATTCTTCAAGATCTGTACCTTCTGCGGCAAATCGGGCCGCATATTCATGGCGCCGTCGCTCATAAAGAGCAATTTCTCCCGCCCGGGAATCTCCATCACCGCCACATGAGACAACACTTGCTTGCCTTGACGCAAGCCTACATCCTTGTTCAACACCGCCCGCAGAAAATCAGCCGTAGGAATCAAGCCTTTCATGACTACCTGGGCTTCTCCGGAGCTGACTAAACGCACCGCTTCCAGCGCCGCCTTAGCAGGATTGGCCTCATGCACTATCGTCAAATCGTCCGCCGCTACGCCGCACTGCGCCGCCAGGGCCAAGATTTTCTCTTTATCACCGACAAGAATCGCTTCGGCAATCCCCTGCTTTTTCGCCGCCAGCACCGCCTCTAAGACATGCTCGTCTTCCGCTGCCGCTACCGCTACTTTACACGTAGGAATTCCCTTTGCTTTCTCTAGAACTTCTTCAAACTTTCTCACGTTCCATCCTCCTCGTCGTGTTATCGACTGCTATCTCATCATAGCACACTCCAAGGCCGTAGAAAACAAATTCTTAACTTTTAAAAAAATATACTTTGTCCTTCACCAAGAAACTTTACAAACTGTACATGTCGCGTTTTTACTGGTTTTTTAAAGTCAACTTGCAATGGAGGAATTCCATTGGCAGGAGACATGACGAGAAAGAGAGTACGACGGAGGACACGTTTTTTAAACAAGAGTAAAGGGAGTAAAGTGAGGGTTATGAAAGAGTATTTTAACAACCCCCTTTCGCGTTTTTCGTGTATTTCGCGGTTCGTTTTATAAATACTGGTATATTAAAGCAAATTCGGCCTAGCCGTTGCAGTTACCCGCCCCAGCCAAGCCGAATTCAACGTTCTACTATTTTAAGACCAATTAGCTTGCTGCGCGCTGCAGCTCTTCACGCTCTTTAGCCAACTGTTGCGCACCACGATGCGTCAGGATGCAGAAGAACACACAGCAAACCACGCCGGTCAAGAGTACGTAAAAGCCGCCGTCCCAACCCACTCGATCCACCATGAAGCCAAACAAGCTGGTACCCAAGGAGGCGCCGCAAATATAGCTCATGAAGCCGCGCAGGCCCACTGCCGAGCCAACGGCAAAGGAGGGAACAATCTCCATGGTTTGTACGGACGCCAAAAACTGGGGAATGTAGATCAAACAGCCTACAATCGCCGCAAAGACCGTAGTCCAGAACAGCGTAGTGCTCTGCCAATAGCCAATGACGCAGAAGAAGATCAAACACATGGCGATAATGGCCGGCGGCATGCGATACCCTTTAAAAAACTTGTCCGACAGGTACCCTGCAAACAAAGTCGATGGGATGGCCGCCCATTCAAAGAACAGAAAGGCGATAGCCATTTCGGTTTTGCTGAAATGCTTTACTTCCAACAGATAAATAGGAAGCCAGCTGATCATGCCAAAACGAACCATGTAAACGAAGGTATCTACTAATGATACGAACCAGGCATTTTTGTTTTTCAGTACATACTGGCAAAAAATCTGCAAAGCGGTCATACCTTCCGGCGCCTGGGCATTGTTTTTCCGCAGTTCTGCGGGATTGGCCTGTTCCGGCCTCATTTTCGCTAAAGTCGGCAAGCCTTCGCTGGCCGGCGATCCTTTGCATAAAAGCAGCACCACCATGGCGAAGAAAACAGCTACAAGCGCAGGAACCTGGTAGCTCGCCACCTGCCAGTTTTCCGGACCGCCTACAAGAGAAAAGGCCACGCCGACAATGGGCGCCACAATGCCGCCGCCTACGTTATGAGAAATATTCCAAACCGCCCCTACAATGCCGCGTTCCCGCCGGGGAAACCAATTGGCAATCGTAATAAAACTGGGGCCTACGCCCATCCCCTGAAACATGCCGTTCAGTACCACTAAGCCGGCAAACATCCAAAATGCTGTGGAAAAGCCCATGGTCAAATTGACTGCAGCGCACATCAAAAGTCCCAGCGCCATATAGCGTTTCGGATCCGCCTTATCGGCCAAGCTGCTCATAATACCTTTGCTGACGCCGTACGCAATCAACATATAGCTGCTGAGCATGCCTACTTCGGTTGCGCTCAGATGCAGCTGCGCTTTAAGATAGGGAGTAGAAAGAGCAAAATTATTCCGCACAATGTAGTACGCCATATAGCCGAAAAACACGCCTAAAAGAGCTTGAATCCGGTAGACTTTGTACGTGCGTTCCACATCGGCCGCCGCCACCGTCTGCGTCGCGGCTCTTGGCTTCAAGAATGAAAACATAGCTGCCACCTCTTTTAAAAAATAATAACTTCCTTTATCATTATTACAAATGTTCAGTTTTCACCCCAGCGGGATTTGGCTGAACTTTATGGCAGGATTTCTTCCCACGCTCGTAAGCCTTTTCCTTACATTGTATTTTTCACACTCAAGGAGGAGTTGTTGTGTCTTTCCCACTGCGTATTTTATGGTTGCTGCTTTGCTGCCTAACCCTTACCGCTTGCAGCCCCCATGCCGTTCCGGACGTAGATTTTCGTCAAACCCAGCCTCTAGGCGCGCCGGACAAGCTGCATACCAGCGATAAAATCCTGCGCATCGCCGTCATCTCGAGTCTCTCGCCCGCCGAAACAGCGGCGCATTTTCGGCGCATCGCAGACTACCTTGGCCAAGCCACAGGACGTCAAGCCGTGCTGATCCCCAGGCGCAACTACCTGGAGGTATCGGTCTTGCTGCGCAACGGCGGTACGGATCTGGCCTTTTTCCCGGCAGGCGCCTTTGGCGTATACCCGTCCCTTGACGACATGCACGTCATCGCCGCGCAAGAACGCATGGGCAGTTCTCTTTATAACGCCGTCATCTTGGTACACCGTGACAGCCCCTGCCAAACACTAAGCGATTTGAAAGGAAGCACTGTCGCCTTTTCCGATCCCATGAGCTACTCCGGCTATGTCTATCTAGCCAGAAGGCTGCAGGAACTCGGCCAAACGCCGGAAAGCTTTTTCTCCCATTCGGTTTATACCTACGGCCACGAAAAATCGCTCCACGCCGTCGCCAACCGTTCGGTTCAATGCGCGTCCGTCTCCACTTTGGCCTATAACCACGCCAGACAGAACTACCCCGAAGTCGCCGATGCAGTACGCATCATCGAAACCTCTCCCGCCATGGGCACCGGACCGGTAGTCGTGCGGCGCAGCATGCCGCCGGAAGAACGCCAGCAACTGCAGGAGCTTTTCCTCCGCTTGCACGAACAGCCCGAACTGAAAGAAGCCCTCAAAGGCCTCCTCATTGACCGCTTCGTCCCGCCCAGCGAGGAATGGTACAGCAGCTTCCGCCAGGCCTTCGGCCGCCGCGAGGCGCTGCCATGAACATCCGCGCGGCCGTAAGCCGCCTTTCTATCCGCAGCCGCATTCAAATGTACAGCGTAGTCCTCTTGGTGCTGCTGGCTTCGCTCATGAGCGGCATTATTTGGGAAGTCAGCAACGATTTGCTACACAAGCAATTAGAAAGCTTAGGGCAAGAGACTGCTTTTCATGTAGCTTCCAAAAGCGCTGTCATGATCATGGCGGAGGATTACTACACGCTAGGCGAGGAAGTGCGCCAAAGCTCGCAGACCAGCCACTATATTCGCTATATCTTTATTTCCGACACCTCCGGGCGTATCTTGGCCCATACCTTTGACGGCGGCGTTCCCTCGGCGTTGATTGAACGAGCCCGCCAAACCCAGCCTTCTGAATCGCCCCAAAGCCGCCAGCTTACCAGCAACGAAGGCCGCCTGCTGGAAATGACAGCTCCCATCGACCAAGGTTCGTTAGGCAGCGTTCATGTCGGTCTTTCCACTTCCGCCGCCAGGCAATACCTGGCAGGCAAGCTGGCGGAAGTAGTGCTGCTGACCGTCTTGGTCTGCTTTGTAGCCGCCCTGGCCAGCGGCCGCATCGCCAAAGCCATTACCGCGCCCTTGGAGCGGCTTGCGGTTGTCGCCGACAAGATTGCCTCCGGACAATGGCAAAAGCAGGCCTCCTGCGGCGGCGCGCCGGAGGTAGAGCGCCTCACCACCGCCTTTAACGCCATGACCGGCACCTTAACCCGCAACCTGGATGAACGAGAACGTCTGCTGCAGGAGCTGCAGCAAAAAGAAGCCGTGCGAGCTCATCTTATGGAACGCCTGCTGCGCGCCCAGGAAGACGAACGCCGACGCATTTCCCGGGAACTCCACGACGAAACCGGCCAAGCCTTAGCTTCCTTGATGGTAACCATGCGTATGCTGGCCGAAGAAACCGACGATCCCACCTACCGGGAAGTACTGCTGCGCTCTCGCGATGTTGCCGAGGGCGTGCTGTTAGGCATCCGCGACCTGGCCGTCGAGCTGCGTCCGCCGGTCTTGGACGACATCGGCCTTATTGCCGCCTTACGAAGGCATCTGGAGCGGCTTTGCACGCCGCTGTCCCTGCAGTGGACGCTGGAAAGCGAACAAGAAGAGTGGAACCTGCGCTCCGATGTCGCCGTAGCGCTCTACCGCATTGTTCAAGAAGGGGTCACGAATATCATCCGCCACGCCCAGGCCTCTTCCCTGTGCCTGCGCTTCCGCCAACAAGGCGATTGGCTGTGCATTGAACTGGCTGACAATGGCCGCGGCGTAAACGAAAAGCAAACTGCCGAAACAGAACGTTTGGGCATCCAAGGCATGCGCGAACGAGTAGAACTCTTAGGCGGGCGCTTCACCCTCTCTCTCGCCTCCAAGGAAGGCACTCTCTTGCGCGTCGAAATTCCGTTAACAAAGGAGACTCCTTTATGAATACCATTGTTTTAGCCGATGACCATCGTTTAATCCGCGCCGGACTCAAAGCCATGCTGCAAAAAGACCCGTCTTTGGAGCTTGTGGGCGAAGCCGCCGACGGCCTGGAAGCCATCGAGCTGGTGCGAGACTTACATCCAGACCTAATCATTCTCGATATTTCCATGCCCGCCTTAGACGGCCTATCCTGCATTGAACATATCCGCAGCGCCTCGCCACAAACGCGCATCCTGCTTTTGACCATGCACGAAGACGAGCAATACATTCGCTTAGGCTTCCGCCTGGGGGCCCAAGGCTTTTTAACCAAGAACGCCGTAGACAAAGAGTTTTTTGACGCCGTGCGCGCCGTCTTATCCGGCAGCCGCTACTTATCCCCTCAAGATTCACAGCGCCTGCTGCGTACCTTGGGAGAAGAAACAGCCGCAGCGGACCGGCCTGAGGACCTGCTCAGCACCCGCGAGCTGGAAGTGCTGCGCTATATTGTCCACGGCTACGCCATCACCGAAATCGCCCCAAAACTCACCCTCAGCGCCAAAACCGTCGAAACCTACAAAACACGCGTAATGGAAAAAATCGGCGCCACGCGCAAAAGCGAGCTGGTCAACTACGCCCTCAAACATGGCCTCATGGGCACGCTGCAAGAACGATAAACAAGAAAAAACGAACAGGAGTCGCGATGAGAACCAGAGGGTTCGACAGAGGGATACGAAAAGTAACAAGAGTAGAGTAAGTAAAGTGAGGGCACAAAAAAAGAAACAGAGGCTGCGCCGCAATGGTGTGCTCCCCGTCAATAGGACAATTAAAAACATAAAGATTTTCTTTACAGCTCATCCAGTTGGATGGGCTGTTTTCCCTATGCAGCCTTGTAATGTTCGTGGTATTCACAAGGTGTCATAACACCCAGTTTTCGTTGTAACCGGTCAAAGTTGTAGTAGTGAATATAGCTACGGATTGCATGTATCAATTCGGTTCTGCTGGTGAATTTCCGGCCATAGTACATCTCGCGCTTTAGTATTCCCCAGAAGCCCTCCATGGGCCCATTGTCAATGCAGTGGGCTACGCGAGACATGCTTTGTGTCATTTCCTGTTTGACGAGTCTATTGCGAAAGCCGAGGCTCGTATACTGAAATCCGCGATCGCTGTGAAACAGTGGATGTGCGGTTGGTTCTGCTTTTATTGCTGCATCGAACGTATCAAACGCCAGCCGGTTATCATTATGGTCGCGCACTACAAACGACACAATTCTGCGATCATAGAGATCCAATATGGCACTCAGATAAAGCTTGCGCATGACTGGACCTTCAAAATATTTAAACTCACTTACATCAGTCAACCATTTTTCATTAGGACAATCTGCATGGAACTTGCGGTTCAGAATATTGTCTGCTATATAAGCCGGATTCGATGCACGACGAGTGCAACAGTTATGCGGGTTCTTTATTGTAGACTGGATATGGAGTTTCCGAGTAATCCGCAGGATGCGTTTGTCGTTTACTTGTTCCTTGTATTTGCGACTTAGATCGTCTCGAATCCGGCGGTACCCTTTATCCGGATGCTGCGCATGGATTTCTATCACTTCTTTGGCTAGCCGTTCGTTTTCTTGTTCACGCAAGCTTTTACCATCATTGCGCCAATGGTAGTAGGCCGACCGGCTGACATGCAGGATTTTACACAATATCTCAACTGGGTAATGCTTTTGATTATCTTCAGCTAAAGCTTTTACCGCTTCGTATTCTCGTTCTTGCCGCGTAAAGCCAAGACATCCCTTCTTTCCAGTTCCTGCAGTTTTTTTAGCACATCAACCTCCATCTGCAGCCTCCAGTTCTTGTGTTTCAACTGGGCAACTTCAGCCTCTAGTTCTTCTTGCGGGGTACGGCCAGGCAAGGTTCCAACCCGATGCCCACGCCGATCTTCCAGACCCACTTTTCCCATTTCTAGATATTTTTTTGTCCATTGGTATACCTGTTGGTATGATACCTGGTATTTTAGGGCTGTTTCGCCATAATTCATATCATGAGCAAGACAGTATTCAACGATTTCTACACGATTAGTCTGCGTCGTTTTTCTAGCTTTCGACATGATTCGACTTCCTCCTGACCGGAGCTTGAACTCCTCATGTCCATTATACTGCTTTAGCCAGCGACTCAATTGGCAATCTGAGTGAATCTGATATTTCTTGCAAATATCTAATAGAGAATCGTTGCCTTGCAGATAATCAGTCACAGCTGCCAGCTTCAGTTTAGGCGGATATACTCGATTGTGTTTCTGTGGTTCTAAGCCGGATTTACCTTCTGACTGGTACTGAAAAATCCATCTTCTTACTATTTTCCCGTCAACTTCTAGGGCTTTTGCTATGTCAGCTATGCTTATGCTTTCTGCCAAATACTTCTTGCAAGCCTCTACCTTCAAAGTGGTCGATACCTTTTCTTTTTGTGGCATAAAATTACCCCCTAGATAGGACAATGTATTTTTTCATTGTCCTATCTAGGGGGAGCATATCACAAACACAGCGACACAGCCTCTTATTTTTAAAGCATTTTCAAAAATCGTACTCCGTAACCCTCAGCGTACCCTCCGATTACTCCCTTTACTCCTGTTAAAAACCGTACCTCTCCGACATTACTCCAGGACCAAGCGAAAATAGCTTTTCTTGCCTTTGCGCAACAGCACACTGCCGTCAGTGAAGTCCTGCGCCGTCAACACGGCGTCCAAATCCGTTACCTTAGCATCGCCTAGGAGCAGACCTCCCTGCTGCACCAGGCGGCGTCCCTCGCTCTTAGAAGCAATGATACCGCCTTCGGCCATGATGTCGATGATCTTGCCGCCGAGCTGCGCTTGGGCAATCGTAACGGTAGGAGCGTTATCCAAAGCGCCGGAACCGCCGAAGAGAGCCTCCGCCGCTTCTTTGGCTTTAGCGGCCTCAGCTTCGCCATGTACCAGCTTCGTCACTTCAAAGGCCAGCACTTTCTTGGCTTCGTTGATGGCCTGATCTTTGAGCGCTCCCAAGCGGCGCACTTCTTCCATCGGCAGGAAGGTCAAAAGGGACAGGCATTTTTCCACATCGGCGTCATCCACATTGCGCCAGTATTGGTAGAACTCGTACGGAGAGGTTTTCTCCGCATCCAGCCAAAGAGCGCCTTTCTCGGTTTTACCCATTTTCTTGCCGTCGCTCTTAGTGAGCAATGTAAAGGTCAAGCCGAAGGCCGCCTTGCTTTCCTTGCGCCGAATCAGATCAGCGCCGGCAAGAATATTGGACCACTGATCATCGCCGCCCATCTGCATGACGCAGCCGTAACGACGGTTCAGTTCCAAGAAATCATAGCCCTGCATGATCATGTAGTTAAATTCGAGGAAGGATAGGCCTTTTTCCAAGCGCTGCTTAAAGCATTCCGCCGTCAGCATGCGGTTGACGGAAAAATGCGCGCCGATTTCCCGCAGAAAGCCGACGTAATTCAGCTGCATCAGCCAATCCGCGTTGTTGGCCATCACCGCTTTATCCTCGCTGAAATCAATAAAGCGAGCCATCTGCTTTTTAAAGCACTCGCCGTTTTGTTCAATGGTTTCCGGCGTCATCATTTTGCGCATATCCGTCTTCCCCGACGGATCGCCTACCATCGCAGTACCGCCGCCAATCAGGCAGATCGGACGGTGCCCGGCGCGCTGCATATGCGCCATAACCATCATGCCCAAGAAATGCCCCACATGCAGGCTGTCCGCCGTCGGATCAAAACCGATGTAAAACGTAATCTTTTCCTTTTCCAGCAGCTCGGCAATTTCATCCTCATGGGTCATTTGCTGCACATAGCCGCGTTCTTTCAAGACGTCTAATACACTCATTTTCAGTTCCTCCTCTTGCTATCCTATCAAAATTTCACAGAAACCTCTCCAAAAGTCTACTTGTTTTAGAACCCTTTAGTTCTCATTTTCAAGGGCCGCTCGTGCTCTGAGCGCTCTCGCCCAAAAGAAAGATTTTTTCGTCTGACGCGAAAGAAAACGTAGGCATAGCGGCGCTCTGCCGAGGCTTTCTGACAAAGCCAGTCGTAAAAAGATACATTTTGGCGTGAACTGAGAGGAAGCGAGCGGCCCTAATAAAAAAGACTCGTCTCTCATCAAATGAGGGACGAGCCGTATGCCCGTGGTACCACCCTGGTTGCCAGCCCTAGGGCTGACCGCTCCACTATGATCGGTAACGGCGATCCGCCGGCCCAGCCTAATAACCCCCTAGGGTTTTCAGCCTGCTGCTCCTGGGTGTATTTCATCGCACGCGCCTACCGGGTTGCACCATCCCCCGGCTCTCTAAAAGACGCCTTGCCATTACTTCTCCCATTCGTCACATTGTTCGTATATGCATCAATATAGCCGAAGACCTTCTTCTTGTCAAATCCAGTCTTACACTTCCATAATAATCGGCAGAATCATCGGCCGACGGCCGGTTTTTTCCATCAAGAACTTGCCCAGAGTTTCCTTGACTTGAACCTTGATGGAGGACCAGTCGCTCAAGTTGCGCTCCGAGCAGCGATCCAGCGCCTGACGCACCTTTTGCTGCGCCTCGTTCATCAGACCGCCAGCGTCACGCACATAGACAAAGCCGCGCGAGACCAAATCCGGTCCGGACAAGAGTGCATTCCGCTGTTTGTCCAGCGTGACGACGACAATAATGACCCCTTCGTTCGCCAGCTGCTGCCGGTCCCGAATCACAATGTTGCCCACATCGCCCACGCCCAAGCCGTCGATAAAGACGCGTCCCGCCTTTACCTTGCCAGCCATGCGCGCCGCTTTACGCGTAAACTCGAAAACATGCCCGTTTTCACCGTAAAAAACGTTTTCCGAAGGCACACCCATCTCTTCCGCCAACGCGCCGTGCTGCCGCAGCATACGGTACTCGCCATGAACGGGGATGAAATATTTCGGACGCACCAAATTCAGCATCAGTTTCAGTTCTTCCCGGCTGGCATGGCC
Organism: uncultured Anaeromusa sp.; assembly: GCF_963668665.1. Lineage (NCBI taxonomy): Bacteria > Bacillati > Bacillota > Negativicutes > Selenomonadales > Sporomusaceae > Anaeromusa > uncultured Anaeromusa sp. The sequence goes on along the minus strand of NZ_OY764902.1, from coordinate 1,681,117 downwards.
GGAAACGTGAACCCCTGAAGAACGCTCATATATTACATGCGCGCCCAGACGAAGCAAGCTGTCGATAGTACGGGAAACAGACTTCTCATTCCCCGGAATCGGCGTAGCGGAAAAAATCACCGTATCGCCAGGCACAATAGCTACGCTGCGATGGGTGCCTGAGGCCATGCGGCTCAAGCCCGCCATCGGCTCGCCCTGGCTGCCGGTAGTTAAAATCAGCAACTGATCGTCGCGATAGTTTTTCATCTCTTCCGGCTCAATCAAGACGCCTTCTGGAATATCCAAATATCCCATTTCCGTCGAAATCCCCACCACATTTACCATGCTGCGGCCCATTACTACTACTTTGCGGCCATATTTAGCCGCGGTCTGAATGGCCTGACCCACACGCAGCACATTCGAGGCAAAGCTAGCCATAATAATACGGTTTTTCGCCGCCCGGAACTGCACGTCCAGCGCCGCCGTTACGGTCCGCTCCGAAGCGGTATAGCCGGGTCGTTCCGCATTGGTGCTGTCCGACATCAGGAGCATCACACCTTGATTGCCCAATTCGGCAAATTTATGAATATCAATAAGCTTATTGTCTACAGGAGTCTGATCAATCTTGAAGTCTCCTGTATGCACTACCGTTCCCACCGGTGTCTTAAAGTAAATGCCGCAGGCATCAGGAATGGAGTGACTGCCCTGAATAAAGCCAATCTTGAAGACGCCCAGCGTCAACTCATCCCCTGGATTTGTCGGTACCAGATTGTACTTGCCTACGCGATTTTCTTTCAGACGCCCTTCCACAAGGCCCAAGGCCAAACGACTGCCGTATACGGGAACATTAACCTCCCGCAACAAATAAGACAACGCGCCAATATGGTCCTCATGACCATGGGTCAAAACAACGCCGCGCACTTTGTCTCGGTTTTCAAACAGATACGACATATCCGGAATGACTAAATCAATGCCCAGCATGTCATCTTCCGGGAACGACAGGCCTGCATCCAGAATCACGATGTCATCGCCGTATTGAAACACCGTCATGTTCTTGCCGATTTCCCCTAGGCCGCCCAAGGGGATAACCAGCAATTTTCCTTTTGGTTTTGATGATCTCACTAAAAAATCCTCCATGTTTTATTATAAATTTCTTATTGCCGACTGCATTTTTACATACAAAAGAAAGCTCGCTTGCATGCGAGTTCCTATATAACCGCTATATGGTTGTCGTCCGTTCCGTATACCAAGTAGGGGCTGACTTCTATCCGCTCAATGCATTCCATTAATTATATCGCGAATTCTTATTAAAAGCAATAACGCTCCCGTGCAAGGCGCGGGATACGAAAATGCAACAAGAGTAACGGGAGTAGAGTGAGGGTACGAAGATTGAACAAGAGTCTCGATGAGAATCGGAGGATTTCGCAGAGGGTTACGGAGCAATGATTGTATTTGAGACTTTTATTGGAACAAGATGATCACAGAACAAAAAAATCCGATTAAGACGAATAACAGTTAGAGTCTAAAACGACAGCAGCCACTAGCATAATGAGCAACTTCGTCTCAAAAGCTAGTGGCTGCAAGGAGCTGATGCTTTAATGAACGCTCCGCCAAAACAAAAGATTTTTCCGTCAGGCGCGAAAGAAAACGCAGGCATAATGGGGCTATGCCGAGGCTTTCTGACAAAGGCTGACGAAAAAAGATCTGTTTTGGTGCGAGCCGTGAGTAAAGCTTCTGCTCCGATAAAAAAAAGCCCTTCAGGCGAACCTGAAAGGCTGAGTTTTTGATGGTGACCCACGTTGGACTCGAACCAACGACACCCTGATTAAAAGTCAGGTGCTCTACCGACTGAGCTAGTAGGTCATGTCTCACAGAACGAAATTATATCACCATGTCATTCCCGTGTCAACAGTTTTTTAAAACATTTCTTCCATAATGATCGTTTCCTCGCGATTCGGGCCGACAGAAACGATGCCGAGACGGACGCCCGCCACTTCGCTGAGGCGTTCCAAATAGGCTCTGGCAGCCGCCGGCAAGTCTTCGTAGCGGCGCACTTTGGTAGTGTCGGTCTTCCAACCGGCAAATTCTTCGTAAACCGGCTCCACCTTGGACAATACCTTCAAGCTGGCCGGATATTCTTTAATGATCTCACCGTTATAAAGGTAGCCAACACAAAGCTTGATGCTGTCTAAGCCGTCCAGAATATCCAGGCGGGTAATGGCCAGCGCATCCAGACCGCTTACTTGGCCGGCATATTTGACAATGCAGGCGTCCAGCCAGCCGCAACGACGCGGACGACCGGTAACGGTACCAAATTCATGGCCAGCCTCGCGAATGGTGTCGCCCATGGCGCAATGCAGTTCAGTCGGGAACGGACCTTCGCCGACGCGCGTGGTATAGGCTTTCACTACGCCAACTACCTTGTCGATCTTGCCAGGGCCTACGCCGGCTCCGGTGCAAGCACCGCCGGCAATCGGATTGGACGAAGTCACATAGGGATAGGTGCCGTGGTCCAGATCCAACAAGGTCGCCTGCGCACCTTCAAAGAGCACTTTTTCGCCTTTGTCCAAGGCGTCGTTGAGAAGGTAGGTCGTATCAGCCACATACGGACGAAGCTGCTCGGCAAAAGCCAAGTACTGCTTCAGCATGGGCTCGTATTCAAAAGGCTCTGCTCCGTAAAGCTTCACCAACAGTTCATTTTTAGCCGTCAGATTATGTTTCAGCTTGGCTGCAAACTCTTCCGGGTCCATCAAGTCCACGATGCGGATGCCGCAGCGAGCCACTTTATCCATGTAACAAGGACCGATGCCGCGCTTGGTCGTGCCGATTTTAAACTCGCCACGAGCCGTTTCTTCTGCTTCGTCCTGCCGACGATGATACGGCAGTAGCACCTGCGCCCGCGTAGAAATGCGCAGGCTGGAAGTATCAATGCCCCGTTCTTTCATTCCATTGATTTCTTTTAAAATGGCTTCCGGATCAATGACGACGCCATTGCCCAAAACGCAGGTCTTTCCTTTATAAAGAATGCCCGAAGGCAGCAGTTGCAGCTTATAGGCTTCATCCTTTACCACTACAGTATGGCCGGCGTTGTTGCCGCCGGAATAACGAACAACCACGTTAGCCTGTTCCGCCAGGTAGTCGACTACTTTCCCTTTTCCTTCATCGCCCCATTGACTGCCGATAACAATAATTGCTGACATGATATCACTCACCTTTTTTATAGCTCAAAACGAGCCATGATTAATTTAGCTTAGCCATTTTTCACGCATAAAAAGAACTCAATACGGTCTCATCATGGAGCGCCGAGATTGAGTCTCCCGCAAGTTATTCATTTTTCACCATAAATATCATAACAGGGAAATCTTCTCCTGTCAATATTTTGCCGAATGTTATTCCTCATTTCCATTTGAACGTTCGCCTCAACTGCCTTGTTGCGTACGTTCGCCTGTCGCTCACGCTCGCCCCATACACCTTTGTTGCTTTTTTATTTACAAAGAGCCGCCGCCTGTTCTATTTTGCAAAAATCTTTCAATTCGCCAATAAGAGAAAGCTACGCAGAACAGACAGGATTGAACAGGAGAATCGGAGTCGCGAGAGGGTACGATGGAGGGTTATACGGTATAATTTTCAACAGGAGTAAAGAGAGTAGAGGGAGGGTATGAGGCACGGTTCACGCAGAGCAACAGAGAAAAGCCAAAGAAAGGCCAGAGAGAATATGTTGAACAAGAGCCGAATCCCTCCGCCGCTGCGGCGGCACCTCCCTTTAACAAGGGCGGCAGGGTTTTGGCCCCTGAGCTGGCTGAAACAGCTGCAGCCATGTCCCCCTTGCCAAAGCAATGTCAAAAACCTATAATTCCAGAAAAATCCATTTCAATGATTTCTCCTTGTATTAAATGGGAATTTGACGCAAGCAAACCTAACTTTCCGAGGCGTAGAGGCTCTGTTTGGACGCACCGGCAAACTATAGCGTTTGATTCGATTTAGAAGCTTGCGCATGACAAAAAGCTTCTTGAGTGGGTTTTTGCTCAATACAATGTCCAGAACCATATCTTTCAACTCGGAAAATGCGACATTAGTATTCGTCTTATACTCATAAGTAAGGTCTGCTTTTTCTTGCTTCAATTCCTCATTGGCATAGTTTTGAGCAACTGCTAGCAAATTGAAAACATAAATTGCAGCATAAAAATCTTGCTCTATTAGCTGAAGATTAGAGCTGCTAAAGCACTCAATTTCAAAGACAGATTTTAACGTACGATACTGCGTTTCAATTTCCCAGCGTTTTTGGTAGAGCTCTTTAAAATCCTCTATTGTAACCTTCTCGTCAATGATATTGCTAAACAGTTTCTCGGTTGCACCTGATGGCAACGTAATGTTTAGGACTCGCACTTGGTGCTGATTTCCTTGATCATCCGTGATTTCAACCAACTGATCCGCTTGATTTGCGCGATTAATCGGCGCTAAAAAAGCCTTGCTTACGCGAAAGATATACGGGCTGCTTCCTAATGTGCGGATGAGTTCCCTCGAAGGAAAACCACGATCAAACAGATAGAGGTTTTCTATTTCTAAGTGACGACTTTTCTCTTCAAGACGTTCAATTAACCGCGCAGCCTGCGTCCTTTCGCTAGTTACGTAAGGAGCAATTTCTCCTTCTAATATGATATGGTTATATACATCATATAAATTGCAAATCTGAGCTTTTGCCACTTTGGCACCCGATGCGTTTAACGTGCCAAATATAGATTTAGCATAAGTTGGCACTTCGAAAACCGAACCATCCACAGCAACTACTCGATACCCTCGAAAGCCTTGAAAAGGACTTTTGTATATCGTGGATAACGCATCATTAATCAGCTCTACAAAGGCCGACGGCGCAACTTTTAACCGTGCTTTTTTTAGAGAAGCAGCACGTTGGGGCTCTGAACTTGGCAAAAACTTTTTAAAAAACTGATTTAATTCAATTTGCATCGCCCCCTTGGGTAATTTCAAAGTAAATGCCATAAGCCGTTTGAAATCCAATGTGCAGGTAGAACGAGTAAAATACGTAGCTTTTGTTCGATGCGTACACATAAAACTTACGTCCGTAAGAGCATCTCTCAATTGGGTAAATAGTTGGTTTATCACGCTACATCACCATCATCGAAAGTAGTATACGATCTATAAAACGTATCCTTTTCGATTATTAGGTGACGTTCTAGTTGTCAAGTCTTTTTATTGCTTTTTACAGTTTATTCCACGATAGGTTTTTGACATTGCTTGCCAAAGGGGGACGGCCCTCAGGGCCAGGGGGATTTAGCGAGTCGCGCGCAAATCTTATCTCAAATACAATTATGACGCCGCTTACACAAAAGCTCCTCGCCCTTAAAAACCTTTTCACGTCTTTCAGCAGCGGTTCCTTACTCAGGCATACGGGTCAAATCTGCAAAACGCGTAAACTGCTTGTGGAAGAAGAGCTGCACGCTGTCCACCGGACCGTTGCGGTGCTTAGCTACAATGATCTCCGTAATATTTTTGTTTTCCGTATCCGGGTTGTAGTAATCTTCACGATAAAGAAACGCCACAATATCCGCATCCTGCTCCAAAGAACCGGATTCCCGCAAGTCGCTGAGCATGGGTTTTTTCACCTGACGAGACTCCACGCTGCGGCTAAGCTGAGACAGCGCAACAACGGGAACGCCCAGCTCACGGGCCAAGCCTTTTAAGGAACGGGAAATTTCGGAAATTTCCTGCTGACGATTTTCACCGCCCTTGCCGCCGCTGCCCTGCATCAGCTGCAAATAGTCAATGATGATGAGGGACAAATCATGTTCTACTTTAAGGCGTCGCGCCTTAGAGCGCATTTCCAGCACCGAAATACCAGCGGTATCATCAATGAAAATAGGAGCTCCCGAAAGGCGGTCTGCCGCATTGATCAGCTTGGTCCAATCGTCATCCTCCAGCTCGCCAATACGCAGTTTCTGCGAATCAATGGACGCTTCGGCGCATAGCATACGCTGCACCAACTGCTCCTTGGACATTTCCAGCGAAAAAAATGCCACCGCTTTTTTTTCCCGAATAGCCACGTTGGAAGCAATATTCAGGGTAAAGGCTGTTTTACCCATACTGGGGCGAGCCGCCACAAGAATCAAATCGGATTTTTGCAGGCCGGAAGTCAAACGGTCCAGATCCTTAAAACCGGTAGCCAATCCGGTAATGCCGCCGCGGGATTCATAGAGCTGCTCAATCTTGCCAAAGGCGTCCAAAACGATGCTTTTAATCGGCGTAAAATCACCGCCGATACGGCGGTTGGATACCTCCAAAATCATCTTCTCCGCCTGATCGACAATTTGCGATACCTCTTCACTGCCCTCATAACCCAACGCGGCAATTTTCGTCGAGGTCTGGATAAGCTGACGCAAAAGCGCCTTTTCCTCCACAATCTTAGCATGATAATGCACATTCGCCGCCGTAGGCACGCTGTTCGCCAACGATGTCACGTAGGCAATACCGCCCACTTTTTCCAGATTGTCTTCCCGCTTTAAAAGCTCGATGACCGTAATCATATCCACTGCTTCATTGCGGTTGTACAAATCCAGCATAGCCTCAAAAATCAGCCGATGCGCCTCACGATAAAAGTCGCCGCCTTTTAAAAGTTCCGTCACCCTGGCGATCGCTTCTTTTTCTATCAACATCGCCCCAAGGACGGCTTGCTCCGCCTCTATATTCTGGGGGGGAACACGTTCAATCAACAAATTTCTTTCCTCCTGTACTGCAACAAAAACATATGTTCACAATCATTAATTATAACGCATTCCCTGCTTTTTTGCACAATCTTTCTAACGGCGCATACAGGCTGGATTTCCGTCCACCCAGGCAAAGCGCAATTGGCAGCCGCCCCGGCGCACGACTGGCGTAATACCGCCGCGGCATGCCTCCAGCCCTAAACAAGCCAAGAACTGCACATAGGCTTCCCATACCTCCGGCGGCGCTTGAAAAGCATGGATTACCAGCATGGCATTAGACGCTCCAAGGCGGCTGGCTTCCAACAAAGCGGCAACGGTACGATGAATCCAGGGATACTGGCAATTCGCCGCCGCTTCTTCTTCCAGCTCCAACAAGGATAAAAAAGCCCGCAGCCGTTCTCTCTTGCCTTTTTGCAAGCTTGCCGGCGGCAGCCACTCCTCCACCGTAGGCCCTAGAGACTCTTCTCCTTGCGCTTCCACAATGAGCACATGCTGCTCTAAATCGGTCCGCGCCAGCACGCATAAATCACATTGAGACGCCGTTTCGCCGCCGGGAAGATGAACTTGAAACTCTGGAAAAGCAAAAAGCAGCCGCATGCTTTGCAGTTCCGGCTCTTCGGCCGCCGCAAATACGGCAGCTGCCTCTTTAGGAAACCCTTTTGTCGCGCCGCACCAGCAATAAGCCAACGCCCGTAACGGGCTGCCTGGCTGCCAATGCAGCTCCTCCTTGGCCAAAAGCGGCCTCCAGCCATTTTCCGGATTTTCGAGCGGAGCATAAATGCGCATCATGCTGACCATCCCCTCTCCACATTGTCTGAAGTGTTTGTTTTGGTTATTTTTCGACACATGAAAACAGTCTCCTGCTAAAACGCGGCGCACGGAGAAAACGGAAATTGAACAGGAGTACGACGTCGCCGGAAGCGGCTAGGGTCGGTTGCGCCATGGACGGCATAGCAACCGACGTCTGCTGGAATTTAAGAGTGAGGGAACGAATGAGACTACGGTGGCCGTGATTGTATTTGAGACTTTTTGGAGCAAGACGGTCCTCAGGACGCAAAAACAGGAGGCGACGGATAAAAGTTCCGTATGTCTGAGCGCCAGCGAGTTCGCGGAACTGCCGTTGACTCCTATTTTTGCGAGTCGCGCGGAAATCTTGTCTCAAATACAATTATGCCGCCGTTTATGCAAAAGCTCCTAGCCCTTGATGACCCTTGTTTTTTCATCCGTAAAAACTTATAAATTCTGGTATAGCGAGAAAAACAAAATCCCCGCCGCAGGTCCAGTCCTGCAACGAGGATTTATGTTCACTTATACTACTGGCGAAGCTGCTTTTTCTTCCAGTAAAATAGCCAATGCTTCGGACACCGTTTCTACCGGTCGGATATCCAGCCCCAAATGACCTTCGGGAATGTCTTTGGCATTTTCCTTAGGGATCAGCATGACTTGCACGCCAGCTTGTTTCGCGCCATAGGCTTTTTCAAACACGCCGCCTACGGCTTTGACGCGTCCTTGAATGGACACTTCGCCAGTTACGGCTATGCTTTGTCGCACGGCGCGTCCGGAAATCGCGGAAATGAGCGCCGCCGTAATGGCTACCCCTGCGGAAGGACCGTCAATGCGGCCGCCGCCGACAATATTGATATGCAAATCAAAATCCGCCAAATCCGCGCCGATCAATTTTCTCACCACCGCGGCAGCATTGAATACCGAATCCTTGGCCATAGAGCCGGCGGTATCATTGAAGCGCATCGCGCCTTTGCCTTTTTCCGCCGCCGGAAAGGCCATCGCTTCAATTTCCAAGACCGAGCCCAAATAGCCGGCCACGCCTAGACCGAAGACTTTGCCCACCTCGCTGGTAGTGCTGGCTTTCTGGCTGACATACGGCGTCAAGCGGCTCACCTGGGCCACCCGGTACACATCCTCCAAGGAAATGCGTCCTTCCCCCCCGTCTTGCCGGTACAAAGAAACTCCATGGGCATCCGCCAGAATATTGACAGCCTTGCGGCCCTCAATGGTATATTCGCTGATTAACTCCGCCACGCCCTCTTCCAGAGTCACTTTGAGTTTGCTGGCTGCGTTAATCACAATGGTCTGAATGTGCTGCGGCGTCAGCGGCTCAAAGTAAATCTCCGCGCAACGCGAACGAATGGCCGGGGCAATGTCTTCCGCATCGCGCGTCGTTGCACCGATGAGAATAAAGTCCGCCGGTGCGCCGTCCTTAAAGAGCTTGCGCACGTAAGGAGGCACTTGAGGGTCATTGGGATCGTAGTAAGCCGATTCAAAATAAACCCGCTTATCTTCCAGCACCTTAAGCAGTTTGCTTTGGAGCATAATATCCATTTCACCGATTTCATCGATGAACAAAATGCCGCCATGAGCATCGGTCACCAAGCCCGGCTTGGGCTCCGGCACACCGCTGTCTACAAGATCCCGGCGAGCGCCCTGGTAAATGGGATCATGTACAGAACCCACCAAGGGGTTGGTAATATCCCGCGGGTCCCAACGCAGCGTTGTTCCATCTACTTCGACAAAGGGCGCATCCTGCGAAAATGGCGTATACGCCAAGCGCTTGGCTTCTTCCAAGGCAATGCGCGCCGCCGTTGTTTTACCCACGCCAGGAGGACCGTATAAAATCAAATGTTGCGGATAGGGAGACGCCAATTTGGAGCGCAATGCCTCCAGCGCCCGTTCCTGGCCGACAATTTCATCAAAAGAAGCTGGCCGCAGCATGGACATAACGGATTTAGAAACGCTGCGTTCTTCCATTTTTTCCAGTTCTTCATATTTTTTGCGCATCGCCGGCGTCTCGCCGCCTTCTTCATCCCGCAGCACCTGCAAACGAATGTCGCGCAAATATTCTTGATGGCGCTCTTCCATCTTCTCGTTTACTTTTTTCTCAATGCGGTCTTCGACGCGCTTTTTGGCCAGCATGTCCGCCAGCAGATTCTCAATATCCTGCAGAGCAGCAGGAGTTTCTTGCCGTGGCGGGGCATCCTTCAAGGTAGGATCGTCAAAAACCAGACGTTCCAAACCCAACAACCGCTGTTCAAAGCGCTCCGACTGCATCAGCGGCAACACGCCCATTTTTCCCGCCTTAATGATCAACTTCTCTTGGCCGATCAAAGAAGCATAGGTGCGGTACAACACCAAAAGCTGCCGTTCTTGAGGCGGCTCCTTTTCCGGCATTTCTTCTTTATGCAAAATACGTTGTAGAAAATCTTTCATACCCTGCTTGGCTCCGATCTATTAGGATATGAGGATCAAGCCTTAGCTGCAACAATCTCCACCTGAATCTGCGTGCTGACTTCGGGGTGAAGTTTGATAGTCACCGGATAGATCCCCACTGTTTTTATGGCCTCTTTAATTTCAATTTTGCGCTTGTCCACATCCAACTCATGCTGCTTAACCAAAGCATCCGCCACGTCCTTGGACGTAATCGCGCCAAAAACCTTGCCGCCTTCGCCTACTTTAACTTCTAACTTCACTTTAACCTTCGTCATTTGTGAAGCCAATACTTTCGCTTCGTCATGGGCGCGTTGTTCTTTATGCTCTTTAGCAGCCGACTGCTGCTTGGCGGTATTCACATTCGACGCGGTAGCTTCAATAGCCAACTGCTGCCGAAACAGCACATTGCGCGCATAAGCTTCCGCCACTTCGATAATATCGCCTTTTTTACCTAATTTTTTAACTTCTTGCGTCAGAATTACTTTCATCTGCTGCACTCTCCTTTGCTATCTCGCGGAGGATTTCCTCCAGCTGCATTTTTATGTCCGCTGCCGTAACGCCGCGGATTTGCGCCCCGGCCACCGTCTGATGACCGCCGCCGCCGAAGCGCTCCATAATCACATGTACATTGCAGTCCCCTTGACAGCGAGCGCTAATGCCTACGCCGTCTTCATAAGGAAAGAGCACAAAACTCATATGCACGCCTTCCACCATTAAAAGCCCGTCCGCCACTTGCGAGGCCACCACCTGAGCGTCCCGCACGTCCGACGGACAAACCGATACGGCCGCCCCGCCAGGCAGCATTTCCGTATCCACCATCATGCGCGCTTTGGCTTGGGTAGTGGCAAAATCCGTACGGAACAAGTAGCGCACAAGCACCGGATCGGCGCCAGCGCGCCGCAAAAAAGACGCCGCCTCGAACGTGCGCACTCCCGCCTGCACGGTAAAGCTTTTCGTATCTACTACAATGCCGGCATACAGCGCCGTAGCGTCCGAACGAGTCAACTCCACCGATTCATCAAAGTACATCAAAAGCTCCGCTACCATTTCGCTGGTCGAAGAAGCGGACGGCTCCAAATATACCAAAAAGGGATTTAAAATAAAATCTTCACTGCGCCGATGATGATCAATGACAATCGTACGTTCAATCAGACTCAGCAGTTCCGGAGCCGCCACCAGCCCCGGCCGATGCGTATCCACTACCACCAGCAAAACGCCTGGTTCGACCAAAGCTTGCGCCTGGTCCGCCGGGACCAAGAGCCCCTCGTACTCGCTATAGTCGGATAAAAGCTCTTCCAGCTTGCGGCTGGCTGTGCCCGGCTGACTAACAATGACGCGAACTTCTTTTTTGAGGTGTCTCGCCATGCGAGCCACGCCAATGGCAGCGCCCAAGCTGTCGAAATCCTCCCCTACATGGCCCATAACCAAAACGTTGGACGCATCCAGCATGCTTTTTCGCACCGCCTGCGCCACCGTCCGCGCCTTAACACGGGTATTCTTTTCCACCGCCTTGGATTTGCCGCCAAAAAACTGCACCTTGCCGTCACAGTACGCCGCAACCTGATCGCCGCCGCGTCCCAAAGCCACATCCAGACCAATTTGCGCCCGTTCCCCCAGCGCCGCCAGCGACGGTTCGCCGGTAGCTACGCCCACGCTGAGAGTCACCGGGATGCGATTGCCTGCATGAAGCTCCCGCACCCGATCCAGAACGTCAAACTTCTCGCGCATGGCTTTTTCCAACTGGCCGCGCCCCAACATCACCAAGTAAATATCACGAGTATATTTTTTGGAAAATCCTTTTAGTCCGCCTACCCAGTCGACAATTTCCTTATTCACCGCCGCCAGAAGCTCTGCACGCTTACTCTCTGTCAGCCCCTGGAGGACATCGTCAAAGTTGTCAATCTGGACATAGGCCACGGCGGGCAACGCCGCCTTAAGAGCCAAGCGACGCCCTTCCTCTTCGGTCATGTCTTGGATGTACAAAATCATGCGTTCTTCCGCTGGCCGGTGCAATACCAGATAATAATGGGCGCCAGCCATAAAGGTAAATTCCCCCGCCTGCCCCCACCAACCGTTAGGCAGCAGTTCCGGCCAAAGCAAATCAATGCGCGTTCCCGTATGCAGACGGCCTTCCGACCATTCCAACAGACGATCATTGTGCCAACAAACCAAGCCCTCTTGATCAATTACCGCAATCGCCAAGGGCAGCTCTTCCAACGCATAATTTTCTGCGGCTCCCACTTGTACCGCCAATTTCTTTATGTACGCTTCCAGTTCACGCTGATTCTCGTATCGCTGCTCTCGCCCGTATAGATACAACGCTCCTAAGAAAAATGCGCCCAACAACGTAAGATATAAATTGTAAAAACCAACCAGCGCCAACAGGCACAGCGCCACAATCAAATAGAGACGGGCCTCCCGCCAAAAGTCGGGAATGAGTTTCATGACAGTCGCCTCCTACGATGGTTCCCCCGGTTTACGCAGCCGACGCACATCTACCCAGGCTTCGGCCACACCGGCATAAATCACCATTTGCGTCAAAAAACCATTAGTTACAAGTAACAACAAAATCAAACCACGCACAAATTTAGGCAAACGATACTTGTCCGTCAGAAATACCACTAACGACAAGCCTTGTACAAACAAAAACAAACTAGCAATAACTTGCACATTCATAGCGATGTCCCGCAGCCATAACCACTCGCGGCTGGAGCCCCAATAGGCTCCCACCAGCGCCAAGGCGTACGCATAAGCAAGACCGCCGTGAAAGCGCCACTCTCGAAACGGCGGGAACGCCGGCACTTCCATGCCCAAGCGGCGCAACACCAACCGCGCCACAATGAAATTGAGATACGTGTCCACCACGGCCGCCATAGCAAACCCGGCAGGCAGGATAATACGCAATACATCCACCAGTTGGCCCATCGTCGCCGCCAACCGCTGCAATTCCTCTTCTTGCATCCCCATGGAACGATACATGGCCAGCGCCTCTTCCGTGCCTTTGGCCATAACATCAATTTGCATTTCTAAAGGATTGATACCTAAAATGAAGGCGCTCAAGCCCAAAACGGCCACCTTGGAAAGGAGTGAAGCCAGCGAGCCCCAAACCAGCGCCTTTCCTGGCGAGTAGGCTTCCCGAATCGCATGCCCCAGAACAATACCGATCAAACCAAACCCTACCACCACGCTCAATGCGTGCAGCGGATGCATTAATACAGCAATCAGTACGCCAGCCGACAGCGTCGCCATCACGCTCCAGCGAAACCCATGGCGAACCCCCAACAGAATAATCGGCACCGGCCAGAGCATATTGACAAAAGGCCCCAAGATGGGCAAATACGCGCTCATCAAAGCAAAAACAATGGCAATCGCCGATAAAATACCGCCTTCTACCAGCGGCCGAATTCGTGTCTGCGTCATTCAACAACCTCGTTTCCAAAAATAAGAAGTATATCTTGTATTAGATTCGCAGTCCTCTTGGCTCTTTCCTGCCAAGAGTTATCGTTTAAAAATAATTGAACAAGAGAATCAGCGACTTCAACCATTCCCTCATGCATACCCGCCCTTGACTCCCGTGACTCTTGTTCAAGCCATAGAACTTTTTCCCCTTTGGGCCTGAAGGGGCCAAAGGGCTTAATTTTCAACAGCCAACAGGATTCCCTAAATAAACAGCGAATAAAACAGGTAACCTAGTAAGAATAGCAATAAATCCATTTTCGCTGGGAGGTGTTTTGGATGAGTGTTCGTCGCATTGTCTTTTCATTCGACGGTTCAGAAACCAGCCTCAAGGCCCTGCCCTGGGCGATCCGCTTCGCCAAAGAAAGCGGTGCAGCCACCGTTTTACTAAGCGTGTTTGAACCGTTGGCGCAATATCCCATCGGCAAGGCAGCTAACTTGCTGCAGTTTGAAATGTCCGCCAAGCAATATCTGGAAGACTTGCAAAACGAGGCCAAAGAGGCTTTTTTAAAGGAAGGCCTTACGATTGAAACCGTTCTTCTCGACGGAAATCCCGCCGATGAAATCATAAGCTATGCCGCCGCCAACCCAATTGATCTAATTTTGTGCGGCACGCGCGGTTTAGGCGAAATCGGTTCCCTGCTCTTAGGGAGCGTAGCACATAAACTTGTTACTTATTCTCAAGTTCCTGTGCTAGTTATTAAGTAATGATACCATACTCCGGTCATTTTGCAAGGTAAGTTCTGGCTGCAGCTATGCCGCAAGCCATTTGGGAGGAAGCGCCTGCTTCCTAATCGCCTTGCCCACTCAGAACAATCGAAGGAACGATGCCAATGAATGACAAGGCGCCTCACGCAACATTAACACAAGAAGAAATTGAAGCCCTGCTGAAAACGCTGCCGCCAGATGAAACTCCGGCAGACGCAATTCCAGCAGGGCCTGTTGGCGTGTCCAGCCAAGATCCAAACGCACAAATGAGTCAGGATGACATTGCTGCGTTACTTGCTTCTATGCAAACGAAACCAGAAACAGCCGCAGAACCGGCGGTTCCACCGGCCACCGATCCCAATACCAAGATGAGTCCAGACGATATTGCAGCGCTCTTGGCCTCCATGCAAGGCGAACCGGAAAAAGCGGAAGAAGCGCCTGTTGCAGAAACTGCGCCCGAAGCGCCTCCTACTGAACCGCCAGCTGATCCGAACGCTCAAATGAGCCAAGACGACATCGCGGCGCTCTTGGCCTCTATGCAAGGCGAACCGGAGAAAGCAGCAGAACCGGCTGTTGCAGAAGTTGCGCCGGAAGCGCCTCCTGCTGAACCAGCAGCCGATCCGAACGCCAAGATGAACCCGGACGATATCGCCGCTCTCTTTGCGTCCATGCAAGGCGAGCCGGAGAAAGCGGAAGAGCCTCCTGTCGCAGAAGCTGCGCCCGAAGCGACTCCTGCTGCACCGTCAGCCGATCCGAACGCCCAAATGAGCCAGGACGACATCGCAGCGCTCTTGGCCTCCATGCAAGGTGAACCGGAAAAAGCGGAAGAACCGCCTGTCGCAGAAGCTGCGCCCGAAGCGCCTCCTGCCGCACCTCCAGCCGATCCGAACGCCCAAATGAGCCAAGACGACATCGCGGCGCTCTTGGCCTCTATGCAAGGCGAACCGGAGAAAGCAGCAGAACCGGCTGTTGCAGAAGTTGCGCCGGAAGCGCCTCCTGCTGAACCAGCAGCCGATCCGAACGCCAAGATGAACCCGGACGATATCGCCGCTCTCTTTGCGTCCATGCAAGGCGAGCCGGAGAAAGCGGAAGAGCCTCCTGTCGCAGAAGCTGCGCCCGAAGCGCCTCCTGCTGAACCAGCAGCCGATCCGAACGCCAAGATGAACCCGGACGATATCGCCGCTCTCTTTGCGTCCATGCAAGGCGAGCCGGAGAAAGCGGAAGAGCCTCCTGTCGCAGAAGCTGCGCCCGAAGCGACTCCTGCTGAACCAGCAGCCGATCCGAACGCCAAGATGAACCCGGACGATATCGCCGCTCTCTTTGCGTCCATGCAAGGCGAGCCGGAGAAAGCGGAAGAGCCTCCTGTCGCAGAAGCTGCGCCCGAAGCGACTCCTGCTGCACCGTCAGCCGATCCGAACGCCCAAATGAGCCAGGACGACATCGCAGCGCTCTTGGCCTCCATGCAAGGCGAACCGGAAAAAGCGGAAGAACCGCCTGTCGCAGAAGCTGCGCCCGAAGCGCCTCCTGCCGCACCTCCAGCCGATCCGAACGCCCAAATGAGCCAGGACGACATTGCAGCGCTCTTGGCCTCCATGCAAGGCGAACCGGAAAAAGCGGAAGAACCGCCTGTCGCAGAAGCTGCGCCCGAAGCGCCTCCTGCCGCACCTCCAGCCGATCCGAACGCCCAAATGAGCCAGGACGACATTGCAGCGCTCTTGGCCTCCATGCAAGGCGAACCGGAAAAAGCGGAAGAATCGCCTGTTGCAGAAACAGCGCCCGAAGCGGCCCCTGCCGCACCTCCAGCCGATCCGAATGCCCAAATGAGCCAGGACGACATCGCGGCGCTCTTGGCCTCCATGCAAGGCGAGCCGGAAAAAGCGGAAGAGCCTCCTGTCGCAGAAGCTGCGCCCGAAGCGCCTCCTGCTGCACCGTCAGCCGATCCGAACGCCCAAATGAGCCAGGACGACATCGCAGCGCTCTTGGCCTCCATGCAAGGTGAACCGGAAAAAGCGGAAGAACCGCCTGTCGCAGAAGCTGCGCCCGAAGCGCCTCCTGCTGCACCGTCAGCCGATCCGAACGCCCAAATGAGCCAGGACGACATCGCAGCGCTCTTGGCCTCCATGCAAGGTGAACCGGAAAAAGCGGAAGAACCGCCTGTCGCAGAAGCTGCGCCCGAAGCGCCTCCTGCCGCACCTCCAGCCGATCCGAACGCCCAAATGAGCCAGGACGACATTGCAGCGCTCTTGGCCTCCATGCAAGGTGAACCGGAAAAAGCGGAAGAACCTCCTATCGCAGAAGCTGCGCCCGAAGCGGCCCCTGCCGCACCTCCAGCTGACCCGAATGCCAAGATGAACCAAGACGACATTGCAGCACTCTTGGCCTCTATGCAAGACGAACCGGAAAAAGCAGTAGAACCTCCTGTCGCAGAAGCTGCAACCGAAGCGCCTCCTGCTGAACCTCCAGCCGATCCGAACGCCAAGATGAACCCGGACGACATCGCCGCTCTCTTTGCGTCCATGCAAGGCGAGCCGGGAAAAGCCGAAGAAACGCCTTCAGCAGAAGCTGCGCCCGAAGCGGCTCCTGCTGAACCTCCAGCTGATCCGAACGCCAAGATGAACCAAGACGACATTGCAGCGCTCTTAGCTTCCATGCAAGATAATGAAGAAAAAGCAGAAGCTTCGGCAGGTCCTGAAGCAGAAAATGAAACGCCTGCCTCCGAGGTGGCACTATCTGCAGAGCCTTCGTTGACAGATCCAGAACCCGGGAAAACGATGTCCCAAGACGAAATCGAAAAGCTTCTTTCCGATTTGGGGCCGCTCGATCAAGCAGAGCAAGAAGCGACTGCCGAAGCGACGCCTAAACTGGATGATACTCAGCCAGTGCCTATCTTGCCCGACGCAGCAGCCGCTGCTGTTGAAGCGGCCGTTGAGAAAACGTCATCCTCAACTCCGTCTCTCCCAGGACGCTTCGCTGCCTTCTTAGTTCTACTTAAAGCACAGTTTGCAAAACTGCCTTTTCGCAAACGCGCTGCTGCGCCGGAAGCCCCAGAAGCAACCCCAACCAAGAGCAAAGCCACCGCTATCTCCGCCGGTGAAGAAGACGACACGAGCGCCCGCAAGCTCAGCTTCAAGGCGATCGCGGCCACAACCTTGCTTTTACTGCCGCTGGTAGTCCTCGCAGGCTACTATTTAGGAGTAAAGCAGCACGGCCCGGATGACGCCGCAACGCTGGCGCCCAAGGAAGCGCTGTCCCAAAAAGGCGTCTCTTTCAGTCAACAAGCCTTTGTCGAAAACGCAGAGCGCGGCAATTTGGCCGTAGCCGGACTTTTTCTAGAAGCAGGCATGTCGCCAGAAGTCTTCCGCGCCTTTGACGGCTACACACCTCTGATTGCCGCCTCCGAATCGGGCCGCCTGGCGACAGTGGAACTTTTGTTGAACCACGGCGCCAATGTAAATGCCATTGATAAAGACAAACAAACCGCTCTCATGCGCGCGGCTGCAGCCGGCCGACTTGATGTCGTGCGTCTTTTAATTGACCGCGGCGCTGACCTATCCCGCAAAGACAAATTAGGTCAAACCGCCTTGCGCTTAGCTGCCAACCGCAACCAAGGAGCTGTTGTGCAATGGCTTCGTTCGCTCAATGCGCCGGACGAAGGTCCAGCCGCCGGAACACCGCCGGCCCCGCCTCCGGAATTAGCAACCGCGAAGACCTCCAATGTACCAGACAGCCAAATTGCTCCGTCATTGCTCTTGGCAAACGGCCAAGCCGGTCCCATAAAAATCGGCTTGGGCTTGGCTGGCATTCGCAGCGCCTACCCGGAAGCCAAAATCAGTCCCGATGAAATCTACATCGGTGATCGCCGCTATCAAATTTTAAATATCTATCCAGACCCGCGCGATACTACCCCGGCGCTTTCTATCACCCTCAGTCCTTCCCGCTCCGTTTTGAGCATCGACGTCTATTCCTCTACGTTCCGCACCACTAAAAACATCGGCGTCGGCTCCACGCTAGGCGAGCTGCGTCAAAGCCATACATTAAAAGCGATTCGTTATATGGACGGCTCGTTCCTTGCTACTGCCAGCGATACTAATGTTCTCTTTGAGCTTGGAGTTTCTGTCGAATCATTGCCCACGGAATGGCTGCAAGGCAACCCCGAAAACACCTTGCCTAACAACCTCAAAATCAGCCGCATCATCGTGCAGCAGTAAGGCATAGGGAGAGTAAACAAGAGTCGCGAGAGTCAAGGGCTCGCATGAGGGTTACGGGGCATGATGTTTTTAATGAAATTTTCAGCGCTTCTCCTACGTACCCTCCCGTGACTCCGATTCTCTTGTTCACTATCATTTAGCAAAAAAGAAAACCCCTTGGCAAAAGCCAAGGGGTTACATTGCAACTATATTCAAGCTTGAATGTCAAGGTTTTCTCCCAGACCAGGAATAGCCGGCATCAGCATATCCAATTCACGACCAGCCTGTTCTGTGCCATTATCCATGGCTTTTTTCATAATGGAAATTCCAACTTGGTCCTGAACTCGACTTTGACTCATCGACATGGACAAAAGAGCGATATCCATTCGCCACCTCCTTACTGTCCAACAACATATTCCTACTATTTATTATACCATAAACACCCCTTTAAATTCACTGTCTTTTTCGGAGGCTGCTTATTATGAACACAATTACTTTGCCTATCGGCTGGGATACGCTGCAGCTTTGGATGCTGCCTGCAGCGATCATCCTTATTTCTCTTTTAACGGGCATCTTGCTCAACCGCTTGGTATCGCAGCGCTTGCGCGCCATTCCTCTTTCCGAGTCCATGGAGCAGGCCCACGAGCTTTTTGTCCATGCTTTTCGCGGCATCCCCATTCTCTGGTCCCTCATGGGCGGTATTTATCTGACTACGCGCACTGTATCGCTGTCCGCGAATATCCAGCAGTTTTTAGCCAGTGCGCTTTTAGCCTTGGTTTTGCTCTCCGCTACGTTAGTAGCCGCCCGCATTGTCGGCGGTTTAGCCACCCTATATGCTAAACGCGCCCAAACTATTTTACCTACCACTTCCATCTTGGTCACCATTGCCGAAGTGTTCGTATTCCTCCTCGGCGCCCTAATCACCTTAGAATCATTGGGTATTTCCATTACGCCCATTCTCACCGCCTTAGGCGTCGGCGGCTTAGCCGTGGCTCTGGCCCTTCAGGATACCTTGGCCAACCTCTTCGCCGGTCTTAGCATTTTATTCTCCCGCCAACTCCGTCCTGGCGATTATATTTGCCTCAGCACCAAGGAAGAAGGCCATATTAGCGACATCAACTGGCGCAGCACCACTATCCGCACGCTCAGCCAGCAGACTGTCATCATTCCCAACGTCAAAGTCGCCCAATCCATTATTACCAATTATTCCTTCCCCAGCCCCCAATTATCCGTCGTCATTCCCGCTTCCGTCGCCTATGACAGCAATCTGGAACAAGTCGAGGCAATCACGCTGGAAGAAGTCAACGCTGTGCTGCGCGAAACCATGGAATCGCCGCCGCAAGAAGAACCGTTGATTCGCTTCCACACCTTCGGCGATTCCGGCATCGCCTTCAACATTATCTTTACCGTACATGAGTACAGCGAGCTTTCCCCTTTACGGCACGCTTTAATTAAGCGCTTGATTAAGCGCTACCGCCAGGAAGGCATTGTCATTCCCTATCCTACCCATGAAGTATATCTGAAGAATCATTAACAACAGGCTCGTTTTATCTCGCCCTTGCATTTTCTTTTTCTAGGCGCTATACTAGATAAGTCAAGTTGGCAGTTGCCGCTTGAACCTTCTGCTCCGTTCCGTTGAAGCGGGGCCATCAGTCCAAAGGAGGTGATTTCGTGAGAAAGTACGAAGTCATGTTTATCATCAAGTCGCAGGAAGAAGAAGCTACCAACGCTGTCATTACCAAGTTCGAGAACCTGATCAAGAACAACGGTGGTGAAGTCGTCAAAATTGACCGTTGGGGTAAAAAACGCCTGGCGTACGAAGTGAAGAAGAATCTCGAAGGTTTCTACTGCCTGATCCACTTCACTGCAGAACCCGCCGTCGTTGCTGAACTCGATCGTGTACTGAAGATTACTGAAGACGTTATCAAGCACATGATTGTCAAGCAAGAGGCATAATCCAGGAGGAACATCATGAACAAGGTGATACTGGTAGGTCGTCTCGCCCAGGATCCGGAAGTGCGTTACACCGCTACCGGCAAGGCCGTCGCCACATTCTCGCTGGCTGTCAGCCGCCGGGTTGGGCAAGGCCAAGAAAGCACTGACTTTATTCCCATCGTTTCATGGGAAAAGCTGGCTGAAATCTGCGGCAACAATCTCACCAAGGGCCGTCGTATCCTCGTTGAAGGCCGTCTGCAAATTCGTTCTTACGAAGCGCAGGACGGGCAGAAACGTCGCGTCGCTGAAGTTATCGCACAAAACATTGAATTTCTTGACAGCAACCGCGCCCCGGGTACTTCCGGCGAAAGCGGCACTGCTGGCAACAGCCAAAACAATCAAAGCAGCAATCAGCAAGACGGCTTCGGCTTCGGGCCAAGTATCCCTGAAGAAGACATTCCATTTTAAAGGGGGTTTCAGCAGTGAGACGGGAAAGAGGCAGAAAACCGAAAAAGAAAATTTGCAGCTTCTGCGTGGATAAAGTGACCAGCATCGATTACAAAGATATCGTGAAATTGCGTCGCTATACCACCGAGCGTGGCAAAATCCTTCCCCGCCGCATCTCCGGCAACTGCGCCAAGCATCAGCGTCAGCTGACTTTGGCCATCAAACGGGCGCGTAACATCGTCCTGTTGCCCTTCACGGCGGAGTAAGAACTACTTATAAGAAAACCCGGCAGCGTTTACGCAGCCGGGTTTTTTAGTGTTTCGAGGGGAGAACCAGATTAAACATGAGTAGAGGGAGTAAAGGGAGGGTACGAATGAGGAGAACTGCAGGTTATATAATAGTATTGGTTGAGAGATTGCCGCGTCGCTGCGCTCCTCGCAACGACATGCTAAGCCAGCTTTCCTACACCAAGCAAAGTCATTGCTGTCCTAACTAACTTTTGTCTTTGCGAGCGAAGCGAAGCAACCTCTATTTCCTCTGCCGTACCCTCACTCTACTCACTCTACTCCTGTTAAAATCCATTCCTCCTTCGTACCCTCCCGCGACTCCGATTCTCCTGTTCAATGCCCGTTCCCTGTTATTTCTGTACATAGTTTTTCAAAACATACGCCAAGCCGAACTGCCGGAAGTCCTCCCAAAAGCGCTCCCGCTCCGGCGGCAGCGCCCCCGGGCGACTCAGACGTTGCTGCTCCTGCAGCGATTCCGCCGCTGGCCTCTCTTCAAAAAGCAAATCTTCCCGGCACTGTTTAAGAAGCGCCGCTCCTTGCTCAGAATTGACCATCACCAGCGACACTCCCAGCGAATCAAACCACTCCGGCTGGTATTTCTCAATCCCCCAATAATCGGCGATCGTCACATCCGAGGCCCGCTGCACATCGGTAAAACGGCAGGAAGAACAGGATGGGCGCGTAATGGCCTTCACTTTAAAAAACAGCTCATAAAACCGGTCATCCTCCCGCAGCACCGTTTCGCCGTCCAAGGAAAATAGGAATCCTTTATTGCTGTTAGCCCGGCTCCAGCCGTCTTTTTTCGAGCGAAACTGCACATGGGTCAGCTTGCCGGTATTCTCCTTTTCCAATAGCGTTTTATAGGCCTCCCAGATGTACGGGCTGGGAATGCTATGGCAAATCAGATCACATACATAAAGATTAGGCAACAACGGCGAACCTTGTAAAAAAGAACGCAATCCCGCCGCCTGGCAAGGGGTGCCGCTAAAGAGCACCTTGCGGCCCTTTTGCAAGTCCGCCTTAACCTGTATAAAGGTTTCTCCTAAATCACTTTGGACATACTTAGAAATACGCATACGATCTCGCTGCGCCGCCGTTTCCGCCCGTTTATGCGCAACACAAAACGTCTCGTCATAGTCGGCTCCATACACAACGCCGCCCTGCCGTAACACAGCATCCGAGACTGCAGTAAAGGCGCCGCCGGAACTGGATTGCTCCAACACCTCTCGCGAGCGATGACGGGCCGCATAAAATCTCGCCGGCCCTGCCTCTTTGAAATGACCGTCTTGCTGAAAAGGACAGCGCACCTTACATACGCCGCAATCAATGCAGTTTTCCTGCTGAATGTCCGGATATAAGAACCCTTCCTCATCTGCTTGCATGGCAATAGCCCCTTGAGGGCAAAGCCGCGCACAAGTGCCACAGCCGGAGCAATCCGTCTTAGCCTCATAGACCCTTTCCATTTGCTACACACCGCCCTCTGTCCACTCTTAGATTTACTTAAAGAAATCTGAATTCACCGCCATCTGATTTAATTTTATTGTACATGGGCATTTGCTTGATGTAAATTTTATAATACTACCTTTCATTTTTGTCAGAATAGTTGTTATATTTATCGTTTCATGGTATATTATAAGTGAACTCGCTGGCATTCCCCAAATCGAATTCCTGTCAACCCGGTGGTGTCAATCGGTGTTCGTTATCCCAGTTCTGTCGAATCCTCGTTCACCTGTCCCGTGGGTCTTCAAGGGCCGAAAAGTCGGAATGCCAAGCCTAGTCCGTGAGTCTCATGCCAGCGAGCCTCTTCCCACCGCCTTGCCGAACGGCAAGACGGTGGGTTTTCTTTTTTGCGCAAAAGCAGGATTTTGGTCCCTTCGCGCCTAATTAGTTGAAAATGTAATTTAGTTTCCATGTACAGTGTGAAAGGTGGACACAAAATGCTGCGGGTTTCCGTCTCTCTTCTGCAACCAGGCATGATCACAGCTCACAATATTTACAATAGCGAAGGCGTGCTTTTAGTTAGCGCTGACCGCGAGCTAGACGACCAGTATGTCGCCCGTTTAAAAACCCTGGGGCTGCGGTCGATCTATGTAAAAAACATGCTCTATAGCGGTTTGGAGCTGCCTGAAGACCTCCTGGAAGAAGATGATCGACGTCTTTTAGTCAAGCAAGTCCAACAAGTATATAAAACCTTCCAGGAAAACGGCCAAATTGAAATCGAGCCTTTAAAACCGAGAATCAATCGCCTTGTCAGCGAAATCGTCCGCAATCGTCACATGATGGTGCATTTTGTTGATTGTCGCACCAACGAAGACTATCTATACGCCCATGTTGTCAATGTGGCTATGATGACGGTTCTAGTAGCCGCCACTATGGAATTCAACGAAGAACGCCTGCGCGACCTTGCCATGGGAGCCGTCCTCCATGACATCGGCGAAATGCTGATCCCCGATGAAATACTAAATAAGCCCGGCAAGCTTACCCCTGCCGAATGGGATGTTATTCACAGCCATACCACCAAAGGCTTTGAAGCCTTGCGCAAAGTACGCGAATTATCGATTCTTTCCGCACACATCGCCTATCAGCATCATGAAAATTTTGACGGCAGCGGCTATCCGCGCAAGCTTGCCAATGACGACATTCACGAATACGCTCGTCTTACGGCCATTCCCAATATGTTTGACGCCCTCATCTCGGATCGTCCGCAGCGCCGCGGCTTTTTGCCCCATGAAGCTTATGAGCTTCTCATGACGCTGAGCGGCCGCTATGTAGACCCCTATTATTTGGATGCATTTTTGCGCACCGTTGCAATTTACCCCATCGGCAGCATTGTCCGCTTGGATAGCGGTGAATTCGGCATTGTCACTAAAGTGCTGCCCCGCCTGCAGATGCGCCCCACCATCAGCCTGTTAGCCGATCCGAACGGTCATCCCTACCCGACTCCCTTTGAAATGGATTTGACTAAAAATCTGACTACGCAAATCACCAAAGTATTGCGGGAAGAAGAAGTCCTCTTTCTTAGCCGCAGTTTTAAAGGGATTTGAATCCTACAGGGCCGCTTTGGAACATGGTTTCAAGCGGCCTTTATTACTCCTTTCGCGTCTTTCGTGTATTTCGCGGTTCGTTATCAACACTGTAACTTCCGGTATATTTAGAAACCACTCTGCAAAGCGGTAGAAAGGCGGCGATTAACCTGGAATTCACAGTAAAATTTGTCGTGTTCTTTCTGCTTCTTCCCTTCGCCTTTCGCAAGCTCTCACACATTATAGCCAACAGAATCATAAACTTAAACACGCTTCCCAAAATCATAGCCGGCTTTCTTTGGGGCTTGCTGGTTGCCGCCTTGTTTACGCACCTTATCGCGGGCATCCAAACGCTATTTATGATTTTGGGCTATATGTCCGGTTTATACTGCGCCGCTTTGTCGTACAAACGCGATAGTAAGACAGCGATGGTGCTAGCGCCAGCGAACATCGCCAGCTTGTTCACCTATGGCGCCATCGTTTTGGCGAGCCTATGGTTAAACAATAAGTAACAGACTCTATTACCTCTTCTTATTGCCGAAAGGAGCTATCCCCATGGAATGGTTGCTGAATCCGCAAGTCTGGATGGCCTTAATAACCCTAAGCGCCCTGGAAATCGTACTCGGAATTGACAATATAGTTTTCATATCCATTCAAGCAGGCAAACTGCCGCCGCATCTTCAGGCTAAGGCGAGACAGGTCGGCCTTGCGTTAGCAATGCTTACACGCCTTGCACTGCTGTTTTCTCTTTCCTGGCTCATGGGACTCACCTTGCCGCTTTTCACCGTTTTAAACAACGAAATATCCGGCCGAGATTTGATTCTTATTACCGGCGGCTTGTTTTTGATTTGGAAAAGCACGATGGAGATTCACGAAAAGCTCGAAGGTGTCGAAGGACCTTCTTCTGTACAAGCTAAAGCCACTTTCAGCGCTGTGATTATTCAAATCTTGCTGCTGGATATTGTTTTTTCTCTTGATTCCATCATTACCGCTCTCGGCATGGCGGAACAACTGAGTGTTATGGTTGCAGCCGTAATCATTGCCGTTATTTTCATGATGATTTTCTCCGGAAAAATCAGCGCTTTTGTAGAGCAACATCCGACCATCAAAATACTAGCCTTAAGTTTTCTACTTCTCATCGGCGTAGTGCTTATCGGCGACGGTCTTGATATGCACATTCCTAAAGGATACATCTATTTCGCCATGGCCTTCTCCGTCTTCGTCGAAATGTTCAACCTGAAAATCAGACAGAGTCATCCGGTCAAGCTTCATCAGCCGCACCTGCCGGAGGAGACAAAAGAACAAAAGGATTGAACAGGAGCCGCGAGGAGAATTGGAGGACTCGGCGGTGGGCTGCGAAAAGGCAACAGTTTAACATAAAAAAGCGCCCCTCAGAGCCTGAGAGGCGCGTATTTACTGGTGACACACCGGGGAGTCGAACCCCGAACCTACTGATTAAGAGTCAGTTGCTCTGCCAATTGAGCTAGTGAGTCATTTTCTGCTAAAAAGCTATTATGTTCTTTAGCACGCTGTTAATTATACTCCTTCAAAAATAAAAATGCAACTTTCTTCTTCAATCTCTTCTTTTCTCGTTCATTCTCATTTTTCATCTTCTTCTACCTTAGGTTCATTTTGTTCTTCACGGCGTAAAACAAAAGCGCTTATTGCGTTAGCAATAAGCGCTTATTTTCTAATGGCTGGGGAGGAAGGATTCGAACCCTCGGATGCCTGAGTCAGAGTCAGGTGCCTTAACCAGCTTGGCTACTCCCCAATATAGTGGCTATCGAAAACCACAGATGTTATTGTATCCCTTTTTACATAGTACGTCAATAGAAAAATCATTTTACCGCAGGAGTAAACCGTTTCAGCCCCGAATAAGTTTACAATATTCCTGCTGAAAGGGGTTTCTATGAATACTACACGTAGTCTTACCCGCACCGCTCTGATCGCTGCGCTGCTCCTGACCTTTCAATCCTTGCGCCTGCTGCTCCCTTTGCCGCCGTTAGCTTCGACGCTGCTCATCGGCAGCCTCGTCAACGCCTGCTTAATCTTAGGCGCCGTCAGCGGCGGTTATCGCGGCCTGGCGGTTCTTTCTGTACTGGCGCCGCTTATCGCTTATTTGCAGCAGCTATTGCCGCTGCCGATTTTTATCCCCGTAGTGGCTGGGGGAAACTTTTTCTTTGGCAGCCTCTATCTTATATTGCAGCGCCAAAGCACTTTACTTAGTCTTTTAGTACCGCCCCTGGGAAAAATGCTGTTTCTTTGGGGCAGCGTTACTTTCCTGCTTTCCCTGCTGGCTTTGCCGGAGCTGCTGCAGCGCCTGCTGGGATTGCTTCTTAGCTGGCCGCAGTTTATCACGTCTTTAGCAGGGTTGCTGCTGGCGCAATTGGTGCTAAAAAGACTGAAAACGAACAATTAAACAAGAATAGCAAATAGGGCTGAACAAGAGAATCGGAGTCACGAGAGGGTTCGCAGGAGGGAACGAAACACAGTTTCAATTTCAAATAACACGAGGAGATTGCTTCACTCGCAAACACAAAATCTAGTTAGATCGAATGATTCATAAAAAATTATTATTGCATTACTCATGCATACCCTCCGATTCTCCTCGCGACTCTTGTTCAATTCCCGTTCTTTCTATCTGTGCGAACCGCCTCTCAGGCTCTTTGCGACGAAACCCTGCATCCGTAGCCACATGGCGGCCGATGGCTTGAATTTTGCCGGTGATACAGCCCCGACAGTGAGCGGGCGTATCGTTCACACAGATTTTCCCCGGATACAAGGCGTACTGACGGCGATAGTCGCCTTCGGTGACATTGGGCATCACCACATTGGCTCCGCGCTGCAGCGCCAGGATTCTCCCTTGAGGGTGCAACGTTTCCATCGCGGTTGTGGCGGGAATATTGCTGTTGGGCAAAAGTAGACGCGTCAGCGCCATAACCCGTGTCGCCAGCTCGAAGGTACCGCCTGTCTCTTGCCCCAAGGGGGTATCTGCATTCGGAATGAAGGGTCCTATCCCCACCATGTCGGCATCCAGGCTCTGAAAAAACAAGATATCCGCCGCCAAAGAAGCCAGCGTCTGCCCAGGCAAGCCCACTAAACAGCCGGTTCCTACTTCATAGCCCAGCTCGCGCAAATCCTGCAGGCAGCGCAGGCGATTAGCCAAGCTCATCCCCGGGTCCAACCGTTCATACAGCGCCTGATCGGTGGTTTCAATGCGCAGCAAGTACCGGTCCGCCCCGGCTGCGCGGTAGCGCGCATACTCTTCACGGGATTTTTCGCCAAGGCTCAAGGTAATCGCCAGCCCCAACGCCTTAATCCGACGCAGTAGAGGCTCCATGATCTCCAGGGTATAATACGGATCCTCGCCGGACTGAAGAACTACCGTTTTATAGCCGTAACCGACCGCTTTAACCGCCAATCCGTAGATTTCTTCGGGTTCCATACGATACCGCTGCACCTGATGATTATCCCGACGAAGGCCGCAATAGAGACAGTTTTGCCGGCAAGTATTGGAAAACTCGATCAGTCCTCGCAAATGAACGCCGTCGCCCACCTGTTGGCGTCGCACACGGTCTGCCGCTGCAAAGAGCTTTTCCGCTGCCGCTTCATCAGCCGCCAGCAGCTGCGCCAATTCTTCTTGCGATAAAGTTTGTGTTTCTTCCGCTTGGTTGATTAATTTTTCCATAAAACGCTTTCTCCTTATAATAACGCAAGCAATACCGGGGCTGCTAAGGAAGTAAAGATGGCGGCGATTGCCATAGCCGAACTAGCCATAGCTGCAGAAGCCTCCCCTTCCAAGAGCGCCATGCCGACCCCTTGCGCATGAGCCACAGTTCCCAAGGCCAGCCCCCTGGCCTCAGGCAGACGAATGCCGCACCACCGCAGCAGCGTCGGCCCCAGCGAGCCGCCAAAAGTTCCAGTAGCCACCACAAAGGCCACCGCCAGTGCCGGATCGCCGCCGGACAATTGCGCGATTTCAATAGCGATTGGCGCGGTTACCGATTTAGGCAACGCCGAAATCAGTACTGCTTGGCTTAAACCGCCCGCTTTCGACAAAAGCACCACCAAGACCATCGAGGTTAACGACCCCGCTGCTACACTGCTACCAATAGCCAGTCCGTGACGCCGCAAAAGCTCTCTGTTTTTATACAGAGGAATAGCCAAAGCCACCGTTGCCGGTCCCAGTAAAAAGGTCATAAATTCTTTGGCTGGTTCGTAGGCGCTGTAAGACGTGCCGGAAAGCACCAAAAGACTGATCATCAAGATAGTACCAAACAAAACCATATTGAACAAGGGATGTCCATAGCGAAAAAACAGCCAGCGACTCACTAAATAGGCGCCAACAGTCAATGCCGTAAACACCATAATCATCATTTCATTCATGTTCTATTTCTCCCTTTCAGCTGTTGAAATACGAAACCAGCAACCCAAAACGCCGCCACCGCACTGACTACGATGGTTACGGTCAGCGCCACGGCGTGCTGATAAAACAAGCCAGCCCAATTCATCAAGCCCACGGCAATAGGAATAAAGAAGAACGTAATATGCCGCAGCAAAAAGCCACCTGCCAACTCCAGTTGCTCCACCTTGACCACGCCTACTGCCAACAGCAAAAACAACAGCACCATGCCCAGGACGTTGCCAGGAATAGGCATGTGCAAAACTGCCGCCGCCTGATTACCAATCCAGTAGATACACCAAAGAAAAAAAACCTGGCCGCAAAATTGATATGCTTGTTTCCACATAACTACCGCTCCTATACATCCTCTATATCTTCTACATCTAACAAATACTTTTATTCCATAATGACTTTCGTTTTCCTTTTTTATTGCTTTTCTTTCTCATGGGCAGGATTCAGTTGATACAACTGGAATTATTTAGTAAGCTAAGTCAATCTAACCAGAAGAAAGGATGATATCCGCCATGAAGCGTCGCGCTTTTCTGCAAGCCTCTCTTCCCTTGGTTTTACTTCCTTGTTGCAGTTGGCAGTTCCCGAACATAGCATCCGCTGGCGGCAGCCGTTATTACCAAGCTCGCCAATCCCAACTTCTCGGAGAATTCCAAGGTGTTTTGCAAGGAGCACAAGCTATGCTGACGCCGGAAATTGGTAGCAACCGAGCGCAGGCTATCGTGCAAGAAGCTACTGCACGTTTCCAAAAACTCCTGCCGGACCTGCCGGAAGTCGGCGGCGAGCAAAACGTCAACGCTGAATTTATCCCCATTGCCGCCTGGTACGCTTCTCTGCTTCCGGCCATGCAGGTACAAAACTTATCTGCAGAACGAACAGGTAAGCTCATTTACGATCTCAACCATTTTGACTATGCCAGCCAACAGGCTGCCGTACTACAGGCGGAAGGTGACAAACTGTTTTCACCAGCTTCGCTACAGCGTTGGCGTCAATGGACAACAGACTCGCAAAAAAAAGAGTTTAGCGCGAACTGGGTAGCCCGCTTCATCGAAGGAGATGATGAATTCTTTGACTTTGGAATCGAATACAGCGAATGCGGCGTAGTAAAATACCTTCACAGCCAGAACGCCGCCTCTGTAGCCCCTTATGTTTGCATTAACGATTTTCTGAAAAGCAAAGCCATCGGTTCCGGCTTGGAACGTACCAAGACCATTGCCGCAGGCGATGGTTATTGCAATTTCCGCTACAAAAAAGGCCGACCTGTCACGCAAGATTGGAATACCGAGATCGCCCGCTTAAAAAATAGAATTTGAGTAAGGGCAATGCAAGTACAGGAAAATTTTCCAAAGGGCGGCAAACAAAAAACAGGCTGACAACGCGCCCCTTGAACTGACCCCCAAAAGTTAGACCTTAAAAATCTAACTTATTGGAGTCAGTTCACCTCGCGTTTGTCAGCCTGTTTTTACTTGCTGCTGGCAATGCCAATATTTAGTTCAAAGGAATAGCTGTCTGCGTTCACTTCGACAACCAAAAACTTCCCGTTGCTGATCCGCGCCTTAAGGGCCTCCCCCACGACCAAGCTCGGCGGGGAAATATCAACAAGCAAGTTTTGCGAAGAAAAATGCGTCGCCGCATTGGCGGTAATCATGTTCACTAATTCGGAAATGGCGCTTTGGGCCATTTCATCCATCTGCGTTACCGGCATCCCCATCATCATAGTCGAAGCAATGCCTTTGGCAACCTCTTCCGTAAAGTTATACGCCAGATTTCCTTGCACATCTTGCGTTAAGCCAATCAATACCGTCACGCCCCGGCCTTCTACGAATTCTTCCCCCAGGCGGATTTGCCCCCGCTCTACCGATTGAAAGCCAAGCTGCGGCAAGACCGTCGCCACGGCATCCACGAAGGGGTTAATCATTTTTGCATCCATATTATTTCCCCCCTGCGAAGCCAATGCTCATACGAATATCTCCATACGGCGTCTGCGCCGTCATAATGTAAGCATCTAGTTTTGGATTGACAATGCTAATTTTCCGCCCGCAAAGAATGCTCGGCGGCGTCAACCGCAGTTCCAGCTCCCGATACGTATTGTTTACAGAAGATACTCCATTGCCGCTGACAATATTTGCCAGTTCCGCCATGCCGTTCAGCATATCGTCTTCCGACACTTCTTCGCAGCTAAGAATCATGCGTGTCAATTGCTGCGCCGTTTGCTCGGAACTGTCCAAAATGACCCGGCCCTGTACCTTCCCGGTCAAACCAACTATTACCGCTACACCTTGCGATAAAAACTTGCTTTCGTTGTCTAGTGCAGTCTCTATGACGCTTTCGACGCCAACCATATAACTAAGATTCTCTTGCAGCGACTGCTCAAAAAAAGCCAGGTATTTTTGGCACAAAGAACATTCTTCCGCTTCTTGGCATACCTTGCGTATCAATTCCGCTAGTTCTTCCGCCCGCGGCGGTTTCTGAACAAAACCTTTGATTCCGGCAATATAGCCATTCGTCATTAAGGTTTCGTCTTTCATCGCGCTTACCATAACAATTTTGGCCGTCGGGTCCGCCGCTAGAATTGCCTTACTGCATTCCAAGCCGTCCATATCCGGCAAAGTCATGTCCATAGTTACAACATCGGGTCTCAGCTCTCGATACTGCTCTATGCCTTGCCCCCCTGTATCCGCATAACCACAAACATCAAAACCATTCTTTTTCAACAGTCCCGTCATGATTTTCTGGCTAAAAGGCGAATCATCCACCACTAAAATGCGTAAAGGCTTCATGCACCAATCACCTCAAATTCAGCCGACTTAAGGCTGTTATTTTCCACATTATTAGTTCTATTTTTTCCGAAAAATTCCTGCTAACTACGCATACTCGCTTGGGTAATTAAAATAAAAAGACGGGACCTTCGGCGCACGCGCCGCGTTCCGTCTTATAGCTACTAAAACAACTCTGTTACTCTGCTTTTTTCAAAGGTATTTTCAATTTCTGCCCGGGCGTTAAAGACGCTTGCGCCGTCAAGCGGTTCAAGTCGCGAATCGCATAGATTTTTTCTCGAATGTCTTCCTTTTCCCCGCAATGCAGCGCCGCCAATTGCCATAAAGTATCTCCGCCGCGCACCGTCACTTCAGTATAGCGAATCCCGGCAGGTCCGGGACTGGATTTGACCACGGAAACCATTAAAAAGCACAGCCCTAGCAAAAGCCACGCACACATCTTCTTTCTACGCATACACATCGCCCCCTGAACACTTGTTCGTCTGAAATTATTTTAGCATACTGATTTTGTTCGCACAAGTGTTCGGGGAACTTTTTTTCTTTTTCAAAATTGAACATGGAGTAAAATACGAATTTTGAACAAGAGTACGACGGCGCTGGATGCGGTTAGGGTCGGTTGCGCCATGGATGGCATAGCAACCGACGTCTACTGTTTAAAAAGGAGGGTACGGCTGAGGGTTTCGAAGTTAACTCAAACGAGTCCTGTCGTCAAATATACCAGCAGGCAAAACACGGCTACCAACGGCTTGAGCAGGGTCAGCACAAAGACATCATAATAAGACTCCCGATGCGTCAGCCCGCAAACAGCCATTAACGTCACCAACGCTCCGCTGTGGGGAACCGTATCCAGCCCCTCCGAAGCCAGGCAGACGATACGGTGCAGCACCTCCGGCGACATCCCCAGCGAGGCGCCCCAGGCCAGCCATTCCTGCCCCAGCATGCCTAACGCAATCGTTAAGCCGCCCGAAGCGGAGCCGGTCACAGCGGTCATCACATTGGTCGTCAAGATAGCGGAAACCAAAGGTCCGCCGCCTATCTGCAAATGAAGCAGCGCATCCTTGATAGCAAAAAAGCCAGGCAAGGCGGCAATGACACTGCCAAAAGCATAGCCAGACGCTGTATTCAAAATGGCTGGAATAGAGGCCATAGCTCCAGCGTTTAACGGCTGCATTAAACCGCCCTGACGCCGCATTTGACGCCGCCCAACCATGGCGGCGCAGACGCTGCCGGCCAGAAGCGCCAGGCAAATAGACCAAATCGCCTGTACTCGCTCCACCGAAGGACTTAACAGCGACAGCTTCAACGCTTTCATCGCCGCAAGGCTGTCCGCCGGCCAATGATAGCCCCAAGACCAGTGGAACGGATTGCTTAAGTACAAATTGACTAAAACAACAACCAACAATGGCAGCGAAGCCGTCCGCCAATCGGGCAAATTTGTTTCCACCCGCTCCGGTTCGTTGAGAATATGCGCGCCATAGCCTTCTCCCTGGGCGGCTAATTTCCTGTGACGCCAGGAAATCCAGCCCCAGCCCAAAAGGAAGTAAGCCGCCGCTCCCACCAGCCCCAGCCCTACGCCAGACCAGGTCGTGGTGCCAAAAAAGGCCGTAGGAATAATATTTTGAATCTGCGGCGCCCCAGGCAACGCAATCATAGCGTAGGTAAAAATCCCCATCCACAACACCGCCGGCAGCAACCGCTTGGGGATGTCCGCCTGGCGAAATAAAATAGCGCTGAAAGGATACATGACAAAGGCTACCACAAAAACGCTCAGACCGCCGTATACAAGAACGCCGCACCCAAGCAGAACAGCCAGCACCGCCTGCTGCGGTCCCAAAGAGCGTACAATCTGCTTGGCTACCGCCGCCGCCAAACCGCCGTCCTCCATAATTTTCGCAAAAACAGCGCCTAGTAAAAACACCGGATAATACACCTTAACGTATTCCGCCGCTTTCGTCATATAAAGTTCACTATACACCGGCATCAGTGCGTATTCGCTGCCCACAGCCGCCAGCATCGCAAAAAAAGGAGCTACCAAAACAATAGAATACCCGCGATACGCTGCCACCATTAAAAGAATCAAGCTGATAAAAATGAGTCCCGCTTCCAATGATTCATCTCCTCGCACCTGCAATTTTTCTTTACTTTTGGATTCGCCGCCAAGCAAAAGGGTTCCTTCCTTTTACTTTTTGCATCCCTCAAGCAGGAAGGTGGTTCCAGCACGAAGAATTACTCCTCCATAAGAATTTTAGGCCAAAGGAGTGATGCATATGTCCAACACCACACCAAATCTGCCTCATGTCGTCATTATCGGCGCCGGCTTTGGCGGCCTCCAGGCGGCCCACCGCCTTTCCGCCTCTCCGGTCCGCATCACTTTAATTGACCGTCAAAACTATCAGCTCTTCCAGCCCTTGCTGTATCAAGTGGCTACTGCGGGCTTGTCTGTAGACGATATCGCGTATCCGGTGCGAGCCATGGTCAAAGATTGGAAGAACGTCCGCTTTCACATGGCCGAAGTTCGCAGCATCGACTGCGCGGCCAAAACTGTGCTTACCGAAGCCGATACCCTTTCTTATGACTACTTGATCGTCGCTGCTGGCGGGGCTACTAATTTTTTCGGTCTCGCTAATGTGCAAAAATACGGCTTTGGCATGAAAACTTTAGACGAAGCCGTCAATATCCGCAATCACCTGCTGAAAATGTTTGAGCTGGCCAGCCATGAGCAAAATCCGGAGAAACGGCGGGCGTTACTGACCTTTTTGGTCGTTGGCGGCGGCCCCACAGGAGTCGAGTCCGCCGGCGCCCTTTCCGAGCTGATGTACCATGTATTGGCCCGGGAATATCCGGATCTCAACTTCAAAGAAGCTCGCATCGTACTGCTGGAAGCCTCGGACCGACTCTTAGCCAGCATGCCGGAGGCGCTGCAAGAAGCAACGCGCAGCACCTTGGTGCGCAAGGATGTGGAAGTACGCCTCTGCACGCAAGTAGCCGACTATGACGGCGAAAAAGTATCGCTCAAAGGCGGCGAGGTCATTCCCGCGCGCACTCTGATTTGGGCCGCCGGCGTAGAAGCGGCTCCCCTTACCAGTACGCTGCAGTTGCCGCTGGACCGCCAAAAACGCGTCAAAGTCCGCAACACGCTGCAGCCGGACGGTTTGGACGATGTCTTTATCGTAGGCGACGCCGCCTGCTTTGAACAGCCTAATGGCCGACCGCTGCCCATGGTGGCCCAGGTTGCCATTCAACAAGGCCAGCACGCCGCGCGTCAAATCCACCTGCTGTTGCGCGGCCAAGACGTGCTCCCCTTCCTCTATGAAGATCTGGGAAATATGGCCACCATTGGCCGCAACGCCGCTGTCGTGCATATGGGCTCCGTGCAGCTTCAAGGATTTACCGCTTGGCTGTTCTGGTCCTTCGTGCACATTCTGCGGCTCATCGATTTTCGCAATCGCTTTATCGTCTTCGCCAAGTGGGTCTGGGACTACTTTGTCTACGATCGCACCGTGCGCATTATTACAAGGCAATAATGGAGAAAATTGAACAAGAGCAAGGAAGGGGTACGTATCACACTGAGTAACAGAGCATTCCTGTAATACCTAAAAATGGACTTTGAAAAAAGAGACGCCCGGCAATACAATAAACATGTGTGCTGATCCGGCAAGAAAGGCACAAGTAAATGTATTGGGAGGCGTCTCACTATGAAGCGTACACAAAATGAAAAGATTTTGCAAATCAAAAATGAAACGCTAGTTGTTGGCATTGATATTGGTAAAGAAACACATTATGCTCGTGCCTTTGACAGCCGCGGCCTTGAGCTGGCCAAGCTACTACGATTTAGCAATAGCGCCGAAGGCTATAACGCCTTACGAACATGGATGCAATCGACAATGCAGCAAAAAGAAAAAACCGATGTCATCGTAGGCTTCGAGCCCACCGGGCACTATTGGTTTACCCTGGGAGACTTTCTAGAAAAGCAAGGGTACAAACTAGGCATCGTGAATCCATATCATGTCAAATGCGCCCGAGAGCTCGATGACAACAAGCAGACCAAAACCGACTTCAAGGACCCTAAAACCATCGCCATGCTCGTAAAAGACGGGCGCTATCGAGACGTATACATTCCTTCAGAGTGCTACCAGGAACTGCGCGAAGCGGTCTTAGAGCGCGAGCGATTGGTGGAACAAATGACAACCCTCGGCAACCAGGTCATTCGCTGGTTGGATATTCGCTTTCCAGAATTCACAAAGGTTTTTAAGAGTTGGAAAGGAAAAACCGCATTTGCAACCTTGAAACAGTTTCCAACTCCTGCTCAAGTAGTGCACGCCGGCCCTGAAGGGCTTATAGCGCTCTGGCAGCAACATGTTAAGCGAAATCACACTCTGAAAGCACAACAATTATTCCAAGCGGCCCAAACCTCTATCGGAAGGATTTCCGGAAGTAAAACGGCTGAATTCGTTTTGCAGAATTTGCTTCTGCAGTATGAAATGGCCGCTTCTCAACTAGAGCAGATCGAAGCTCTTTTATCGGAATTAGTTCTTACTGTTCCGCATTCCGATACGCTCTTAGATGTGAAGGGGATCGGAAAGTTGAGCACGGCCGTGATTATCAGCGAAATTGGAACGATTCAACGTTTTTCAAGCCCGAGGCAGATTATAAGCTTAGCTGGACTTAGTTTAAGGGAAAATAGCTCAGGTAAACACAAGGGGCAAACTACCATTAGTAAGCGAGGCCGAAAGCGGTTGAGGGAAGCTTTATTTCGCGTGATGATTCCCATGCTGGCGGATAACGCTGAGTTTCGCGCGATGCACCAGCGCAACATTACACGCAAGCAAAACCCTTTGACCAAAATGCAGTCTGTGATCGCTTTGTGTGGTAAATTGATCCGAGTTATTTATACGTTACTACGTAAGGGTTGTCGCTATGATGCTAGTAAGCTAGTCCAGGATATGCCTGTGTCGATGATGGCGGCATAGCGCCGGAGACAAGTCAGGCTTTTCAATAGGTCCCTTCTCCGAAGACCGCAGCGGATAAGGAATTCTCGGAATGAACACCTTTTGTTTTAATCGTATCATCTATTGCAGCACTTTGAAAATGTAGAGCCGGGGCAGTCAATGCGATTCTTTTCATCAGGGCTTAGACCCAGCAACAGAGCATGATTGACGTTCCATCTTTGGGATAGGCAGAACGAAGGAATTTGGCACTAGATGCCACAAGACATGGGAGAGTTGCCACCTGGAGTTGATGTGGAATCCCGATGGTCAATTCACAGGAAAATGAACGCGGTTTGTTTCCTATACGCAAAAACCACTTCACTACCAGCATAGCCTGTCTATCCAAAAAATCTACAAAATCAATTCTTTAGAAATACTGCGATTGAAAGAGAATATTAAAGAAAAGGCTTGTATATTAAGGGAGAAAAGCCAGAGGAAAGGATAACGTACAATTAAGTTCGCAAAAGTGAAAAAGGAAAAGCCATCGAAAACTCCGAAAAGGTAAGTGCTAGCAAACCCAAAGGAGTGTGAAATCGATGGCTTACCAAAATTCTACCGTACCTTTCGAAAAAATGCTAATGAAATTTGTGTTGGACGAAGAACCCATGTTATCGATGCTCAAATGGCTCTGTGAACGGCTTATGGAAGCCGAAGTAGAAGGAAAGCTTGGCGCTGAAAAATCTGAGCGTAGTGAAGACCGCCAAGGATACCGCTCCGGCTATCGGGTTCGCCGCTTCGACACACGAATGGGGACGATGTATTTAATGGTGCCCAAGATTAGAAATGGCGGCTATATCCCCTTCTTTGTAGAAGCTAAGAAGCGTTCGGAAGCCGCTTTAATGAGCGCAATCCAAGAAGCATACGTCAATGGCGTTTCAACGCGAAAAATGGATAGGCTGACCAAACCCTTGGGGATTGAGTCTATCTCGCGGGGGCAGGTGTCAGTCCTTACTAAAGAACTAAACGAGCAGGTGGAGGCATTTCGGCAGCGCAAGCTGGAAGCTACGTATCCAGTTCTTTGGGTCGATGCTCTTTACGAGCGGATCCGCGATAATCGCGCAGTTAAAAACATGGCTGTCTTGGTAGTAACAGGCATCAATACAGAAGGCAAGCGTGATATTTTGGCTGTCGAACCGATGTATGAAGAGTCAGCTACTACTTATACCAAACTATTTGATAACCTTAAAGAACGTGGTATAGAGAAAGTTTGGCTGGTTGTCTCCGACGCTCATAGAGGCTTGGTCAAAGCGGCCCGCGAGTCCTTTGTCGGTTGCTCCTGGCAACGATGCAAGGTTCATTTTATGCGTAATATTTTAGGATGTGTTTCCAGTAGAGATAAGAAATTCTTTGCAGAAAAGCTGAAACAGATTTGGCTCCAACCAGACTATGACAGCGCTAAAAAATATGCCGATGGGCTCATGAACGAGTATGAAGGAAAACATCCGCAAGCCATTGCCACTTTGGAAGAAGGGTTGGAAGAATCCCTTCAGTTCTTTAATTTCCGGCAAATTGACGCTCGCAAAATTGCATCCACCAATCTTCTGGAACGGCTAAACAGGGAAATACGCCGTCGCACTAAAGTTGTAGGCATTTTCCCAAGTATGGATTCCTACATTCGCCTAGTGACCAGCTATCTTATCGAATATAGCGAGGACTGGTCTAGCGGGCGTTCTTATATAAATCCTATGCTTATCAACGAAATTCAACAACAGTTGAGCAAAAGCGCTTAGCTATTTCGGAGTGCGATGGTTTTTGCGAACATTCCTTGACACTATCGAGGAAAGCAGAGAAATATAATTTTAATTCATAAAACCCTTTCGCGTTTTTCGTGTATTTCGCGGTCCGATTATAAATTCGTATAAATTTTAGTATATAGAAAAGCGCAGAGCCGCCGGTTATTTTTACCGATGGCTCTGCGCTTGATTTCATTTTCCGGTTCAGGGGGACGGTTCTCCTGTTCAATCCTTTTTCCCTCTGTTAACTCTGGCCTTTCCTCTGCTTCTCTGTGTAAATCTTTTGACCCCGTCGTGCTTCTGTTCAAGCCTTCTTAGCCGATAATTTCCTGCACTCGCCCGACAATGCCGCCCTCCAGGCGCACTTTAATGCCCCGATGGTGCACGGCGCTGTTGGTCAAAATATCCTTGACTACCCCTTCGGTCAATTCGCCGGTGCGTTGATGCGGTTTTTGCACCACCTTCACCCGCACGCCGGGGCGGATGTCTTTGCGTTGTGTTCCTCCCATGGCCAAACTCCCTCCTGCCCGCGCCGTTCTTCGGTAAAACGGCTCACCAGGCTTTCCTTTTCCTTGCGCGACAGCTGCTTCAGCTGCCATTCTCTTCGCTGCGCGGCGCGATACTCCTCAAACTCTTCCCAATAGACCGGCTGCACCGGCCCCCGCCCGCGGGTATAGCGCGCGCCCTTGCCGGCATTGTGCGCCGCCAGACGGCGCGGCAGATCGTTGGTCCAACCGATGTAAAAGCTGTCATCGGCGCATTTCAAGATATAGGTCCAGGCAGTTACTGCCATGTCTGCCAAACCTCAGGACAATAGCCCACTGTTGCTTTAGCGCCATTACGCACAACCGGGGTTTTCAAAAGCAGCGGATGCTCCAGCAGCTTTTCTTCCACGTTATGCAGAATGTATCGCAAATTGAGGCGCGCCGCTTCCTTGCCATTCGCATCAGCCATTTTCTCCACGCCCCCCACAGCCTGGGCCACCGCCCGTAATTCGCCCTTAGAAAGGCCGCGAATATTCAAATCTATAAAATGATACGTCATACGGCGCTCTTTAAAATAGCGCTCCGCCTTGCGCGTATCCTGGCATTTTTTCGTGCCGAAAATCTGGATGTTCAGCGCCATTTCGTTACCCCTTTTGCGGCATATCCAGCCAGCGCACACCGTCTTTCGCAAAATTGCGCGTCAGATGCATAATCACTACCAGCGGCGTCAGCTCCCGCGTTGAAGATTGGTAATCGCTGGTCGCCGCCAGGCGGCCGTCCGCCACACGGTACACCGTTTGGTTCAGTGAAATTACATGTCCGTTCACTTCCTGGCGCAGGCGAGTCACCTGCACCTCTGTCCGCACCAGCCACTGGCAGCCTGCCTGTTTCGCCGCTTCCAAATCCTCCTTCGGCGTGGCTGCCGCCGCATCTGCCAGCACATAGCCCTTCAAGGCCCGCCGATACTGCCGCTCCATCACCTGCTGCATAAAGGGCTGTTCGCCCTCCATTTCTTGGGGTAGCTTAAAGCTGGCCGGCACGACATAGGCCTTAGGCCCTTCGCCTTCGCTCTGCCTGGGAGTCACAATTTCACCGGCTTTTTCCGCTTCCTGCAGTGCCCGGTAATAGTCCTTCATGGCCACATCCATGTAGACCGCCATGGAATGCGGTTTTTGGTGCATATAGTTTTCTTCCTGCCAGCGCACCTCTTTGCCGAACTGCGCATAACCGCCGCCAAATTTTTGCACCAGCCCGGGAACGGGATCACCGTCCAGCACTACGCGCTCTAAGGCCAGCTTGCCTTCGGTTTCCTGCTTAAAAGCGGCGTTACCCACTGCAGGCGCGCCGAAGGTCAACACCTCTACCTGAGCCGGATTAACGCCCGCCAGAAGCAGCCGCGCGCCGCCCAGAGTAGCCACCGCCCCGCCCAGGCTATGCCCGGTGATAAGCAGCCGCTGCGAAGGATCGCTCATCAGCGCCTTATATATAGGATGGCCGTCTTCGCCTGCGTCAATGGCTGTTTGCACATACTGATAAAAACCCTTGTGCACCTTGGGCTTGTCATCTGGCACATTAGTCGCAGCGCCGGCGGCGTTAAACTCCGCCTGGGTCGCCCCGGTGAACCACACCTTGCCAAGCTTCATATCGGTCTTGATGTCCTTGGTGTTTTCCGTACCCGCCACAGCCAAGGTGTATGTAGGCTCCCAGGAGTCCGCATTTAAATTTTTGAGAACAATAAAGCGGGCGTCAGCCGACGCCGTACTGTGCTTATATTTGGTAATCTCCCAGCCTTCTTCCTGGAGCGCCTCGTTTACCAGCATGCCCAAGCGATCGTTATAAGCCGCCAAGGAGGCCGCCGCCGCCAAATACACTTTGCCTTTTTCATGTACCGCATCAAGGGCGGCTCCCGCCTGGGCCACCGATACCGCCAACAAAAATCCCGTTCCCACCACTAAGGAAGCCATTTGCCGAAGCCATTTTTCCCGCATCGCCATTTCCTTCACTCCTCTCATTTCTCGGGCCTAGACGCCCATTCCCGGTCGCCAGCCGTCACGCAAAAGATGCGCCAGCAGCAAGCCTGTATTTTTGGCGTCGTCCAGCGCCATATGACACCACCCCAGACGCTCAATGCCGCTTTCCTCCACCGCGTGCTTAAGGGAAGGAGTGCGGTCTTTGCCATAATGCTGCTTATAGGCCGCCGCTAAATCAATATAATCTTCATATATAAAAGGATAGTCCAAGCCATAGCGCTTGCAATCCGTCGCCAACACTTCTCGGTCTGAATCACCCCAGGCGACAAAATACGTCCGCCCTTCCTGATACAAAGAGTTCAACCCGCCAAGCATTTCTCCTAAATCAACACCGCCATCCACATCCTCTTGATTGATAATGGCAATCTCCATGCATTCCTTCGTCAAGCGCGGAAAAAAACGCGGTTTAACAAACGATTGGTATTCCTCGCCCAGCGCTAATTCCGGCGTTCCCATGCGCACAGCGCCCACTTCGATGATCTCCGGGAAAAATGCTCTTGGTTTTCCTACTAACTTCTTATGCGTTGTAAATTCAAAATCAATAATCAAAAAATCTCGTCCCGCCATGTCCGCAACCATCCATGCGCCACCTTTCCAGTCTGCTGCGCTCTCTAAACGCTTCTTCTGTACTATTGTACCGTTTTTTTCCTGCGGCGAACACCCGTAAGATGTGAAAACCTTTGTGATGTGTTACGATAAAAGAAAACCACTTTCGAAGGAGTCCCGCCATGTCCGATTTTATGTTGCAAGTGCTCTATAATTTTGCCGTCATCGGCCTCAGCGCCTATCTTATTGCCCAGTTGGCTCCCTTTCGCCGCACCATCAATCATCAGGCCTCTTCTTGGCGTGATCGCGGCTTTTTAATTCTCGTTTTCGGCCTGCTATCCGTACTGGGCAACGGTCTGGGTATTCCTCTTCATGGCTCCATGGCCAATAACCGCATAGTCGGCCCCATTGTCGGCGGTCTGCTAGGAGGCCCTATCGTCGGTATGGGCGCTGGACTCATCGGCGCCATCCCCCGTTATTTCATGGGAGGCTACACCATGGAAGCCGCCGTTATT
This sequence comes from uncultured Anaeromusa sp., assembly GCF_963668665.1. Lineage (NCBI taxonomy): Bacteria > Bacillati > Bacillota > Negativicutes > Selenomonadales > Sporomusaceae > Anaeromusa > uncultured Anaeromusa sp. Next base: position 1,639,666 of record NZ_OY764902.1, on the reverse strand, counting down.
TCCAACATCATTATCGGCCTCTGGAGTGGTTACGTCCATTTGCATTACCGACCACGACGTATAACGCTCTCCATTGCTTTGAAAACAGCCCTTATCAGCGAATTTATTCTCAAAAGCCTGGTCTTGCTTCTTTCCGAACCGTTTGAGGCCGCCTGGGAACTGGAAAAATTCATCGCTATCCCCACAATTATTTCCAATTCTCTAGCTTCTTGCCTTTTCCTCTACATCGTCCAAGACATTTTTTCCGAACAAGAAAAGATTCAAGCTCGTTCCGCACAGCAAGCGATGCGGGTTATCCACCAGTCCGGTCATATTCTGCACCAAGGCCTCACTCCAGCCGCCGCCTCCGCATTGGTCGATATTTTATACCAAGAATTTCACCCTGCCGCTGTTGCCGTCACCGACGCCACTCATATTCTTGCCTTTCAAGGCTTAGGTTCAGATCATCACCTGCGCGGCCAGCCGATTCTCACGCTAGCTACCAAAGAAGCGCGCCGCACCGGTCAACCGGTTATTGCCAGCACCCGGGATGAAATTGGTTGTCCTCATGAAAACTGCCCCCTTACCAGTGTCATCGACGCTCCCCTTTTAGTAAACGGTGAATTCTTCGGCAGCGTAAAAATTTTCCAATCCAGTCAACAGAAAATTCTTCCTCACGAAAGCGAATTAATCCAAGGCATTGCCGATTTTCTCAGCTCGCAGTTGGCTTACTCGCAACTTACCCAGCAAGCGCGCCTGCTAGAGCAAGCCGAATACAATTTGCTCCGCGCTCAAGTCAACCCCCATTTTCTCTTTAACACCCTCGCCACAATCCGCGTCCTTGTTCGCACTGATGGAGAAACTGCGCGGCACCGCCTCAAAGATCTTTCTGACTTTCTGCGCTCTACCTTGGTCCAAAATCAGGACTACGTCTCCTTGCATCAGGAAATGGAAACCGTTTCTCGCTATGTCCGCTTAGAGAAGGCCCGTTTTGGAGAACGCCTACAGCTCCATGTTGATATTGCCAATGACTTACTCATCTTCCCTATCCCCACGTTTACACTACAACCCCTTGTAGAAAACTCCATTAAACACGGCCTAACTCCCAAAAAAGATGGCGGCGCTATTCATATTTCCGCCAAAAAAAGCAGTGACTACCTGCAAATTACAGTCAATGACAACGGCGTGGGCTTCCAACCCTCATCACCACTTCCGCCAGAAATTCAAGGCGCTGGCATCGGCTTAAGTAACATCCGCAAACGACTGCAGCTACTGTATGGACCCCGCGCTTCCTTGCAAATTCAAAGTCATCCAGACGCAGGAACTAAGGCCATGCTTCAAATACCTCTACATTGGGAAAAAACCACACCCGCTGACCTGCAAGGAGGAACGCCGCATGAACACCTACCAAGCACTTATTGCTGACGATGAACCTCTGTTGTGTCTAGAGCTTTCAGAGCTTCTTAGTCAATGCGCCCCAGACGTCATTGTCGCCGGAGTTTGCCATGACGGCAACACCGCCCTAAATTTTATTAAAACACACCCGCTGGACATTGTTTTTCTAGACATCCAGATGCCCGAACAAACCGGCATTGCTGTCGCCCGTGCCCTAGCAAGCCTGCCTGAAGCCCCGGCCATCGTATTTGTCACCGCCCACAGCGGTTTTGCCCTCGACGCTTTCGGAGTGAATGCGTTGGATTATCTGCTAAAGCCCTTCGACGAAGCCGATTTACAGCGCGTCCTGACAAAAATCAGGCGCTTTATGCCTGCGCCGCAAGAAATGTCGGTCACTATGCCCTCCAAGCAATTGCCGCAAAAGTTTACGGTAGAAAAAAATGACCGTTTATTGATCGTCGACGCCCAACAAATTCAGATGGTTTTTGCCCAAAATCGTCAAGTCTATCTACAAACCTTAGACGGAGGCACTTTTCAAAGCAAGCTTTCCCTGCAAGAGTTTGAATCTCTATTAGATGGCAACCACTTCATACGCTGCCACCGCAATTTCATTGTCAACCTCAGCGCTATTGAGCAGCTTTCCCACTGGTTTAACCGCGGCTACCTGCTCACCTTGCGCGGTGCGCTCCCGGCGGAAGCCCCGGTTAGTCGCAATTTCGTCAAAAACCTGCGTCAACATATTCAGTTCTAAGAAAAACAAAAGTACGTCAAGAGGCCTCAGACTAGCAATGTCTGAGGCCTCTTAACGTACTGCAACTAGACCTTTTCTAGCACAAAAACTATTTTAATGTTTACTTAGAGTTTAAATTTGCTAACCGCCCCCTTCAATTCGTCCGCCATACCGCCCAAAGTATGACTAGCGGCCGCAATTTCTTCCATTGAAGCCGCCTGTTCTTCCGTCGCTGCAGAAATACTTTGCGCTTCCCCGGCATTTTTCTGACTCATTCTCTCAATTTGCGAAATAGAGCCAGATACTCGCCCATTATCTTGGGCAATTTTTTCCACAGCAACTGCCATCTCTTGTACATGTTCCTCCAATTTGAACACAGAGTCGGAAATCTGCTGAAACGTATGCCCTGTGACAACAACAAGTTCCACGCCGGAATGAATTCCTGCCACGCTGGACTTAGTCGCTTCGACAGCCTGGTTCATTTTGGCCTCGTTGTCTCCAATCAACGCCGCAATCTGCTGCGCCGCTTGATTAGACTGTTCTGCCAGTTTACGCACCTCATCAGCCACCACAGCAAAGCCGCGCCCCTGCTCTCCAGCCCGGGCCGCTTCAATAGCCGCATTTAGAGCCAACAAATTAGTCTGCCCAGCAATATTGGAAATCAGCTCCACGATCTCTCCAATCTCTCGCGAACCGCGAGACAGCTCGCCAATGGCCTCCTCCACGGCTACTGATTTTTTCCCTAAACTTTCCATCTCGCCTACTGCTTGTTCGACCGCCGTCCGCCCATGTTTTGTCGCGTCCGCCGTTCCCTTGACTATTTCCAAGACATTCCGACCACGTTGAGCCGTCGCTTCTGTTTCCTTGGTAATCTCTTCAATAATTTTAGTCGCCTCAACAATAGCAGTGGCCTGCTTATCGGTTTCTTGAGCCATTTGCAAAATGGAAGTCGCTACATGATCGGATGCTTGCGCCGCTTGGCCCGAGCCAGCTGTCAGCGCTTCCGAGGCAGAGGATACGCGCTGCACAGACTGGGCCACCTGCTGAACAAGCGCTCGCAAGCTCTCCGCCATCGTCTGAAAAGCCGCTTCCAATTGACCGATTTCATCCCGAGAGTGAATACGCCTCTCAACGTTTTGTAAATTACCCTGAGAAAGACGGCAAGCCAACTCATTAAGCTCTTGAATGGGCCGGGCAAAGCGTCGAGCCAATACGCGCGCCACAAGCCCCGCCGCTACTAGCACGACAAGCACTACCAGTAGAGAGGTCCACATCATCGAGTTCATTTTTCCAGTAATTTCTTGAACTGGAACGGTCACACTCAAGCCCCAGGACGTACCGTCAATTGGATTGTAAACAATATATTTTTCTGTGCCTTGCGCCACATAGCGCGCTAAATTTTTCCCGCCTTCGGTTACTGCCACCAGCGGTTTTAATGCCGCATCCTTTTCAGCATCCGCGTGGATATTTTCTTTCATAACACGTTCCTTGTCAGGATGCATGATGATCAAGCCATTTTTTTGAGTAACATAGGCGTAACCAGATTGTCCCACTTTCACTTCATTTACAACTTTTGTCAGTTCATCCACCGTAATCGTGCCGCCAAGAACGCCAACCACTTGTCCATTTTTCTTAATAGGACCGGCAACAACTACTACCATCTTACCGTCCACTTTAGCAATAACCGGATCTGCAATCACAAACTTACCCGCTTTTGCCTGTTGGAAATACTCCCGGTCCGCAATATTGGCCGCAGTGTCATTACTATAGCGAGTATTTCCCTGCAAATCCGCTACCAAAAAGCGTGCATATACCGGATTGAGCTTAGCTTCTTCTTTTAAATAGGGCATGATTTGATTCAAATCGCTGGTCTGCATAACCGGTGTTCGCGCCAGCACTTCAACTTCCGAGGTCCGCTTGCCTAACCAAGCTCCCATACGCTCCGAATTAATTTGCGCCACCGACGTCAAATTTTCTTCCGCATCTTGCAAAATCACTTTTTGGGCATTCCAATAGTTCGCCGCACCTAATATGCATAAGGAAATCACTACCGTCACTACCATCATGATAGTCAGCTTGTTACGAATGCTTTGCATTAGTTACCCTCCTTATACTGTTCGCACGTTACTATATTCGTAGATTATGTTTTCATAAGTCCTTTTTTAATACGGTCAAAGGGATTGAGCTGTAATAGCCCAATCCCTTTTCTTGATTTTATCGCAAATAACCAATCTGCTAATCTTTCTTTATCCTTGCTGAGCTTTACCTAAGGCTAGGCCTAAAGAAAGAGCCTTCTGGTTCTTCTCTTCGGTGCCTTTGGGAATGCGGTCCAAGACGGCTTCGGTCAAAGCGGCTTCGGTAACCATGTTGGTCGCGCCCACCAGCGCCCCTAAGGCGATGATGTTGGCGAACATGGCGTGACCCAGCTCTTCTTTGGCTGTCTTGGTAATGGGCAGCGAAAGAATCTTGGCGTCTACTTTTGGCACGTCTTGCACAAAGGTGCTGTCCAACATAAGCATGCCGCCGTCTTTGAGGACGGAGATGTATTTGTCGCAGGCGGCCTGGCTCATGGAGAGCATCAAGTCCGCCTTGGTGACTTTAGGATAATCGATCGGGGCGTCAGCAATGATGACTTCCGCCTTGCTGGAGCCGCCGCGGGCTTCCGGTCCGTAGGACTGGGTCTGCACGGCTTCTTTGCCGTCGATGATGGCGGCTTCCGCCAGAATGATGCCAGCGAGGATGAGGCCTTGGCCGCCGGTGCCGCTTAAGCTAATCTGCCACATTATGCACGGCCTCCTTTCAAGCGTTCCACAACTTTGGCGTATTCGTCGGTAAATTCCGGCGCTGCTTCCTGATGCAGTTCGCCGATGAGGAATTTATCCGCCAGTTGTTCCGCCGAAAGCTTGGCCGCCGCTTGGACGGTAACGGCGTGATCGCGCTGCCATTCGAGCATTTTCGAGGGCTGCGCCATTTTGTTTTTGCGTCCAAAGCTGGTGGGACAGCCGGAAATGGCGTCAATCACGGAGAAGCCTTTATTGGCAATGCCTTTGGCAATAAGGTCGGTGAGCATCTTCGCATGGAACGAGGTACCCCGGGCCACATAGGTGGCGCCAGCCGCAACGGACAGTTTGGCGATATCAAAGGAGCGCTCAATATGTCCGAAGGGCGCCGTGGTGGAACGGCTGTTCTGGGGCGTAAGGGGCGAAGACTGGCCGCCAGTCATGCCGTAGATGTTGTTGTCGAAAATAATAGTGGTAAGGTCAATATTGCGCCGCGCGGCGTGAATGAAGTGGTTGCCGCCGATGGCGGTAGCATCGCCGTCGCCGGTAATGACGATGACGTTGAGCTCAGGGTTAGCCATTTTGATACCGGTGGCAAAAGGCAGCGCCCGACCATGAGCGGTATGGACGGTGTTAAAGTCCATGTAGCCGGAGGCCCGAGAGGAGCAGCCGATGCCGGAAACGATGACGGTTTTATCCTGGTCCAGCCCCTGAGCGTCAATGGCCCGCAGGATGGCTGCCAGAAGAATGCCGTGGCCGCAGCCGGGGCACCAGATGTGCGGCAGCGCGGTTTGGCGCAGGTATTTTTGAATGTCTGCCATTAGTTCGCACCTCCAGTTGCCTCTACAAGAGCGGCTAAAATTTCGTCCGGTGTCAGGATGGTGCCGTCGAAACGGTTGACGCCGCGGACTTTATCCCGACCAACGTAGCGTTCGACTTCACCGATGAGCTGACCGTAGTTCATTTCCGGTACGATTACGGTCTTGGCCTTGGCGGCGGCTTTTTGCACGACGTCGCCCGGGAAGGGCCAGATGGTGATGAGTTTTAAGAGGCCGGCCTTGATGCCTTTGGCGCGAGCAGCTTTCACAGCGGCAATGGCCGAGCGGGCAGTGCCGCCGTAAGCGATGACGACGTGTTCGGCGTCCGCCATTTCGTATTCCGTATAAAGGGTGATTTCTTCTTTCGCCTGTTCCAGCTTGGTGTGCATGCGATCGATGACTTCGGTAGTCATAGCGGCGGTGCTGTTAGGCAGGCCGTTGTAGCCATGCATCAGGCCGGTTACATGGTAGCGGTAGCCGCTGCCAAAGGGAGCCATAGGCGGTACGCCGTCGGCTTCCGGTTTATACGCCAGGTAGTCCGCAGGAGCGCCGGTAGGCACTTTGCGGTCGATGATTTCACAGCTGCCTTCTTCGGGCAATTCGACACGTTCGCGCATATGGCCGATGACTTCGTCGAGCAGGAAGATAACCGGGGTGCGGAATTTCTCGGCAAAGTTGACGGCTTTGATCATCACTTCATAGGATTCTTTAACCGATGCCGGGGAGAGTACGAGAATGCCATGATCCCCATGGGTGCCCCAGCGAGACTGCATGACATCGCCTTGAGCCGGCGAGGTGGGAAGCCCGGTACTGGGACCGGAACGCTGCACGTTCACGATCACCACCGGCAGTTCCGCCATGGCGGCGTAGCCGATAAGCTCTTGCTTTAAGGAAAAGCCGGGGCCGCTGGTAGCGGTGATGGCTTTGACGCCGGTCAAGGATGCGCCGCAAACAGCGCCCATGCTGGCGATTTCGTCTTCCATCTGCAGAAATTTACCGCCTCGTTTGGGCAGTTCTTCGGCGAGAATTTCCATTACTTCCGTACTGGGCGTAATGGGATATCCCGCAAAAAAAGTGACGCCGGCGGCGAGAGCGCCTTCAGCGCAGGCCTGGTTGCCTTGAATCAGTCTTGCTTTGGCCATCTTATTTTCCCGCCTCCTCTTTCACCACAAATATCGCATAATCCGGGCAGCGCAGTTCGCACTGGCCGCAGCTGATACAAGCCTCCGGCTGCTTTGCATACACTTTGCCCACTTCGTCCAGTTCCAGCACTTGCTTGGGACAGAACGCCACGCAGATACCACAGCCTTTGCAGTATCGTTTGTTGATCTGTAACGCCATGAATTTTCCCTCCTTATTTATGCTCAAGCTCACACCGTAGCGTCAGCCTGCCTGCTGCATCATAGGAGCAAGGCTCCCATTCGCCATCCCAGAGTACATCTTCACGTCCCTCTATCTCCGGGCCCAAGGCCTCGGATACCCACAAATCCGTCAAATACAAGGTGTTGGGAATAATAACGGCCCGCAGCGCCTGCGGTTTCGGATCCCCCAGGCTGACAAAAGCGCCTTTCACCAATTCCTCTTCCGTATCAAACCACATGGGAATGGCCGAGCGAATGACAAAGGTGCTTGTAAGGGAATTCAAATAGGTCTTGGGACGGTCAATTTTATCCACCAATTGTTTGGTAACGAAATCAGCCAGCCCCACCCCATGCGCATTGCCATGGGACGCTTCGGATAAATCGAGAATCGCAACACGCTTAATGGCTGGCAGTGCCGGCTCTGGTACGCCTTCAATGCGAATACGGCCGATAATATTCGTATCCACGCCGGTTCCGGAATAGTTTTTTCCCATCTCCCCAATCAGGAGCAAATCCAGCTGCTGCACAGGCAGCGCCGGCATCAAGGATTTAGACCAGCGCAGCAGCTCCTCCTCGCCGGTAATGAATTGTTCCGGCTCCAGCGCCGCTAACCGCGCCGTCTCTTCGTAGGCGTTTTCCACAATAGCCACGCCGCCCAAAATGGGAAGGTTGTCCAAAAGTACTTCCCCAATTTCCACTAACAACCTCGGCAGTTCTTCGCTGCCAAAGGTATGAAACTGTTTGGCGCCGCTGGGTCCGCCGAGACCGACAACCAGTTTTTTCATCAACCCGCTTTCCACACGCCCTTTAAAGGACGTATGGGTTTTCACCCGGTTAACGACCAGAATGCCGTCCATCTCTAAGGCCGCCTCCAGCACATACGCGGTCATCCCCTCCGCTGTAGCGCCAATAGGGCGACTTACGGCGCACGCTTTTAGCGGCGCACCGACAGAGGCTTCGGTAATACCCAGGCTGTCTAAGAGTTCCTCTTGCCCCGCCTCGGTGCCGCCTCCATGGCTGCCCATCGCCGCCAGCAAATATGGCTTTGCTCCCAGTGCACGCACATGCGCCACCGCAGTTTGAAGCAACGGTACAATATTTTGAATGCCGCGACTGCCTACGGTAATCCCGATTTGCTGTCCCGTTTTAATTTTTTGCGCCAAGTGCAACTTTTGCAGCTGCGCCTCCATTTCCTGCGCCGCATCCGCCACTACTGGCCGGGGAAACTGCTGCTTCACCCGCCTAAACCGTAACTCTTGGCTTGTCATGCCCTAACCCTCCCTTATAAAAAACCGACTATTTTCCACCAGGTAAAGGCCGTCAACATCCAGCAGCCCCAGGAAAGCAGCCCCAGCACTACCGATGCTTTCACCTGTTCGGCCACAGTATAGTAACCGGCGCCAAACATAATTATATTACCCATCGTATTAAAAGGTAGGAAAAACGCATAGGACAAGAGCATGGCCAAGGGCAGCACAAATTGTACGATATCAAAGCCCATAGCCTGCGCCATGCCGATGTAAATAGGAACCATAACCCCCATCATGGCGGTCGTCGTCGACCATATCACGTGGATAAAGATGGTGAAACCCATAAGAATGCACAACAGAGTCAGTAAGCTCATGCCTTCCAGTCCCATAAACACAATAGCTTCTTTAATGACCCACTCAAAAGCCTTGGTCTTCATCAGGGCATCACTCAAGGTAATAACGCCGCCAAAGTAGACGAATAGTTCCCAGGGAATGGCTTTCTCCGTCTCCTTCCACTCCAGCACCCCGATCTTGGGCAGGAAAATCAGCACCGAAACCAAGAAGGCCACCATGGTCGAATTGAAACCGTGAATGCTGTCTGTGGACCACAATAACAGGGCAAACAGGAAATAGATGATGGCTTTCTTTTCGCTCCCGGTCATCGGCCCCATTTTGGTTAATTCCTGGCGGATGTAGTCAATGCCCCCAGGCAGCGATTTGACCTCCGACGGGAACATGCGCAGCACCAAAATACCGCACAGGAGCAGCACCAGAACATTGACTGGCAGCGCCAACACCGCCCACTGGCTCCAGGTGCCGTACACCGACGCGCCGGCGGCGGCGACGATCATGCCCACCGCCACAGGATTGGGAATGGTCGCCGTCAAAAAAGCGGACCCGGTAATATTGTTGGCGAAGGTCGCTACCAACGCCAATGCCTTGCCAAAATTACTTTTGCCCCGTTCAATCTGGTACGCCTCGGCAATACCTTCGACAATCGGCAGCATGGCCGCCTGCCTCGCCGTGTTGGACGGCGTGAAAGGAGAAATGGCCAAATTAGCAAACATCAAGGCAAAAATGGCTCCCGCCGGCGTCTGCCCCAGCAGGCGCATCATGTGCAACGCCAGGCGTTTCGCTACGCCGGTACGAGTCATCGCAATAGAAATGACGAAGCCTGTAATCAGCAGCCACAGCGCCGGCGAGGAGAAGCCGGATACCGCAAAGGTTGCATTATGAACCAACGCTCCATTCTTTACAGCGCCTGTAGGATTTCCCACCCAAAAATAGAGCGCCACTACGCCAATAAAGGTGCTTACCGCAAAATTGACGCCGATAGTAATCCAAAGCACTACCAAGGCTCCAAAGGTAGTCAGCAGTTTATGCTGCGTCAAATTCATTCCGTCCGGCGTAGGCATCATCCAGATTAAAGCACCCACTAAAATAGCCAAAATCAAACCGTATTTTTTCCCGAATGCATCGAAAGACATTATACTCAACCCTCTTTCGTCGACGTATAATCAAACATCTTCCCTGGATTCATCATCCTCTGCGGATCTACAGCCTCCTTGATTCCTTTGCCTACGGCGAAACCAACTTCTCCAGTCTCCCAAATAAGGAACGGCGCCTTCATGTAGCCGATGCCGTGCTCGCCGCTCAAAGTGCCGCCAAGTTCTAGGGCCGCATGAAATAACTCTTCCACAGCCTGTTCTACCCTGGCCATTTCCTCTTTGTCATGCTTGTTACTCAGAATATTAGGATGCAAATTGCCGTCTCCGGCATGACCAAAGATGACCATTTTCAGCTTATACTTCTCCGCAATCTCCCGAATACGAGCCACCATTTCCGGAATTCGGCTGCGAGGCACCGTAGCATCTTCGGAAATTTTGGTTGGATTGATCTTGCCGCAGGCCGGCGAAATGGAACGACGCGCCTTCCATAAGGCATCTGCTTCCGTTTTGTTTTGGGCGGTCTTCACTTCTACCGCCCCGCAACGCAGGCAGACCGCTTCTACATGCACCATATCATGCTGCACCGCCGCCGGTCCCCCGTCCACTTCGATCAACAAAATCGCTCCGGCCTCCACAGGCAGACCGATCTCCAAATAGTTTTCCACCGCCCGAATGGTCAGATTATCCATCATCTCCAGCGTCGTCGGAATGACGCCTGAGGCCATAATCGTGCTTACAGTAATCGCTGCATCTTCGATGCGATCAAAGACAGCCATAAGCGTCTTTTTATCCTGCGGCGGATGAGCCAGCTTAAGAATGATTTTCGTAATAACCCCCAGCGTGCCCTCAGAGCCGCAAAAAAGCATCGTCCAGTCCGGCCCGCACATATCGCCGTCAATACTATTGCCGGTCTCCACCACGCTGCCGTCGGGGAGCACCACTTCCAAGCCCAGCAAATAATCCCGTGTAACGCCGTATTTGACGCCTTTAGGGCCTCCGGCGCACTCGGCGATATTGCCGCCGATGGTCGACATCTTGCTGCTGGCCGGATCTGGGGGATACAACAAGCCTTCTTTTTGCACTGCCTGGAGAAAATCCTGCGTAATAACGCCCGGTTCCAGCACCGCCCGCTCATTGACAGCATCAATGTTCAAAATGCGGTTGAGTCGGGTCAGTTCCAGCACAATCCCGCCTTGCACCGGCACGGTCCCCCCGGATAAGCCGGTTGAAGCCCCGCGTGAGACAACAGGCACGCCAAAATGTGCTGCTGTTTTCACCACAGCGACCACTTCCTCGCGGTTGGCAGGCTGCACTACCACATCAGGCAAATGGTCGATAAAGGTCGAATCAATGGAATAACACAAGCGATCTTCCAATTTTGTTAGCACATGCGCTACACCAACAATTTTTTGCAAGTTCTCCACCAAGTTCGACATCATTTCACCCCCTTTTCTGCCGCCTCGTAGGCCATTTCAATCAATTCGGCTGTATGAAGAACCTGCAGCTTGCTGCCCCGCTGGCTCAAGCCATCGCTGATATGCATACGGCAGGCCGAACAGCCGGTAACAATGCAATCCGCTCCGGTCGCCTCCGCCCGCTCCAGCTTGCGATCATTGATTTTGCGAGCCACATCGTAATAGGACATGCTGAATGTTCCGCCTGAACCGCAACATTCGTCAGCCCCGACCATTTCCTTGAAGTCCAAACCGGGAATAGCCGCAAAAATCTGTCGTGGCTCTTTCGAAACATTCATCCCCCGCACCAAATGACATGCGTCATGATAGGTCACACGCATAGGCAGTTCTCCAAAGCCTTTAAGCTCGCAGCGTTCCACTAAGAAGGTCGTAATATCGTATACCTTGGCTGCAAGCTGTTGCCACTGCTCCTTTACGGCTCCATCCGGCAAAATATGGCTGTATTCACTCTTCAGCGCCGCCCCGCAAGAAGCACAGCCTGTAATGATGGCATCATATGCCTCTGCGGCAAAAACGCCCACATTGTGTTCCGCCAGCATCGCTCCCGTCTCACGATCCCCTGAGGTAAACGCCGGCGTACCGCAGCAGCACTGCGCTTCCGGCAGCACAACATTCCAACCGTTACGCTCCAACAGGCGCACAATGGCTTTGCCTGCCTGGGGATAAATATAGTTGAGCATGCAGCCCGTAAAAAAGGCTACCGTTCCCTTAGGCTGCGCTACGTTTACCCGCTCCGGCAGCATACTGCGCAGCGTTTGTTCCGCCAAAGGAGGAATAACCCGTCGTAAGTTCAGACCCGCGCCAGGCAGCAGCACCCTGGGGATGGCCCCACGGCCATCGGCGGTGCGCTTCATCACCAGGCCCTGGAATACTGAACCCAGGCGCAACCCCAGGTCAAAGAGCTTACGATAGCGCAAGCCTGTAAATGCCATGCGTTTCACGAAGGGCAAACCATTTTTCTCCGCCGTCGCCTGCCGGGCGCTGAGAAACAATTCGTCCGTGCGCACACCGGAAGGGCAACCTTTCACGCAGGCTTTGCACATCAAGCATTTGGCAAAACGCTCCTGCAAATCCGGTGTCAGTTCCACTACGCCCTCACTGACCGCTTCCAATAAGCGCACCTTACCCCGCGCCGTAGTGTTTTCATTATTTTCTTCGCGAAAAACCGGACAAACCGAACGGCAAGTACCGCAGCGAATGCATTTGACCAGTTGCTTCTTCCATTCTTCTTCGTATTGCTTTTGGCTGCTCATAACCGCACCCCTCCCTGCCGGTTTAGAACTCCTCGCGGATCAAAACGCTTTTTCATCTGCTGCTCAATCACCGTTAACGGTCCTTGCTCAACGGTTCCGTAAAGACGTTCAAATTTGCCGCTGCTGGCGCCTCCCAATTCCCTCGCCAAGCACTGCAACTGCCGCACCAACGCCGCCGGAACCGGTGCGCCTAAAGGCAGGACCAAATGCAGCTTGCCTTCGCCAAGCTGTCCAAAAAAACCAGGCTGCAGCCCTAGCTCGTGTCCAGCCTGCAGTGCCTTGCTCAAAAAAGACCCTACTTGCGGAAAAGGAACCTTGTACTCGTCTGTCAGAAGAAAGGCTTGGCCCCAGGAAAAGGCGGACAACGCCGGCAAACCGGCGCTTTCTCCCAAAACCCGGCCCTGCTTTTCACTGACAGCCTCTCTGGCCCAAGCCGCCTGTTCAGCCACTTCCTCCTGCACGCCGTCAAAACGCAGCCATAATTTTTGCCCGTCTCCCAGCGCCACTTGACGCTGCGCAGCTTCATCCAACCAAAACAAGCCAGCCGGCACTGCCGGACGCTGCCGCAACTCTTCGACGAAAGCCAACGTCTTTTCCAAGGTCGGCAATTGCAGTTCCAAACAGCAAGTTGCTGCTGCCTGAGGAAGCAATTTTAAGAGAAACTTCACTCCCACCGCAAAATCACTATAAGCGCCATTCAAAAATCGTACAAAATCATACCCGGTAACATTTTTTACCGTCTTGCCGCCAGTCACCATCAAACGACCGTCGGGCAGAACAAATTCTCCGCCCATTACAAAAAACTTGCCGCCGCCGTATTTCCAGGCCAAAGGATTCGCACAGCCTGTATATACCCATTCCCCTACAGTTTGCTCCTCCAGACCGACCAGCTCCGCCGGCACAAAACGCAATCCTTGGCGCTGCAATCCTTCTGCCAGGTCTTTTAGCTTCACGCCCGGTTCTACCGTGGCTACCAGATTGTCTTTATCAATTTCCAGAATTCGGTTCATTTCACGTAAATCCACTTGAATGCCTTCACCCTGCCGATACACATATACCGGCGTATCTTCCGCCGTAGCCGTCTGAAAAAGCTGCTGCAATTCGGTTGCGGAAGCGACCTTCACTTCTTTGTACATTTCCCTTACCTCCTTAGCGTACGACACCCATCCAAGTCCAATAAGTCACCACCATGGCGCTCATGAACAACGCCGCAAAAATACTCATTACCGCGCCGGTCTTCATCAGTTCCGCTGCCGTAATATGCCCTGTACCCATAGCCACGGCATTAGGCATATTGCTTACAGGCAGCAAGTATTGATGCTGCATATTCATACCCAGTACCAGCGCAAACACCATTGGGTCGGCGCCGATCGCCGCGGCGTGCGCAATAACCACTGGCGTCAATGCCGTCGTCTTGGGACCGCCGCCGGTAAAGAAAACTTGCAGGGCCGTCACCAGCCAAATAAGCCCGATCATCTGCACGGTTTGCGATAAATCGGCAATCGGCCCCAAAGCCACGCCAGCCAGCCATTTTGCGGCACCGGAGGAAACAAGGGACAAGCCCATCGATAAACCTGCGCCGTAAAGAATAAACACATTCCACGGCACCTTTTGCTGCGCTTCCTTCCAGTTCATAACCCCAACCTTCGGCCAGAGCAAAAGCAGCACGGAAAGAATGCCGACGATAACCACATTGATTTTATGCATAGAATCAGTCGCCCACAAAGCCAGGGTAATCAGAAAGACAGCTAGCGTATACTTTTCTAACAAACTAAGAGGCCCCATCTTGGCCAGCTCTTCTTTAACAAAGCTTTGCCCTTCGCCCAGTTCCTTAATTTCCGGCGGCCACATCCACTGCAGAATGAATACCGAAAGAAAAGCTAGCAAAAAGGCCGGCGGCCCGCCGATGATAAACCATTCCGACCAGGATACCGACTGTTTTGTCGCGGCCTGAATCAGTCCTACAGTCACCGGATTGCCCACATGAGCCGTCAAGACGCCAATGCTCATCATCGTACCGCTCATAGCCACGATAAACACCAGCGCTTTAACAATGTTACTCTTGCCTTCTTTCGCCTTAAAAGCCTGGCCAATCCCTAAAATAATCGGCAGCATCAGCAACGTTCGCGCCGTAATGGAAGGAACAAAAAAGGTCAGCAACGCCATTACCAACGCCACTGCCCAGTACACGCGCACCGTCGAGCCTCCTGCTGAGGAAACCAACAACAGCGCCACTCTGCGGGACAAGCCCGATTTTTCCATACAACCTGCCATAATAAAGCCAATAACAATGAGCCACAAGGCAGTATTAGAATAACCGCTGAAAGCGCCTGCCAAAGTAACCGCCTTCATCGCCGCCAATAGGAAAATGATAAGAAGTCCGCTAAATGCGTCATCAAGTGCCTGCGTCACCCAAATAATGATGGCAAAAACCGCCACGGCCAATGAAGCCCGCCCAGGTGCTGTCAGTCCAGCCAGTTCAGGCATGAACCAGTTAATCCAGACTAAGCAGAAAAAAGCGGCTAAAATGGATAAACTGCGTTTTTCCATGTCTTCCCCTCCATGCGCCTTGCGCTGCATAATGTATTTATATAAATTTTATGCTATTTTTAGATTATTTCGTTTTTTTATTCTACCAAAAACCCTTTTTTAGCGACCAAGCCGCCAAAACGACCTCCTAAAAGCCAGCAAGAAAGTAGCGCCAGAAAACAGTTATACAGAGAGATACGGAAATTGAACAGGAGTAGAGTGAGTAGATGGAGTAAAATGAGGGCCCGAATGAGACTGCGGCGGCGTGATTGTATTTGAGACTTTTATTGAAGCAAGACGGTCCACAGGACGAAAAAGCAGGGTAAGGAGGATCACAGTTGCGCCTGTTTGAGCACAGCGAGTTAAGCAACTGCCGCCTTAGCCTGCTTTTTCGAGTCGCGCGGAAATCTTGTCTCAAATACAGTTATGCCGCCGTTTAGACAAAAGCTCCTAGGCTTGATAAACCTAGGTTTTTCAGCCCTAAAAACCAATAAATTCTAGTATAGAGAAAAAGAGCCAGGCAAAACTTGCAAGCAAGCTTCGCCCGGCTCTTCTATTACATACTTGTTCTCAGGAGCAACAGCTCCTTTTAGGGTTTTACGCTGATAGTCAGAGTCCGCGTAGCCGCGATTTTATCTGCGGCTTCCCAAGGACGGCGCAGCACAAAGGTCAGCGTTTCCGTGCCTTCCACGCCACCGCGGGCCTGGTAGAACAAACGCTGCTGCAGCGGGCCTCCCATGCGATCCGTCAATGCCTGGGGACCGGAATCATGCGCTAAAACAGCATACTTCAAATCCGCCGTGATCGGCGTACTCCACAAATACCCAGTACCGGCCGCCGCCAGCAAATCCACTTGCACCGTCTGTCCCGCCCGCAGTTGCAGCTGCAGACTTTCCGTACCGCCGAGCTTACCATCCCACTGCACCTGAGCTACCACTGGAAGCTCCCTCCAAGCCATGCCCTCGGCCGCCGCCACTGCGGGCAGCGTCAAAAGAAGCGCGCAAAGAACAAATAACAATACCGACTTACGCATGAATACATCCTCCTCTTAATACTAACTTTATTTCTTTTTTCTTGTTCGTTGCTCTTTTGCCAACTTCCTGCTCCTCGGCACGAAGAAACAGGAATCAGCTCCTGCGCGGCGAATGAAAGTTAAGGTCTTATTTTAAATCTACGCAAGCTAAGGAGATATTGCATGACCGCCGATAAAGAACAACAACTTGCCGCCGCGTTGCTGCCCCTCTTAGGAGGCGCGGACAACCTGCTTTCCATCGCGCACTGCATGACCCGTCTGCGCATCACTGTCGCTGACGAAACAAAGGTAGACAAGGAAAAAATAAAAAACCTCCCGGGTGTGCTGGGCTTGCTGGGCGCAGAAGGCCGCTGTCAGATCGTCCTGGGCCCCGGAGTTGTCAATAAAGTAACCGCCCATCTTCAGATACTGCAGCAAAAACCAGCCTCCCCCCAGCAGCCAGAACCCCTTACTGAAGCCCGCACACGTAAGGCCGCTCTCGACGAAAAAAACCGTACGCCCTTCAAGCTGCTGCTGCGCCGCCTCGCCGGCATTTTCATCCCGCTCATTCCTGCGATTGTCGCTTCCGGCATGGTCGCAGGCTTGACCAATCTTTCCATCCGTCTGGGCCTGCCGCCGGAGCATGAGCTGGCGACACTGCTTTCCGTCACCGGCTGGGGTCTTTTCGCCTATCTATCCATCTTCATCGGCTTCAACGCCGCCAAGGAATTCGGCGGCACACCCGCTCTCGGAGGTTTAGCCGGGGTTTTGCTCATTAACCCAGCCATCGCTTCCATTCACTTAGGAGGCGAGGCTTTAGTGCCTGGCCGCGGCGGCGTCATCGGCGTTCTTCTGGTAGCCTGCTTTATGGCCTGGCTGGAGCGGCATCTGCGCCGCTACGTGCCCAACGCGCTGGACATCATTGTCACCCCTACGCTGACACTGCTTGTGGGCGCTTTAGCTACTTACTATGTACTCCAGCCCTTAGGCGGTTTTTTATCAGACACCATTGTTTTTGCTTTCAAAGTTTTGCTTCAGGACGGCGGCGGTTTTGCCGGTTTTGTGCTCGCCGGAACCATCTTGCCTATCGTCATGACCGGCTTGCACCAAGGCCTTACGCCCATTCACATGGAGTTTCTCAACACGCTCCACGAAAATCCGCTGCTCCCCATCCTCGCCATGGGCGGCGCTGGCCAAGTAGGGGCGTCCTTGGCAGTCTACCTAAAAACCAAAAACACCCGCCTGCGGCACATCATTAAAAGCGCCTTGCCTGTCGGTCTCTTGGGCATTGGTGAGCCGCTGATTTTCGGCGTTACCCTGCCCTTAGGACGCCCTTTTTTCACCGCTTGCCTCGGCGCGGCCTGCGGCGGAGCCTATCAGGCGGCCATGCATACGGCTTCCATTTCCATGGGCGTATCCGGCTTGCCTCTGGCCTTTCTCATCCAGCCGGCCAGTCTGCTGCATTATCTACTGGGCCTAGTTATCGCCTATATCTGCGGTTTTTGCGCCACTTGGCTCGTCGGCTTTGAAGACCTCGTAGAAACGTCCGAGGAGGCAGGAGCATGAAGAAGATAAAAAAAGGCATTTCTCTTTTTGCCGGCATGGGGCACCCCCTCGCGGACAGCTTAACGTACCTGGAAAACGCCAAAGCAGCGGGCTTCAGCGAACTTTTCACATCCCTCCATATACCGGAGGCCAACAACAAGACGCTGCTTTCGGAACTAGACGCCCTTCTGGCGAAAGCCACAGAACTGGATTTTGCCGTTACCGCCGACATTTCGCCGCGCACCTTCCGCTTTTTCGGAGGCTCGCTGCAAAACACCGCCGCCTTAGCTCGTTTGGGACTAGCGGCCTTGCGCCTGGACGACGGCTTCACCTGCGCCGACATTGTGCGCCTTACGCATGAACAGCAGTGGTCTATTTGCCTTAATACCAGCACAACTACCGCAGCGGATTTGCAGCAGCTCTTGGATAACGGAGTCTATGCTTCTCGCCTGCAAAGCAGTCACAACTATTATCCTCGTCCCGAAACCGGCCTGTCTTGGAAGCTTTTTGCCGAGCGCTGCCGTCTCTTTGCAGCCCAGGGCATTGAAGTAGCCGCTTTTGTTCCCTCCTTGCACAATCCAAGAGGGCCTCTCTTTGCCGGTTTGCCCACGTTAGAAGCCCACCGGACCTTGCCGGCGCAGACCGCCGCCAAAGAACTGGCCGCCAGCGGCTTGGTGCAAGGCATTTTCTTCGGCGATCCCTTGGCGACCAAGGAAGAGCTGCTGGCTGTGGGCCGTGTCGAGACGCAGCTTCTTTCACTGCGCCTTCAATTAGAGCCGGATCTTTCGCCCATAGAACGCCTCCTGCTGGATGCGTCTCATACCAATCGCCACGATCCTGGCGCAGGCTGCGCCCGCTCGCAAGAAGCTCGCGGTCTCTGCACCGAAGACGTGCCGCCTCGCCCGGCGCAGCCTCGCCCCAGAGGCTGCGTCACCATCGACAACAGCGGCTACGGACGCTATCAAGGGGAGCTGCAGATTGTGCAGCAGGA
The DNA here is from genome assembly GCF_963668665.1 of uncultured Anaeromusa sp. Classification (NCBI taxonomy): domain Bacteria; kingdom Bacillati; phylum Bacillota; class Negativicutes; order Selenomonadales; family Sporomusaceae; genus Anaeromusa; species uncultured Anaeromusa sp. The sequence goes on along the minus strand of NZ_OY764902.1, from coordinate 1,621,100 downwards.
TTTGCCTGCCGACCCCCGAGTCAACGTAGTCGCCCATATTGAGCCGACAGAACTCTTCCTGCTCGACTATCTCGAGCCGGGAAGGTCCTTCGCTTTTGAAATTTCTTCAGGAGGTATGCCATGACCGTCGCCCTAGAAGCACTCGCTACGGAGGAGCAAAACCGCGCCACCGCCGACATCGATCAGTTAACGCCTCTCGACATCGTCCGCCGCATTCACCAGGAAGACGCCGCGCTCACCGCGGCTATCGCCCCGGCCTTGGAAGCCATCGCTCAAGGCGCAACGTGGATTGCCGAAGCGCTCGCCCAAGGGGGCCGCCTCTTTTACGTAGGCGCCGGCACCAGCGGACGCCTGGGCATTCTTGACGCCAGCGAATGTCCGCCAACCTACGGCACCGACCCAGAGCAAATACAAGGCCTTATCGCCGGCGGTCCCTCTGCGGTATTTCGTTCCGTGGAAGCCGCCGAAGACCGTCCAGAACTAGGAGAAGAAGATCTCAAAGTTAAAAACCTTACGGCCAAAGACATTGTTGTCGGCATTGCCGCCAGCGGCCGAACCCCCTACGTGCTGGGCGCTCTTGGCTACGCCCGCGCTCTGGGCTGCCGCACCGTTGCATTGTCCTGTTCGCCTCATTCCCCGGTCAGCGCAGCGGCGGAGCTTGCCATCACCGTAGTCACCGGTCCTGAGGTCATCACCGGCTCGACGCGTATGAAAGCCGGCAGCGCCCAAAAGATGGTGCTCAACATGCTCTCCACGACGGCTATGATTCTTTTGGGCAAGGTATACGGCAATCTCATGGTCGACGTAAAGGCCAGCAACAAAAAACTGCGGCAGCGAGTGCTCCGCATTGTCCAAACCGCTACCGGCGAAGCTGCTGAAGCCGTCGCAGCGTCTATCGCCGCTGCCGATGGCCACGCCAAAACCGCCATCGTCATGCTGCTGGGCGGCGTCGATGCGAATAAAGCCCGCTTAGCCCTGGAAGAAGCCGGCGGCTTCGTTGCCAAAGCGCTGCAAAAGTTGGGACAGGAGAATGAAAAACCGGAAAATTGAACAAGAGTCACGGGAGAATCAGAGGGTATGACTGAGGGTTCGGTTTTAACAGGATTCGAATCCCTCCGCCGCTGTGGCGGCAAGGTTAAGGCTCCCTTAATTCCCCGAAATTATATCTTTGCCCTTTCTCTAGCACTTCCTCTATTACTCTCTGCGTAAACCACCCCCTCTCCTGCATACCCTCCCGCGACTCCGGTTCTCTTGTTCAATCCCCACGTACCCGCAGACTTTCTCTGATTTTTCTGTAATTACGAAGGAAACACTTTGACTCATGTCGAAGTGTTTCCTTATTTTATATAGTCAAGGAGGTTGGCCGCCATGAACCAAGACACGCGATCCCTGTTGGAGCTGCGCAAATTTGTCGCGCCGGAATTTATTTTCGGTCTAGGCGCCCGCAAGCTTGTTGGGCGTTACGCCAAAAACTGCGGCGCCCGCAAAGTTCTCTTGGTGACCGACAAGTTTCTCCGGGAGCATACGCTCTGGATTCAAGAAATGCGCCAGCTTTTGACCGCAGCTGGCTTGGAAAGCGTGCTTTTTGATCAAATCACGCCCAATCCCCGCTCGGAAGAAACCATGGAAGGCGCCAGACTTTTTCACCAGGAACACTGTAACACCATCGTCGCCATTGGCGGCGGCAGTGTCATGGACTGCGCCAAAGGCATCGGCATTGTCAGCTCCAACGGCGGCCATGTGCTGGATTTTGAAGGAGTAGACCGTATTTTACGCCCCATGCCGCCTCTTTTATGCCTGCCCACCACCAGCGGCACGGCCTCAGAAGTTTCTCAATTTGCCATTATTATGGCCGAAAAACGTCGCACCAAAATCGCTATTGTCAGCAAGGCCGTCGTGCCCGACGCCGCCTTGATCGACCCGGAACTCACCGTCACCATGCCCCCGGAGCTAACCGCCTGCACCGGCCTGGATGCGCTGACCCATGCTATTGAAGCCTATGTTTCCAACGCCAGTTCCCCGGTCACCGATCTGCACGCCTTAGAAGCCATCCGCTTGATTGGTCTGTCGCTGCCCACCGCCTGGGCGGAACCAAATAACCTTGTAGCTCGCAGCCAAATGCTTTTGGCCAGCCTGGAAGCCGGCCTGGCTTTTTCCAACGCGATCTTGGGAGCGGTCCACGCCATGGCTCACAGCCTAGGGGGTTTTTTAGACCTGCCTCATGGCGAATGCAACGCCATTTTATTAGCGCCGGTCATTCGCAGCAACATGAAAGTCTGCCCGGAACGCTACCAACAGATCGCCCTGGCTTTGCAGCTTCCTGTAGCCGACCTATCTCCCCTAGAGAGCGGCCATCTTCTCTGCAACTACCTCGAAGACCTGCGCCGTCAACTAGGCGTCAGTCGCACTTTGGGCGACTTAGGCGTACAAAAAGAGCACTTGCCCCTTTTAGCCGAACATGCCAGCAATGACGCCTGCCTTGCTACCAACCCCCGTGATTTGACGGTGGAAGAATTGGAGGCTATTTATGAACAGGCGCTCTGAAGACCACAGCAAATTCACCCGCGAGCTGTTGATCGGCTTAGGTGAAGACTCGCTGCGCAAAAACTATTACCCCGAACTGCAGGCTCGCATGGCCGATCTGGAGCGTTTTCGTCTGCTCCTTGACCAAGCCCATGACGCTATTTTCCTTGTGGATCGCGCCACCCACCGCATCCTTGACGCTAACGCCGCCGCCCGAAATTGCGCCGGCGCGCAGGAGGTTGTAGGCGCTCCTATCCAAAACTGGCTGCATTTGGAATTGCCCGAGGGCATGACGCCGGACACGCCGGTGGAATTAATCGCCAAAACCCAGGAATGTCTGCTGCAATGCTGCGGCAACAAAGAAGTACCGGTGGAAATTACTCTTACCTGGGTACAACTGCCCACCCAAGACGTGCTGGTCATCGTCGCCAGGGACATCACCCGGCACAAGCAGGACAAGCAGCACCTTTCCGACGTATATGAAGAGCTGCAGGCCAATTATGAAGAGCTGGAATCGCTCTATGGCCAATTGTCGCAAGCCGAAGAGGAACTAAAGTCGAAGATTCGCGAGCTCGAAACCAGCCAAGCATCGCTGCGTGAAAGCGAAGATCGCTACCGTTTGGCTATGGCCGGCTCCAACGACGCCATCTGGGATTGGGACCTCGTGCGCAAGCAAGTAGTTGTCTCACCGCATTGGGCGGAGCGCATCGGCTTCCCTTCCATAGCCTATGAAGACAGCATCCAACGCTGGCTGCAACACATTCATCCCGAAGATCTGCCAGGACGGCGTCAGGCTATGCGGCAGCATTTACTAAAGGAAAGCTCTTATTTTTCCGTCGAATACCGCTTTCGCCTGCCTAATGGCCGCTATTGCTGGATCCAAGAACGGGGCAAGGCGCTCTTTGACGAGCAAGATAAACCTCTGCGCATGTGCGGCTCCTATACCGACGTTACGTCCCGCAAAAAGCAGGAAGAGCGCATCCGCCACATGGCCTACCATGATACGCTGACCAACCTGCCTAACCGCGCCAGCCTTCTGGAAAAGTTAACGGAGCTGCTGCCGCAGCAGAGCGGCGAAAAACGGCACACTCTTTTTCTTTTTGACCTGGACAATTTCAAGTTCATTAACAATTCCTGGGGCCATGCCTGTGGCGACGACGTACTGCTGGAAATAACGCACCGCCTGCAAAGTATGCTGCCTGCCGAAACCATGACCGCCCGTCTGGGGGGCGATGAATTTACGGTTTTGCTTGGCCCGTTAACAACCCGCGAAGCGGATGAATGGGCGCAGCGCATTCTAGACCTTTGCAGCCGCCCGCTCATGGTGCGCGGCACCTCTTTGCCGCTGTCGGCCAGCCTGGGCATATGCCCCCTAAGCAACGACCTGTCTGCAGACGATGTGCTGCGCAACGCCGACACCGCGCTCAATCGCGCCAAGAGCGCCGGTAAAAAAACCTGGCGTCTTTACGAGCCTGCCATGCAAGAGGCCATGATCCGGCGCATTCAGCTGGAAAGCCAGTTGCATCAAGCTTTGGCCGCCAGGCAGTTTCTTCTTTATTTTCAACCCCAGTTGGATCTTCCCAGCGGCCACATCACCGCCTTTGAAGCCCTCATCCGCTGGCAGCATCCTGAACGCGGCCTAGTCTCGCCGCTGGAGTTCATTCCCCTCGCCGAGGAAACAGGCTTGATTCTGCCTATCGGCGAATGGGTGCTGCGCAGCGCCTGCCGCTTCTTACGGCAGCGCTCGCCGCTAGAACCTCCCATCCGGGTCGCTGTCAACATTTCCGGCCGCCAGCTGATGCAGACCGATTTTACCCAGCGGGTCCGGCGCATTTTAGCGGAAGAAAACATTCCTCCTGAATGGCTGGAGCTGGAATTGACCGAATCCATTCTCATGGAATCCTTTGACGAGCATGTCTTAAAGCTGCAAGAGCTGCGTGAAATAGGCCTGAGCATTTCCCTGGACGATTTTGGCACTGGCTATTCGTCTTTGACCTATCTCAATCAGTTGCCCATTGACCGCCTGAAACTGGATAAAACTTTTCTACACAAACACCACACCGAGCAAAATCAGGCGATTGTCCGCGCCATGATTCGTCTGGCGCACGATATGAATCTCTCCGTTGTCGCGGAAGGAGTAGAAACCGAAGAACAGTTCCAGCGCCTCTACGCCATGGGCTGCGATTTGATTCAAGGCTATCTTCTCGCCAAACCGCTCCCAGCGGAAGAAGCCTTAGCCTTCTCCCCTCCTCCGTCGTTGTTGAATGGTTAGCATCTTTCTATCATGGTGCAACGATGTCCATTGCCGCTTCCCTGCTTCTACCGTATGATAAAGATACTCGCTGGTTTGCTGCGCCCCCTGTGCAGCACCCTCTCTAGCTGCAGTTCTCCGACTGCAGCCCCGGCAGCGAGTCTTGCTCCCCACCGCCAACACGCCGGTGGGTCTTTTTTTTACAGGAATTTTAGAGTTAAAGGCGAATACGTATTAAATCAAGAAGTAATCCAACATTGGCTAAAGAATAGAGGTATCATTCATGGAAAAACTTCGCCTGGCTCTGGTCGGCCCCGCCGACTCGGTCGCTTTAACCTATCCTGTCGCTTTAGAATGGAAGGACCAAATCGTGTCCACTCCTTTTGTCTACCAAAACGCCGCCGAAGTGCCTGACATTGTCCGTCAGCATTTGGAGGAGTTCGACTTCTGGCTTTTCTCCGGCATTTCTCCTTATAAGCATGCGCAGCGCCTCGGCCTAAACATTCCCTGCTTCTATATTCCGCATATCGGCTCCAGCCTCTACCGAGCGCTGCTGCAGATCACCCATATGGCCCATCTAGAAATAGACAGCATCAGCTTTGACACCTTCAACCGCCAGGAAATCGAAGAAACCTTCCTGGACGCCAACATGCCTCTGCCAAAGCTGTTTCTGCACGAAACCGAAGATATTGTCACCGCCGCCGAACTGGCAGACTACCATTACCAGCTTTGGCAAAGCGGCAAAAGCCATATTGCCGTCACCTGCTACCTAGCTACCTATGAAAAGCTCAAAGAACTCGGCGTGCCGGTTTTCCGCATCTGGCCTACTCGCAGCAACATCCGCACTACCATCGAAGTAGCGCTTAATGCGGTGCGGGCGGAACGCTTTAAAGGCGGTCAATTGGCCATTCAGCACATCACGATTGACGACTATGACGACCTTGTGCGCAACTCATCGAGCTACGCCGCCAAAAAAATAGAGCTGCGTCTTTACGAAATCCTGGTAGATTACGCCAAACAGCTGCAAGGCTCCATCGTTGTCCGCGGCGACGGTCAATACACGCTCTACTCCACCAGGGGCATTTTGGAAAAGTGGACCGAGGAATTGACCGTCCTGCCCTGTTTCGACGAAATCACCCGCCAAGTCAGCGCCAAGGTCAGCGGCGGCATCGGCTTTGGCCCCACAGCTTATGTGGCGGAAGAGAACGCCTTCCACGCCCTGGGTCTGGCCAAACGCGCCGGCAAAGGCCTGTGGATGGCGGTTACCGACAGCCGCGAAGCCGTAGGACCGCTCAGTTCGCCTACGCATCTGAAATATTCCCTGCGCGCCAGCGACTCGGTTTGCCAACATTTTGCCGAAAAGCTGAGTCTCAGCCGTACCACGGTCAACAAGCTGTTTGCCGCCTTGGATCAGTTGAAACGCGATACCTTGGCCGCAGACGACCTGGCCTTTCACCTAGGCATTACCACCCGCAGCGCCCGCCGTCTGTTGACAACCTTGGCCAATCAAGGTTTCGCCGATGTCACCGGCGAAGAACTGCTCAATAAAGGGCGGCCCCGCAAACTATACTCCATCCACTGGCAGCAGCTACTGCAGCCAGCCATAGATGAATCAGCTTCTGGGGGTTGACACTATCATATGGAAAGTATATACTGAGTACAATTTAAAGCCAATGAGCAAAGGAGCTCTTCACGCATGTGGGGAGCTCTATTTTTTTGCACTTTGTATTTTTTCTATTTTTCGTTATTTTTTGGTTTTTATTTTAGGAAATGTCTTTTAAATGTCTTTAACTCTATGGTATGATACGCTTAAGAAAGCACACGAACGAACAATATGGTTCTGCAAGTGCACAATAACCGACGCTTTCTAACGTTTAGACACAGAGGTGCTTATTATGTTTGACAAATCGACTCTGACTCAACTGGAACGTCAACTAATTTCTTGGCGAAGACAGCTGCATCGCATCCCGGAAGCCAGCTACAAAGAAGAAAAAACATCCCAAATGATCGCTGCTGAATTGCAAAAGCTTGGACTCTCCGTGCAAACGTTCAGCAACCATCTTGGCGTATGCGCGGTAATTCACGGCAGCCAGCCCGGCCCTGTCATCGCTTTCCGTGCGGACATGGACGCCTTATCCATCCGCGAAGAAGCGGCCTCCGAATTTCGCTCCGAGCACGAGGGCTCCATGCATGCCTGCGGCCATGACGGCCACATGGCGATCTTGCTTGGTTTAGCCAGCTTACTCCACAACAACCGTCAGCATTTAGCCGGTACAATCAAGCTCTTTTTCCAATCCGCCGAAGAAGCCTCCCCGGAAGGAGGCGCTCATTTCTTTCTGGAAGCAGGTCTTTTAGATGACGTTTCCGCCATTTTCGGCTTGCATTTGTGGCCGGATCTTCCCTGTGGCGAAATCGGCCTGCGCCCGGGCGCGCTCATGGCCGCCTCGGATCGGCTCAGCATCACCATCCTCGGCGAAGGCGCCCATGCCGGTCAGCCGCAGCACGGCGTTGACGCCATTACCATTGCCGCCGACGTGCTGCAAGGCATCAGCCATATTTTAAGCCGCCAGCTAGATCCGTTGGAGACGGCCACCATCAACATCGGCCAAATCCACGGCGGCGACCGCTATAATGTGATCGCCCGCGAAGTAGTCCTCGAGGGCACGGTACGCACTCTTTCCGAAGGGGTTCGCGGTACGCTGCCGAGCAAGCTGGATCGCATTCTCTCCGGCATGACCGCTTCCCAAGGCGGCACTTACCGTCTTAACTACCAACACGGCTATCCGGTACTCAACAACTGGCCCCAGCCCACAGCACTCTTAACACAAGCTGCCATAACGGTTCTCGGCGCCGACCAGGTGCACACCGATGTTAAGCCGGTCTTAGCGGCCGAAGACTTTTCTAAATACCTGGTGAGGGTTCCCGGCAGTTTCTTCTGGCTGGGCTGCGGCTTCAAAGACAAAGAAAACCACGGTCTGCACAGTCCTTATTTCGAAATCGACGAAGCAGCCTTGCTTCACGGGGTAGCTATTCTTTACCAAACAGCTTTATTAGCGCTAAAACAACCAGAAACCGCTGCTAAGCAGCCTGTTTTTTCTTGAATTTTAGGAAATGTCCTTAAACAACTCATCAGGAGGTGACTTTTCGCGTTATCTCATACGCTTATCACGCACTATTATGTAATTAAAAGGAGGATTTGCTTATTATGAGTCATCCCTCGTATGCGTCCGACACGACCGACAACCGAGGCAGCTTTTTGCGCAGCCTGGAAGTCATAGGCAACAAACTGCCCAATCCGGCTATTTTGTTTCTTTTACTTATTTTTGGCTTGGCCGCCTTATCCGCAGTGCTGGCCTCACAAAATGTAACAGCCATTCATCCGCTGACCCACAAACTCATTCCCATCAAAAGTCTTTTCAGTCAAGAGGGCTTGCATTGGTTTATGACCGACATGGTCAAAAACTACATCAACTTTCCGCCTCTCGGCATGATTCTGGTTCTAACGCTGGGCATCGGTTTGGTTGAAAAAACCGGTCTCATGGAAAGCTTGATTAAAACCGCTATACATACCATTCCTAAACGGTTTATTACTTTTACGATCATTATCATGAGCTTTATGAGTCACTTGGCCTCGGACGCCGCCATTGTCGTCGTCCCGCCGATTGCGGCGATGGTCTTTTATTCGATGGGACGGCACCCTTTTGTAGGTTTCGCCTGTTCTTTGGCGGCGATTTACTCCGGCTTTACCGCCAACATCTTAATCGTCACTACCGACGTGCTTCTCTCCGGCATTACGACGCAAGCGGCTAAAATCGTCGACCCCAACATGATCGTCACGCCGGTGGATAACTGGTATTTTATGTGCTTTGCCGTTTTCTACCTAGCTATTTTAACCACCATTGTCACGGAAAAATTTGTAGAACCCCGCATGGGAAAATACATAGGAGAACAGACCGTGGTTTTGGAAAAGCCCTCCGGCCTTCAGTTGGCTTCTTTAAAAGCAGCTGGCTGGAGCACGCTCGCTTTTGTCGCCATCCTGGTCGCTCTGGTGGCTCCCGAAGGCGCTCTTTTGCGCAACCCGGAAACCGGCGGTATTCCCGGTTCTCCTTTCATTAAAGGCATTGTGCCGCTGCTCTTTCTCTTTTTCCTTACGGTCGGTTTAACCTATGGCATCAAAGCGCGCACCATCAAAAGCGGCGATGACGCTGTCAAAATGATGACCGAATGCGTTCGAGGCCTGGCGGGCTTCTTGGTCATGGTTTTCGCCATCGCCCAGTTTATCGCCGCCTTCAGTTGGACCAATATTTCAACCCTTATTGCTACATCCGGGGCGGATTTCTTGAAAAGCATCGGCATGACCGGTCTGCCGGCACTTCTTTGCTTCATGCTTTTCGGCCAATTCATGGGCCTCTTCATCGCCAGCGGTTCCGCCATTTGGTCGCTGCTTTCGCCGGTGTTCGTGCCTATGTTCATGTTACTGGGCTATCACCCCGCTTTTATCCAGGTGGCCTTCCGCGCTGGCGACGGCGCCTTTAACACCATCCAGGTAGTGAATCCGTTCTTGCCGCTCTTTCTGGAAACACTAAAGAAGTACAAAGAGGAGTCCGGCATCGGCACCTATTTATCCTTGATGATGCCCTACGCCCTCTCGTTCTTCGCTATGTGGTACGCCTTGTTCATCTTCTGGTACCTCATGGGACTGCCTGTAGGTCCTGGGGTCCCCCAACGCCTCTGGTAAATAACAGCCTTCTTCTGGGCATCTCTTGGCGAGATGCCCATTTATTATATAGTTATTGCTAAACAACAAATCTTTTGTTACGATGACTATAACTTAACAATTGGGGTGATTAAAAGTGTCATTTTGTAAACAGATCCAAAGCAGCCTGACCGCCAAAGTAATTCTATTCGTCATTTGCGGTCTGCTGCTTTCCCTTAGTATTCTTGGTCTTGCCAACTACTACAACGCCAGAAGCATTCTGATCAACGATGCGGAAGAACTGTTGGTCGATCAGTCTACAAGCTATGCCAAAGAAGTCGGCTTGTGGTTGAACGCCAGCGAGCAGGAGGTTTCCCTACTCGCCACTATGCCCAGCATTGTTAATGGCGAAACCGATGCCGCTCTGGCCTTTTTGCGGGAAGAAGCTAAACGCAATCCAAACTTTTTGCGCTTCTGGCTGGTCGATACCCAAGGACGGGCCATTCATTCCACCGGCGACCGCACTAACATTGCCGACCGCGCTTACTTTAAGCAAGTCATGAGCACCGGCAAGTCCCTGATTACAGATCCTATCATTTCCAAAGTCGAAGGAAAAACGGTTATCTCCATCGTCGCGCCGATCAAGAAAAATGGTCAAATTACCGGCGTTATCGGCGGCACCCTGACCGTAGACACCCTGATGAAACGCCTTGGGGAAATTCGTTTTGCCCAAAGCGGCTTTGCTTTTATGATTCAAAAAGACGGTCTTCTGATCAGCCATCCTGACAAGGAAAAAGTCATGAAGCAAAATCTGCTGAAAGACGAAGCCCTCTCGCCCTCGATAAAAGCGCTTGGCGAGAAAATGACCCGCAGCGAAGAAGGTCTAGGCCAATATGACGCCGCCGGCGGCTCTCATTACCTGGCGTATGCTCCCATCGCCGGCACAAACTGGAGCCTGGCTCTGGAAGTTCCGAAAGAAGAAGTAACTGCCAAACTATCGGCCTTTACCTTCATCTCCATCGGTCTTAGCCTAATCATTCTGGTTCTCACCTGCGCAGCGGGAGCTCTTGCCGCCAGACGTCTCATTCGCCCCATTACTCGCCTCAACGAGCAGGTAGAGCAGATGGCCCAAGGCGATTTGACGGTCGCCGCCAAAAGCCAGGCTTCTGTGCGCTCTGATTCAGCCGATGAATTACAACTCTTAAGTGCCAATTTTGCTTCTATGGCGGAAAACATGCGTCACTTGGTACAACGGGTCGCTCAGTCTTCCGAACAATTGGCCGCTTCTTCGCAGCAGTTGACAGCCAGCACTGACCAATCCGCGCAAGCCGTCAACCAAGTAGCCGAAGCAATCAGCCTGGTAGCCGGCAGCGCTGACGCGCAGCAACACAGTATGACCGACGCCATGCAAACAGTGGAAAGCACCTCGCAGCACATCAATAATCTGGCAAAGAACAGCTCTCAAATTGTCGCTACAGTAACCAACACTTCTACGGCCGCCGCCAGCGGGGATACTTCCATTTCCGCCGCCACGCAGCAAATGGCAGCCATTTCTCAATCCGTCAGCCGCTCAGCACAAGTGGTAACTACCCTGGGAGCGCGTTCTCAGGAAATCGGGCAGATTATCGACACGATTTCCGGCATCGCTAGTCAGACCAACCTATTGGCGCTGAATGCAGCCATCGAAGCGGCCCGAGCAGGCGAACAAGGACGAGGCTTCGCCGTTGTCGCCGAGGAAGTGCGCAAGCTGGCGGAACAATCCCAAGAAGCCGCCAAAAAAATCGCCCAATTGATCGGCGAAATTCAAAGTGAAACCGCAACAGCCGTAGCCGCAATGGATGCAGGCACCAAAGAAGCAGAACAAGGAAATCAGGTCGTCGCTACAGCTGGCGACTCCTTCCGAGAAATTTCTTCCTTCATTACCTCCATTTCCGAACAGGTTACCGCTATGTCCGAGGCGTTTAGCGCCATTACCAAAGGAAATGAAGCGATGGTCTCTTCCATTCGTACGATTGATGAACATAGCCGCAAAACCAGCGAACAAACGCAGACCGTCTCCGCCGCCACAGAAGAACAATCCGCCTCAATGGAGGAAATCGCCTCTTCCAGCCAAGCCTTGTCCTGTATGGCGGAAGAACTCCGGGAAACGGTGGCGAAGTTTAAAATTTAAAGAAGGGAATTGCTTGTTTATTCACGTCTCACACCCAAACAGCTCTTTTTTTCTCATACATTGTCAGAAAACGTAGGCAGAGCGCCGCTATGCTTACGTTTTCTTTCGCGTCTGATAAAAAAAGTTCTTGTTTGGGAGGAACGTTCATTAAAACGCGCAGTTCCCTAAAAAAGCTACCAAAAACCGAAGAGGAGACTAGCCACGCTGGCCAGTCTCCTCTTTATTTTTAAATTCGACCCTTGCGAACCCTCGCTCTACTCCCTTTACTCCTGTTAAAAAATCGTATCTCGCATTCTCGCGCTTCCGACTTAGTAGTTGGTCGCGAGAATTTGGAAATGCGCCTGGGGATGATCGCAAACAGGGCAAAGTGTGGGCGCTTTGGTTCCTACGTGAATATGGCCGCAGTTAGCGCATTGCCAGCGCTGCTCTTCGGGACGCGCAAAAACGGTTTCGTCCTTCAAGTTAGCCAACAACTTGCGATAACGCTCTTCGTGTTCTTTTTCGATTTCACCCACTGCTTCAAAAAGATAAGCAATTTTCTCAAAACCTTCTTCTTTGGCAGTTTTGGCAAAAGAAGCGTACATATCAGTCCACTCGTAGTTTTCGCCCTCTGCAGCATCTAGTAAATTCTCGGCGGTTTTCGGCATACCGTCATGAAGCAGCTTAAACCAGATTTTGGCGTGCTCTTTCTCATTGTTCGCGGTTTCTTCAAAAAGAGCGGCAATTTGATTCAACCCTTCTTTTTTAGCCGCCGCTGCATAGTAAGTATACTTATTGCGAGCTTGGCTCTCGCCGGCAAACGCTGCCTGCAAATTTGCTTCTGTCTTCGTTCCTTTTAAATTGCTCATAAATTAAATACCCTCCTGTTATTTTATGTTTAGTAATTAGCATATCACTTTTCTTCAGAAAGAGTCAACGTTAAAGCAGTGTTTTCCATAGACCATGTAAATTACAGTAGGCATAAAGGGCAACCTCCCCGGCTCCCTTCACATTGAAGACTGCCTCCGGGCTTTGTTCCGGCTCCAGTTCCACCCGTTGCACCTGACCGTCAGCCACGGCCCAAATCCAGCGAATCCAATGCTCCGGCGCCATCGGGTGAGCTGCTTCTCCCACCTTGACCGCTACTTGCCCTGTTGCGAGCCACTCGGCCACAGGCAGATGCTTTTCCTGGGAAGCCTCCACTGTATTAGGTTCTAGCTTGATCATCTTCTTGCCGCAACACTCCAACCCGGCGGCCACTTCCACACAGGTGGCGGCAAACGCTTCGCCGCTGCAAATCAGGTCCGGGCTTCCCGGGTTCACAACCTCCACAATATAACCGCAATCCGGGCATTGGTACAAAACCACTGACTCATTCATGTTGATGTTCTCCTTGAAAGAATAGTAATTATCTACAAGTATTTTATCAACATTATTGTCACCTGTCTACTCACTTATCAATATTTTTGAGCAAAAGCCCGTGATAACTTACAACCCAATATCATATCCGCACGGTCATGGGAGCTGATAATTTAATGAATGCTCCACCAAAACAAGATTTTTTTTCGTCAAACGCGAAAGAACATCGCAGGAATAGCAGAGCTATGCCGAGATGTTCTGACAAAGTGTGGCGGAAAAAAAGCCGATTTGGTGCGAGATATGAATAAATTAGCAGTTCCCTACCACAAACCAATCATATGCTGACAAAGAAGCGACACTATCGCAACCGCCGCCCAGCAGGCCAAACCGAGCAAAATAGGCGCTAAGCCGTTTTTAAGCAGTTCTCTAAGACGCGTATTCAGGCCAATGGCCGCCATGGCTACGGCAATACAGAATTTCCCCGTCTCCCCCAGAAAATGCGCCGCTGTTTCTCCCAAAACACCGCTGGTGCTAACAATAGAAGCGGCCAGGAAACCCAAAACAAAAAGCGGGAAAACGCGACCTAAGGAAAACCCTTCTCCTGCTTGCCTGGATTTTTTTGCCTGATATAAACCAAGCGCTAAGGTAATTGGGATAATCATCAGCGTTCGCGTCAGCTTAACGATTGTAGCGTAGCTGCCCGCAGCGTCGCTGTAGGAATAGCCTGCCGCCACCACGGAGGAGGTATCGTTAATGGCGGTGCCGGCCCACATGCCAAAGCCTGCATCTCCCAAACCCAACAGATGTCCTAAAAAAGGAAACAGAAATACCGCGACAATATTGAAAAGAAAAATCGTCGAAATCGAATAGGTTACATCCTGAGTCTTAGCGCCAATCACCGGGGCTGTTGCGGCAATAGCCGAACCGCCGCAAATCGCAGTGCCCACGCCGATAAGAATCGTCGTATCTCCCGGCAAACGCAGCCAGCGTCCTACCAGCCAAGCCGTCAAAAAGGCCGCGCTCAAGGTCGCCACAATAATCACCAGCGACTGCCCGCCCACCTGTAAGACATAATGCAGATTCATTTCAAAGCCCAACAAGACTATCGACAGTTGCAGCACTTTCTTGCCGGTAAAACGCAGTCCCGGTTCCACACTCTCGGGACGCTTCCAACCAGCCAGCAAGATCCCCAGCAAAATCGCAAAAACAGGACCTCCTACCAACGGAACCGCCTGTCCTAACAGCCACGCCGGCACTGCCAAAAGCAGCGCCAACACAATTCCCGGCATTTGTTTCATAGTTCTTCGCTCCTTTCGTATCCAAATCCAGCATACCCCTTGTCGTTTCATATGTAAAATACTATAATTTTATATAATCAATAACAATTTACCTATGGAGGTGTAGGATGACATTTCGGCATTTGACCATCTTCTTGCAGGTCTGCGACAGCGGCAGCATGACCGCCGCCGCCAAGGCGCTTTTCGTAGCGCAGCCCTCAGTCAGCCAGGCCATTGGCGAATTGGAAAGCCATTACCAAGTTAAGCTTTTTGAACGTTTAGGACGCCGTCTGTATCTTACCGAACCAGGCAAGCGTCTCCTCACCTATGCCCGTCACATTGTCAATCTCAACCAGGAAGCCGCCGCCGCTATGCGCGAGGTCAGCGAGCATGGCATTTTGCGACTGGGCGCCAGCGTCACCGTTGGCACCTACTTGCTGGGCCCCTTGCTGCACCGTCTGAGCGCTGTCAAAGCGGATATTGAAGTCACTTCTTACGTCAACAATACCAGCGTCATTGAAAACGATCTTTTAGAAGACCGTCTGGATCTAGGCGTAGTCGAAGGAAAAATACAGTCTCCCTGGCTGGTAACGCAAAACTTCCAAGAAGACGAGATGGTGCTTGTCTGCGCACCCCAGCATCCCTGGGCGAAAGAAAAAAGCATCTGCGCCGCCCAGTTGGAAGGAGCTTCCTTCATTGTCCGCGAAGCAGGCAGCGGCACCCGCGAACTCTTTGAAGCCGTCATGACCAGTGCCGACCTGAACTGGAAGCTGGCAGGGTGCTACAACAACGCCGAAACTATCAAAGCCACCGTTGCCGCCGGATTGGGACACACGGTCATCTCCCGCTTGGCGGTAGCCAAAGAAGCCGCCCGGGGCGAATTGACCATCGTCCCTGTAGAAGGCTTATCCTTTGTGCGCACCTTCAAGATTGTGTATCACAAAAACAAGTACCTCTCTCCGGCCATGCAATTCTTTATTGATTTGGTTCTGCGCACCCCTGCATCACAGCTTCTGCCGCCATTGCCAGCAACCGGTACACCAACTCCTCCGACTGCTAAAAACAACGCGCCTCCAGCTAAAGACATTCCCATCTGGCTGTAAGAAGATGAGAAACAAGTTTTGAACAGGAGTCGCGGGAGTAAAGGGAGGGTACGACAGAGGATTACGAAACCTATAAAAAACATGAATGCCCCCGAGCAGCTTTTAGGCCACTCGGGGGCATTCATGTTTCAGTTATTCCTCATCGTACCCTCTGGTCACTCCGATTCTCTTGTTCAACGCTCCGTTCTTCTCTCGGTCGCACTCTTAAATCTTCAACTTCGCCATCGCCGAAATGTGCCGCGCCAGGCCTAGCTCTTCCTTGGTCAGTCCCAAAGCCAAGCCAATCAACTGCGGCAAATGCAAGATAGGCAGCTCCGCATTGGTCTTGGCGGCTTCCCGCCCTTCCGGCTGGTACATATCCAGCTGCATCTGACAAAGAGGACAAGGCGTTACTACTACCTCGGCGCCAGCTTTGACCGCGCTGTCCACCGCCTGGCCAGTCACCTTCATCACATCGGCTTCCGCCGTCCAAAACGCATGGAAGCCGCAGCATTTAAGCTTCCAGGCAAAATCGACCGGCTGCGCCCCCAAGGCGGTAATCACGTTTTCCAGCGACTGCGGATGGAAGCAGTCTTCATATCCCATGATTTCCGGCGGTCGCAGCAAGTGGCAGCCGTAATAGGGCGCCACCTTCCAACCGTTAAGAGGCTTGGCAACTTTCCCTGCCAGCAGTTGCGGCTGCGAAGCCAGTTCCCACAGCAAATGGGTTACCTTGCCGGTGCCCTTGTATTCATACCCTGCAGGCGCCAATAAGGCATTTACTTTCTTTTTCAACTCCGCATCAGCGTCTAGGGCTGCTTTAGCCCGGCGCAGTTGCAACGTACAAGTGTTGCATACTGTCAACAGCGGCAGGCCCATACTTTCGGCAATCGCCAGATTGCGCGCGTTAACGGACAGCGCCGTCAGCTCGTCCACATCCTGCAAATGCGACGCCCCGCAACAAGTCCAGCTGGGGATTTCCACCAATTCAATCCCTAAGGCTTCCGTCACCTTTACGGTAGCTAAAAACGCTTCACTTGCAGCGCCGCGGAGCACGCAGCCTGGAAAAAAGGCGTACTTCATGCTTTGTCCTCCTTCGCAGCCACCATAATAGTCCGCACCTTCTGAATTTCAGCGATGGCTTCATGTTTTTCCAAAGGCGCCAGCTTGCCGGCCCGCAGCAGTCGATACGCTACAGGAATGCGCAAGGCTGCCTGAATGCCTTCGCTTTTCGCAGCCAGCATGGCCTCGTTAAGACGCCCTGTGTCTTTAATATCATCGTAAAAGGCCAACGCATGAGACGGCCCTATGCCGCGATACATCTTCTCCCGAAAGGTAGCGATGCGCAGCTTTTCAATGTCTTCCGCAGGCTTCAAGCCTTTGGGACACTTAGTAGTGCATTCCTGGCAGTTCATACATTTCCAGAGGCCTCCGTCCTGCACAGCCGGTACCAAATGAGCCGCCGGATCGCTATCCCGGGAATCAGCGGCAAATTTTTGCGCCCTGGCGAAAACGAAGGGATCGAAAAAGTCGCTGCTGTCAGCAGTACATTTATTGCACTCTGATACACAAGAACCGCAAAGAATGCATTCCGAGTTCTTGCTGATCTTCTTAAAGGCCTCCGGCGTCTGACGGCAGCCTTCAGCAGCGCTGAATTCGTTTTTCGGCTGCAAAAAGGGTTTAATCTTTTTCAACCGCTCGTATTTCGGTTGCCAATCCACGGCCAAATCGCGCAATACTTTAAAATTCCCCAAGGGCGCGAGCGTCAGCGTTTGCGTTTGGTAGCGCTTTACCAAATCTTCCATCAGCGTTTCGCAGGCTAAGACGGCATTGTCGTTGACCCGAACGGCGCAAGCGCCGCAAATGCTGGAGCGGCAGGAGGCTGTAAAAGTCAGTGTCGGATCAACGGTTTCCTTAATTTTCAGCAGCGCCGCTAAGACGGTCATGCCTTTTTCCAGTTCCACCGCATAATCTTGCGTCCACGTTTTTCCATCTAGAAAACGCTCTATCTTTAAAGTTATCGCCATCTCAATACGTCCTCTCTACCGGTTTGTACTTGGTTACAACCACAGGACGGTATTCTGTCTTAAAGCCGTCCCCGGCCCGGCTGATCAAGGTGTGCTGCAGAAAATTCTTATCATCCCGCTTGGCAAAATCGGTGCGCGAGTGACTGCCTCGGCTTTCTTTGCGCGCCAGCGCCCCCAGCACAATCGCCTGAGCTACTTGGAGCAGATTGCCGATTTCCAGGTAATTCATATAGGCCGTATTATAGACGCGGCTGGAATCACCCACAAAGGCAGTCTTATATTCTTCCTGCAAACCTTGAATATCCCTCAACGCTTGGTTCAGGCCCTGCTCGTTGCGGAAAATACCGGCATTGTTCCACATGGTCAGAGCCATGCGGTCCCGAATGCTGGCCACCGACGGGCCGCTGCCGCGCCCAGTGGCGGCGGCAAACTGCTCTTCCCACCGTTTTACGCCTGCAGCCAGGTCCTCTTTGGAGTCTGCATACGCCGCTCCTTTGACATAGGCTGCCGCGCCGGCACCGGCGGTTTTGCCGAAAACCAGCACCTCCGTCAAGGAGTTAGCTCCCAGACGGTTGGCGCCATGCACGGAAATACAGGAGCATTCTCCGGCTGCAAAAATCCCCGGCACTTTGGTAGCGCAGGTCTTGTAATCCACTACGTCAATGCCGCCCATGGAGTAATGGCAGGTACCGCGAATCGGCACCGGCTTTTCAAACACATCGACTCCCTCAAAATTCAGCGCCAGCTGGCGAACCTGGAAGAGACGCTCCATAATACGTTCCTTAGGAATATGGCGGAAATCTAAATACACCGCAGCATTGAGACCTTCCCCGATGCCCCGCCCTTCCAGGATTTCCTTTTCCACCGACTGACAGACCAAATCCCGCGGTCCCAGTTCCATGGCTTTCGGCGCATATTTAGCCATAAAACGTTCGCCGTTCTTGTTGAGAAGATACGCACCCTCGCTACGGCTGGATTCAGACATTAAAACGCCATTACTGGCCAAGCCGGTAGGATGGAACTGCACCATTTCCGGATCCTTGAAAGGAATGCCGGCACGCAAAGCCGCTGCAATACCATCGCCAGTAGAGCTATAGGGATTGGACGTTCGCACCCAATAGGCGCGCCCGTAACCACCGGTAGCGATAATAATGCTTTTCGCGGCAATAGCCAGTACCGTGCCGCTGCGCATATCGAGCGCCACCACGCCGCTGAGACGATTTTCCGGTGCCACGACTTCCAGCAGCTGGCATTCGGAAATGAAGTCAATATTGGCTTTCAAGCACTGCTCAAACATGGTATGCTGCACCGCATGGCCGGAGATATCCGCTGAGTAGGCCGCGCGCGCATAGGTGCTGCCGCCCATCTTCCGTTGATGAAAACGGCCGTCCGCCTGACGATTAAAAGCAATTCCTTGATAATCCAGCTCAAAAAGAATTTCCGGCGCTTTTTCCGTAAAATACTCCACCGCATCCTGGTCACAAAGATAATCGGCTCCTTTTACGGTATCAAAAGCGTGTACTTCCGGCGAATCCTTGGAATCCGTCGTCCGCGCCGCCCCATTGATGCCCCCTTGGGCCATGGTTGTCGCCGAACGAGTAGGCGCCATCTTCGTCATGACCGCCACCTTCAAACCTGGCGTCTTTGACGCTTCCAAAGCGGCCCGCATACCACCGCCGCCGCTGCCGATAATTAACACGTCATAAAGCGCCTTACCTTGGCGCACGGCGGGGGGAATGTTTTCAGGCCACAAAAAACAGCCGCCGGTCATCATGGCCGCTCCAGCGGTTGCGCCGACCTTCAAAAAGGTCCGTCGATTCATTTTTTGCAAAATGCCAGCCTCCTTCTATGCTTTCTTACATACAACTTTTCATTTATTTTCTTTATTCACAGTTTTCTTTTTCGAGTCTTACGTCTTTTTTCCCTGCCTTTAGGATGCTTTTTCGTACTTGCCATTTCTTTTTAGTCCGATTCTCAATAGAGAATAGAGGCAACCAAAAAGCCTTTCTTGACTTCTCGATTTCCTCAACCTACAATTTAATTAACATAGAGTACTTTACACTGAGGAGGCTGCCGTCATGTCCAAGCCCCATAAACCGCTAGATTTGCTCATCATCGGCGCCGGCGTCGCCGGCCTGACTGCCGGTCTATACGCAGCGCGCATGAAACTTAATACGTTGATACTGGAAGATGCCCTGGTGGGCGGACAAATTCGCGACGCCTATATCGTGGAAAACTACCCTGGCCTACCCAAAGTCAAAGGCAGCGACTTGGTTAAAACGCTGGAACAGCAAGCCCTAGAAGCAGGCGCTGTTTTAGATGAATTCGACCAAGTCCTCAGCGCGAAGCTGACCGCCGCTGAAAAAGTCGTAGAAACACACAGCGCCGTATACCAGCCGCAAGCGGTTATTCTTGCTGGCGGCATGGAGCGCCGCCAGCTTCCCATTGCCGAAGAAAAACGCTTTCGCAGCCACGGCATTCATTACTGCGAACTTTGTGACGGTCACCTGTATGAAGGAAAAACTGTCGCCGTCGTCGGCGGCGGCAATGCGGCAGCCGGGGCCCTAAAGGTTTTAAGCAAATACGCCAAAAAACTATACCTGATCCATCGTTCACCGCAAATGACAGCGGAACCTACGGAACAACAAGCAGTGCTAGACTTGCCTAATACAGAATTTCTTTTCCAGACCCAAATTCTCTCCGCCGCCGGCGAAACAGAGCTGCAAAGGGTTGTCGTGGAAAATGTCCATACTAAGGAGCAGCGAACACTGGACTTGGACGGTATTTTCGTCAATATTGGCGTCATTCCCAGAACCAGCCTGTACAGCCAAGATATTACCCTGCACGCCAGCGGCCACATTATCGCAGGGGAAAGCTGTGAAACCAATGTTCCCGGTGTCTTCGCCGCTGGCGATATCCGGACTAAACCCATCCGGCAGCTGACAACCGCCGCTGCCGACGGTACCGTAGCGGCTCTTTTGGCGGAACGGTACTTGACCGGGCAGCGGAGTACGGGATTTAAACAGGAGTAGATGGAGGGCGCGACGGAGGGCTTGAACAGGAGTCGCGACGAGAACCGGAGGGTTCGAATGAGGATATAAAAAAACGTACATTTTTTCTTATATAAAATCTATATATGAGGGGGTCTTTACCATGATTAAAGTCTATTCCATTCCCGACTGTCCCTGGTGCCAAAAGGTCAAAAAGTACCTTGAACTGCGGCAAGTTAAATTTCAAGAAGTCAACATTGAAAGCGATCTAGAAGGCCGCAAGGAACTGCTGGCGCTGACCAAACAACTGAGCGTCCCCGTTACCAGCATCAACGGCCGCCTGATTGTCGGCTTTGAACGCGAAGAACTTGACGAAGCCTTAGCCGTAGCTGCCGAGTAGCAAAGAAGCGAAGATTCGAGCAAGAGAATCAGAGTCTCGCGAGGGCTCGCAGGAGGATGATATCATTGTTTTCTCCTACGTATCCTCCGGTCACTCAGGTTCTCTTGTTCACTTTCCCGATTTTACACAGAAAGAAGGAACCTGCATGCGACTATGGCCACGTATTCTATTTCCTTTCTTCTTTTGCCTGCTTGTGTTTAGCAGCGCCCACGGCGCTCCCCTAAACTATGCCTCCTCCGGCAACTGGGCCTTTCAAGGAGAACCGGCAAAATCAGGACACGCGGTAGATGTCTTTTTCGTCTGCCCCACTGCCTACATGGGCAGCGCCGAACAGCATAACATGCCTGTAGACGACCCGCAGGCCCGCCAATTCTTTCTTGGCGCCACCCTCATGGAAAAAGGCATTTACGATCAAGAATGTAATTTTTACGCCCCCTACTACCGCCAAGCTTCTTTATCCATGTACAAGCTGCCGCGCCAGCAAAGCAGTCCTTATTTCTCTCTCGCCTATGAAGATGTCAAGGCGGCCTTCACCTATTACCTGAGGGAATACAACCAAGGACGCCCGGTGATTCTTGCCGGGTTCAGCCAGGGAGGCGACATGGTGCTGCGCCTGATTAAAGACGTATACCGCGATCCGGCATTACAGCAAAAATTGGTCGCCGCCTATGCCATCGGCTGGCCGGTCACTCCAACAGAAGCCATGCAGTATCCCCAGTTAAAAATGGCGCAACATGCCGCAGATACAGGCGTCGTTATTTCCTTCAATACCGAAGCTCCAGAGGTAACCTCTTCCTTGCTGGTGCCGGAAAAAACATTGAGCATCAACCCGTTGAACTGGAAAACCACCAGCGAGCCTGCCGACAAATCGCTGAATCTCGGGGCCGTCTTTGTCAACTACCACGGCGAAATCACCAAAGAAGTTCCGCAGCTTACTGGCGCCTACTTGGATCCGACGCGAGGCTCTTTGAAGGTTACCGACATTGACAGCGCCAACTACCCTCCTATGCTGGATCTCTTCCAACCAGGAGTCTACCATGTGTATGACTACCTCTTCTTTTATCGCAACCTGCAGCAAAACGTTGCGGACCGCATCAAAGCCTACGAAGCTAAGCACGGGCTGAAGCAAGCGTCGTAGAGAATGAGAAGGCACGAAACGCAGGGATTGAACAAGAGAACCTGAGTCGCGTGAGGGTACGCAGGAGAAAAACATGGTACGGGATTTTGAACAGGAATAAATGGAGGGCAGCGGCGACGGCGATCATTGTATTGGAGACTTTTATTGGAGCAAGACGGTCCGCAGGACGCAAACGCGGGCTACGGCGAAGCACAGTTTCGCCTGTTTGAGCGCAACGAGTTAAGAAACTGCCGCCTTCGCCCGCTTTTGCGAGACGCGCGCAAATCTTGTCTCCAATACAATGACGCTGCCAACAAAGGCGATTCTCGTTTAGAGAGCAAAAATACGTAACAACTCCGCAATAGACTGCCTCTTCTCCCCACTCTCTTCGACGTATGATAGAGCATAAGGAAGGTGATTTTCATGCTTACGACACGCATTATCCGCGCTCCTCGTCCCAATACGGTAGCCATGCTGCTGCGCCGTACAGCACCAGAGGCTAAAAAACAGCTCGAAGGCCTTCATTTTGACGCCATCGGCCTGATTCAAACCGACGTGCCCAGCCTCTTTTATTTCGCCGATATTGCTCAAAAAGCCGGGAATGTTGTAGCAGCGGAAATTGTCGGCAACTGCCCCCAGCATATCAATACTATGGCTTTTTTCGGCAACAACGAAGCGGTCAACGCCGCTATCGCCTCTATTCAACTGGCGGAAAAGCAGTAGGAGTTGGATGGAACAAGAGAACCGGAGTCGCGGGAGGGTATGAATGAGGGTTACTGCAACCGCCGTTGTTTTTGTGAAGCGCGCGGAAATCTTGTCTCAAATACAGTTATGCCGCCGTTTATACAGAAACTCCTAGGTTTAAAATCCCCTTTCGCGTATTTCGTGTATTTCGCGGTTCGTTATCCATACCCCCGCCAGTCCTCCTTTCCCAGCCTCTCGAAACTTATAAATTCTGCTATAGAGAAAAAGCAGGCCTCTTCCGGCAACCGGAAGAGGCCTGCGCTTATCTACGGGGCGATGATTGAGGCGGCGCTACTACGTTCGGACGGTCATGATGTTCCCGCTTACCTACGGCGCTGGTTTTGACACTCTGCTCTTCCCTGGCTTCATCACCAGGTTTATAGGCGGTCTCCGACAACGCCACTTTGTAAGCAGAATGTTCATTCTTGGAAAACTCACGCTGCGCCTCGTAGGTCGGACACACAAGCCAAGCTGCTTTTTCCTCTACCTCCACTTTTGCAAACAACAGATTGAGGCCGCAAAAACCACATTTGCGATCGGTCAGTTCTTGCACGGTCGCTTGGCCTAAAGGTTTTGCTTTTTTCCCCGTTTTCATAACCAACCCTCCCTACTAATGATCTACCTATATGGCACCATATCCTCCAATAAATGTCAATTATTTTTTGACTATTCTTTCTTCTTTTGCTTTTATTATGTTTCTTGAATGCTGCAAGGCCCGCCAGCCGCAAAAAAGAGCCGCACCATTAGAAAGCGCTATCAGCAGCCCCATCGGCCAAAGAGCGTCTCCTCCCAAGCCGACTAAAGGAGACACGGCCGCTCCAAAAACATACATCACCAAACCCAGCAGCGCCGACGCGCTGCCAGCCGCTTTGGCTTGATCTTGAATAGCTAGAGAAAAGCTGGTTGTCATGGTAGAACCCACACAAGCCACCATGAGCCACAACGCGCCCAAGACCGCCCAAAGCGGACCGCCCAAAAAAAGCACAGCCAATAACACCAAGCTGGCTGCCGCCGAAACGCCCAGAGATAGGCGCATTAAAAACATATCGGAATAACGACGGTTAAAGCGCCTGATCAACTGTGTCGTTAGCAAGGCGCCCAAGCTATTCACTGCAAAGCAGAGACCGAAGGCCTGGGCTGACAAGCCAAAGCCTCCTTGCAACACAAAGGGAGACCCGGCAATATAGGCAAACAGACCGCCTCCCACAAAACCTTGGACCAAAACATAGTAACGAAAAGAGCGATTGCCCCACAGGGAAACAAAGGAGGCTAACAAGGCCTGTCCATTGGCGGGAACACGATTTTTCTCCGCCAATGTTTCTTTTAAACCCAGCCAAGCCCCTGCCGTCAGCAGCACTCCCAATATCCCCAAGACAATAAATATACCTTGCCAGTTGGTGACTTGCAGCAACAAACCGCCCAACGTCGGCGCCAGCGTCGGCGCGACGCTATGCATCAGCATAAGAAGAGAGAAAAAGCGGGTAAGCTCCGCCCCTTCGTACAAATCCCTAACCATCGCCCGAGAGATTACAATGCCTCCCGCGCCAGCCAGCCCCTGCAAAAGGCGCACGCCCGCCAATTCCCAGGCGGATGTCGCAAAGGCGCACCAAAAAGACGCAAAGGAAAAGACACCCAGCGACAGCCATAATGGCCGGTGGCGTCCCACCGCGTCACTATACGGCCCCATCAAAAGCTGCCCGACGGCCAAACCCAAGAGTGACGCAGTCAGGCTCAACTGCACCTGGGACGGCGTAGCGCCGCCAAGACTTTGCTGCATCAACGGCAGCCCCGGCAAATACAAATCAGTACAAAGCGGACCCATGGAGGAAATCAGGCCCAACAAGCACGCCAGCCAAAAACGCTGCCTTCTCCCTGGCTGGGCTATCGTTATTTCTTCTTGCTGTAAACAGCTATTAGTTTTCATAAAAAGCTTCCTTTCTGTTGTCATTTATACTATCCTAGCACTACGGTGTTACAATTCCATTTCATTTCAACAAGTATCTTTCTGCAAACCTAACCCCGCTGCTAGAAGATCGGTTTTGTTTTTTTGTGTATGGCAGAGGAAAATAATCATTCCATGTGGAAATTCTTATTTTATTGCAAATTACAAGGAGTGAACAAATCATGAATAACTTTGAATACTATGCACCCACCCGGGTGATTTTCGGCAAAGACACGGAAAATCAAGTGGGACAACTTATTGCGGAACAACAAGGCCAAACCGTACTGGTTCATTTTGGCGGCGGCAGCGTGCAACGTTCCGGCCTGCTGGACCGCGTCTATGCTTCCTTGGAAAAAGCTGGCCTAAAACACGTCAGCCTCGGCGGCGTCGTACCAAATCCCCGTCTTTCCAAGGTGCGCGAAGGCATCGAATTGTGCCGCGAGGAAAAAGTAGACTTTCTGTTAGCTGTCGGCGGCGGCAGTGTTATCGATTCCGCCAAAGCCATCGGCTATGGCCTAGCCTACGACGGCGACGTCTGGGATTTTTACTGCGGCAAAGCCCAGCCGCAAGCTTGCTTTCCAGTGGGAACCATTTTGACCATCGCCGCCGCTGGCAGCGAAATGAGCAACTCCTCGGTCATCACCAACGAAGACGGCTGGCTCAAGCGCGGCTGCACCAACGATCACAGCCGCTGTAAATTCGCCATTATGAACCCTGAGCTAACAGCCACGCTGCCTCCGTATCAGACTGCCAGCGGCTGCGCCGATATCCTCATGCACTCGATGGAACGATATTTCAGCCCCTACGCCAGTATGGAATTGACCGACAGCATTAGTGAAGCCCTTATGCGCACTGTCATCCGCAATGCCCGCATCCTGGTTAAAGACCCGGCCAACTATAATGCCCGGGCGGAAATCATGTGGGCCAGCAGCCTTTCCCACAACGACCTCACCGGCCATCGCAGTCTAGGAGACTGGGCCTGCCATCAGCTAGAGCACGAATTGAGCGGCATTTTCGACGTGGCTCATGGCGCAGGCTTGGCCGCCATCTGGGGTAGTTGGGCCCGTTATGTTCAAAAAACCAATCCAGCCCGTTTTGCCCAATTCGCCGTCAATGTCCTAGGTATCGCCAATAACTTCGCTTCGCCGGACAATACCTCTCTCGCCGGCATCAAATCCATGGAAAACTTCTACACGTCCATCGGCATGCCCACCTCTTTAAAAGAATTAGGCCTCGAAGTCAGCGATGCGCAGATTGATGAGCTGGCTTATAAGTGCAGCTTTGAAGGCAAGCGGACGATCGGCGCTTTCCAGGTTCTCCATCAAGAAGACATGAAAAACATCTTCCTCTTGGCTCGGGGGTAAGAAAAAGAAGAAACGGGTTTTGAACAGGAGTAGAGTGAGGGTACGCAGGAGGGTTACGGGATACGGTATTTTTTAACAAGAGCCGAATCCCTCCGCCACTGTGGCGGCACCTCCCTTTAACAAGGGCGGCAAAGTGAAAGTCCCCCTTGCCAAAGCAATGTCAAAAACCTATAATTCCAGAAAAATCCATTTCAATGATTTCTCCTTGTATTAAATGGGAATTTGACGCAAGCAAACCTAACTTTCCGAGGCGTAGAGGCTCTGTTTGGACGCACCGGCAAACTATAGCGTTTGATTCGATTTAGAAGCTTGCGCATGACAAAAAGCTTCTTGAGTGGGTTTTTGCTCAATACAATGTCCAGAACCATATCTTTCAACTCGGAAAATGCGACATTAGTATTCGTCTTATACTCATAAGTAAGGTCTGCTTTTTCTTGCTTCAATTCCTCATTGGCATAGTTTTGAGCAACTGCTAGCAAATTGAAAACATAAATTGCAGCATAAAAATCTTGCTCTATTAGCTGAAGATTAGAGCTGCTAAAGCACTCAATTTCAAAGACAGATTTTAACGTACGATACTGCGTTTCAATTTCCCAGCGTTTTTGGTAGAGCTCTTTAAAATCCTCTATTGTAACCTTCTCGTCAATGATATTGCTAAACAGTTTCTCGGTTGCACCTGATGGCAACGTAATGTTTAGGACTCGCACTTGGTGCTGATTTCCTTGATCATCCGTGATTTCAACCAACTGATCCGCTTGATTTGCGCGATTAATCGGCGCTAAAAAAGCCTTGCTTACGCGAAAGATATACGGGCTGCTTCCTAATGTGCGGATGAGTTCCCTCGAAGGAAAACCACGATCAAACAGATAGAGGTTTTCTATTTCTAAGTGACGACTTTTCTCTTCAAGACGTTCAATTAACCGCGCAGCCTGCGTCCTTTCGCTAGTTACGTAAGGAGCAATTTCTCCTTCTAATATGATATGGTTATATACATCATATAAATTGCAAATCTGAGCTTTTGCCACTTTGGCACCCGATGCGTTTAACGTGCCAAATATAGATTTAGCATAAGTTGGCACTTCGAAAACCGAACCATCCACAGCAACTACTCGATACCCTCGAAAGCCTTGAAAAGGACTTTTGTATATCGTGGATAACGCATCATTAATCAGCTCTACAAAGGCCGACGGCGCAACTTTTAACCGTGCTTTTTTTAGAGAAGCAGCACGTTGGGGCTCTGAACTTGGCAAAAACTTTTTAAAAAACTGATTTAATTCAATTTGCATCGCCCCCTTGGGTAATTTCAAAGTAAATGCCATAAGCCGTTTGAAATCCAATGTGCAGGTAGAACGAGTAAAATACGTAGCTTTTGTTCGATGCGTACACATAAAACTTACGTCCGTAAGAGCATCTCTCAATTGGGTAAATAGTTGGTTTATCACGCTACATCACCATCATCGAAAGTAGTATACGATCTATAAAACGTATCCTTTTCGATTATTAGGTGACGTTCTAGTTGTCAAGTCTTTTTATTGCTTTTTACAGTTTATTCCACGATAGGTTTTTGACATTGCTTGCCAAAGGGGGAAGGCCCGCAGGGCCAGGGGGATTTAGCGGGCGTAGCGGCAAAGATTATTTTTTCAAAAAACCTTTCGCGTCTTTCGCGTATTTCGCGGTTCGTTTTATAAATTCCGATATATTTACCAAAGGCGACTCCTAATAAGGAGCCGCCTTTTTTCTTTTAGCAAACCGTCAAAAGTAGTCGCGGCATTCCCGAAGCCCTCCCGCGTACCCTCCGGTCACTCACGTGGCTCTTGTTCGTCTTACTTTTTCACTTTTGCGGTCCGATGGCCTTTTCCAGGCGCGCACGGCTAATCTGCAAGTCGTAGGACGCTTGAATATAGTTCGTCTGCGCCTGCTGCAGCGCCACTTCCGCGTCCATAACGTCCAGATTGGTACCCACTCCAGCCGCATAGCTTTCCCGGCTGATATTAAAATTAGTCTGCGCTTCTTCCACAGCGGTACGGGTAGCTTCGATGCGTTTCAGGGCTTCTTGCACCCGCAAATGGGCGTCGCTGATTTCCAGCGAAATAGCGTCTTTGGTTTGTCGTTCTTCTTCCCTCGCCGCCGCTTCGCCGGCTTTAGCCTGCTTGAGCTTGGCCTGGGCAGCTCCGGAATCAAAAAGATTCAGCTGCACAATCAGCATGGCCGTCCAGTCGCGATTCTTGCCGCCAAAGGCTTCATTATCATCCCAGGCGGTGCTGCCGGTGAGGGCCAAGCTTGGCTGCTTGCTGCTCTTGGCTTCCTTGATCTTCTCCTTAGCCACGACGACGCCAGCCTGGCTTTGCGCCATTTCCGGCCTTTTGGCAACGCCATGCTCCACATAAGCCGCCATAGTTTCCTGCGGCAGTTCTTTGGCCGCAGGCTCTTGCAGCTTCAATTCGCCATGAAGCGGTAAACCGATGCGCTTATTCAGCGCATATTGGGAAAGTTGATAGGCGTTTTCCGCCTGGACGCGGCTGTTTTCGGCATTGGCCAGACGCACCTTGGTCTGCAGCACATCCCGCCAGGCAACAACGCCTTCGTCATACATTTGACGCACCTGCTTCAAATGCCCGGCAAAATCGCCCTCCGTTTGCCGGGCTACGTCTAAGAGTTTGCCGCTGCGCAGCACCTCATAGTACTCCACCGTCGTATCGAGCTGCAATTGCTGCCGTACCGCCTGCACTTCCAAGGCGGATACCTGCTGTCCCAGTTTGGCCTGGGCGATGACGCTCTCGAGCTTGCCCCCCGTATACAAAGGCACACTGGCGCTGATTTTGTTACTGAAATAGTTGTAAGGAGAAATGGCAGCCATCGTCGACATCCAGGAAAGCGGCGCCGTAGAGCGCATTTCCGTATGCGTATAATCAACGCTGATTCCTTTGGCAGCCTGTGCTTCCCCCACGGCCCCAACCGCTTTCTCCTCATTCGCCGCAGCAATGCGCAGAACCGGATTACGCGCCATCGCCAGAGAAATACTTTCTTCCAGCGTTAACGCCGTAGGTTCTGCCGCTGCGGTACTGCTCCACAACGCCAGCGCCGCGCCCAAAAGGACGGCTTTTTTTGCCCACGCAGGCCTTTCTATTTTCACCTTGGTTCCCCCTATGATTGCAGTTTCTTTAGCTGCATTTATTTAACCACCAATACCGGACACTTGGCCTGATGTACCACATAGCCGCTGACGCTGCCCAGAATCAAGCCGGAAATAGCTCCCAGTCCTCGACTGCCAATGACAATCATATCGACCTTGTGCTGTTCTGCAAATTCTTTAATGACAATGGTCGGGGCGCCGGTCTCCACATGTGTTTTGATATTCACCGTTTCCGGCACGCTCGCTACGGCGGCGTCAATAATCGTTTTAGCAAAAGCTTCCGGTTTATCTACGGTGTAAAGAGGGATTTTGCAGCCGGAAATCTGCGACGCCAGCGGCAATTGCTGTGACAACGCCATTACATACAAGATATGCAGCTCCGCTCCGCTCGTTTTCGCCAAAGCAACCGCATGAGCCAGAGCGGCAAAAGAGTTTTGGGAGCCATCAATCGGCGCCAGGATTTTTTTATACGTTATTTCCATCGTTTCTCGCTTCCTTTCAGTTCGCTTTTTCCGGCGCCTGCTCCGCTACCGGAGGTTTCGCGCGATACAAGGTTGCATACATGACCGGCAGCACCAGCAAAGTCAATATCGTAGCTCCCGCCAAGCCAGAAGCAATGGCCACCGCCATCGGTCCCCAGAACATATTGGGGATCAGCGGAATCATGCCCAGTATCGCCGCCGCTGCCGTCAGAAGAATCGGACGAAACCGAATTACCGTAGCGTTAATGATAGCGTCCCAAAGAGAATCTCCAGCCGCCAGTTGTTGGTCAATCTGGTCCATCAAAATAATGGTATTGCGCATAATAATGCCTGCCAGCGCCAAAATGCCCAGTTGCACTACAAAGCCCATGGGGCTTCCTGTCAAAAACAGTCCTAACGCTACGCCGATCAGACCTAAAGGCGCCGTTAACAGCGTCAGAATCATCTTAGGAATGTTTTGCAGCTGAATCATCAAGAGAATCATAATGATAATAATCATAGCCGGCACGGTTTCCATGATGTAACGCACCGCCTTGAGACTGTCTTCTTTCGAGCCGTCATACTCGATTTTGTATCCTAGCGGCAACGACGCGCGCAAATCTGCCATCTGATTGAATACTTCTTCGGCGACGCTGTCGCCGGTAGCTCCAGGCAAAATTTCCGCCTGCACCGCAATCATCGGCTTCAGATTACGCCGATAAATCAAGCCTTCTTCCGCGTCAGAAGAGATTTTAGCAATTTGATCCAGCGGAATATAACGGCCATTGCCTACATGAATGCTTAAATTTTTCATGCGTGATAAGTCATTACGGTCCAAAGCATCAAAGCGGAAAAGCATGCTGATGGTGCGATCCGTTTCCCGGTATTCCGACAACGGCGCACCGGAAAGCTGCGTCTGCAAAGCCGTCGCCAAGGCCTGGGAGGATACGCCGAGACTTCTTGCTTTATCCTGATCTACTTCCAAATGCATCACTTTGCTTTTTTCATTCCAGTTCAAGTTGACATTTTTCACCTTCGGATGCTGCGCCATAATAGGCTCCATCTGCTGCGCAATGTCCCTCACCTTATTAGGATCCTCCCCGATCACCCGCAGCATAATCGGATAATCCGCCGCAGGACCATTGCTGATCACTTTAAGATGCTGCTGCACTTCCGGAAACTCATTGGCAAGCTGCTTGCTCAGCTTTTCTCGCAGCTCATTGCGCGCCTTATAGTCTTTGGCGACAATAATGAACTCTGCAAAATTAGTCTTATTAAAAGTCGGCTCAAAGCTAAGAACAAAACGGGGCGCCCCTTCCCCCACATGGTACGTATAGTACGAAATAAGAGGATGATCCTCCAATTGCTGTGCAAATTGTTTTGCCACTTCTTCGGTTTTATCAACGCTGGCGCCTTCTTGCAGTTTCAACTGCACAATCAGCTCCGGACGCGTTGACGAGGGGAAAAATTCGTGATTCACCAACCCCATCAAGACAATAGCCCCAAAGAAACAGCCCGCCGTAGCAGCCAACACCGTCCGCCGGTGGCGCAAGCACCAGTTGAGGAGCCTCTTAAACCAGGCGTAAAAGGGCGTATCGTGCACACTGACGGCTTCGCCGTCCGTTTCTCCTTGCTTAGGCTTTACACGAATAAACAAATACCCCAATAGCGGCGTCGCCGTCCCGGCCACAACCCATGAAGAGACAAGCGCAATCACTACAACATAAAAAAGGGTTACGCAATACTCTGAGCCGCTGCCTGTGGCAAAACCTACAGGAATAAAGCTGGCGCAAGTTACAAGCTCTCCGGTCAGTCGGGGATAGGCTGTCGACGTATAAGCAAAGCAGGCGGCGTTAAAGCGGCTCCAGCCCTCCTCCATTTTGACCACCATCGTTTCAATGGTGATGATGGCGTCGTCCACCAACAGGCCTAAGGCAATAATCAATGCGCCTAAGGATATGCGCTGCAAATCAATGCCCAACAGCTTCATGCAGGTAAAGACAATGGCGATAACCAAGGGAATGCACACAGCGACAATAATGCCGGAGCGTGATCCCAAGCTGACAAAACCGACGATAAGCACAATCACGATGGCTTCCATTAGCGATTTGGTAAAATCGCTAATGGAGTTGGCCACCACCTGCGGCTGGTTTACCGTCTGGTGCAGCTCCATACCGCCTGGCAGCGCTTTTTGAATCTGCTTAGTCGCCGTCTCCAGAGACTCGCCAAGAGTAAGGATATTGCCCCCAGATTCCATGGCCAAGGAAATACCTATTGCCGGCTGCCCGTTATAGAAAAACTTAGGATCGCTGGGGTCGGCATAGGCGCGAGTCACCTTGGCAATATCCCCTAAGCGAAAGGTCCGGCCATTCGCCTGAATAGGCAAGCTGCGAATCTCCTCCACCTTTTCAAACATACCGGTGACACGCAGATACACATTATCAGCCTTGGTTTCCAGCATTCCCGCTGGCGCCATGGCATTTTGGCTTTGAATGGCGGCGGTAACAAGCGCAGGATCAATTCCGAGCTGCGCCATTTTGGCGTTTTCGATTTCTATAAAAATTTTTTCAGTCTGCACGCCGAGAAGATTGACCTTCTTAACACTAGGAACGCCCAAAAGAATGCGGCGCACTTTTTCCGCCTTTTCTCGGAGCTCTTCATAGGTATAGCCGTCCCCAGTAAGCGCATAAACAACCCCGTACACTTCGTCAAAACGGTCATTAAAACTGGGCGACATCACGCCAACTGGAAGGGTCCCCTTAATATCGTCCACCATGTGCCTGGCTTCCACCCAGCGATTGCGGATCTCCGCCTTAGGCACCGTTTCTTTTACGTTTACATAAATAACACTGTAGCCGGGCATAGAGTAGCTTTTCAAATAATCCAACCCAGGCAGATCCTGCAGCTTGCGCTCGATTTTATCGGTAACCTGCTCTTCCACCTGCAAGGCTGTCGCCCCCGGCCAGGCTACGGTCACCACCATCTGCTTAACCGTAAAATCCGGATCTTCCATACGGCCAAGGTTCTTATACGAAACAACGCCCGCCAAAAAGAATAAAACAATGAAAAAATAGATAAACTGCTTATGCTTCAGCGTCCATTCCGTCAGATTGAACTGGTTCATAATGTTCCACCGCCCAGATTGATACGCTGTCCTTCACGGAATTTATGCACCCCGGCCGCCACAATGCGTTCTCCCGGCTGCAGCCCTTCCACTACCTGCACAGAATCGCTGCCGTATTGCCCCAGTTTTACCATACGCAACGATAAAGTTCCATCTGCTTGCACCACCCAAAGTCCGGGCTGGCTGCTATTTTGGTAAATAGCGGCCAGCGGCACCGTTAACACCGGCTGGCTGTTTCCCTGACCGACCGTTACCGATGCCGTCATGCCCAACTTGACCTCCGGCGGCGTTTGATTCAAGGCGACGCGCACTTTAAAGGTCCGCGTTACTGGATCCGCCATAGGCGCCACTTCGCGCACAGTCCCTTCGATCACCCGGTTGGCAAGCGCCCAAAACGTAACCTGAAGCGTCCCTGCTTGATTTAGTTCTTCTAGGCGGTTTTCAGGCACGCTGATTTCGATTTCCCTTTCTCCATTTTGGATCACCGTAACAATCGGCTGCCCGGCACTGACCACTTGACCAATTTCTGCAGTCAACTCCGAAACAACGCCGCTATGATCGGCCCTAAGCAGCGTATACTCCATTTGATTGCCGCTCTGCGTCTGCTGCGCCTCCGCTTGCTGCACCGCAGCCAGCGCCGCGTCATAGGCCGTCACATACTGATCATACACCATTTGGCTGACTGCACCGCTTTGACACAGCCGCTGATAACGTTCCATGTTTTTCTCCGCCAAACGCAGCTGCGATTGGGCGGACGCCACTTGTGCGTTCATACTGGTTACAGTCTGCTGCACATCCTTGGGATCAATCTGCAGAAGCACATCTCCCGCTTGAACGGCACTTCCCAATTGTACGTTGCGCTTCACGATTTTACCGTTCACTTGAAAGGCCAGCTTGCTTTCATAACGCCCCCGCACTTCGCCGGCATACGCGTAGCTTTGGGCTTCTTTTTTAACGCCCACCACCAGCGTTCTCGCCGTAGGCAGCTCTTCTTCCACCACTTGGGGCTGGCTTTTGAGATTCCAGACGATTCCTCCTGCTGCCGCCACGCCGAGCACCACGGCGGCTACCCCGCAATACAACCTTTTCTTCGGCATCTGGGACCAGTATTTTTGCATAGGTCTCTCTCCTTTTATCATAGGTATCTATATTTATTTTGAATGCGTTCAATTAATAAGCAAATAAAAACCCGCACCCTAAGCGGAAGATACTGATTTTGCACAAGAAGTTGAGTATCCACAAAAACAGCTCTTTGTTTGAATACATTCAATTAAATGGCAAAAAATACGCAGAAAGTTTTCTTCCTGCGAAAAGTCACCTCGCCATTACAGACTCAACGTAAGGCGCATCGTCTTCGGCTTCAACCCCAAAAGCGTTTCCAGCAGTTGCTCTGCCAAGCGCAGACGCACCACCACTTGCTGGCGAGAAAGTTTAGCCTGCATGGCCTCAATCATCACTTCGCCGAATTTCAGAATAAAGTTCAAAACCGCTTCCGTGTCCGCCACTTTGAAAGAACCATCTTGAACGCCCTCCTCAATGATCTCCTTCAGACATTCGCTGATAGACTCTTCTATCTGCCGATTGACCCGGTCCCGAATGTGAGCGTTGCGCTCGTCAAACAAAGCTCGCAACAGTACAGCGTCCGGAGAGCACGCGCTGGAAAACAGCGCCGACTGCATTAGCTCTATTTTTCGCGTTGGCGTTCCGTTCGCAAAACCAGGCTGCCGCCGCACTTCCGCCATGACAGCCATTGCCTGGCGGTGAACCAGCACCCCCAACAGCTCCTCTTTGGATTTAAAGTAATAATAGAGCATTCCTTGGGCGACGTTCATAGCCTGAGCAATATCGCTGATGGTAGTACGCTGAAATCCTTTCTGTTCAAACAATTTTTCCGCGGCATCTAAGATCTCGCGGCGGCGCACTTCCGGATCTTGCGCAATTCTAGCCATAAAGCGCCCCCTTATAATTTGAATATATTCAAATTATAAGGGGGCGCTAAAAAAAAGTCAAATAGTGTTTCTTAAATTTTGAATTTCTGCACCGCCACCTGCAAGCCTTCCGCCATATTGGCCAAATGCCTGCTGGCGGACGCAATTTCCTCCATCGAGGCCGACTGTTCTTCGGTCGCCGCCGAGATGGTTTCCGTTTGTTCCGCCGCCTGACGGCTCTCTTTGCTGATGCGTTGCGCCGCGCCAACCACCTGTTGCGTACCGCTTGTCAATTCTTCGGTCGCCGCTGAAATTTCGTGCACTTCCGCAGAAATTTCCCGTACCATCCGCAAAATATCAGCAAAACTTTGTCCGGCGGAATTAACCACCTTCGCTCCTGTTTCTACTTCTCTTCGGCCTTCATTCATAAACAAGACCGCCTGATTGGTCCGCCCTTGCACTTCTCCAATTAACTCCGTAATCTGCTTGGCCGCGTCTTGAGATTGTTCCGCCAATTTGCGCACCTCATCGGCGACCACGGCAAAGCCTCGACCGGCCTCACCAGCTCTAGCCGCTTCAATAGCTGCATTGAGCGCCAACAGATTGGTCTGCGCCGCAATCGTAGAAATAACTTCTACAATCTGCCCGATTTGCTTGGATCGTTCTTCTAAGGAAGCGATTACCTGTGCCGTCGCTTCTGTCTTTGTTTCAATAATACCCATTTGGGCGACAGCCTGCCCCACAGACTGCTCGCCTTCCGCCGCAGCGCTCGCCGTTTTTTGCGCCGATGCGGACACGACCATCGTATTTTGCGCCATTTGGTCAATGCCTTTTGACATTTGCTCTACCATGTCTCTTGTCTGATCCGCCGCCCGCAGTTGCTCATCCGAGCCTTTTGCCACTTCCGTAATGGACTGCGCCACTTGATTCGACGCTTGCGCAGATTGATCCGCGCTGGCTGTCAGTTCCTCAGAAGACGCAGCTAATTGCTCCGCGGTGTTAAGCAAATTGCGAATTAACGCCCCGATGCTGCGATTCATCTTATCCACGGAAGTCGCCAACACTCCGAATTCACTTCTGTCAGCCATACTGGAGGCTGGCACTTCTTGCGAAAAATCGCCCTCCGCCACATGATCCAAAAACACCACTGTCGCCGTCAAGCGGCTGGTAATCCGTTTAGTAATCGTCCAGCCTAACGCTAAGCCCAATAAAATCGCTGCTGTCAGCATCATCGCGAAAGTCAGAGACGCTTGGGAAAAATCTTTTTTTCCTTGCTCATTCATCACTGTCGCTTCTTTTTTGACATCCTCACTCAACTGCACAAGCACTTGGTTAAAAGAAAGCCCCAATGGCTCAGCTTGGCTCTTAAAAAGCCGATACGCTTCTTCATTTTTATTCTGTCCCGCCAATGTCAGCACTTGCTTGTGAACCTGTCGGTAGGCTTGCAGTTTAGCGCGAAGACCCTCTACCTCCGCTTTTTGCTGGCTTGTCAACGGCATTTTTTCAAAGTCCGCCACATTCTTATCAAATGCTGCTTCCCGCTCTCGCACCATTGTCAGCAATTTTTGATTTTCACTATCATTAGTAGTGATCATAAGCTCAAAGGTACTCATCTCAATACGCCGCATATGAATGCGATTCTCCAAAATCAACTCCACCGCATGCATCTTCTCGCGGTACATCGCATCCATAGCATCACTTGTTTTCTTGAGATAAAAATACCCAGTACCCCCAACTCCCACTAAGGCTACTACAAAAACGAGGATTAACAACACCAATCGTTGCGCTACTTTCAAGTTATTCAACCAACCCATGTTCATCCCTCGCTTTCTATGATTTTTACATTTATTGTATTTTCTGATAATTCTTCTTTCCTTGCAAAAAACCTTCCTAAATAACGTTCCAAAGAAAAAATACATTTTTCCTTGTTTTATAATATTCTTTCAACACATAAAAATAATCTGCCTCTTCCTCAAAAGCTGCAGACTATTTTTACGTCAACGCGCTACCCGCTTTATTCCATTCCTTCGTCTAACCAAAAACATTCAACGCCTCTTCTTTTTGCGCTGTAAAATCACAAAACTCTACCGCCACCGCTGCAGGTACCAACGTCAAAAAATAAGCGCGGACTTTTTCCGTTTCAAACTGCCGCCAGCTCTCACGCAGCAAATCATCACAAGCCAGCGCGTCGTAAAAGCGAGCTAAAAAACCGCTGCCTTCCAGTAATTGCAACAGTTCTTGCCGTTGCACTCCCTGACAACACGCCTGCGCAAACTCTCCATACCATGGAGTCACTTGCTGCGGCGCAAGAGGGCTCAATGGAATAAACCGCTCTGGCTCCTGTTCCACCAAAGACCAGCCTTCTTCACAACACTCACTTAGCCCCGTTTGCTTCTTTTCTTTGGCGCCCAATACCAACACTCTGCCAGAAGCCAAATCCAGATACTGACAATAATCGGCAGTATCCGGGGCTAATAAGGCGACAATTATATGATCCAAAAAGACAGAAACACATCCGGTCATCATCTGCAAGACCTCTCGTTTTTTCTTAACAGTTGCCTGTGAACACATCCTGCGCCCAATTCAACGCTTCCCGGTATCCCAAGAGAACCTGGCCTTCTGATAACTCTATTTTTTTGGCGTAGGCAGCGGCGCTCTGCCACTGACCTTGCTCGTATTTTTGCATCAAATTATACAATAGGCTTAACACGCCTTCCGCTTCTTCGTTAAAAGCTCTTTTGATTTCCTCTTTGACTGGTATTTCCGACAATATATCAGCCAATGGTCGGTCCAATAACGCATCTAAGTGAGAAAACAAGCCCAATAAAAATGCATCGGCCGTGCAAACTTTGCCGACACAGTGCATGGCCAATTGCTCCCCAAAACGCGCACGCACCAACGAAGACAAAATCAGTTCTCCTGGCTTGTCCACGCCCATGTCTTTCAACGCTACAAGAGCGCCCCACTTGCTCAACTCTTTATGGCCCAATAAGACCATAGCCTGACGCAACGAGCGAATCGGCTGGCGAAAACCGAATAGAGCCGAATTGATAAATTTCAGCAAATTGTACGACAGAGATACGTCTTTGCGCAAAACCGCTTCAATTTGGCCAAATTCCAAATCAGACCGGCTAAATTCTTGAAGAAGCTTAAAATGATTCGCTTTACACGCCGGCAACGCATTACCGGAAACCAACGCCGGCTTGGAAAAATAATACCCCTGAACATATGTATAGCCTGCAGCCCTAGCTTCCTGGAATTCTTCCTCCGTTTCTACTTTCTCCGCCAAAAGGCGAAGGTCGTAGGGAGTTAAAAAATCCTGCCATTGCTGGCGCTCCGCCGCAGAAGTAGCCCGAAAATCGATTTTTACGATATCCGCCAGTTCCACCAACGGCAATCGTTCTTTTTTGTAAACAAAATCATCCAATACCAGCATATAGCCGGCGCTTTTAAGTTCGCGGCAACGCCGCAGCACCTCTTCATCCGGTTTTACATCTTCTAAAATTTCCACCGCCACTTGCTCACGCGGCAGCATCGCAGGCAGCTTCGTCAACAAGTTGTTGGCCGTAAAATTAATAAATGCGAGCTTGCCCCGCGTTAAAGAATCAATTCCGAACAATAAAAAACTGTTCGTCACTACATCCAATGTAGCTTGGTCTGGATCCGTACCATCGTATGTATTCTGCAAAGTACGACGAAATAACAACTCATAACCATATACCTGCCGCTGCATATCAAAAATAGGCTGCCTGGCAATATGTATCTGTTCTTGCTGTTCTTGCGTTTTTCTACAATTCATGCCGTCACCTGCCTACTTTTTTAGAGGAGCCGGGCGAACACGAAAGGTATTCATGTCCACATATTTAGCTGATTTTTTAAACCGGCTCCGCGCCGACAAGGTGTTCGATACAAAACAGCCTGCTGCTCCGCATCCCGCCAACATGGCAGCGACAAGTCCCAAAAGAAGCAAAATGCTTTCCTCTGGCATACGCCAACCTCCTTTACCTTTTTCTCCGCAAAAAAAATACACCAGCCAGGATCTGGCCAGTGTCGAATTATGAAACAACACAAAAATCGGCAACCTGGCGATCATAGACATCTGTCCGTAGATCCATGGCTTTGCGTCCTTGCCTTTCAGCAAGTTTGCCTTTTTCAATTTTATGGTACATGCTTGTATCAAAAAAATCTTCAAGAATTCTTGAAATAAGTGTATCGTTTTCTTAAGACTGCCGTCAAGGCTCTTCACTTTGAAAAAGTATAAAACCTCCCATTTTTTTACTGTTATGTTCATTTTTAAGACTTAAGTCCTAATGTTTTGCACCCCTTTATCTATAGACGTTTCTAAAATTATAAAAATATTCTTCCTGCAAAAAAGAAGGGTATTTTGTATACTATAAATACAAACAGTAGATGCAGTGCCATTTTCTAGAAAGATCTACACAGGGCCTGCTGCAACAGGTAATTAATTCTTATAAAGTTTACGGATAACAACGATATACTCTATAGAACTTTCTTGAGGAGGCGTCTTTCATGGCGATTACGGCCCTTTCCAATAACACTACTTCCCCGTCCGGACAACATGGAAACCCCCAACTGCAGGCTTTAGAACGTCAAAAGCAACAGCTTATGGATCAACGGCAAAAAATTCAAGCCGGCAATGATGATCCTTTAAGCAAGCAGGAAAAAATCAAAACGCTGACCGAGCAAATCAGCCAACTCGATGCGCAAATACAACAGTTTACTGCAGAAGATCGACAAAAGCAAACGGAATCGACTCAAAAGGAAGCCCCAGCTCTCAGAAAAAAAGAAGTGCTCGCTCACGAAGGAGTTGCTGTATCCGACAGTTTAACCCAATTAATGACCCTGCAGAAAAACATGACCGACCTGCATCAATTACAAAGCCGCCTAACCGGTGAGATTGCGGTCTCCAGCAGCGAGATTGCCAACAGTCTTCGAACGGGAGGCAGCATCAAATATCAGTCCGAAGCTATGATGAAAGCTGCCGGCGGTTTAGGCCGGGTTGAAGCCAAGCTCGGTAAGCTGTCCCAGGATATCAGTAAAAATATCGCTGCCGACTCTGCCGCTTCACGAAAGCCGGACGATGACGCGACTCCTACGGACGCAAAAGCTGACTCAGCGGCAGACTCTCCGGAAAACTCCGGGGATAAAGACGCTTCCAAAAAAAGACACCCTATTGACCTTCTCGTATAAGTGATGAGAGCAACTGCTTAAACCGCCTAGTTTCAGTAAGAAAAACCGCTGCGCGGTCCTTTAAGGAGAACGTCACACAGAACAGTGAAAATATTGAACAAGAGAACCGGAGTCACAGAGGGTTCGACTGAGGCTGAGGCAGCCGTGATTGTATTTGAGACTTTTATTGGAGCAAGGCGGTCCGCAGGACGCAAAAACCGGCTAAGGCGGATGACAGTTTCGCCTGTTTGAGCACAGCGAGTTAAGAAACTGCCGCCTTAGCCTGCTTTTGCGAGGCGCGCGCAAATCTTGTCTCAAATACAGTTATGCCGCCGCTTATATAGAAGCTCCCAACCCTTGATAACCCTAGTTTTTTCAGCCGTAAAAACTTATAAATTCTGGTATACTTATAAAAACAGCACACTCTGACAGGAAACAAGTTTTCTGCCAGAGTATGCTGTTTTTGTGTCCTCGCCAAAATAATTCTTATCTCTTTTGGCTGCCTGCGGCAACCGCTTCCGCTTTGGCCCCGCCAATACGGATAAAGCGCGTTGAGATAAAGTTCAAGAGCGCAATGGCCGCCCCGCCCAAGAATACATATTTATAGCCATCCGGGCCGCTGTTGTACCAGATAAAACCACCCAAAATAGGTAGCACCATCGTTACCAAATGGTCGATGCTGGTACCCAAAGAAAGGCTGGGAGAAATATCTTCCGGCACCAAGGCGATTTTACGCATATACGTAGCCCGCGCCATGCTCACTGCATTCAGCGCCTGGTCAACAACATAGCAAAAGCAGATGAGCAGCAGCGCCCACGAATAGGGCAGTAAATCCGCCGCAAACGCATAGCCTAGGCAAACCAGAAAGAAGCAGATGGCTTCACCTCTCAACACCCGTTTTTCTCCATAGCGGTCAATAACCGAACCAAGCCAGGGCTTAACAAAAATGCCCGCAATAGACACGATGAAGAACAGCATCGTCATAGTCGCTACAGGCTGACGGAAAATATCCACCAACACCCACGGACCGAAGGTAATAAAAATCTGCTTGCGCGCACCAAAGAGCACGCTTAGCCAGTAATACAACTTATACTCTTTGCGAAAAACGAAACGAGGCGTCTTACGTGTCCCCTCTACAGGCTTCATAAAAAACAACGGCACCGCCGCCAGGACGAACGCTACCGCTCCAATCGTAAAGGCAGTCGCGTAAGAAATATGCCAAAAAGTAAAAAGCACCCAGAGCACCGCGCTGCTGAGAACCAGCATAAACGTGTTGACGGCATTCATCCGCCCCAAACTCCGACCCAGGTCGCTTGCCGAGGCAAAGCTCATGCCGATGCTGTTGGACAAGGGCATATAGATATGAGTGCCGACATTATAAACGAAAATGCTGACGACTACCAAGGCATAATCCGGCGGAATCATGCCCAAGGCGAACATGCCTGCCGCGGAAAAAAGATTACCCAGCATCATCGTCCGGGTATCTCCCAAAAATGCCAGCATACCGATAATCCCTACCATAAACAAGCCTGGCAATTCCCTGGGAAACTCCAGTGCCGAACGCTCTAGGATCATCATACCTAACCCATCTCGCAAATAATTGGTCAGCGTCGACCCGTCCACACTCTGGGCCACGCCGACTAAGGCCGTGGACAGCAAAAACAGTAAATAGTTGCGGTCCATATTACGAAGATATTCCATATCCTTGCACCTCTACAAAATTTATAGCATAAATTTAATCCATTTTTTTAGAACACAGTACTATCACATAGAGAATAATCAGGATTGTCATGAAGGATATTCGTTATCTTTAGCATAATATGAACACAAGCTACTTCAAGGAGGACTATACTATGCCTACCATCGGCGAATACTGGCCCGGCGCCGCCCGCCCTGGCGACATCACCCACAATACGCACTGGACTGCTTCTTTATACCGTGGTTTTCCCGTAAAAATCGCCCGCAGCAAACGGACTTTGGCCGGACCTCTCTTTGAAAAGCACTGGCATGAAGCCTTGCAAATCCTGCATTGCGAACAGGGAGAAGCTCTCATTCACTGCAATGGTCGTTTAAATCGCCTTGGACCTGGCGATACGTTAATCATTAACAGTCAAGAGCTTCATTACGGCGTCACTGAAAGCGACCAATTGATCTACGTCATTCTAAAAATCGACCTGCCCTTTCTGGCCAGCAGCCAACAGGACTTATGCCAACTCAACTACCTAACGCCGCTGGCCCAAGGGACGCTTTTATTTCAGAATAAGCTGCCGCCGGATCCGCTTTTAAGCCGTTACATCCAGACCATCACCGAAGAATACCAGCAATTGCAACCAGGCTGGGAACTAGCCATCAAAGCCCAGCTCTACTTGCTGCTTGTCCATTTGCTGCGCCACTACCAGCAGAAGGCTTTGCCGGCTGCGGAACTGCAGCGCCACCAGCATTCCCTAGCTCAACTGCGCACAGCCCTAGAGTACGTCGACACCCATTACCAGGAAACCATTCGCCTCAGCCAGTTAGCTGCGTTGGCAAATCTCAGCGAACAGCATTTCTGCCGTCTTTTCAAAACGCTCACAGGCAAACGTCCGATGGACTACATCAACTATCTCCGTACGGCCAAGGCCGTCACGCTCTTGACGGAAGATCGCCTGAGCATTACCGAGATAGCCGCTGCCGTCGGCTTTGACGACAGCAATTATTTCAGCCGCGTCTTCAAAAAATACCAGAACCGCGCCCCTTCGGAACTGCGAAAAAAACAAACCGGCTGAGACACATACCTCAGCCGGTCTGTTACCGCAAAAAGCGCAACAACAATTGTACGTCCTAGAATTAAAGTCGTGCGCAAAGAGGCACAATGATGTTGGCCGCCAAGCAGCCAATGCCAACCGCCGCAAACATGGCACGGTCAAAAACAGCAGATAATTCTTTTTCATCTTTGCGTACAAAGAGATAATGGGAAAACAAAGACAACGCAATGGACATAAAAATAGTGAACAGGCCGATGCCGGCAATATGGTCCACCAAACCAAAAGAACCCGAGGGGGGTAATATGGAATTAGCCACATAGGAGTTGGCTACCGCACCGAAATAAGCAGCCGTCGGCAATGAAAAACGAGGTCCGATATCTGATGGCTTAATGAAAAAAGAGGACAACGTCAGAACCAAAGCTGCAAAAAGAGATAAGAAAATTTTAATATATACGCCATAGTCAACGCGCTTGATGTTTACACCGTAAATATACTGAGAAAATATTTTAGAAGTGTTTTCCGCCACTCGAGGATCGCCGTAGGAGGATTTGTACGTATGCGTTTTAACAACGTTTTGGCCGCTAAGGACCCGGTAGCCAGGAATAGCGACCCGTGAACTAATATTGGCCGCTGTATCTGCTTCATAGCGCACCTTAGAACCGTCTCTGGCACCGTCTTCGATGTAAATATTTAGCATGTGGTTCTCAATCGGCACACGGGTAGTATCAAAAAATTTGATAAGTTTAGCTGATACTTTATACCGCTGATAATTAACGCCATTGCCGTCATGATACTCTTCCAGCAACTCTTTCTTGTTAACCACTCCATCTACAAAAACAAACTTACCACCAGGGTCAAGGGTTCGATCACCTTGCCAACTGAACCAAACATAAAGATTAGCGGTCCAATACGAATCGCGAATGGAAAAGTTGTCGATATCATCTAGATAGGTGCCTACCTTGACCGTCGTATAAGCGCCGACAGGCGGCAGCGGATCTGGCGGCGTCTTGCCCGGCTCAGCGGCAGTTGCATTCATACGGGCGGCATGGTTGGCCTCGGCCTGCATCATATT
Source organism: uncultured Anaeromusa sp. (assembly GCF_963668665.1). Taxonomy (NCBI): domain Bacteria; kingdom Bacillati; phylum Bacillota; class Negativicutes; order Selenomonadales; family Sporomusaceae; genus Anaeromusa; species uncultured Anaeromusa sp. The sequence continues at coordinate 1,577,527 of NZ_OY764902.1, read as the reverse complement.
TTTATATAAAGTAGAGGCGCTGAAATAGGTGACAAACGAATACAGCACAAGTATCGCCAGCGAAAACAACAAAACAAATTTCTTTTTGGAACTGTTGAGATGATTCCAAGCAACAAACATATAAATTCTCCTTTCCATACTACAAATACTATAGTAAGGGTGCATTTATTCGCTGCGCGACTTACAAAACCTGCCAAAAATCATGCCCGTCCTCAAATTTAACATTTTCTTAACAATGAACAGCGCCTGTAGTTCTTACTAACGCAAGAACTACAGACGCTGTTCATAAAACTGCTATACTACTCAACCGAAGCCTAGGCCGCCAGCTCTTTTTCCTCCCGGCCAGCCTTAGCTCCATGCAGCAGACGATAGAGAATACCGCAAGCCAATACCAGCGCCGCCATGATGGCGTACAGACCCCGAAAGCCCAACGAAGGCACTAGCATGCCCAGCAAAAACGGTCCGATGCCGATGCCGCCGTCTAAAAGAATGTAAAAGGTCGACGTAGCCAGACCCATGCGATGCTTCGGAGACACCTTGACGGCCAAAGCCTGAGCACAGGAGAAGAACGTGCCAAAACCTAGGCCAATGCAAGCTCCTCCCAACAACAGCATCCCTTCCGCCTGTACCTGGCTAAGCAAAAGCATGCCCAGCGCAAAAAATACGAACGAAGGATACATCACCATGTTTTCTCCTTTTTGGTCAAAAAGCCGTCCTGTCAGCGGGCGTGAAAGAAAAACAACCGCCGCATAGACGATGAAAAAAAAGCTGCCTGCTCCCAGAAGACCGATTTCCTTCGTATAGGAAGTCAAAAAGCCAAGAACACTGGAATAACAAAAACCCATGAGCAAGCTGAGAAAGGCAATCGGCAGCGCCTTGGATTCAAAAAAGCTCTCTGGTCGCCAGCTTGCCGCCTGCCGCCGCTGTTCTTCCGTCAGTTGCAAGGGAGGCACCCGCAGAAAAAGAACGCCGCCCAAAGAACATAACGCCAGCAGGGTGCAAAGAAGAAAGATCATGTCCATCGTACTATACCGACAAAGAACCATCCCTAAAAACGGCCCGATAGCCGAAGCAATCGTGCCGCTCATAGCATAGTAGCTCATGCCTTCGCCACGGCGCTCTTTAGGGATCAAATGCGCCGCAATAGTACCTGTGGCCGTGGAGCAAATACCAAAAGCCAGACCGTTAAAAAACCGCACCGCATAGAGCGCCTGCAAATTCCCGACAGTAAAATAAAGCACCGTTGTCACCAGCAGCAGTCCTAAACCCATGTACAGCATGCGCTTACAGCCAAGACCTTCAATTGAGCGGCCGGCAAAGAGCCTCGCCACCAATGCTCCTAGAATAAACAACCCCGAGGCCAATCCCGCCTGGCTGGGCGTCGCCCCAAAGGCCTCGCTGGCAAAGACGGTAATCGTCAGAATCAATAAATAGTACGTCAAGTAAAGAAACAGATTCGCCAACGAGTCAATCAGAAAGTCTCGCGTCCATAATGTAGATTGTTGCTGCATCGTTTGTATCACCTATGCCTGTAAATTTTTTCGTATCGTTTTCATAGCGGCAAACAGCGTTGCTACTTCCGCCTCCGTAAGGCCAGCCAACGCCTCTTGCTCCAACTCATCAATCAAAATACGCCCGGCGGCGTAGGTCTCTTCGCCTTTGGCTGTTAGATGAATCAATTTTTCCCGCCGATCTCGGCTGGGAAGCTGTTCCACTAGCTGCTCCGCTTCTAAGGTCTGCACCGAGCGCGTAATCACTGGCTTTTTCACGCCGTAATGGACGGCAATTTCCGCTAAAACAGCAGCACCGTGATTTTTTACATAGTACAAGACCGTCCATTGTGAATACGATAAGCCAAACTGCCCTAACTGTTCGTTTAACTTACCGACAATCCTGCGCTGCAACGGTAAACACTGCTTAAAAAATCCCAGCATAGCTCTTCCCCCTTACTTTGAACGATCATATAGTTATCCTTGCTAACCATTGAAAAGGGTAACTATATCTCTTTTCCTGTCGCGTGTCAAGAAACTACCGTATTTGATGCAAAAACAGCTTCTTCATAACCTTGCATGCCTTAGCTGTTTGTTTCTCCATTGTGGAACTTCAATAAAATCCGATTTCCTGGAGTGGACAGAAAATGTTACAATAACGCAAGAAAATTGCAAGAGCAACTAAAAATTCAAAGCACGAATCCGAATATACAAAATCCGCAAACAGCATTCAGCTGTTTGCGGATTTTTTCTTTTTATTACTTCACCTCGCGCCCTCCCCTGCGTACCCTCCCTTTACTCCCTATAAAATGCCAGCAGACGTCGGTTGCCATGCCATCCTTGGCATTCACTTCACGTACCGTTAGGTGCTTCCAGCACCGTCGTAAAAACATCGTGCCCCGCCCCCTCATTCGAACCCTCCGATTCTCTCGCGACTCTTGTTCAAAACTCGTTTTCCTTACTCCACAATTGTCAGCTCTTTCGGATACGCATTGAGCACCTCACAACCGTCGTCTGTAACCAGCACCAAGTCTTCGATACGAACGCCCAACTGCCCCGGCAAATAAATGCCCGGTTCAATCGAAAAAATCATACCTGGCTGTACAGGCTCCGTGTTGACGGCGGATACGTCACCAAAATCATGCGTTTCCAAACCGATGGAATGCCCCGTGCGATGGGTAAAATTAGCTCCGTATCCGGCAGCCTCGATGACTTGCCGCGCCGCCGCATCGATATCGCAAAACCTCACGCCCGGCTTCACTGCGTCAATCGCGCGCCGGTTAGCCGCCAGCACTGTTTCATACACTTTGCGCCCTAACGGCGTCACTTGACGATAAAAGACCGTCCGCGTCATATCCGCACAATAGGAATCCTTTTTACAGCCCACATCAAAAAGCACACAGTCTCCTGTCCGTACCGTACCTGTGCTGGTTTTGTGATGCGGATCGGCGGCATGAGCTCCATAAGCGACAATAGGCGTAAAAGAAAAGCCTTGAGCTCCTAAGCCTTCATAAATATCCAAAAGCTGCCGGGCCATGGCTTTTTCGGACAACTCCTTCGGGATCAATTCGATCAAATGCTTCATAGCCCTGTCATTGACGCGAGACGCCGCTCGCATCAAGGAGATCTCCTCTTGATCCTTACACATGCGCAGGCGATCCAAAACCGCCGAGCCATTAACAAAGCGGCTGCCGCCTCCCAACTCCATCAAGCGCAGTAAAAACCGCGCTGGCCAATTCTTATCCACGCCCATAAGACAATTCTTACGAACCCGCTCCGCTACTTTAACCACTGCGTCTTGGGTGTCATCAAAACGCACAACCTCCACGCCCAGTTCTTCCTGCAGCGGAAACAGCTCATTAAGAAAGAGCAGAGGCTCCCGCTCCAAGCTTACATATAAAGCCAGCATCCGTTCTCCTGGCGAAAACCACTGTCCGGTCAGATAATAAAGCGACGCCGGATCCGACACCAGCATCTGCGGCATTTCCACAGCTTCCATTCCTTGCAACAGCCGGTGCAGACGATCTTGTTTCATCACGCCAAACACTTCCCTTGCCTGTTCATTCTTTTTGTTTTATTTCTACATGACCAAGAAAATCACCTGGAAAGAGTCTGTATTTTTTCACGTCTCAGCGGCATATAACAATACATGCCGTACTCACGGGTCCGCCCCACCGGAACTTACCTCTGACCTTCTTTGACGCAACATAGTACAATGCGCCTTGCCAACATACAAGACTTCCAGTAAAGTAAAGATAATCTGTTGCTACCTATGACGCGCGAAAGGAGGTTTTCTCTTTGCTTACTTCTAAGTATTATATTTTTAGCACCATTGCCGAACTCGGCAGTCTCAGCAAGGCTGCCGACAAACTAAGCATGGCCCAATCCGGCGTCAGTTACGCGATCTCAACGCTCGAAAGCGAGCTAGGTTTTGCTCTCTTCAAACGAGAACGCTCCGGCATGCGCTTAACACCTAACGGCGAACGCATCCTTGTACACGTGAAACAAATTTTACATCACGAAGAGCAACTGTACCAAGAATCCTTAGCTATTAAAGGCATTGAAACCGGTCTAGTACGCATCGGTACTTTATCAAGCGTTTCCATGCAATGGCTTCCCGGCATCCTTGCTTCGTTTCACAAAGACTATCCCCAGATTGAAGTCAAAACCTATCTGGGCTGCTACGACGAAATGAACGATTGGATTTCCAATAAAACGATCGACTTTGGCTTTGTTTCCTTGCCCATCTCCAAAGCTTTTGAAGTTCGCCCCTTGTATAAAGATCGGCTCCAGGTGATTCTGCCGCCGCAGCATTCGCTTCGCCAACAAAAATCCATTACCTTCTCGCAAATTCGCAACGAACAATTCATCATGCCGCAATGGGGAGCCGATGATAATATACGTCGTATGCTTCTTGAGAACGGCGTACAATTACAAGTCCAATACGAACTTATGGAAGAACGCACCATCCTAGCCATGGTCCAGCTCGGACTTGGCATCAGCATCCTGCCCGAACTCATTTTAGAGCATGTGCCGCCAGACGTGCACTTAATCCCGCTAGAGCCAGAGGAGCACCGCATCATCGGCTTAGCGGCCCTTTCCTTTAAGCAACTGCCTCCAGCTGCCAAAAAATTTGTGCAATGCGCCCATGCATGGCTCGCTGCGAAAGATTTTTTAACATTTACCGATACAGATGAATAAAACAACTCTATCAAAAGGCTCTGTTTAACAAAACCGCTTTTATAGCCTTCGAAGAACTTGCATGGTTGTTTCAAATACTCATAATTCACTGGACATCCTCCGCTATGCTAATATAAGTCCATAGTAAGCATTTCATGTACTTTAAGGAGGAGCCGCTATGAACAACGCCTATTTTGAAGTCAAACATCCTGTCAATGAGCCTATTAAAGGCTATATGCCGGACGCCCCGGAAACACTAGCCTTAAAAGAAGAATTACAGCGCCAACTGGAGGCGTTCGTGGAAGTCCCGCTCATCATCGCCGGACAAGAAGTCCGTACAACGCACAAAGAAAAAATCATCTGTCCTCACGATCATCAGCACGTTTTAGGCGAATACTATATCGCAGGCGAATCGGAACTCAACTTGGCCATCGCCGCCGCCGAAGCCGCCCGGCGCGAATGGGAGCATATGCCTTGGGAACACCGCGCCAGCATCTTTCTGAAAGCGGCGGACCTGCTCACAGGCAAATATCGCGCCAAGTTAGCCGCTTCCTGCATGCTCGGTCAAAGTAAAAACCCCTTCCAAGCGGAAATCGATATTATCTGCGAGCTCGCTGATTTCTTGCGTTTCAATCCCTACTACCTCCAAGAAATCTACAAACAACAGCCGCTTAGCACCGATGGTGTCTGGAACCGCGTAGAATATCGGGCCTTGGACGGCTTTGTCGCGGCCATTACGCCCTTTAACTTCACTTCCATCGGCGGCAACTTATGTACCGCTCCGGCCATGGCTGGCAACACCGTGCTGTGGAAACCGTCTTCCACAGCTGTTCTTTCCAACTACTACTTCATGCAAATTCTTATGGAAGCCGGTTTACCCGCTGGCGTAATCAACTTCCTGCCTTGCCGCGGCGCTGATTTCGGCAAAATCGTTATCAATCATCCCAAAATGGCAGGGTTTCATTTCACAGGTTCTACCAATGTCTTCAACAGTATTTGGAGCCAAGTCGGCCAAAACATCGCCAACTATGTTACCTATCCGCGACTGGTAGGCGAAACCGGCGGCAAAGATTTCATCTTCGCCCACAAGTCGGCTGATGTAGAGGCTTTGACAAGCGCACTTGTTCTGGGCTCCTTTGAATATCAAGGCCAAAAGTGCTCCGCCGCTTCTCGCGCTTATCTTCCCGCAAGCCTGTGGACCGAAGTAAAACCCCGCTTGGAAAAAGCAGTAGCAGCGGTCACTATGGGAGATGTTTGCGACTTCAGAAACTTGATGAACGCCGTTATTGACCGTAATTCTTTCAACAACATCAAGAACTACGTGGACTATGCCAAGGCCTCCCCAGATGCGGAAGTTATCCTCGGCGGCGGCTGCGACGACAGCGTTGGTTTCTTCGTAGAGCCTACGGTCATCTTGGCCAAAACACCTACCTTTAAAACCATGGTAGAGGAAATTTTCGGACCTGTCCTAACTATCTATGTATACCCTGACGCTGAGCTGGAAGAAACCCTGCAAGCTTGCGACACCGCTACTGTATACGGCTTGACCGGCGCTGTCTTCGCCCAAGACCGCAGCGCCATCATCAAAATTGCTGAAGCGTTGGATCATGCAGCGGGCAACTTCTACATCAACGACAAGCCCACAGGCGCCGTTGTCGGCCAACAGCCTTTTGGAGGCAGCCGCGCTTCCGGCACCAACGACAAAGCCGGCAGCGCCGTCAACCTACACCGCTGGATCAGCCAGCGCGCCATTAAAGAAGTGCTTGCGCCCCGCACCACGACGACCTACCCTTACATGACTGAAAAATAAACACACAAGCCCCTTCAAGTATGCATAAAGAAAAGTCGACTGCTTATCTAACAAGCAGTCGACTTTTCTCATATAGCACTTCCCACAGACAAATAAATTTCTTATGATTTATTTCTAAACAACTCTTGCTCCCAGCAAATTGCAGAAATGTAGGTCGGAGCCAGTTGATCATACGGAAGTTTCAGTTCATCACTATATTGCTGTACTTCCCACCATTGACCTCGTTCATAAGCAATAACTAAATTCAACACCGTATTTAAGGTATTTTTTCCTCCCAACAACGCCTGTTTCACTTCTTCGGCAACAGGCAAGTATTCTAAAATATCCGCCAGCGACTTGCCTATAAATACATCCAGCAACGAAAACAAGCCTGCAAAAAAGAATTGCTCCATTGCCATCCTGCAGCGAGGCAAGCACGCCGCAATCAATTCACAATGCCTTCCTCTTAACACGGACACATGCAACACTTCAGAAGGTTGATCCTGTCCCAAATTACGCAAGGTCACCAAGGCCAGCCATTTTGCCAATTCACGCTGTCCAAGCAGAACTGCGGCATGACGAATCGATTGAATCGGCGAACGAAAGCTAAAAAATGCCGAATTAACATACTTTAAAAGTAAAAACGTTAATGACATATCGCGTTTAACAATTTCTTCAAACCTTCTCAAATCAACATTCTCGGCATAAAGTTCTTTCAACAGCCGCCAATGCTGAATGCTCACCAACGGCATTCCTTTTTGCGATAAAATAATTGGTTTTTGAAAAAAATAACCTTGAAAATAAGCATATCCTTGTTTGCGCGCCTGCATAAATTCTTCTTTAGTCTCTATCTTTTCCGCCAAATATTCCGGCTGGTGAACATCATGGCGCAGCAAATAATTCCTAGTCTCAAGACTTTGGGGATTTTTAAAGTCCACTTTTATTATATCGGCGATTCTAGCCAAAGGAATCCACTCCGGCGCTGGCAGAAAATCATCCAGCACAATCCAATAGCCTTCTTGTTTCAGCTTTTTGCAGGCCTGCAGCACTGCCTCGTTGGGTGTAACCGTCTCTAGAATTTCTACTGCCAGGATATGGGAAGGCAATAATTGCGGAACTTCTTGCAGCAATAAGGCTTCATTAAAATTCACAAAAGCCCGTTTCCCTTCGGCAATGGTATCAATGCCCATTTGCAAAAAAACATTGGTGAGTACGTCGGTAGTGGCTTGGTTATCATCAATCGGTTCGGCACGATTGAGCATGCCATTGCGATAAAGCAGTTCATACGCCACTACCTCAATTTTACTGTCGAAAATAGGTTGTCTGGCAACAAAAACCTCCATGACATCCCCACCCTTTATCTTTTATAACCGCGAAAACCGTTACGCTGCGGCGGAATAACTCGCACTAGTTTGTTTAGGGAATCAACAGCCAAAACGATGCGAGCAGTATCTACTAGCTAGAAATTTAATATCGATATACACTTCCCCATAAACGCAAGCAAACCTTCTATTTATAGCTCTTGCCCCCGATTAATTATATCATTATAAATCTCTTGGACTCCCGTACCAAGCAAAGATATAGCACCAACGGCAGCAAGAAAAACAAGCAGCAGCATTAAGGAATACTCGACCGTTGTTTGCCCTTTGTTCTTTAAAAAAGAGATCAGCAACTTCATATTTTATCGACGCCCCTCTCTTTAGAAAACCGGCTCCTCCCTGTATTGCTTCACCAGCTTATCACGGCTATATATTACGTATCTAAGAGCCACGTTCATAGTATACCCATCTATATATTACCAAGTTTTCCCATCAATATGTGGGCATTCCTTTTTACTCCATAAAAAAAGGGTTCTATAATAAATGTTGGGGTAAGCACGCGAAAGCATGTTTACCCCAACATTTATTTGCACAAAAAACGAGCATAAAGTAAATAACTCAAATACAATTAAAGTTGCTACACACTAATCGAAAGGAGTTATTCATTTATGCTCGATATTCAGTGTACTACATTTCTCTTAAACTTAGAAGAGGCCTATATAATTGATTCTACAGCTACGACTCTTACGATTGAAATGCCTCGCAAAGCCCACATATGCCCTGTTTGTAAACAGCGCACTGATAAAATCCACGATTATCGGTTGCAAAAGGTGAAACACATTCCCTTGCTGCATAAATCTTACGAACTGTTTTTTCGCAAGCGCCGCTATTATTGCCCTCATTGCACGAAGCGCTTTGCGGAAACTGTTCCTTTTCTTGGCAAATTTCAGCGTATGAGCCACTTGCTAAAACAATTTGTCATCTCGCAGTTTTCCAATATGAAATCCGCCACTGAAATTGCTAGGCAGGCCCATATTTCCGTCACTACCGCGTTGCGCCTTTTCGATCATGTTTCCTATCCTAAACCACTGCTGCCAGAGGTACTGGCGATTGACGAGTTTAAAGGAAATGCTGCAAAAGAGAAATTTCAATGCATTTTGGCGAATCCCAAAACGAAAACCACCTTGGATATTTTAAAAAATCGCAAATCCGAAGACCTTTATGAATACTTTACTGAGTTTCCCTTGGAGCAGCGCCAGAACGTTCAACATGTGGTTATGGACCTTAGCAAGTTGTTCCGCAGCGTGGTAAAAACCAGCTTTCCGAATGCCCAAATTGTAGCCGATAAATTTCATGTTTGTCGACTTGCTAATTGGGCTATGGAAGCGGTGCGTAAAGACGTGCAAAAAGACTTTTCGGACCATCGCAGAAAGTATTTCAAGAAAAGTCGTTTCCTACTTCTGAAACGACATAAAAACCTAATAAAAGACGAGGATAAAGAACAACTCTCTTTGATGCTGCAAGTGTCTGAACGATTACGGCACGCCTATCGCTTAAAAGAACTTTTCTATGAAGCGATGGACAGCTCCGGCAGCAAAGAATATGCTTTGCGATTTCAGCGTTGGCAACAAGAGGTTTTACAGCATAATCTTCCTCAATTTACTCGATTGATGAATACCGTAATCGAATGGAAACAAGAAATTGTGGCCGCCCTTGAAACCGGATACAGCAACGGCTATATCGAAGGCTGCAACAACCGAACCAAAGTCTTAAAACGAACTTGCTATGGCCTGCGTAATTTTGAGCGAATGCGTAACCGTATCCTCTATCTTGCGGGTACTAAAAATAGATAGCAGCGAGAACTTGCATCCTCGCTGCCAACATTACTTTATGCTTTTACCCCAACCATTGACATAGAACCAAAAAAAGCAGCCCCATACTGAACGGCCCCCCAACAGTTAGATTTTTAAGGTCTAACTTATTGGGGAGCACATCATACGAGGCTGCTTTTCTGCGTAGTTCCTATTCTTTTAAGTGGTATGGCACAGTACTGACGATCACATTGGTTTTCCAAATCAACGCATTGCGCAAAAACAAGCCGGTCTGTCCATGTAAAAAACGATGCCAAGGCCTGCTGGTTTCAAATTCCGGAATGATAACCGTAATATAGTCGTCAGGACCTTTTTCGCGTTCCTTCTTTTCAATAAACTGAATCAGCGGCCGCATGAGCAGCCGGAAGGGCGAGCGGATGATCTTCAGTTCCACCCCAGGATCCCAAAGCTGCCATTTTTCGCGCAGCTTCTTTTCCGCTTCTGCGTTATCAGAGATATTAACGGCAATAATATTATCACCAATGGTTTTAGCATATTTGATGGTATTGTAAACCACCCGCGTCGGCGTGGCCACAGGCACAATGATAATGTGCTTCCCCTTAGGAAAAACCTCAGCGCCTTTATTGTAGCTCTCCTCCGGCAGGTGAAGCTGGTCCGCCACCACATTATAATGCGCCCTTACCGCTTTGAAAATATAAATCATGATCGGAATAAAGACAAGAACAATCCAAGCGCCGTAGAGGAATTTTGTCGCCGTAATAACCGCTACAATGATGCCGGTCACAGTCGCTCCCAAACCGTTAAGAAACGCTCGGAACTGCCAACCCGCGCCACGTTCACGGTTCCAATGCACCACCATGCTGCTTTGGGCCACAGTAAAGGAAATGAATACGCCGATGGCATAAAGAGAAATCAAATGCTCGGTGTTGCCCTGAAAGGCGACAATTAAAAGACCTGCCGCCACAGTCAGCAAAATAATGCCGTTAGAAAAGGTCAGCCGCTCACCACGAGCAGCCAGATAGCGAGGCATATAGCCGTCCTTAGCCACAATGGACATGAGCACCGGCAAGCCATTATAGGCCGTATTAGCGGCCAAATACAACACCAGCATCGTGGTAATCTGGATATAGAAATACATAGGCGAGCGCTCAAAAATCTGCTCCGCCAGCTGTGACATCGCCGTTACTTCCGCTATCGGCATGATATGATAATGCATAATCAAATAGGAGATGCCGATAAACATAAAGCCAAGAATACCAGCCATCCAGTAGGTTGTAACAGCGGCATTGCGCGCCTCGGGCGAACGGAACATCGGCACGCTGTCGGCAATGGCCTCTACGCCTGTCATCGAACTACAGCCGTTCGCAAAGGCCCGCAAGACTAAAAACAGCATAGCCCAATCGAGCTGCTGTTTGGCCATAGAAGCTGCAGGCAGCACATAGGGCGCCTCAAAAATCGATTTCCACACGCCAAAGCCAATCAAAACCACGATTCCCAGCAAAAAAGCATAGGTCGGGATCACGAAAGCGTTGGAAGACTCGCGCACGCCCCGCAGATTTACTATCATCAAGATACCGAAAAGCACCGCTAAGTCTAAGGATACTTCATTCCCCGACAATTCGGGAAAGGCTGAGATAATCGCCGCCGTGCCCGCCGACACGCTCACTGCAGCGGTAAGCACGTAATCGGCAAATACCGAGCCTGCCGCCACCAGCGCCGGCATCTCACCAAGATTTTTCTTGGCTACCGCATAGGCGCCGCCGCCGCCCGGATTGGCTTTAGCCACCTGGACATAGGACAAAACAACAATCGCCAGCAACAACAAAATTGACAATGCCACCGGCGACATGTAGCCGTAGGCGACAATGCCAGGCGCGGCTACCAAGGTAATCATAATCTGTTCCGGACCGTACGCTACCGAAGACAGTGCGTCCGAAGAAAAAATTGACAGTGCCTTCCATTTAGGCAATTTCTCATGCGCAAGCTCTCGATTGTGCAAAGGTCTGCCAATCAAAGCCCGTCTTACCCAGCGCATCATAAAGTACCACCTCGTACTTTCAAGCATTCATTTGCTACATCGCAATAAGCCATACCGACTCAATATAGCAAAAGAAGGCAGCAACGTCAATAAATCTTATTTTTTCTTTCTAACTTCAGATCGCCTTATTTTCCCAAAAGACACATTTATTTTTACATATCTATTTTGTTGCTTCAGAAAACAACAGCTTTTCCAGTATCTCCGCTGCGCCTTGCACATACTGCGCGCAATACTCATGACCAAGACCGCTGTTTTTGCGCCCCTCACGGCCGTTTTCGGTGCTCAAATCAAACCCCAGGAGGTTTGTGCAGTGAAGAGACCCGTATTTTGCTTGAAACTCTTTGGCAAAAGCCTGTACCAGCTTATAGGTTTCTTCCTTCGGCAGCCCTTTGGCCCCGATCGCCATAAACGCGCCGGTTGCAGCGCCGCAAGCCTCGGACAGATTGCCCATGCCGCCGCCAAAAGCCCCGGAAATGCGCAGCGCCGCTTCTTCTGCAATTCCCAAGGCCGGGCCGTACACGCAGAACACCGCCTGAGAACAAGATTTCCCGTTCATAAAGGCCTCTACAGCCTGCTGTACTCGCTTTTCGTTACTCATAAAGTTCACTCTCTCTTTCATCATTCATCGTACTATCGGTAAGATTTCATGATTTGTCTTCTATTTCCTGCTTGCTTGTCTTTTTATTTCTATGTATATCTCTAACCCTCATACGCGCCCTCCCGTGACTCCCTCTACTCCTGTTCACCCCCAATCTCAATCCAGCAATTCCGCTATTTCCATCTCCTTGCCGCAGTGCGGGCAACAGACGGTTTCTTTTTTTTGACTAAACATCTGACGATAATACTCAAATTTTTGGCCGCAATTCCGACATTGCCGCCAGCAGCGTTCCTTGAGCGTTTCTTCCCCTGCCGCCCGGGCAATCACATGGCTAGTTGCCATCGTTTTCACTTCCTTTAGCCGCTTCTTGCTGTGCTGTCTGTACAAACCGGCGCGCTTCCCTGCCAAAAAGGCCAAAAGCGCTGGTCAATAAAAGCCTGGCTCCTTGCTGCACATGCCGTTCCAGTGTTTCACCAGCGCGCACCACCGTTCCTACGGGTTTGCCAAAGTTCCGCCCCGCCGCCAACAATTTTTCATAGCCTTCTTGCACCAGCGGATGCTGGCCTTGTCCTGGCACGCCCACTGCTTGCGAATAATCCATCGCGCCAAAAATCAAGCCGTCCAGCCCTTCTACCTGCAAAATCTCCGGCAACGCTTCCATGGCCGCCGTATTTTCGATAATCGCCAGCACCACCGTCTCCCGATTGGCCTCCTGCGCATACTCCGCCAAAGGACGCTCCATACCGTAACCGGAAGCGCGCACGCCGTTCAGCCCCCGTTTTCCCGACGGATGATACTTTACCGCCGCCACAGCCTCCCTGGCTTCTTGCACGCTGGACACCCCCGGCAAGATTACGCCCATGGCTCCCACGTCCAGATACCGCAGCAGCGTGCTCTCCTGCAGATCCGGCACCCGCACCAGCGGCGTAACGCCCCGAACCTCCGCCGCCCGCACGAGGCCTTCGCAATCCGCCGGCGATAATGGCCCGTGCTCCGCGTCTAAAAAGACAAAATCAAACCCGGCCAAACCGCAGATTTCCACCAACGACGGCAGATACCCCTGCAGCATGCAGCCGGTGACCAGCTCTCCTTTTTGCAGTTTTTCTTTCATAGTGTTGCGTCTCATCTTAAATTCCTCCAAATCAGCGTACAATGACTGCGGAATGCGGTTTTAAACAGGAGTAAAGGGAGTCGAGGGAGGGTATGACAGAGGGCTCTGAAATAGAGCAAAAATTAACAAAATACTCTTTAGGTAGCCGCAAACGCTATGGATACGCTGCCAAAGAAAGGATTTTTTTCAGTGGGCGCGAAAAAAACCGCAGCCATAGTGGAGCTATGGCGAGAATTTTTGACAAAGCCCAGTGGAAAAACAACTCCTTTGGCAGTTTTAGACATACGTCTGCAGCTACCTGTCGGAGGTCAGCAGCTTAACCCCCAGCAGCACATAGATGCCGCCGCAGATCTTGTTAAGGCGTTTGGCCATCGTCTGGCTTTCCCGCAGGCAAGCCGTCACGCGGGACGAGCAGAGGACCAGAAACAAACACCAAAGCGTACCGGTTGTCAAAAAAGTAACACCCAGCAGCATAAAGGGCAAAATGCCATATTGATTCTGCGGGTCAATAAACTGCGGCAAAAAGGAAATGAAGAACAAAGCTACTTTGGGGTTCAAGACATTGGTCAAAAGGCCTTGCAAATAGATATCTTTTCTAGATACTGCTCCTGTTTGCACAGCCGCCAGCATGCTTTCCTTGCTTCGCAGAAGCTGCAGCCCTAAATACCCAAGATACAGAGCGCCAGCTATCTTGACCGCCATGAAGGCCTCGGCAGATTGCGCCAAAAGCACAGATAACCCCAGCGCCGCCAAAAGCGTATGTACCGCACAACCGGAACTGATGCCCAACACGGAATACAACCCGGCTCGACGCCCCTGCGACACGCTGCGTCCCAAAATGTAGAGCGTATCCGACCCCGGCGTGATATTAAGAACGATACCTACCAACAAAAACATTTCATAGTGACTAATGCCAAACACAAAACCGACTTCCTTTCCAACCATACATTTAAATACGTATTTTCAACAGGAGTATGACGCCGCTGGATGCGGTTAAGGTCGATTGCGCCATGGATGGCATAGCAACCGACGTCTACTATTTAAACGGAGGGTACGACTGAGGCCTGCGACGTCAATGATTGTATTTAATACTTTTATTGGAACAAAACGGTCTGTAAGAAAACAAAGAAGCATTGACTGTCTCAATGCTTCTTTGTTTTCTACGTCATATGTTAAATTTCCTTTGCCTCCAGCGACACTTGGCGCTCTTTAAAAATCCGCTTGGCTACCGTCACGGCATTGAGCACTCTAGGAAAACCGGTGTAGGGAATGCACTGCAAAAAGGTTTCTATAATCTTCTGCGGCGTCACGCCTACATTCAGCGCGCCATGCAGATGCACCTCTAGTTGTGTCTCACAGCCGCCCAGGGTCAGCAAGCTGGCTAGTGTAATCATTTCTCGTTCCTGCAGATCAAGACCTTCGCGACAGTACACATCGCCAAAAGCAAACTCTACAATATAGCGCCCTAAGTCTGGCGCAATGTCTTTGAGGCCCTCCACCACCATTTCCCCGGCATGGCCGTCCACCTCCGCCAGTCTTTCCCATCCTTTTATCCAACGTTTTTCTTGCATTGTTTTAGCCTCCTTCACTTGCTATACTAAAAGCATAGTACTTAAAGTAAACTTGAAGTCAAGGAGTTTTTTTATGGGATATGCAATTGGACAATTTTCGAAGTTGACTGGCCTCACTGGCCCTACGCTGCGCTACTACGAGCAGGAAGGACTGCTGTCCGTGCAGCGGGACGCCGCCGGACGTCGCGTGTACACCGAGCAAGATGTCGAATGGCTCCATTTTATCAAACGTCTTAAGGAAACAGGCATGCCCATCCGGGAAATCCGCCGCTATGCGCAGTTGCGCTACCAGGGAGACAGCACCTTGCAGGAACGTTTAACGATGTTGGAACAACATCACCAAACCGTCTTAGAGGAACGGCAAAAGCTAGAAAACAACCTACACAAACTCGAGGAAAAACTGACTTTCTATCGTCAAGCGCTGCAAAAAGAGGAACGAACAAGCTGCATTTATAGACAAAAAAAGAGCCCCTATGCAGGGAACCCTTGATAAGATAAACACTATTAAACCCATTTACATCTTAGCGGCGCTGCAGTCGTCTCGCCACAGACAATCCGCCTGTCCGCAGACCAAGCCCGCTTCGTTGAAGCAAGGCCGGTTTCCCTCTCCACACTGAATGGCGTGGATTAAGTCCGCCTTTTTTCGACGTCCAGGCTTAAGTCCCCTGCTTCTCGCCAATTCCTGCACTTGCACCATTTTCACCGAAACTCCTCCTTTAACCAAAGAGAACCCCTTGCCAACAGTACACTTCCCAGGGCTATTTTTTATTTCTTCGACACAACTGTTGCATTTCCTTTTTTTGAGAAATCCGCAAGCGTAAAGCTTGTCTCAAATACAGTTATACCGCCGTTTACCCAGAAACTCCTAGCCCTTGATAACCCTAGGTTTTTCAGCCGTAAAAACTTATAAATTCTGGTATAGAAACAAAAACAAGCCCCGACCAGTACCATTACTGACCAGGGCTTGTTTTATTCATATACTTTTCGTTCTCTTCGCAACGCTTGCGGCGCCGCCAATCTTACATAGCTGTAAATATCCTCCAAGTGCTGTTCCACCGCCTCCCGGGAAATACCGCTTGGCGCATACACGGTGAAAACAGCGCGCTTCGTCTCTGGGCCTATGCAGGTCCTTCTGTCCGGCCCATAGATAATACTGGAGAGAACCTCCGCCTCGTCTCGCAAAAACATGTCCTGCGCCTTTAGCGTCTGTTCCTTGCCATTGAGCAACACATACGATTCATCTGCTGACGCCGCATCCAGCGTCAGCAAACCTTGTACCTGCTCCAAATCATGGCCTGCCGTAAGGAGGCCATTTTTCAATTCCGCCATAAACATAGCTTCCACCAAAGGCGTCACGGACGGGATGCTTTTCCCTTTGAAAATCACCGATTCTAATTGCTGCCGCACATGATACGTTTTTTTGAATTGCTTATAGTATTGGCTATAAGCCGCCAACACGGCCGAAGCATCCAATTCCTCTTTGGACCCAAAGGCCTCCCGCAACTCTTTTTCCACTTGCCGCCGCTGCTGTTCCAGCGCTTCAGAACGCCCTAAACACTGCGCATTTTCCACCACCAATAGTCCCATGGAAGCACCTGCATACTGGCGACGCCAATTCTCCGTTACTACCAACATACACTTTCATCTCCCCTCGTATTTTATGCTAACGCGTAGAGGAGATTTTTTCTTGCACGTTCTTGCTGTATTGTTTCGGACTGACGCCGGCGATCTGCTTGAACTGCCTAGAAAAATGACATTGATCGGCAAAACCGGTTTCCTGCGCCACATAGGCTAAAGGCAGCCCTTGCCGCAAAAGGCTCTTCGCTTGACGTACCCGCACTTGCTTAAGATACGCATGGGGAGGAACTCCCACGGCAGCCCGGAACTGGCGCAGCATATGAAATGAACTCAGACCGCAAAGGAGGGACAATTCTTCTAAGGAAACATTGCTCGCATACATAGCCTCAAGATAGTCTTTCACCATCGTAACGGCCTTCGCATCGGCTGCCCAGTTTCGTTGGCTCCGTTTTTCTCCATAGCGAGCGATGAACATCGTCAGAAGCGAAAGCAGACGGCTTTGCTGTTCCAAAAGGGGCAGTTCATCCGTTTCTAGCTGTTGATGCAACCTAGCGATAGCGAAGGCGAGCGCGGTATCTTCCAGCACGCCAGCGGCAATAAAGGGCAGTTGCTTTTCTTTACCGGACAGTTCGAACACCGCGCGCTCCATTACGGCATTATCCAGATAAAACATGCGATACGTCCAGCCATCCGCGCCAGCGGCTTCGCCATCATGAGCCTCGCCGGGAATAACTAAGTTGACGCAGCCGGGAAAAGCCGTCAAGCGTTCGCCCCTGTAGGAAAAGCGCAGCGCCCCCTGCTCTACTACGCCCAAAGCAAAACCATCGTGAAAATGGCGGGAGAAAGACTGCTTAACATAGGAGGCATGCAGCAGTTCCACCTGCGGCAGTTGCCGAGGACGCCAAAATTTTATGCGCTCCTTGCTCAGATCTGTCAATGCTCTCGCCTCCGCTCCCTCTTTTCCTTTATTCTATCACAGACTTCCGCGCCAGAAGACAACAGAAGAAAGATGGAACAAGAGTCGCGAGAATAATCCTCATATTTTCCCCAGGGAACCGCAGCTTTAATGAGCGTTCCGCCAGGACTTTAAAACCGTTTTATTCCTTCTCCTGCGTACCCTCACGTGACTCTGATTCTCTTGTTCAATCCTTCGTTCTTTCTAGCTCCCGCAGGCTAATTGCACCTCACCGCGCAAGGCCGGCAGCAAATCCGCTTTCATACTGCTTTTCTGCGCCGTCGCAAGAGTCAACGCTTCTTGCACTCCTTCCAGCGAAGCATTCCCCGCCCGCTCGCCAATGCCGCCTACCGTGACGCTTACCCATTCAATGCCCGCTTCAATGGCCGCCAGCGTATTGGCCACAGCCAGTCCAAAATCGTTATGTCCATGAAATTCAATCGGCAAGGGACAATACTCGCCAAGAGTCTTCATTTTTTCATATACTCCAAAGGGCTCTAGACAGCCCACCGTGTCGGCGTAGCGAATACGTTCCGCTCCCAGCCCCGCTGCTAAGCGCGCCACCTCTAAAAAGAAGTGCGGGTCCGCCCGGGAAGCGTCCTCCGCACCCACCGTCACCCGGCAGCCCCAAGATTTGGCGTAAGGAATACTTTGCGCCAACTGCCCTAGCAGCCAGGAGCGACTGCGGCGCATTTTTTTCACCAAATGATAGTCCGAAACAGGAACGGAAATATGCACCCACTCAAAGCCGCAGGCCACGGAGGCGTCTATGTCCTCTTTCCTGGCGCGATTCCAGGCCACTACGGGACAAGAAAGCCGCTGTTGAACAATGCCGCGTAAAGCTTCCTGCTCGGCAGCCCCCATAATAGGAGTACCGGCTTCAATAGCCGCAACGCCAGCGCCAGCCAGCAAATGTGCAATGCGCAGCTTGTCAGCTGCGCTAAAAGCAAGACCGGCCTGCTGCTCCCCGTCACGCAAGGTTGTATCAACAAAACGTACGCTCATGCTGTTTCCTCCCGCCACAAGGACAGCAGTTCCTCGTCGGAAATAGCCCGTTTGCGCGCTACCGCCAAGGCGCGTATTTTAATCAGCAAGGCTTCCGCCCGACTGGGGAAAGGCAGTCCTAGTTCCTTGAATTTTACGCGCAACGAGGTTGTCCCGGAATGCTTGCCTAGCACAATTTTTCGCTCTAACCCTACCAGTTCCGGCGGAAATACTTCATAAAGAGATGCGTCTTTGGCAACGCCTGCTACATGCAAGCCTGATTCATGCGCAAAAATATTTTCTCCAATAACCGCTTTGTTGGGCGCTACCTCTTCACCCAAGAGTTGCAACAGCCAGCGGCTGCGTTGGGCCATATTGGCAGGCACGGGAAGTTCCAGCTCCCCCATCTGTCGCAAAAGCAGCAGTACCTCTTCCCATGGAGCGCTGTTATTCTTCCCTCCAATGGAAACGGCAAGGCGGCGCACGCCGGCTTGCCACGCAGCCCAAACGTTCGCTGTAGCCAGCTGTTTTTGGTTGGAACCGTGAAATTCCAGCGTTAATTGCGGCCATTGCTGCTGCAATAGATCCAAATGTTCCTGTAAGCGCAAAGGCTGCAATATTGCAGAGGAGTCCTTAAAAGCAAGTCCTTCTAAACCGGCAGCGCAGAGCATGGGCAACACCGCCTGCCACAGAAGGTCCGACGCCAGCGAGGCATCTTCCACTAGCAGCGTCGCTCGCAGTTTTTGCATTTTCGCTTCGTGCAGCACTTCTACCGTATGTGCTGGCAACCCTTGCTGCAACGAGCACGAAAACAGAACCTGACGAAAACCTTGTTGCGCCGCCTCTGTCGCCGCTCCTTGCTCCAACGGCAGCACGGCTCGAAAAAACTCCGGCTGCGTCCGCAAGGGCAGCGATTTATTTAGCGCCATCGGCACATCCAATAAAGAAATCTGCAGATGCTTCATTTCTTTTAAGATGGCCCTCACCGCCGCAGGCCCTAACGACGCTGCTTCGCGCAGCGTTTGATCGATAAACAATACATCCTGCGCCATGCTCTCACCTTCCCGCTCCTGCCGATTTTATCTGTCCTATTTACCTTGCAAAAACACTTTCCACTCCCCTGAAGGCAGCTTCTCTTTAACGCCTGCAAAGGCGCCGCCGCTTTGCCACTCACACTCCAGCCATGGCGGCACATGAGTGCACAAAATTTCCAGCGAAGCAAAGTTTCGCCCTTGCAGCCACGGCTGCAGTACCTGCTTAGAGGTAATACCGCCACTGGCTCGCTGTACCTCACAGATGGAAATACGGTAACGGCCCTCTCCCAACTCCTCGGGAGTGGGCAGCGAGACGGTCTCGACCGCCGGTTTGACCGCCTGTTCTTCTTCGCCTGCCAGCACCTCGTTCAGCAAATCCAACGGTGCCCCTTGCATCTCCCAAAGAGAGCAGCCTGCTTTCTCCAGTTCATAGTAAGGAACGCCTGTAATGGTTGAAGCCACTACAATTCGACAGCCCGCCAAAAACTCCACCATCGCCGCCAATTGCTTACGCAATCCCGCCAGACCGCCACCCGCCGCCATCAAAAGCGGCATGGAGCGCTCTTCTTGCCAGCCTCCTTCTTGCCGGCGATAAACGCGCAACAAGCCGCCTTGATCCATGGGGGCCGTTTGTCCGTCAACCGCTGTCAGCACGGCAATTTCTTTCGCCATCTTCCACACCTTCTTTCCAAGAAGCTAGTACGTTACTCACTCTTTAAAGCGCCAAGCGTTCCACTATGCGCCCCTCCGCCAAATGTTCTTCCACGATTTCCGTCACATCGTCTTCACTTACTTTGCCATACCAAACATTATCCGGATAAACCACCACGACCGGTCCCTCTTCACAAAGGCCAAAACAGCCTGTATTGGAAACGAAAACGCCCTCCAAATCCGCCTCTTCAATGGCTTCCATAAAGGCATTAACCAAATCCACCGCGCCCTTCGTATGACAAAATCCTTTCTGCTGCCCCGTCATACGAGAGCTGGTACAAATAAATACATGCTTTTTCGGTTTTTCCATTGCCAGACCCCTTTCTAGTTTTGCATTTTTTATAAGAAAACGGCTTTATGAGATACGCATATTTTAAACAAGAGTATAGGGAGTAAAGGGAGGGTACGCAGGAGAGTCACGACAGCACCCCGCAAAACTACTCCAGGAAGTTGTCGATTGAATGAACGCTCCGCGAAAATAGGAATTTTTTTCGTCAAACGAGAAAGAAAACGCAGGCATAGCGGCGCTCTGCCGAGGCTTTCTGACGACGTCTGGCGGAAAAAAGACCATTTTGGCGCAAGCAGTGAAGAAAGAGGCAGCTTCCCAAAATCACATGGCCCGCTTCTGCCGCAAGCACTCCGCTGCAAACAACAACCCCTCATCAACGCTGTTGCACGATTCGACACTGACAATGCCCGCCTGCTGCAACCGCGCTTTAGCGCCCTGTCCAATGCGCATGGTCAAGACCGCATCACAATCGGAAAGCAATTGCACCAAGCTCCCCTTGTGCGTATCGTCTTCTTCGCAAACATCCTTGCCACGGCAATACCGCAGGCTGGGACGCGTCTCTAAGAACTTCATCTGTTTGCCGCGCACCTGGTAGATGTGGAACTGCTCAGCGTGGCCATAATGCATGTCCACTAATTTTTGACATTTGGAAGTGACGGCTATACGGTATACACCGGAAGCTGCAACCGGCTGAAGCGGCTGCTCGTGCAACCGGTAGCGCGCCGATTCGTCCTGCGTCAAAAGCCCAATCGCATCGGCTCGACACTGCTGACAATGACGCATCTGCCGCAAATCGATCTGACAGCGCTCGCGCAAGGCGTCCAAATCGCGCCGATTGGTTTGCGGCAGATTTTCAAAGGCGCTCCCAGGCGCAGGAATCAGAGGCATGATGTTGCTCACGAACGCCCCCAACTCTTTGGCTTTTTTCACTACCTCAGGAATATGCGCTTCATTCACCCCAGGAACCATGACAGTATTTATTTTCACTAAAGCGCCCGCCGCTGTCAGACGGGCAATGCCGGCCTGCTGATTCTCCAAAAGACGTTTGGCCGCCTCTTCGCCGCGAAGCACTTTGTTTTCATATAACACATGGCGATACAGTTTAGCCCCCACTGCCGGGTCCAGCGCATTCATCGTCACCGTAATGTGACGCACGCCCAGTTCCAACAGCTCATCCGCGTATACTGGCAGCATCAACCCGTTAGTGGATACACAAAAAACCACGTTTTCATCCACTGCCCGAATGGCGCGCAGCGTCTTAGATACAGCCGGCCAATTGGCTAAAGCGTCTCCCGGTCCGGCAATGCCGACAACGCTCAGCTTCGGCATTTCCCGCTTCACCCAGAGAAATTTTTCCAGCGCTTCTTCAGGAGACAGCACTTCGCTGGTTACACCAGGACGGCTTTCATTGACACAGTCGAACTTCCGATTGCAGTAGTTGCAGCTGATATTGCAGGCAGGCGCTACCGGCAGGTGCATGCGCGCATATTGGTGATGCGCTTCAAAGGAATAACAGGGATGTTTTGCGGTACTGGCAGCCAGTTCCGGCGACATGCCCTCGTACATACAGGATTCAGATTGACAGCTCATGAGGCCCGCCTCCTTCTCAAATACGCCTATCGTCAGCGCTTGTATTATTCGCTTCTTCCGGCCGCCAAAAAGCATCTTCCATCGCTTTGCGGTAGTGTTTGTGCTTATGATCCAGAAGCGCATTCGTTAGTCGATCCAGCAAAAGCACCGTCCCCTCATAGCCGACTGAAAGTTGTCTGGCGCCGCCCACGCGGTCCAAAATAGGAAAGCCCAACCGTACCAGCGGGATGCCACAGCGTTCTTCTAAATAACGGCCTTCGGATGAACCGATAACCAAATTGACCTGCCGTTCTTCTACAGCCTGGCGAATAGAGACGAAGTCGGCCCCCGCCAACAGCTGCGGCGTTTCCCGAAACTCCGCCAGTTTTTTCTCCAACAGCGGCACTAAGCGACTGCCTCGGCTGCCGGTTGCGGCAAGCACCGGTAAAAGACCGTTTTCCAAACACAAGGCGGTCACCGCGTAGACCATGTCCGGCTCGCCGTAAATAGCGCAGCGCCCGGCAAAATTGTACTTGTGACTGTCTACCATGGCGTCTTGCAGACGACCTCGTTGCTGCTCCAACGCTTGCGGTATCTCTTTACCACTGACTTCCTGCAGCGTCGCCAAGAATAAATCGGTATTTTCTAGGCCAATCGGCAAAGGCAAGGTATAGCAAGGAACGCCAAAATGCTCTTCTAAATACATGCCTGCCGAAAAAGCGTTTTTTACGGTACAGCCCAATTGCAGCGTCGCTTTCGCTCCGCCCATGCCTCGGATATCCTTGAGCGAGGTCCCGCCCGTCCCTAGCTTGCGGTACTCCTTCAAATAAGGCTTGTCCAGCGTCTCGGAGATATCCGGCAAAAACGTATAGGAAACCCCCATAGACTCTAACAGTCCTTTGATCCAGCGAATGTCCGCCGGGCTGAGAAGCGCGCTGATAATATTGATTCCGTCGTGTCTGACTTCGTCTGTCGCCAACGTCTCTACCACCGCTCGTAAGGTCCGATGATATCCTTCACCGAAACTATCTCCGTAACCAGGCGTAGATGCCGCTACCAACGCCACCCCCGCTTGCGAGTGACTTTGCATATATTCTTCAGCGATACGCTTTACATCCTCGCCAATGGTTTCCGCCAAGCAGGTGGTAACGATGCCGACTACCTCGGGATGATAGACGGCGCAAATATTGTCGATAGCCTGCTTGAGCTGGCCTTCGCCGCCATACACAGTGCCTTTTTCGTTCAAAGAGGAAGAGCCTACGTCAATGGGCTCATTATAGTGTTCGGCGATATGACGCCGCATATACGTACTGCAGCCTTGGGAGCCATGCACAATCACCATTGCTTTTTCAATGCCCTTCAAGGCTAAAATGCCGCCCATAGGCATGCACATGTTGCAGGGATTTTCATTGACATTGCGGCTGCGCATCACCATGCTACACACCGCCTTTCTTCAGCCACGGCGCCTCGCCCAAGTGCCGCCAAACCGGCGAACAGATGGAAGAGTACACTTCCTTGGCAAAATTCAGCGCCCCCACATAGCCGCTGAGAGGATGCTTGCGATCATGATTATGATCCAAAAACGCCCGCCCCAGCTTGTAGGCCAAAGGACGTTCTTTTACGCCCCCAACCAGAAGATCGGCGCCTTGTTCGAGTAAAAAGCGCTCCAACTCCGCCGGATTGGCATCATCTAAGATGACCGCGCCTTCTTGGACTAAGTCATTCATCAGCGCGTATTCCTCTTTGCGTCCAGTCTGGCTGCCCACCATAACCACTTCCATGCCGACTTCTCGGAACTGCCGAATCAGTGAGACGGCCTTAAAGCCGCCGCCCACATATACCGCCGCTTTTTTCCCTTCCAGATGCTGTCGATAGGCTTCCACTTGCGGCGCGTAGGCAGCTTCTTCCGTCTGAATGACAGCTTCCGCATTGGCTGCAATTTGCGCGTCTCCCAGCTCTTGCGCGATGGCCCGCAGTGAAGACGCTGTATCCTCCATACCCAGAAAGGAAACTTGTAACGACGGAATCCCATACACTTCTTGCATATTTCCCGCCAGATACTGCATAGAACCGGCGCACTGAATAATGTTCAGCTCCGCTTCCGGCGCCCGCTTTAAATCGGCATAGGTTGCGTCGCCGGTAAAAACCACATTAAGCTCTACGCCCAACCGGCGCAGATAGTCGCGAATAATCCAAGCCTCTCCGGCCAAATTGAAATCTCCCAAATAGTTAATCACCGGTTTGCCGCTTTTTTTACGACGTTCCTGGCAACGGCGCGCCGCCTCCGCCGGAGGCATAGCAATCAGGCGTAGTAACGCATCACAAGCCGCTCGGTATCCGGCAGCCTTATTGCCAATAAAACCGCTTGATTCCACCGGCAGTACTTCAATGCCATGCCGCTCTGAAGCCGCCTTGCATACCGCCTTCATGTCATCGCCAATGACGCCGACAATACAGGTGGAATATACGAAGGCCAAAGGCGGTCGGTATTTCGTAATCAGCTCATCCAAACAAAGAGCCAGCTTTTTTTCACCGCCAAAAATAATGTCTTCTTCTTGCATATCTGTCGAAAAGCTGTTGCGAAACAAATCTTCGCCGCTGCTTAGACTGCCCCGAATATCCCAGGTATAACTGGCGCAGCCGATAGGGCCGTGCACCAAATGCAACGCGTCGGTAATCGGGTTGAGTACGACCCGCGCGCCGCAGTAGACGCAAGCCCGTTGACTGACGCAGCCGGCAATGCTGTCAGCGTCGCACTGCAACGTTTTTTTCTGGCCTTTGGTTACGATAAACGCGTCTCTAGCCGCTAGACTTCTCGCCTCTTCCATGGCGCACACCTCCCTTTTGAGGGAATCACTGCTTGCTTCGCATCACGCGCCAGGACATCCATTTCTCCGCCATACTTTGTCAGAAATCCTCGGCAGCGCGCTGCTATGCCTGCATTTTCTTTCGCGTATGACAGAGAAATGACTAGCCCTGACGGTGTGCTCATGCAATCATTGTTTCCCTTTTAGGCCCACAGATTTATTATCCGACCTACATAACCAATTCGAAGTCTTCGTCTTTGGCGTCGCGGTCAGCGCGGTCTAGAAGAGCGCCGCTGATCATTTCGATAAGGCGCATCGCGCCGCGATAGCCCACGACCGGGAAATAGGAATGCACGCTGCGGTCCAAAACGGGGAAGCCCAGCCGCACAAAAGGAATATCTTCCGCTTTGGCGATGTACTTGCCATAGGTATTGCCGATGAGCAAATCCACAGGCTCGTTTTTAATCCACTGGTGCAGGGTGAATAAATCTCCCGCCGCTTTGACGTTGCCGCTCAGACCGGCACCGGCAAGGAGCGCCTTAATGTCTGCTTCGAAGCTTCCTAGCCCTGCTCCTAAAGCGCCGCCGGGAGTTCCTGTAAGGACATGCACCGGTTTCATCCCTAAACTAAGAGCAAACTCCGTCATCGCCGTGACCACATCCGGGTCTCCGAAAATCGCCACTTTTTTGCCATGAAAATGGAAGTGCGTGTCCGTCATGATGTCTACCAGCTGCCCTCGTTCTTCTTCCAGTTCGTACGGAATTTCTTTCGCAAAAGCGCCGCGCAAAGCCATCAAGAAATCATCGGTCGCTTTAATGCCGATTGGAGTTTTCAAATCCACCTTAGGAACCTTGCATTTTTTCTCCAGCAGCTCTGCCGCGTCCATGGAGGCAAAATGCCCCAAGGAAATTGTCATCCGGGAGTTTCCCGCGTCTTTGACGTCGTCCAGCAGCGCGCCTCCTTTGGGATACATAGCAAAGCTTCCTGTCATCGGCGAATCCACTACGCCCGAAGTATCCGGGAACATGTGGAACGGAACATCCATCAAGCAGGTCAGGCGTTTGATTTCTCGCATATCTCCTGGATTAACGAAGCCAGGCAAAAGATTGACCTGTTCTTTCTTGAACGTTCCTGTAGCTTCGCAAAAATACTTGACCATGGCTTTCGTCATGTTAGAAAAGCCCGTAATATGAGAGCCCTGATAACTGGGAGTATTAGCGTGAAACACCACTTTGCCTTCCGGTATCTCCGATTGGTAAATAATCGTCGGGATATCATCGCCAATGGTCTCCGACAGACAAGTAGTATGCACGGCGATAATTTCCGGGTCATACACCTCAAAGATATTGCGGATTGATGTTTTTAAATTGGCGCCGCCGCCGAATACGGAAGCGCCTTCCGTAAAGCTGCTGGTCGTCGCCATAATGGGATCGCGAAAATGTCGGGTTAAATGCATGCGGTGGAAGGAGCAGCAGCCTTGCGAGCCATGACTGTGAGGCATGCAGCCGTGCAAACCAAGGGCCGCATACATGGCGCCGATTGGCTGGCAGGTCTTGGCGGGGTTGATCATACCGCCGCTTTTACGTTCGACAATGGTTTTCGGCGTGTGATTGAGCATCAGTGCGCACCCCCTTCATTCATACTGCCATCAAGAAGCGGCTGGTCTTTCCACGGCGGTGTGATGTAGTTCCACGTCGGCGAAGCAAAGGCCATACTGACATCACGAGCAAAATTCACGGCCCCGTTAAAGCCGGCATAGGTCCGCTGTAGTCGTACGAGTGAAGCTGTTTGGCTGGAATTCCCATTTTCTGAACCACATACTTGTCCTTGATGCCGGACGCGAAAATATCCGGTTTAAGCAGGCGAATGAACTCTTCTGTCTCATAATGGTTGATGTCGTCGACAATAATACTGCCGTCCTTCATCTCCACATTCATGCCGTTATATTCCCCCAACGGAATACTTCTCTTTAACGCTTCCATTTTTTCCGGGGATATCTTCAAGCGATACCGCCGTTCATCTTGCTCCACGTGCAACTCAGGAATGTTTTTGCTGTCTGCATCGGTTTTGATCGTGGGAATGACGACGCGGCCTTCATAGTCGTCACGATGCGCAAATTCATAACCAGCCAGCACCGTATCAATACCCAGCTCGCCAAAGAGGCCCTGATAATGATGTCCCCGGGAACCGCCTACAAAGCAGAAGGCGGTTTTCCCTTCACAGATCTTGCGATATTGCTCCATCTGCGGCTGTACCCGCACAAGTTCTTTGGCGATAAAATCTTCGGTACGCTGGGTCAGACCCGGATCGTCAAAATACTTGGCCATGTTGCGCAGCGTCTCAACGGTGCTGTTCACGCCGATAAAGTTGACCTTCAGCCACGGCGTACCGTACTTGATTTCCAGCATCTCCGCAATATAGTTAATCGAACGATGACACTGCACCAGATTCAATTCCGACACATGAGCGTTGCGCAGCGACTCCCAGGAGCCGTCGCCAGTCATAACCGTGACGATATGATAGCCGATTTCTTTGAGCATGCGCTCAACTTCCCAGCCGTCGCCGCCGATGTTGTACTCGCCGAGAATATTGATGGGAAACTTACCCGGCGCCTCCTCTAGATCGCTGTTGCCGATGACTTTGTCCATCAGGTTATTATTGGCGATATGATGGCCCGCCGACTGGCTGACGCCTTTATAGCCTTCGCAGTTGAACGCCAGCACCTGAATGCCGTATTTTTCCTGAGCGGTCCTGGCGACGGCGTTAATATCGTCGCCAATAAGACCTACCGGACAGGTAGCGGAAATACTGATGGCCTTCGGGTGAAAAATCTCCACCACTTCGTCAATCATAGCGGTCAGTTTTTTCTCGCCGCCAAAAACAATATCACTTTCCTGCATATCCGTAGAGAAGCAGTAGTTGATGAAATTGTCGCCGCCTTCTTCGGTGCGGGCCTTGTTGCGCCGTGCACCCCAGGCGTAATAACTACAGCCGATAGGGCCATGCACAATATGCACCATATCCTTCAGCGGCCCTACTACCACGCCTTTGCAGCCCGCATAGGCGCAGCCGCGGTTGGTCATAATTCCCGGAACCGTTCTGGTATTAGCCTCAATTTCTTGCTGTTCCAGAACGCCATCTTTAATCAAAATGTGCTTCTTGCGATTTTTCTGGACCTTGCTCGGATAGCGGTCCAAGATGTCCTGAAGTTCTTTTTCGGTCATCGCCATGATGGCGTCCCTCCTTGTCTCTTAAATCGCTGCGTCGCCTTTTTCCGCCGTACGCACCCGGTACGCATCCAGTAGTGGCAGAATGAATATTTTGCCGTCTCCTACTTGGTTGTTGGTCTGGTTGGCAGCAATAATCGATTTCACAATTTTCTCCACATCGGCATCATGAGCAATGACATTGAACATACGCCGCGGAAACAGGCGAGTGCCGTCCAAAAAACCGTCAATCAGCACCTCCGCCTCGCGCATGTCCTCTTCTTCCGCCAGACGCATCAAATCCGCTTTGCGGGCGGCAATCACCGCTGGATCATCTACCAGTTTGCCCCGCCCCAGCACCTTAGTGGCCGTAAAACCGGCGGCTCCGCTTTCTACCAGAGCCTTTTTCGTGGCATTGGTCTTATTCATACGCACAATGGCAATAATCTCTTTCATAGACAGCACTACTCCTTTCTACAGCCCAGTGGCTGCGGAGGATACCGTATAGGCCTCTTCGATAGGCGTGATAAAAATCTTGCCGTCCCCAAAAGCGCCGGAATCGCTGGTTTTGGCGGCGCGCATGATCACGCTGACCACATCGTCCTTGTCCTCGTCCCGCACCGCCATCAAAATCATCACTTTGGGAATTTCATCGTAAACAATGCTGCCAATTTTGATGCCTTTTTGCTTGCCGCGGCCCATAACATCAATGACCGTTGCCGCGTGAAAGCCGGCCGTAGACAGCTCATATAGCACTTCATCCCGCTTTTCCGGACGAACAATCGCTCTTACCAACAACATAGACTTCACTCCTTTTTGTTAGCGTTTTGCTTAGCCCAAAATTCCGTAAGACATCATCAGCTCTTCTAAACGATCTTGCGTCATCGGCTTGGGAATAACAAAGTTTTTGTTCTGATTGATAGCCATGGCCAGTTTGCGATACTCATCCGACTGGTCTTCTTTCGGATCAAAATCAATAACCGTCTTTTTATTAATTTCCGCCCGCTGCACTACATTATTCCGAGGCACAAAATGGATCAACTGCGAACCTAATTCTGAGGCAAAGGCCTGCAACAAATCCAATTCAAAATCTACTTGCCGGCTGTTGCAAATGATACCGCCCAAGCGAACCTTGCCCGTAGTAGCGTACTTTTGAATGCCCTTAGAAATGTTATTAGCCGCATACAGCGCCATGAGTTCTCCAGAAGCTACAATGTATATTTCTTCCGCTTTTCCTTCGCGAATCGGCATGGCAAACCCGCCGCAAACAACGTCGCCCAAAACATCATAAAAAACATAATCCAAGTCATCCGTATACGCGCCCAAAGATTCCAGCAAATTAATGGAGGTAATGATCCCGCGACCCGCGCAGCCTACGCCAGGCTCCGGGCCGCCGGATTCTACGCATTTTGTGCCGCGAAAGCCTGGTTTTAGGATATCGTCCAGTTCGATATCGTCCCCTTCATCGCGAAGCGTATCCAATACCGTCTTTTGGCAAAGACCGTTTAAAAGAAGCCGCGTCGAATCCGCCTTGGGGTCACAGCCGACCACCATTACTTTCTTCCCTGCTTCCGCTAGAGCCGCCACCGTATTTTGGGTTGTCGTCGATTTACCGATGCCGCCTTTGCCGTAAATTGCTACCTGTCTCATAATTCCAGCCTCCCATCTCTTTTTCCGACTTTGCTATTTCTTGAAAATCTTTTAACAGGAGGCTATAATGAAATGGGTATGTCAAAGAAGCCCCCCTCGGGATTCACGACAAGCCCCCGCCGAAAGAGTAGTGCCATACTCTTTCGGCTTTTTTCATTTGTGCCTTCCCCTCTGCCTGCAGCAGCCTCACCTCCTTTGCTGTAAACGCTTTGCATCCGCTCTTTTCAAGGCGCCTATTGCAATTTTGCTTCCTAATTATGCGCAAAACGCGGCTAAACAGAACTTTTCCTGCTTATCCGCGTCAGCGCTGGAAACGCAAAAGCCGGCCAAACCATAGGCTTGGCCGGCTTCTACGCCGTAACTCTTTTATTTGTGCCGAGTATATCATGAAAAAAAATAAGTGTCAACACCAAAGATACACTTAACAAAAAGTTTGTATATTCCGTACGTTACTGGCCCGTTTTGTATTTTCTATAGACTTCTTTAATCAAACCTTAACCTGTGGTTAACGCAATTTTGTCGTTCCTGTGCTATGGTTACTATAAGCCTACGAACTGTGACTTACCTCTTGCCTTGCTAAGGCCCGCCAAAAAAGGAGGAGATAGGTGTGAACTACGGAAGTTTGTCCTTATCGTCACCAGAAAACTGGCTGCTAACGATAGCCGGCAGCGTACAGCACTGGTTTGACCGTCCGGCCTTGACGCATTGCTTTATTAATCGTCAAGCGGCGCGCATTTTGCTGGCCGACGGCTGTACTTGGGAAGGTTCCTGGCTGCGCCGACACCTTTCCTCTTTTAATCGTGGCGCAGTTTGGGCTGATGCAGACTGGAAAAACATACACCATTATTTGCAGCCTCTGAACAACAGAGGCCTTTGGCGTTTTCACTCCGCATTGGAGGAATTTCAGACCTACTTTGAAAAAGCCGTCAGCGTCGCCAAAGGCGCTGACGAAAAACAGGCGGCTTTCTTTTTAGGCGCTGCCGCCCATTTGCTGCAGGATCTTTGTGTGCCTCATCATGCCCAAGCACAGCTTTTCGACGGACATAAAGAATATGAAACCTGGGCCGCCAGCCACCGCCATCAATACAAGGCGCAGGCAGGCGGTCTTTATTATACCCGCCAAGACCCCCTTGCTTGGCTGCTGCAAAACGCCGAACAGGCAAGCGCTTTATATGCGCGCACCTCCCAAGGAGCAAGCGCAGCCGACTACCACCAAGCCACACAGATTCTGCTACCCCTGGCGCAGCGCTGCACCGCAGGTCTCTTAGAGCGTTTTTCCAGCCGCTTAGCCTTACGGCCCGCCTTTGCCGGTTGGAGTCAGCAAAACGAAGCAGCCAACAGTTAAGAAACCGCCGCTGTATTCACAGCTTCTTATAATTCTCTTTGAAAAATGCTTACAGCAAAACGAGAGAGGATGGTAAATATTATGGCGATTTGGCAAGTAGAACTGGACAGACGGGATTCCGAACGGTACCGCAAACAGCTTTTGCATCGCGGCTTCATCTCGGCAAGCTATTTTTCCACCAACGGCTTTGACGTGCAAAAAATGCGCAAAATGGCCAATGAAGGAAAACTAGACGCCGTACGCTGCATCATCGGCAGCTCTGTTCGCTGGTATTACGCCGAAGAACAAGCGGAGCGCGCGCATTTGGCAGGCAAGATTTGCTGATTACAATGGGACACGAAGTTTTGAACAAGAGTAGAGGGAGTAAAAGGAGGGTACGACAGAGGGAATAGAGATTTCCGCACACGCAAAATTGCTGGCGCTGCCGCGCTGTATCCTGTATAGTAGAAGCAAGTTAAGGAGAGGAGCTTCTACTATGGCTGGCAAGAATAAATTCTACGCCGTCCGTGAAGGACGAATTCCCGGCATCTATACGAATTGGCCGGAGTGTCAAAAACAGGTCAGCGGCTATCCCAATGCCGCTTTTAAAGGATTTCCTACTAAAGAAGAGGCTGTTGCTTTTATGAACGATCAAATTTCGACGGCGGCCACAACGGAAGAAAATCCTGCAGGCATACATATCTATGTCGACGGCAGCTTCAGCAAAGGCCAATACAGCTGGGCCTTTGCCGTCTATGAAGACGGAAATTTGACTCACTCCGACAGCGGCGTCGGCGAAGATCCCGAAGCGGCGAAAATGCGCAATGTAGCTGGAGAGCTAGCCGGAGCCACTATGGCTATCCAGTGGGCGGAAGAGACTGGTGTTCAGCCTATCTCGATTCATCATGACTATAGCGGCCTAGCCAAATGGGCTACAAAAGAATGGCAGGCTAAAAACCCGTTCACTGCCTGGTATGCCGAGTTTGCCTCGCAGCGCCTTAGCTGGGTGACTTTCTGCAAAGTAGCCGGTCATACAGGCGTAGAAGGAAACGAGCTGGCGGATCGCCTGGCCAAACAGGCCTTGGGGCTCCTTAAGTAACAGATAAGACCAGAGGAGTACGGGATTGGAACAGGAGTAAAGGGAGGGAGCCAATGAGGCTACGGTGGCCGTGATTGTATTTGAGACTTTTTGGAGCAAGACGGTCCGCAGGACTCAAAAACAGGAGGCGACGGAGAAAAGTTTCGTATGTCTGAGCGCCAGCGAGTTCGCGTAACTGCCGGCGACTCCTATTTTTGCGAGTCGCGCGGAAATCTTGTCTCAAATACAGTTATGCCGCCGTTTATATAGAAGCTCCTACCGCTTGATGACCCTAGGCTTTTCATCCGTAAAAACTTATAAACTCTGGTATAGCGAAAAAACCGGCCTTCTCCGCAGCGTTCATTAGCTGTGAAGAAGGCCGGCGTTTATTTCTTTAGCCCTCTGCGTACCCGCCGTTACTCAGTTACTCTTTGTTCCTTCCCCTGGCTCGCCCGGCTGCTCTTTAAGGATGCAAATGCCATCCTTGCAATCGTCATTGCCATTGGCATCGCCGGCATTTCCTGGCGGAGGCGGCTCCCCGGCGCCCGCCAACGCGACACTGCTGCTAAGTAAAGACAACGCCAGCAACATCATTGCTAGGTATTTCTTCATTTTACTGCCTCATTTTTTCTCATAACCTGCTGGATGGCTTTCTCCAAATGTCCTGGAGGCATCATACCATCTTTCCGTATCCGGATAGTGCCTTCCTCGTCGATAATCAAGGTCACCGGTATACCGCGAATGCCCAAGTCATTTGTCAAAGCTTTATTCGTATTGTCAAAAAGCGTCGGAATTTGATATCCGTTTTGATACATAAAGGCATTGGCCTTCTCCGGTGTTTCCCACACGTCAATAACATACATTTTTATCTTGTCTTGATACTTTAAGTGTACTTGGTTGAATTCCGGCAATTCTCGTACACAATACGGACACCAAGTAGCAAAGAAATTGAGCACCAGAATCTTATCCTTCTCCGGCGCCAGCGTCACCGGCGTCCCGTCCAACAGCGGCAGATCACGCGGAGTCCACTTATCGCCCGCATTCGCGCCGCCAGCCGCACAGGCAGTCGTCAAAGCCACCAAGAAACAACACGTCAAAAAAAGCATTTTAACCATTGCGCTTCGTGTTTTCATCTTCCTACTTCACGCTCCTGTTCTATCTATATTCATAGTTTAGAACCTTCTTGATTCCTATCGAAAATCCTGCTCCGAATACGCCGCCTGCAGGATTTGCGTTTTAATAAAATTTTTCAGACAACCGCTTTTGAGGAGGCACTACGAAATGGACATCTCGCTGCCCTATTCATTTTCCACGCTTCTTTGCTATAGCGTTCTCTATCTTGCCGTCGCCTGCCTGTGGTTTCCAGCTTCTATATGGGGCCAACCTCTTTGGCTTATCCTGGCCGCTTCCGCAGGCTTTATCGCACTTATAAGCGGCCAGCTGACTCCGCTCGGCCTGGGACTAGCCGTTTTATATCTTTTTATCGCTTACCTCTTTTCACGGACGACGGGAGCCAAGAAAAAATGGCTCACACTTCTACTCGCCGCCTTGTCCCTACTCTTAGGCGCTCATTTATTGCCGGGCTTTCAAAATCTCAAAGTTCTTGATGCCATGGCCGTCAGCACCGACGGGCTTCCTTTCACCATGTATCTAAATTTGGATAAAACCCTCGTCGCTTTAGGTCTTCTTGGCTGGTGTGTTCCCAGACTTTCCAGACGCCAAGAATGGCATCAACTCTTGCAGGTTTTGCTCTCCCGCAGTCTTCTTTTTTTACTCCTCATTTTTATTTTGGCTCTTGCCTCCGGCAAAGTCCACTGGGACCCTAAGCTGCCATCTTATACTTTATTATGGATGCTCACGAACCTGCTCTTTGTCTGCACTGCAGAAGAGGCCTTTTTCCGCGGCTTCTTGCAGCAACAGCTCGCCCTTCTTTGGAAAAACCGTCCCTTGCAACAAGAACTTCCCCTTGCGCTGGCTTCCTTAGTCTATGGTCTCTCTCATTTTGCCGGCGGACCGCTGTATGTAGCCTTCGTCACCCTTGCGGGCCTAGGTTACGGCTGGGTCTATCAAAAAACAGGCTGTATTGAAGCTTCTATCTTACTGCATTTTGCGTTAAATACCGCTCATTTCCTGCTTTTCACCTATCCGTCACTGCCCTAACAAGCAGCAGTAACCGCTATGATAAAGAATACAAAAAGAAGAAGAACCGTTGCGCCAAATTCAGCCAACGATTCTTCTTTTTACATTTTGGGCTTATAGGTCCAAACGTCAAAATGAGTTGTTCGCTCTTCTAAGCGATAGTTCTGTAAAAAAGCTTGCACAAAGGCCTCTTCTCTAATCCAAGGAAATGGCTCTTGTCCCGCAGGAATCAACCAGACCTGGATATATCCGTCCCGCAACGCCTGTACCGCAGCGGCAGGAATAGGGACTTTCACCGCCAGCATATCGCCCAAGGCAACCTTTTCAATCAACAACGGCTGCCCGCGAAACACTAACAGTGGGATACAATCTGTAATTACGCGATTCCCTTTTTCACCATAACCGATTTCCATCGTCTGACCGGCGTATCTTTTTTCAATTTCCGCCAGCTCTTGTTGAATCGGCGCGCGGTCATCGGTCAACGCCATTTTCAACAACGTTAGTTCTTTGTGGGCGCCCCCCAAGGTAACCAGTAAAAACAACATTCCTAAAACAATGCCGCAAATTCTGCGTTTCCAGATCCATCCCGTACTTGCTGCCGCATCTGCAGCAGGTTTTTCCTGGCTCAACCGTAGGAGCAAGTAACAATAAAAGGGAATGAGGGGCATGAGATGATTGGTGCCGCTTCCCGGCTTAGAACCAATAATAGAAGCGGCTAAAATGCCCAACAGCAACGCCGCCAACACCACCCTATTGTGTCGGCAATAGCTGCGCAAGCTAATACCCCGCACTGCCGCAAAGCAATACGGAAGCAAGGCCAAAATCAAAATAGCCGCCAATTTAGGCGCAAAGTTCCGTAAAGTAGACACTGGATCACTCGCAGCCAACTGCACAGATGTTTGAATCCAAAAAATATAATTGCCCAAAGAAACCTGAGGCAGCAAAAAAGGAAAGCCACTCACAAACGCCGTTACTAACGCAGCTGCCCAAAACCGCTTTACCGTCAGATACTTAGTTAAAAGCACCAGCAGCGGCAGCAAATAAATAACACCGTGAACTTTAAGATTGATGATTAAACCAAAAGCAACGGCGCAGATTCCCAACATAAGAGTCTTGTTTCGAATACAGGTAATGGCATACAAACTTACCAGCATGCAAACCACCAGCATAGCATCCGGCCGAATATAACAAGAGTTGTGCCAGTGAAACAAGAGCCAGGCTTCCAGACCTGTAAAAATCAAAGCTTTTCTTCTGCCGCCAGCTCTCTTAAACATAACAAAAGACAGCCCCAAAATCAGCCAAAACATGACCACACCGGATAATTTAGCAGTAACATAGCTTGGCCCCAGCAGTTGCATAATACCGCCGATCAACAAATAGACAATCGGGCCATGCTGCAAACTATATCGTGCGGCTGCATCCACGTCCGTATAAAGGGGCTGCCCGTTGCTGACCAGCCAGGCCACTGACGCAAAGTTGACCTCTCCTTGCTCGCCAAAGCCCGGCCAAAGCAAATACATCGCAGAGGTTACCAGCGCTAAAACAATACCGGCAACGGCCCACGCCAACAACAATTTTTCCAAAAAGGATCGGTTTTTTATCTGCATGAAAAGCACTCCATAAAACAAAACATCTATCTAACGTGTCTTAGTATAACAATATTTTTCCATACAGCAAATATGCTTTCAAAATAAATTCAAAAACAATAAAAAAAGCCGCCAGCCAGCAGGCCAGCGGATTTTTAACTTACATCAAGCTATCTACATATTGCACGGCGTCAGCCAAGGTTTTCAGACCGCCTACTTTTTCCAAAGAAATTTTCACCTTAAATTCATCTTCCGCCATAACCAGCAGTTCCGCCATGTCGAGCGAATCCATATGCAAATCCTTTGCCAATTCCGCCGAAGGCTGCAGCATATCCTCCGTAACCTTGCCCTTCTTCAAGTCCAAAATGATCTTGTTTACCTTTTCCATCGTTGTCATAGTATCTTCCTCCTTCTTTTATCTTTTTTCGGCATGTATCCTTTGTACGGCTTTCCTGTCTGCGCGAATAAAAGAACAAAGTTCTTTCGCCTGCTGAGAGTATAGCC
Organism: uncultured Anaeromusa sp.; assembly: GCF_963668665.1. Lineage (NCBI taxonomy): Bacteria > Bacillati > Bacillota > Negativicutes > Selenomonadales > Sporomusaceae > Anaeromusa > uncultured Anaeromusa sp. The sequence goes on along the minus strand of NZ_OY764902.1, from coordinate 1,541,185 downwards.
GGATGCCTGCAAAGTCCGGTTCTTTATGAAATATCTTTTGCACTATGATCCCGTCGCTGCCAAACCAACGAGGCGCCAAACCGCCAAAGAAGAAACCCTGTTGCCGAAGCTCCTCTACCGCAGCTCCCGCGGCAGCTCGATGCGCATTAATAATAAAACGCAAACTAATTACCTGCTGCCGTTGCGCCTGTGCTACTAGTTCTTGCAAACATTGCGGCCAATCTGCGCCAACTTCTCGGACGGCCACGCTCCAACTGCCAGCTTCCGGCAACCCTGGAGCTTCCAGCACGGTTTTCCCCTCTGCAGGCAAACATCCGACGGCTTCTTTAAAAACACGTTTCTGTAAAGGCACCGCCAGCTCCCGCAGCATTTCAGCATATACATCCGGCAGGTACATGGGTTCAGAAGGCGCCGTGTACTCGGAAAAGTTCAACAAACAAGCCACGCGCCCCTGTCCCGCTTGGCGCTCCTTGAAAATACTTCCCTCCACTAGATCCAGGCACAAAGCGACATCGCTGCGGCCATGCTTCACACAGGCCAGCTGCGAAAAATACTGATAGCATACAGGAAAGCTAAACACACCGCTGCCGCTGATAAACTCCGCTTCCTGCATCCGATTCATCAGCTCCAGCCCCACGGACGTCTGCTTATAGTCCGGCACTACCACCAGCCCTTTTTCTTCCCAAAGATTCGGATTCGGGGCTGTTTTCTCCCTCGCAAAATAACCTACAGGCCGGCCGTCAGGCGTGCTGGCCAGCAGCGCTTGCACATCCTTCTTGTCAATCCGTTTTTGCAACACTTCAGGGCGGTACATCGCAGCGTGAGGATATTTATCGCCATAGGTTTCCCGAAATAAGCCGACAATTAACGCTGCATCCTCCGCTATAGCTCTCCGTATGGCATAACTCTTTTCCTCCACCCGTTCTCCTCCCTAGTAAAGCAATGGTTCTAATACCATTTCAGCACGCACGAACCCCACGTAAGACCCGCGCCAAAGCCCACAAGAGCCAGGCGCTGATCTCGCGCCAAGTGGCCCTGGGCTTTCATTTCGCTAAGGGCAATCGGAATAGAGGCGGCAGCGGTATTGCCATAGCGCTCTAGATTGATAAAGGTTTTCTCCATGGGAAATTGCAAACGCTGCACTGCTGATTCAATAATGCGCAAGTTCGCTTGATGCGGTACTAAGAGATCCACATCCGCCACGTCCAACCCGGCAGCCTCCAAGGACCGCTTCACCGAAGCCCCCAACGTCCGCAGCGCAAAAATAAACACGCGCTGCCCGTCCATTGCTGTATAATGCAGGCCTTTAGCAACGGTTTCCGCCGACGCCGGCAACCGGCTGCCTCCTGCTGGAATCTGCAGCACTTCCGCTTCAGTTCCATCCGTGCCTAAATCCGAACCCAAAAGGCCATAGCCGTCTGGAACTTCGCCCAAAACCGCCGCTCCGGCTCCATCGCCAAACAAGATAGACGTGTTCGCATCCTGCCAATCGACAAATTTCGACACCGTCTCCGCGCCAATGACCAGCACCTTTTTATATAAGCCGCTTTTAATCAACTGGCAGCCCATCACCAAACCATATATAAAACCGGAACAAGCCGCCAACAAATCAAACGCCGCTGCTTTCGTTGCGCCAAGGCCCGCCTGTACGGAGACCGCAGACCCCGGCGAAAGGCGATCCGAAGTAGACGTCGCTACAATGATCAAATTCAATTCGCTGGCCTCTACCCCCGCGTCCGCCAAGGCTTTGCGGGCCGCCTGCAGCGCCAAGTCCGAAGTAGCCTCCTCCGGCGCGGCTATATGACGCTGACGGATGCCGCAGCGCTCTAAAATAACTTCCGCCGGCATTTGCAGGCGCTGCTCCAGCTCTTTATTTGTCACGATTCTTTGGGGCGCATAATGTCCCAACCCAATAATTCCCGCACCTGCCATGCACGCACCTCCGCATTTTCCAGTCATATTGGATGGATATTCTTGTAAAAACCAAAAAATCCTGCCGCCAAAAGTCGCGATCTTGTTCTCTCCTGTCGTTTAGGGAAACACAGCCAGCAGGAACTCTTCCCAGCCATGCAGAACTTTTATAAATTATATCTACTTACGAAGAAGGAGAACCGATGAACAAGTACTTACAAAACCTCGCAGCCCTCCTAGCGATCGCTTTACTTGGCTGGGGTGCTTATTATGTGATGGCCCCCGCTCCTCAAACAGAAACGAATAGAAACTTGACGCTTTCCACGCCTGTGATTGCTGACAAGACGGTTAAAAGCGAAGAAACTGCGCTACCGCTTATAACCGCCAGCAAGCAAAAAACAGCCGGCTCCACTTCCCCTGCGCCGTCCGGCGAGATGCACCTTGCACAACCGCACAGCCTCAACGGCAAAATACCAGTACCAGAGTCCGACCCCGTCGACTTGTCCACTCAAAACATGTCTATAAAAAAAGAAGAAACCAAAAGCAAGGAAATACTTCCCGGCGTCACCATTAAAGGCGGCGGCGTCAACGTCAACCTGGATAAGGACGATTCACGCACTTTGGAGGTTCGCCCCCGCAGTCAAACGCAGCTGACGCTGAAACAGAAATTCTAACTGCTATGCATCGAAAAACCCAGCCGAAAGCGCTAGTATCGCGCTTCTGGCTGGGTTTTGCTTATGGGTTTTTGCCGCCGCTCGTATTGGAATTCGTATTTGTAGTGGTCGTCGAAGCTCCCGTCGTGCTCTTAGGCTTCTCTGTCGGCGGCTTCGTATCGGCCGCCGCTTCTTTTGTCTTTTTCGCAGCAGCGTCAGCTGCCGGTGTTTTCGTAGCAGCAGGTGGCGTTTTTTCCGCAACCGGCGCCTTTGTCTCGACAGTCGGCGTATATTCCGCCTTTGCGTCTGCAGGAATCGCCTGCTTATATTCCCGCGCTAATTGCTCGCTTTTCTTCATATAACTTTCATCGTTCGTAAAGCCCTGAATCTGAGCTACTTTCAAGCGCAGCTCCGCGATATTCGGCTGCCAATAACTGACTTCCTTAATCCACAGAGGCGCGCCAGGAACCGTAGCCGTAGCTAACCCAGACGAGGCCGCTTCTTGCACCGCCGGAAGAAGTTTCAAGATTTTCGACAAAGGCATGTCGGTTTTCACAGCCCCATAAAATTCTTTTGCCAGTTCCGGCAGACGCACCACCGTTTGCGGCGATGCCAGCTCCTTCAATAGGGCTTTCAAGAATTTCTGCTGCCTGGCTACACGGCCAATATCGCCTTCTTCGTCGCGGTAGCGCACATACTTGATGGCTTCTTTACCGCTCAAACGCTGCACCCCTGGATACAAGTCAATTACCAGGCCGCCGTCGTCATCATAGGGATCGGAGTAACGCATCCGCTTTTCTACGTCAATCGTAATCCCGCCCAGGGCGTCAATCATCCGCATAAAGCCTTTGAAATCAATGGTAACCGTATAGTGAATAGAAACGCCCAGTAAGTTCTCCGCCGTACTTTTAGAAAGCGGCAGTCCGCCAAAAGCAAAAGCATGATTAAATTTATCCCAACCATGTCCGGCAATCTTCACCCGCGAATCCCGAGGAATGGATAAAACAGTTATCTTTTTGGCTTCCGTATCCAAGGTTACCACAAAACTCGTATCCGAACGTCCTACGTCATCCGCCCGCTCGTCCACGCCCAGCACCAAAATATTTATGCGATTTTTCGCCACTACATCCAATAGCGAAGTCCCGCCATTCCAAACTGCAAATACAACTCCAACAAGCAAAAAAATAGCTCCCAAGAGCATGGCCACTCGCAGCTTGCGGATACGCCTCTTGGGTTTTCTTCTGGTAAGTCTTGGTTCTTCGCTGTAACTCATGCTTCGTCCTTTCCTACGACTAAACTTCTTTTCTTTGCACTGTAAATTTCCATTTTCGTTCCTTGCTTAGAATAGTACTCGCCACACCATCTGTCAATGCAACGCCTAGTTTCATAAGAAAAAAATAAGCAACCATCCGATCAAGGAATGGCTGCTTGGTCACACATCTCATAAAACTTCAAATTCATCACAACAGCAGGAAACAACATCCACGCCGCCTATGTACACGCTATAAACCGGTTCTTGAATTTGACCGAAAAAGATTCGTTCCACAACTTCGCCTATTTCTCCACAATAATTACCACGAAGAATGCGCACCTTTTTCCCAACCACGTTCTCACTCCTATTCTTTCTTCTGCTCTAGTAGCAACTACTCTTATTAGCAATTGCAAGTTCATTATATTACCAACTTTATTGCATTATATCACTCACTTCGTTAAGAGAAAAGTCCTATTGTGACAACAACGCACAACAGGACTTTATTTTAGCAATTTTTTACCTTACATGCGCTTCATAAAACTCTTGGTAGCGCTTCAGCTCCCGTTTCAGCAAGTTCGGAGTATCCAGCTGATAGGGGCAATGGCTTTTACACTGGCCGCACTCAATGCACTGATTAATTCGCTCCATTTTTTCTTTGAAGCTGTCTTCTAAAAACGGTTGATATGGCGCGCGTCCAAGAAGCAGAGAAATGCGAGCCTGCGTCGGAATCTCAATGCCCGCCGGACAAGGCATACAATAGCCGCAGCCTCGGCAAAAGTCGCCCGCTAATTCACTGCGATCCTTGTGAATGGCCTCCCACATGGCCTCATCCAATACAGGCGGATTTTTTTCCATCGCAATAAATTCTTCCAATTCACTCATCCGCTGAATCCCCCAAATGGGGACCACATTGTCATATTGCCGTAAAAAGGAAAAGGTGGTCGCCGCGTTGGTAATGAGCCCGCCCGAAAGGCCTTTCATGGCGATAACGCCCATATTTCTCTCTTTACAGGCGGCAATGAGCTGCAAGTCCTCTTCCGAAGACAGCGTATTCAAGGGAAACTGAATCGTCTCATACATGCCGGAAACAGCCGCCTCCAGCGCCAGCTTATTGCTGTGATTGGTAATACCGATATGTCGAATCAGTCCTTTTTTCTTAGCTTCCACCAAGGCAGCGTACAAGCCTTCCTCATCCGCTTCTTGCGGCAGCTCTTTCGGATTGTGCAGCTGATAAATATCAATGTAGTCGGTCTTCAAATTGCGCAGACTTGTTTCCAAATGCTCCAGCAGGGTCTTTTTATCCTTCGCATGACTTTTGGTGGCAATCACAATCCGACTGCGCACATCGGAAAGTGCATAGCCGATTTTTTCCTCGCTGTCCGTATACATGCGCGCCGTATCAAAAAAAGTAATGCCTGCCTCATAGGCCCTGCGCAAAATGCCTTTGGCCTCGTCAAAAGAAATTCGCTGTATCGGCAGCGCGCCAAAACCACTCCGGCTTATCTGCAAGCCGGTCCGTCCCAATTGCATAGTATCCATCATTCAACCTCCCAAAGAATAATTCTCTAGAGTCTTCCACACCGTTCGTCAAATTCCTTGGGGCTTTTTCTAAAAATTATTGTTCTTTCCTATCTTTGAACACTCTGCTCTTACAATAAAAAGCAGACTGTACGATTGGCACAGTCTGCTTCTCCAAACCTCTTTTGGCGTTAAAAGGCCTCTTTATAAATATTGAGAATGTCCGCTTCGCTGGTATCCCTTGGATTTCCCGGGGTACAAACATCCGCATAAGCCAGTTTCGCCAGCTTCGGCAAATCCTCTATTTTAGCGCCGATTTCAGACAGTTTCTGCGGTATGCCGATCAATTGCGACAGTTTCACAACCGCTTCAACGGCAGCTTGACGATATTCGTCCTGCGTCATGTCGCTTACATTAGATACACCCATCGCTTGAGCGACATCCTTGTACTTTTCACCGCTAGCTGAAGCGTTATAGGCCATGACATACGGTAAAAGCAAAGCATTTGCCACGCCATGAGGCGTATCATACACTGCCCCCAGAGAATGCGCCATGGAGTGAACAATACCCAAACCGACGTTGGAAAAGCCCATCCCCGCAATATACTGCGCCAGACCCATGCCTTCGCGGGCCGCCATGTTTTGCGGCTCCGCCACCGCCTGCGGCAGATGCTTAGCAATCAATTCAATGGCTTTCAGCTCAAACATGTCCGTCATCGCCCAAGCTCCCTTGGTAACATACCCTTCAATGGCATGGGTCAAGGCATCCATACCAGTAGCCGCCGTCAATTTAGACGGCATAGAAGCCATCATTTCCGAGTCAACAACAGCCAACACCGGAATGTCCTTCGGGTCGACGCACACCATTTTCTTGGTTGCCGCTTCGTCAGTAATCACATAGTTGATAGTTACTTCCGCGGCGGTTCCCGCTGTCGTCGGCACCGCAATAATCGCCACGCTTTTATTTTTCGTCGCTGCTACGCCTTCTAATGACACCACATCGGCAAATTCCGGATTATTGGCAATGATACCAATGCCTTTAGCGGTATCAATAGAAGACCCGCCACCAATGGCAATAATGACATCCGCCTTTGATTTTTGAAAAGCCGCCACCCCGGTTTGCACATTTTCAACGGTAGGATTGGCTTTTACATTGTCATAAATTTCATACGCAAAGCCTGCTTTCTCCAACTGCGAAGTTACTTTCTGCGCTACATTGAATTTAAGTAAGTCTTTATCAGTTACGACAAAACCCTTAAGAAAGCCGCGTTTAAATAGTTCCTCCGGAATCACGCTGATAGCTCCAGCGCCGAAATAAGACGTTTCATTCAGAACAATGCGGTTAACCATTTCTTTCACCTCATTCTCTTTAGCGATTGTCTCAATAGGAATTCTTCTTTTCCATAGGTGCGGCTTGTTTAAACAAAGCCAGCCGTTCGTCTATGGCTTGCGTATAGAGCATGGTATCTACGCCAACCGCAACGAACGTCGCTCCCCATTCGATGCATTTTTTCGCCGCTGCCGGATCGACGGCCAAGGTCCCTGCCGCTTTTCCCAGCTCCCGAATACGCTTGATGCTTTTCTCAATGATCGCCTGCATGTCCGGATGACCGGCGTCATCCACATAACCAAGGGATGCTGATAAATCCGCAGGACCAATAAACACGCCGTCTACGCCTTCTACACTGGCAATTTCATCTAAGTTTTCCAAGGCCGCCTTTGTTTCTACCTGCACAAGAAGGCAAAGGTTTTCTTCCGCCTTTTTCATATAATCAGGAACTCTGCCCCAACGCGACGCTCTGGCTACGCTGGCGCCGACACCGCGAACCCCTTCTGGCGGATACTTCATAGCTAAGACCATTTCCTTAGCTTCTGCTGCCGAATTGATCATCGGCACAAGCAAGGTCTGCGCACCAATATCCAAGGCCTGCTTGACTAAGACTCGAGAGCCTTCGGGAATACGAATCACCGGATGTGCCTTATACGGTTCAACAGCTTGCAGCTGCCCGTACAACGTCTGCATGGTGTTCGGCGCATGTTCGCCGTCGATCAAAAGCCAGTCATATGCTGCGGTAGCGGCAATTTCCGCCATGTATGGCGTGGCCGTACTCAACCATAAGCCTACTTGCAATTCCTTCTTTTTCAGAGCCGCTTTAAAGGGATTATACAATAAATCCTTTGCTACTTTCATCATACTGATTCAACCTCTTTTTTCTCTTCAATTTGCTTTGTCTGCTCTTGGAGCATCAAAATGGCCAGCGAACCAATCACCGTAATAATGGCTAACGTCAGAAGGCCAGCCGTATTATTATTGAAGAAGGTTTCCGCATGCACCCGGATAATCGGCGCTAAGAAACCGCCAAATGCGCCGAACATGTTCACAAAACCAATCCCAGCCGCCAAGGCCGCTCCTGATAAAATATTGGTAGGCATCGTCCAGAATACCGGCTGTACCGCGATAAAACCAATTGCAGCAAAACATAGGGCAATAATGGCAATAACCGGTGGCGCAAACGCCGATACGCCGATTCCAATGCCAGCTAACAGCAGTGTGCCGGCAGCCACTTTTTTCCGTTCGCCGGTGCGATCTGAATAGCGCGGAATGTAATAGGTTCCGAAAAGAGCCGCAATCCAGGGAATCGCAACTACGCACGAAGCTTTAAAACCAACGGTTGTGCCGATCAGCGCAGCCACTTGAGTGGGTAAAAAGAAAATCAAGCCATACACGCTGATTTGGATGATCATATAAATAATCGACAAGTGCCAAACTCTTGCATTGCTGACAGCATCCGATATATGCGACGTCATTTTTACGCTTTCTTCCGAGTTTAACTGAGCAAGAAGCGCATCTTTTTCACTTTGTTCTAAGAAGCGCGCTTCTTGCGGACTGTTATCTAAATAAGCGAACGTAACAACCCCAGCGATAATCGCAACCAAGCCTTCGATTAAAAACATCCAGTACCAACCCGGATGCCCCATAAATCCATGCATTTCTAGAAGAGCGCCGGAAAGAGGAGATCCAAACGCCAAGGCTAGAGGCGCTCCCATATAAAAGAGCCCCATAATGCCTGCCCTTTTTTGCTGTGGAAACCATTGAGACGTCAGATAAATCATGCCCGGGAAAAATCCGGCTTCCGCCGCGCCTAACAAAACGCGAACCACTAAAAACTTCCACTCCGTATCAGCATAGGCCATGCCCGCCGATAAAGCGCCCCAGATCAGCGTCGTCACACCGATCCAAGTACGCGCGCCGAATTTCCGCATTAACAAATTAGCCGGCACGCCCAAAAAGGCGTAGGCTGCAAAAAAGATGCCAGCCCCTAGCGCAAAAGCTTCATTACTCAAGCCCGTATCCAGCTGATAGGCGTTTTTAGCAAAGCCAATATTGGAACGATCTAAAAATGCCAAAACATACAATGCCAGCATAAACGGAATCAAGCGCCAACTGGTTTTTTTCACAATGTTCTCTAAAACCGTATTCATAAAGCATCTCCTCACATATTAAACGTTCAGGAATTTAATAGTGGCTGCCAAACAACGGTTACTATCCGGGACCGGTTGCTACAATATAGGTTCTGCCGCCCGAGCAGCCTCGGGCAGCAGATACCGAATTGATTTAATGTGTATAGGGCCGTTTCATTTCGCAAGTGCGGTTCAATTCCACCCCAAATCCTGGGCGATCCAGGATGGATTTATGAATCCGTCCATTCACCGGTACAGGCTCATTGAGCAATACCGGGTCGAACTGCGGCCGCAGAGTAGCACAGTCAGGACTTGTCATCAAGAATTCGCTAAAGGGCGTATTCGTAAACGTAATTACTGCGTGATGCGAGTATACAGAAGAGCCATGAGGCACTACCAATTGGCCGCGCGATTTAGCGACAGCGGCAATCTCTACTAACGTTGTCAAGCCGCCGCACCAGCCGACATCAGGCTGCAAAATATCGACTCCCAATTCCGAAAGCATCCGGAAGGACTCCAAATTTCCATGATGCTCGCCGGTTGTCATTAACATGCCTTTGGGCATATTTTCTTTGAGCGCTTTGTAGCTTTCATACTGATGTGGCGGGAAACATTCTTCAATCCACTTCAGATTGTACGGAGCGCAAGCATGCGCTAATTTCGTGGCATAATTTACGTCCTGGCTCATCCAGCAATCCAGCATAAGCCAAAAATCAGGCCCGCATTTTTGGCGATATTCCGCAACCATGGCGGCGTCTTTGCGCACTCCTTGGTCGCCATCATGAGGCCCCCAATGAGTTGGCATTTTCCCGCCGACAAAGCCCATTTCTTTAGCCAGATCTGGCCGTGCTCCTGTCGCATAAAATTGAATTTCATCTCGCACTGCACCGCCAAGCAGCTTGAACACCGGAACCCCCAGAACCTTGCCGAACAGATCCCAGAGAGCTAAATCTACACAAGAAATCGTATTCATCACCATGCCGCCGCCACCGGAGTAGTACATGGTCGAGTTTAGCATTTGATCATGAATTAGTTTAATATCGGATATGCATTTGCCTTCAATAAAACGACTTAAATGTTTTTCGACAATAAAGCAGCCCATCTCGCCGCCCGTGGAAATTGCAAAGCCGGTGACTCCGTTGTCCGCTTCCGCTTCTACAACCAGCGTGCCCAAAACATTAATACCAAAAGAACGCCGAGATTGTTCGTATTCTTTGTACTTGCTCATCGGCGTGGCAATGTGATCATCAATCCAATGCGTTCCTGATTGGTCATGGTAGTCTCCGCCGCCAGTCCGTGTTTCAGCCGTAGCTCCTCCCATAAAATACGCCCGAATTTCTTTGATTTTTGGTAATGCCATGTCTTTATTCCTCCTCGTATTCTTGTTTGGTAATAAGTTCCCTTAAGCCGCTTTTCCGTTCCTCCTTTTCTGAAATATACTCACGCCAAGTTCGCATTTGCGAATTTGATTCGGTATTGTCTGCTGTTTTTTTGCAGCTTTCGCTGCAATTCATAAATGCGAATCAAGTTCGCCATTTTTCTTTGTAGCAAACCTGATCAACGAATTGATCAGGTTATTCTTAAAGCGCTTCTTATTCCGACTAAAAAAACAGCTGATTTCTAGAAAAGCCAAGTCGCCTAGAAATGGCTAAAGCAGCCTCTGCAATCCAATTACCCCAAAGAGCAATTTTCTGCTCATCCATTTTCAGATAAATAGAGGCAATGCTAATCGCCGCCACAGGCTTTTCCGCACGATCCAAAATAGGCGCCGCTACACAAAAGATTTCATCTTCCATCTCACGGTTATCGATAGCAAACCCTCTGCGACGCGTCTGCTTTATATCTTCCATAAGATCTTCAAAGATAACCAGTGTCGTTGCGGTAAAAGCAGGCTTTTGCGGAGACAAGTCCCAAATTTCCCGAGTGCGCTCCAAGGGGTACGCCGCCAAGAGTGCCTTCCCCAAGCCGGTGCAATGCATCGGCCTTCTCGTCCCAAGCCCGGCGGATGTAGTAATAGAAGAACTATGTTCAACACGATCCAAGTAAACAATGCTGCCTTGCTCTTCGACCGCCATAAATACGGTCTCGCCGGTTTTCAAACTCAATTCATCTAAAAATGGACGGGAAAGTTTATGGAAATCAATTTTCCCTAAAACACTCATCCCAAGCTCAAAAACCTTCAAGCCTAACCGAAACGTTTTCAAGTCTTTGTTTTCAAACTCTACCATGCCCATTTCCAGCAGCGTATAAATCAGTTCATAGGTGCTGCTTTTCGGCATGCTCAGTTCTTGGCTGATTTCAAGCTGCGTAAGCGCTTTAGGGCTTGCCGCCAGTAAGCTTAAAATCTCAATCGTTCGCGATGCGGACTTATTTATTTTCAGCATATGCATCCCTTCCGATTCTCATTTGCGAATTAGATTCGCAATCGTTCGATTAATTTAAATACTACCGAAGATACCGCACAATGTCAAGCCCTCTCCTTAGTATATTTTCTAGTTGAATACAATTCATTTCTTCCCGCCATCTTGTCCACTCGTTTGTCACTGTTTAATTTTCTGCACGCACGCATGATTTTTTCAGAATTTTAGAGAGGATTTTCTCCCTGGATATTGAAATATAAAAAAATTGAATTACAACCTACCCCATCTAAAAAGGAGGCTTGTATCATGCTTTTTTTAATCACCTATGATTTCAACCAACCACAGCAAGAATACCCCGATTTTTTTAACGCCATTGAAAATCTCGGCGACACGCACCAACTGATGAGCTCTGTTTGGCTGCTAAATACCGACAAATCCGCCTCAGTCGTTCACTTGACCCTTGCCCGGCACATCCAGCACAGCGATTATCTGTTAATTGACCGCGTTACCCGCAATACCAAAGGAAACTTCAACCAAGCCGCCATCAATTGGCTAAATCAACAAAGCATGGAGCCCTAAGCCATGCGGCGCAGACCGAATGCATTCATTTTACTTCTTCTTTTACTATTGGGCCTTTATTGGGGCTATCAGCACTATCAAACCAAACAATATAGCGCTGCCATTTTACCTACCTACCAGACAATGAACGCCCTACAGGAAAATTTAGAAGCGATTTATGACTTAGGCGATAACGATGAACAGCTTCTGCCAGGGCAAATCGCCGAATGCGAGCGCATTCAAAACACCCTCCGCGAACTAGAAACGCAATTATCCGAAACAATTCCGCCCACGTCCGGTGCCGCAAAAATAAAAAAAGCTCTAGTTGATGCGCTTAACGGCTTGCACGAATACAGCGCCGCCCAGGCTCTGTATCTAAAAGATTGCTTAACATCTTCTCAAACCACTCATTCCTTAGGCAATCTGGGCAAACAAGTTAATTCTACTACAGCAACTTACGAATCGTTAGCAAACTATGCAGCGGCATTCCAGCAGGCTAAACTTCGTCAAATCCAGTTGGAAGAAGAAAAAGAAGCGGTTACTCTAGCCAAAGCCTCTTTTTTAACTAAAGCGAAAAAAGACATTGATGCTTTATTGCAATAGCACTACTACGTAATGAAAAAGCGCCGCGCTCCTCTTCGGGAGCCGCGGCGCTTTTTTTGCGCTACTCAGCTTTCTTTTTTATACTCTTTAAACCCGGAACTGAGATACCGCGTTTTGCAAGTCCTGCGCCAGCTGGCTAAGGGCTTGACTGGAACTTGCAATCTCTTCCATTGAGGCCAATTGCTCTTCCGTCGCAGCCGATACCGTCTGTGTTTCTCCGGCCGTCTGCTGGCTTAACTTGTCAATGGTTTCAAAGGAGTTAACGATTTTTCGACTTCCTCCCGCCATCTGTTGAATGCTATACGATATATCTTTCATTTGCTCTGATACACGAGAAACCACGTTCATAATTTCTTTAAAGGCCACGCCCGCCTCATTCACTACGCCCGCGCCTTTTTGAACTTCTCTCGTTCCATCATTCATAGCCAATACGGCTTGTTCCGTATCGCCTTGAATTTCGCCAAGCAGCGAGGCAATTTGTTTGGCCGCTTCTTGGGATTGTTCCGCCAGTTTGCGTACTTCGTCCGCCACTACGGCAAAACCGCGTCCTTGCTCTCCGGCACGCGCCGCTTCAATAGCTGCGTTCAGGGCCAGCAAATTAGTCTGTCCGGCAATGCCGGAAATCGTATCGACGATTTGGCCAATTTCTTTAGAGCGCTCCCCTAGTTTGGTTACCACTTTGGCAGAACGACTCACGGTCGCTTCAATTTGATTCATTTGATTTACAGCATTAACAACTTGCTGTTCGCCATTTCTTGCTTTCGCAGCTGCTTGCACGGACTGTTCTGCAACTTCATTGGCATTACCAGAAATCTCTTCTATACTGCCGGAAAGAGTTTCTACTACTTCGGTCGTTTCTTTAGCAGCCTTCATTTGCGCCGTATTCCCCGTGGCCACATCGCTAATAGATGTGGCCACTTGGTTAGCCGCCTGGGCCGCCTGCCCGGAAGCAGCTGTCAGTTCTTCACTAGAAGCTGCCAATTGCGCCGATTGCATATGCACCTTTGTCACCAAATCGTGCAGTTGTTTGCGCATCTTCCGGAATCCCTCTGCCAACTGCCCAATTTCATCTTCCGACTTAACTTTGGCTTCCCGTTCTCGTAGATCTCCTTGCGCTAAAAGCAGGCATTCATCTCGAATCGCCGCAATAGGCTTCGCAAAAAGATGTGAAATATACCAGACTGACAAGACTGCCAACGCCAAGCAGAAGAGAGAAACCGCCAGCATCGTTCCGGCAAGCGAACCTACCGCTTTAGTCGCTTCGCTGACCGGCGCCGCTACCGTAACCACCCAACGCTGTCCTCCCGGCAGTTGAATGGGCGTGCAGACCGCAACCCGCTCCACGTCGTCTGTAAAGCGATAATAACCTTGCGACTGTCCTTCGGTTTCCGCCGCTTTTTTAAACAAAGACACCAGCCTGTCATCCAACTCGCTAATAGGCAGCTTCAACTCCGGGACTACTTTCTTTTCCTGCAAATTCAGTTTGCCCGCTAAGTCCGGATACTTAGGATGCGCAATAAGCATACCCGTAGAATGAGTCAGTTGCCCATACCCAGAATCAAGGTATTTCAACTCTTTCATCATTTCCGTCAACCGATCCAAGGGGACATTGGCGATAACGATGCCTGTCACTTGCCCGTTGTTTATTACCGGAACTGCTAAAATCACGACCAGCTTCCCTGTTGTTTTAGCAATAGTAGGCTCGGTAATTACAACCCGTTTGGTCGCCATCACCTGTTTAAAATAAGGCCGCTCAGCATAGACTGCTTTCGTTCCCATAGTAGTAATACCATTTCCAGCAGGCGTAATATAGGCCATAACGTCAAATACGCCAAGACGCTTTTTAGCATCCAGCAATGCTGCCATAATACGCTCTTGATCGGAACCGTCTCGCACAAAATCAATACTTGCCAGATCATTAAGCTGCGATACCATCAGCTCCACATCGGCACGAATGCGATTTCCGTAGTCCATCCCCACCGCTTTTGCCGTATCAGCAACACTTGTTTCCAATGCTTGCCGAGAAAAATAGTAGCTGACTCCAGACAGAACACAAAGCATAATAAAAACTAAAGGCAACAATACAAGCAACAATCGAGTACGGATACTACCGATTTTCATGAGCACGCCTTCTTTCTTCCCGGACATCGCTTCTTCCGCACAAAAGACAAAAAGCCACCAAAGCGTTGCCGCTTTGGTGGCTTTCCAAAACTGCCTATTTCACTTTGACAGTTTATTAATACATAGCAGCAACCTGGCAATCATAGATGAAATCATCCTTAGACCCATGGCTTTGCGTCCTTGTCTTTCAACAAGTTTGCCCAGCAGTATATAGTTGACATAGCTACCGTACCATATTGTTTTGTCAAGGTCAAGAAAAGCGCATGTATTCAGTAAATTACTAACATTAATTGACTAACCTCTTAGCGTAATATACGCAACCCATTAAGAATCACGAGTATCGTACTTCCTTCATGTCCAATTACACCGATAAGGCTTTGATGGCATGCGCCTCGGCTACAGTCAGATCGCTGGATTTTATAACCGCGTTTTCCAAAGACGTAAAGCCGTCAAAAAAAGAAAACAATTCACTCGTCAACTCTTCTTTCATCAATGCCCTTCTTTCCATATAGTTCGTTTTTCCCGCTATTACACTGCTTTTTTTTTCACTAATCCCCAGTCTACGCTTTGCAACGCGGCAGCGCTTCGAAAATAACGAGTATAATCTTGCACAAAGCACTCTACCCGCAACGCTGCACCCTGTCTGACGACTTGTTCCATAAGTTGCAAAAATCCAGAAACCGTCTTACTCTGCAAAGCATTTCCCTGGGTATACTGAAAAACAAACTGCTTTTGTTTTTCCTGTAATAGAGTTTCCAGTTCTTTCGCTAAGTCACAAAAATCTCCAGGAGAAAATTCAGCAAACGCCGTAACTAAAACGCTCTCTGATTCCTGTTTTATGGAAAACGAGGCCGCTTCCGAAGCTCCCGCCTCCGGAAATTTCGAAGGGCGCGCCCCAGCACAACAAACCCCGCCTGCTTCCGTCGACATCTGCAAGACATCTTTCAGCGTCGCCAATAACTTATCCTCTGTAAAGGGCTTTAGCAAATACGACCGCGCCCCCTTTTGCAACGCTTCAAATACCTTGTGCTTTTGTCCTAGCGAGCTAACCATAATTACTTTAGCCGTTGAATCATACGCCATGATCTGCGTTAGCGCCTCAATGCCATCGCTTTCAGGCATGGTAATATCCAATGTCGTTACCTCCGGGTGGTGTTTTTTGTACAAAGCAACCGCTTGCAAGCCGTCAGCTCCTTCGGCCGCCACCTCGTGCCCGCCTCGCTGCAAAAAATTCCCGATGGTTTTTCGCATCATTAATGCATCATCTACAACCAGCACACGCGCCATCTGCTTCGCCTTCCTTTCCTCTAAAAAAAACCATGTGCAATTGAACCATTCCTGCCTCCGTGTGGAGTTCCCATGAAAAAATATCCGCATCCAAATAACGAACCGCTGCATTCTGCGCGCGAATAACCGCGGGTGCGCCCAGCTCGAGTTCTTCCTCTAATTCGCGCCATTCTCTTACGGCACCGCCTACCGCGTGATTTAAAAACTCCCCTAGCACACTATCCGTCCAACTGCTTTCCGCCTCCTCATACGCCGCCCGCCGCGAGGCCGTTTCCGCTAAATACACCGCCGCTTTCGCATCCGCACTAAACACAACGCGTCCTGAAAAAGCGCCCGTCATTTCCATAAAAGCTGAAATCTCACGTAAAGGCAGGTCTCCTTCTGCAATTTGCCCCTTCCGGATCCGCTGCTTCACCTCAAGCTGATATTCTTCCTTCAGCAACTGCGCCGCCTTCTCAACTACGCGTTCACTCCAAGGCGACGTCAACGACAGTTCTTGAATATCCTCCGTCTGCAACGGAAAAGAAAATAAAAATTCACTTCCTCCGCCGCTCTGTGTGAGCACTTGAATCCGCCCGTCTAATGATTCCACTTCTTTTTTCACAGCGCTTAAGCCTACGCCTCTCCCGGAAAGCGCATCCGGCAGCTCCGCACTTGAAAAACCGTCTGCAAAGATCAAAAGCAACGCTTCCTCTTCGCTCAACAACTCTGCTTCGCTTTGCGTACACAGCCTCTGGGCAACAGCTCTCTTCTTAAGGAGCGTTGTATCCATACCTCTGCCGTCGTCGCCAATTCGCAAAAGAACCCTATTGTTTTGCTCCTCGATTTGGCAATAAATTCGCCCGCCAAGAGGCTTCTCTTGTAGCAGGCGTTCCTCCGGCGTTTCCAATCCATGGGCAACGGCATTGCGAAACACATGAACCAACGACTTTATGAAAGGCCGATGCCTCTCAGGATCAATAAAGACATCCCCCTCAATCGACATTTCCGTTAGTTCTTTTCCTTGTCTCATCGCCAGCTCACGCAAGTATTCAGGATAAACAGACAACATTTCCGCCAAGGAACGATGGCGGAGCTTTCGCAATTCGCAAACAAGCTCTTTCGCTTTGCAAGGAGACAATTTTCTTTTTATTTTATCCTCTAAATTCAGCAGCTTTTCATTTTCAATAAGGATCATCTCTTCTTCCCGAAAAAATTCCGTCCCCAAAATTGCTTGCAGCTGCCCCGCTTCCTCTTGAAGCCAGGAAAGCATACAATCCGAAGTATACCTTGTAAAACATGCTCCTAGGTCTTCCTCTGTCACTGCGTCGCCGCATTCGCGCAAACGGGCCAGATCTTCTTCCATGTCATGAAGCTTCGCCATCATCCGCAGCATTCCCATTTGTCCGAAAGCGCCCTTCCACGTATGTATAGAACGAAAAATAGCGTTGATTTTCTTGCAAGCCGCTTCCGGCGCCGTAAGCGCCGTTTGCAACTCTCGGGTGCAAAAAACCTCGTATTCCGACATCAACTTGTGAAACTCTTGGCGATGTGTCGCCGCTTTTACCACCATAGACAAAACATCGCGCTCCGCTTGCATTTTCTTTTCCATATTTTTTTGCGCGGAAACATCGGTAAGAATAACTAGCATCTCTTGACGGTTCGCTTCATCTAAACGCGGAAGCCATTTATACGAAAGATGAATCAAACTTTCATCAACCATAATCTCTTCAGGCAGCAATGAAAAATACGCTTCTTGCTGATACGCATCCGCTTCTGAAAATAATTTTTTAAACAACGCCTCTAAGAAAGCCTGTTGTCCTTGATCTTGGGGATATAACAGCCCGGGAAGCCACTGCTGTTCAATTTCTTGACTAAAAATCAAGACACATTCCGCACTGTACTCTCCCTCAACCTTCAAATCCTCGCCAATTGACAAAAAACCTTGCCCAGCATTATCGAGAAGCCCTCGAATCTTCGAGACGGCATCCGTCAGCGCATCTGTTTTCTCCTGCAATTGCCGCTGCATGGCCTGTTGCGCCTCGTTCACTTCTTCTAAAGCCACTTTTTGCAACTGAATTTCTTTTTTAGAAAGCGTTAAACGAGCTATTGCTTTTTGGAGTTCTGCTGAATTCGTCTTAATCCGATGCATCATCCAATTCATATCCCGCATCAAGGATACCAGTTCATTTTCTCCCTGACCGCTGCCCATTTCGTTGGGAACCGCCAAAGACGAATCATATTGCCCCTCTTTTACAGCTCGGCAAAACGCTTGCATCTGCGAAATCTGTTTAGAAAACAACCATCGGCCTATAACCCCCGGTTCTAGTAAGCCCGCTAAACAAGTCGCCGTCAAGGCCGCCGCAATCGTATTATAGAACTCTCTGCTAGTCCCTAGTCCGCTTTGTGAGGCAACCGCCGCCATAACGCTCAGAGGTAAAAAACCAAACAATAAAAAAACCACTCGCAGCTTTGACCGTATTGTCACGCCAACACCTCTCTTCCCCCTGGTCGCCGTTGCAGCAGGTCTTCTTCCTCAAGAAGAACCGTATCTAACTTCGTTATTCTCAGGAGATCTCTCACAATTCCTCGAGCTCCGCTAAGCATCAGCACGCCATGCACGGCTTGAAGAAATTTATGCGCCGAAACAAAAAAACCTAAGCCGGAGCAATCCATATACGTCACGTTTTCCAACTGCAAAATAACGCTATGTTTGCCTTCTGCAACATATTGGGCCAGGATTTGCTTAAGATCTGCAATATCTTGGACATGCACGGTTCCTGATAACTCCAGAATAACCGCCTTATCTTGCACCAATGCATTGTAACACATAGCGTCCACCTCTTTATTTTAATGATATTGATTATCATTATCTTTATTTTTTTCATTTTTGTCAAGTCTAAAAAACTGTAGAAAAAAGCGCCGTACCCGCAATTGGCGGTACGACGCTCAAAATAATTTCTGTTTTCTATTTCCCTTACAGCCGGAAACGGCTGACTGCTTCTTGCAGATCCTGCGCCAAATTTGCCAACGCCCGGCTGGAAGAAGCGATTTCCTCCATCGACGCCGACTGCTCTTCTGTTGCCGCCGAAACCGTCTGCGCCTCGCCCATGGCCGCTTCGCTCAAGCTGGAAACCGTATGGACCGAAGTGACGATTTGCTCGCTGCCTTGAGACATGCGCTGCATCACTTGTGAAATATCCTGCACTTGTTCCGAAACGTGCGCTACCAACTCGGTGATCTCTGCAAATGCCTGACCTGCAGCGGTTACTACTTCGCTGCCTACCTTCACTTCACGCGTCCCCTCGCTCATAGCGACCACCGCCTGATCCGTATCGCCTTGAATTTCTCCGATCAGTTCCGCAATGCGCTGCGCCGCTTCTTGCGACTGCTCCGCCAGCTTGCGAACTTCGTCCGCGACTACGGCAAACCCGCGACCTTGCTCGCCAGCTCTGGCCGCCTCGATGGCCGCATTCAACGCCAGCAAGTTCGTCTGCCCGGCAATACCGGAAATAACACTGACAATCTGCCCGATTTCTTTGGAACGCTCGCCCAGTTTCGCCACCACCTGGGCCGAATTGTTCACGGTCCTTTCAATGGACGCCATCTGCGTCACCGCCCGGCCTACGGCCAAATCGCCTTCTTTGGCTTTCCGCGCTGCCTGCGTAGAGTGCTCCGCTGCCTGCGCGGAACCTGCCGCCGCCTGCTGCATGCCGGAAGAGATATGCTCCACCGCACTGGACGTCTCAGTGACCGCCCGCATCTGTTTTTCCGCCCCTTGGGCCACTTCATTAATCGACTCCGCTACCTGGGTCACTACGTGCGCTGACTGTTCCGCCCCGGCCGTCAGCTGTTCACTGGCCGCCGCTACCTGACTGGAGGAATTGGCAATACCGCGAATGAGCTCTTTTAAATGCTGCTTCATCTCATTGACGGAATGCGCCAATTGTCCAATTTCGTCCTTCGATTCCACTTCGAGGTCCGCAATTCCTAAATCACCGGCGGCAATCTGCTTCACGCCCTCCGCCACTTTAACTACCGGTTCGGAAATTTTGCGGCTAATGTACATAGCGAAAGCGCTGACCAAGCCCAAAGCAATCAAGGCAATTACTACCGTTAACGTGATATCATAACTTACTTGACGTTTATTTTCTTCTACTTTGACCTGCACGTCTTTTTCAATATGATCTACCCAGTTTCCGGTACCAATCACCCAGTTATAGGGCTTAAACAGCAACGAATAGCTGCGTTTAGGCAAAGATTCTGTTTCGTTCGGCTTGGGGAAGGAGAAGTCCGTAAAACCGCCGCCTTCCTGCATGCCAACAGCAATGATGTCTCTCACCATGTGTTTTCCTGACGGGTCTGTAATGTTAATTCGGCTTTTTCCTTCCACTTCCCGCCCTAGAAGAACCACATTGACGCCTTCCGCTGTATCAATCCAGAAATAGTTGCCGTTGTCAAAACGCAAATCACGGACCAAATCAGCGGCTTGTTTTTTGGCATCCGCTTCAGAAAGAAGCCCCTTTTGTTGCTGATTATAAATACGCTGCACCAGGCTGTGGACTGTTTCCACCTCCAACTTGATGCTCCGATCAAACTGCGTATAGAGCATAGTCCGGTATTCTTTCGTATCCTGCTCGTTTTTCTGAATGGTATTGATAATTGAAAAACAGGAGAGGATCAGAATACAAGCAAAACTTGTGGCCACCATCGCGGCAATCAAACGATACTTCAATTTTGTCATAACATACCTTCACTCCATTTCCGACCAACTCGGTATCCTTTACTAATAAACCCGAACTCCTTTGCTGCATCGTATTGGTACAAAAAACACCTGCTAAACAAGAAGCAGGTGTTGCATAACGCTCCTCTATAAAGCGGCAGCCCGGCGATCATAGGCTCTGCCATTAGACCCGTGGCTTTGCGTCCTCGTTTTTCAGCGAGTTTGCTTTTTTCTTTTTACTATACTTAGTCGATGCAGTATTCTTTTATAAGTTTATCATAGCCTGTGTTCATCGGCAATTTTTTATTTTTTAAATTGTTCATATTTTTACTCATTTCCAAGGAGCGTCTATCTTTCTAAAGGATTTTTGCAAACCGCTGCAGAAATGCCACTTTACGCAGTTCCAATTCCTAAGGCGCTCACTATACGGGGGAATACTATGGATGCACTGTTTCTATTTGTAACACACTCGATCGACACTTGGGGGTATTGGGCTATTTTTGTGGGAATGGCATTGGAGAGCGCTAATATCCCGATTCCCAGCGAACTGATTTTTGGCTTTGCAGGCTATCTGGTATATCTGGGCCGCTTGAATTTTGAGCCGGCTGTCCTTTTTGGCGTTGCTGGCGGCCTGTTTGGATCAATCGTTTCCTACGCTCTTGGCTATTACGGCGGTCGCCCTTTCGTTTTGAAATATGGCAAATACTTTTTCGCCACTCCCTCCAAAATAGACCTGGCCCAACGCTGGTTTGACCGCTATGGCCTTGCAGCAGTATTCTTTGCCAGACTTCTGCCGGTGGTGCGCACGTTTATTTCCCTGCCTGCCGGTTTTGCCAAGGTCAATTTCGGCAAGTTTGCCGCCTATACGGTTTTGGGCTCTCTGCCTTGGACCATCGCGTTGATTTATTTGGGAGTCGCTCTAGGCGAGAACTGGTATCTTCTTACTGCCTACGGACATCAAGCCAGCCTCGGCGTCCTGCTGCTGCTTGTGATTGCCTTGCTTGTTTGGTGGAAGCGCGTTGTTGGTAAAAAAAACAAATAACAAAAAGGAAGTGCAGATATGAAAGTCGGCATTATTCGCTGCCAACAAACCGAAGATATGTGTCCGGGCGCCACTGATTTCAGCATGGCGAAGCAGGGAAACGGGGCTTTTGCCGAGACCGGCGCCGCCGATATTGTCGGCTTTGTCTCCTGCGGCGGCTGCCCCGGCAAAAAAGCCCTAACCCGAGCCAAAATGATGACTGATCGGGGCGCAGAAGTGATTTTCCTCGCTTCTTGTATTGGTAAAGGAACGCCGATCGGTTTTCCGTGTCCCCATTTTGCAATGATGAAAGAAGCAATTATGAAAGCGCTCGGACAAGATAGTAAGCTTATCGATTGGACGCATTAATTAGTAAAACCACCCGGCATATGACCAGGTGGTTTTACTTTATTTGGCGTACTAGCCCCAATCATCCCCGCCAAAATCGTTATCTTGGTAATCGTCAAAGCTATTGGACGCCGTATCTTGCTGGCTGCTATCATCCCAACCGCTTTGATTGGCAACATCCGGCAGGTCTCCAGCTTCCGCCTGTCCCAGCAAATCGTCAAATTCATCTCCCTTTAAGATTCCGTTCGACGTAAGGGTTTCGCGCAATTCATCGTCGTCCATATTGCGCCACATATCATACTGCTGCTGATCAATCAGGTAATTCGACAGCAAATACCCCAGCACCATGCCGCCCAGCATGCCGCCCATGCCAAAACCGCCATTACCGCCCCGATAGGAATTCTGATTATCCCCCGAGCGCGAGCGAAATAACCGGTACACAACATAGAGTCCTATCAAAATCAAAAGAATAGTCAACATCCTTACTCTCCTCCTGTCAGTAAAATACACGCATTGTCTTCTTTATGCGCCATTTTTATTTTGGTTATTCTTATTATAAACGGATATTGTGACAAATACATGACAAGCGAAAACAAAAAAATTGACAAACAGCCTGTTGTATTGTTTAATAAATATCACAATATCATAATGTAGGGCAAACCTATTGAAAAATAGGGACGCAAAGCTACGGGTCTAAGGGCTAAATGCCTATGATCGCCGCGCCGCCAACTAGCTAGCTGCTACTTGCTATTCGGACAGGCTTACCTGTCTTTTTCTTTTTTCTCCAGCACTATGCATGGTGACGCCTCCTACTGAACACAACAAGTAAAGAAGAAAAAGGAGAGAAACACCAAGTGAATTTGACCATTGGAAAAAAGATTTTAGCAGGATTTTCAGCCGTAATTATCGCCACCTTACTAATGAGCGGGTATACATACTACAAAATTGGTGAAATGAACCGCGAGTACCACGAAGTCACAACGATTAATCTTGAAAAACTAGCCCTAGTGGAAGAACTATCCGCTCATATTATTGAAGAAGCCGCTACGGTACGCAAATACAACCTCACCGGTGACGCCGCGGATAAAACTAAATTTGAGGCCCTTCGCAAAGAATCCGATGCTAAACTGGCGCGAATGGAGCAAATCTTCGTAACGGAAAAAGCAAAAAAATCAATTAGTGAAATCAAGCCGGCTAAAGCAGCCTACGAAGCGTTCTCGCTGCGCGCCATGCAAGCCCGGGACGCGCAGGATCAAGCAACCTTGCAGCAAGTCATCAGGCAAGGCGCCCAACCATATACTACTGCTAAAACCAATTCTGACGAGTTAGTCGTAATGATTAAAGCCTTCGTAAAAACGGAGCAAGATAAAATTGCAGAAAAAGGCCAAACCAATCAACAACTGCTGCTCCTCGTTAACGCTTTGCTGATTATGGGTTCTATTGCGATCAGTCTCTTCTTGAGCCGTAGCATTTCCCGCGCCGCTCAGCAAATGGTGCACGCCGCAAAGGAAATGGCCGCAGGTAAACTAACGTCCGAGCCGCTTCAAGTCCGTTCTAATGATGAAATGGGACAATTAGCTAGCGCTTTTCAAGAAATGAAGGAAAGCATGCGCCATTTGATTCGCCAAGTAAGCTCCTCCGCCGAACAAGTGGCCGCTTCTTCCCAGCAATTGACCGCCAGCGCCGATCAAGCCGCCCAGGCAGGCAGCGATGTCGCTACTGCTATTGGCTCAGTAGCGCAGGGCTCGGAGCAACAGTTGCAGGCCGTAGATACCACGGCCGCTACGATGACGCAAATGTCCGCCAATATCCAACAAGCCGCCGCTAACGCGAACCAAGTCAGCGCACAGGCCAACGAAGCGGCGCAAGCGACCCAGGTCGGCAGCCGTGAAGTCGACGCCGCCATTGCGCAAATACAGCAAATTGAGGAAAACGTAGTCCAGTCTGCCGCCGTTGTCGCGCAGCTTGGCGAACGTTCTCAGGAAATCGGCCAAATCGTGGACACCATTTCCGGTATTGCCAGCCAAACAAATTTGCTGGCCCTAAACGCAGCCATCGAAGCCGCCCGAGCCGGCGAGCAAGGACGAGGGTTCGCTGTCGTAGCCGAAGAAGTACGCAAGCTAGCCGAACAGTCCCAAGGAGCCGCCAAGGAAATTGCTATGCTGATCGGTGAAATCCAAAGAGATACGGAAAAAGCCGTAACCGTCATGAACGAAGGTCCGCAGTTGGTCCAAGAAGGATCAACCGCGGTTCAGTCCGCCGGCGAAGCGTTCCATAAAATCGGCGCATTAGTTGAATCCGTTAATATGCAAATGCAAGAAGCCTCTGCCGCTATGCAGCAAATGGCAGGCGGCAGCGAGCAAATGGTCGCCGCCATGAAAGACATCGATCATCTGAGCAAGCACGCCGTAAGCCAAACCCAAGCCGTCTCCGCCTCTACGGAAGAGCAGGCTGCTTCCACCGAAGAAATCGCCGCTTCCAGCCAAGCTTTAGCCAGCATGGCCGAAGAACTGCGTCAAGAAGTCGGCAAGTTTCAGCTTGCCTAACATTTTAAAGAAGAAAGGACTCGGCCCTGCTCTGCAGGCGTCAAGTCCTTTCTTCTTTACGTTTTTCAAAGCATAGCTTGCGCTTCTTGCAAGGGTACGGAAGGACTAATCAAATAGCCTTGCATAAAATCACAGCCGCACTCTCGCAACCAATTTCTTTGTTCCAGGGTTTCTACTCCTTCCGCCACCACTTGCATTCCTAACACATGGGCCATCTCAATGATGCAGGCAATAAGACTTCGGTGCGTAGCGCTTTTCAATAAGCCGTCAATAAACGAACGGTCTAGTTTTAACGTTTGCACCGGGAGGCGCTGCAAATACGTTAGCGATGAAAAGCCTGTGCCAAAATCGTCTAAAGAAATGGAAACTCCCATCGCCTTTAGCCGATTCAATTTTTCAATGCTTTCTTCCATTGAAGAAATAAGCACGTTTTCAGTCACTTCCAGCTCGACTTGCCAAGGTAATACGCACCTGCTGCACCATACTCACAAAATCATCGCCGCAAAGCTGATAGGGGGACATGTTTACTGCGATTCTTAAATTGGCTTTCCCTCGCTCATTCATCTTTCGCATAAAACCGCAGGACTGCTCCAAAACCCATTGCCCCAGCGCATGAATCAAGCCGTTTTGCTCCGCCATCGGAATAAAGCGACTAGGAGAAATAAAGCCTTGCTCAGGATGAAGCCAACGCAGCAACGCTTCAAAACCGACAATCTCACCGGTAGCCAAGGATACCTGCGGCTGGTAGTACACTCTGAGTTCCTTATTTTCAAAAGCTTGCCGCAGTTGATTGTTCAATACGACGCTTTCGAAAGCGGCTTGCCCCATCTCCGGACTGTACAAACACCAACAATTTTTCCCCGCTTTTTTCGCTGCATACATAGCATTATCCGCATTTTTGAGCAGTTCCTCCACTTGCGCGCCATGTTCAGGATATAGCGCAATCCCCATGCTGCCTGAGAAATGAAAACGAGTACCAAAAACATCGATTGTCTGCGACAGCTTAGTAAGAATAGACCCAGCCAATTCCCCCAATTGTTTTTCCCCGCAAACGCCTGGCAGCAATAGCGTAAACTCATCGCCTCCAAGCCGTGCAATAAAAGCTTGCGATCCCACGGAGGCGGCAATACAGGTTCCTGCCGCCTGAATTAACGCATCTCCGTACGCATGGCCAAACGCGTCATTCACCATTTTTAAATCGTCCAAATCGATAAAAATAACCGCGTCCGTCGTTTGTTGATACAATTCCTGCGCCAAACGCTGATAAAAGCTAGCTCGGTTCGGTAAATTCGTCAAACAATCATGGTACGCGATATACTGAATTTCTTTATTTTTCTTCTCCAAAAGTTCCTGCGCATCCTGACGTTCCGCGATTTCCTCTTCTAACGAAGCGCTCAGCGATTCCAGCTCCTGCACATTTTTTCGCAAGGCTTCATTAGAAGCAAGCAAATTCAACTCGGCTTCCTTCTGTTTGGTCACGTCACTGACAAAAACCATATCCACCAACTGGCCGTCCGGCCACCTGACCGCTTTGCGTTCCGCTAAAAGATGCAGCTTCAACAACGGATTGTACTGTTCCCAAATCAAATTAGTCGGCGCGCCTAAATAAAGACACTGTTCACATGGAAAGTCATATCCGAACAATTGATAGCATTTCATATTAGTTCTTGAATGCGAACCAACCTGTACGCTCAAATCAGACCGGAGATACAATACTTCCCACGTCGTTAGATTAACAACATACGCCAAATGACTAATACCGCTCACGATGCTGCTCAAAATCATTTGATTGGTCTGTGTGGATTGCAAAGAGCGTTCCAGCTGATCCCGAACCAACACTTCGCCTAAAATTGGCGCTAGAAACTCGGCGCATTGTAGAACATGAGCCGTCAGCTTATGCGGCTGCGCATCCGCGATGTCGACAATCCCGATAATTGCGCCGCGCTGAAAGATCGGCACAATCGCAACACTTTGGAATCCTTCCCTAATGCAAGCGCCTCAATATAAGGCAATCTCCTCCGGTGAAAAGTCTGCTCTGATATTCTGCAGATCATTGCAGCATATCGAACCGCTGGAAGACATGATTCTATAATCGCTGGGGCGCAACGTTCCTTGAACCAAGCGGGTACAACTGCAATCCTCCGCGCTGACTTGCAGATGATTTTCCGATTCCCAAAAGTCATGACTAAAGCCAGTATAAGACCGATAGGGAATACAGCCGTCTTCATCCAAGACGCGAATCCCAACACATTCGCACTGACTTTCTCGTTGAAGCAAACGCACAACGCCATCCAAAAACGCTTGTTTCTCGCCACTCTGTGTAAACTGAAAGAGAAGCGCGTGAATCGCCTGAATGTAAACAATGGACTCTGGTTGATGTTTTGATCCACTCATGGCTAGGCCATTTTTCATACACACGCCTGCAGAAAGAAGGTACCGTTCGATTCACCTGTTTTCAGCTTAAGTTACACATAAAACATATAAATTCCTGTTTCTATCGACTAACAAACATTCTCAACTACTATTTTTTATTTTTCTTGCTTATATTTTTTTCTGCAGCCCAACCAGATTCGTTTTTTCCCAACGCAAGCGACTATAAAAAGCAAGGCCATTTTTATTATCCAAATCCGCCAGCAAATCCAATCGCTTTACATCGCGCTTTTTCGCCCATTCCTCTACATACGCTAAAAGTCGTCTTCCAATCCCTCTCCCGCGATACGTTTCGGCCACCGCTACATCCTCAATGATTGCTTTCCATCCGCCCTCCGCCGTTGATACAAGAAGCTGCGCCGAGCACATGGCAATCACTGCGCCGTCGATTTCAGCAACCGCAAGACACGCTCTCTCAGCAGCATTCAAAAGCAAAGCCAGGCCGCTGCGCTGCTTTTCCACATCGGCCGCAAAGTCTTTTTCCAAGGAAAAAACCAAGGAAATCAAGGCAATCATCTCTTCTATGTCTTTCTCTTGGGCCAAACGAATTTTTAACTCTTTTTCCACAATTTCCAGCTCCTTATCCGCCACCTGCAAACTAAATACGCTAAAACGGCCCGAACCATCGTTCGGGCCGTTACGCTTTTATTTTAAGGAAATAGACACCGTAAATCTAGCGTCCCATTGCTCATAAATCTGTTGCAGCGCCGCCAAGCCTTGACTAGAAATAAAGACCAGCTCGGATTTGTCGCGATCCAGTTCCATTGGCTCCACTACCATTTGATTACCAACTGCATCTACCTGGTGCCAGGCGCCATCCAGCCGGAAAAATCCTTTCATCCGGAGCATCCGCGGCGCAAGGGCTTGGATAAATTCGCAAAATAAAGCTTTGCTAAAATCGCCGGTAATTGCCAGGGTATGCGCCACAGGCCGATTCCCCTGCGTATTGCAGGACTCCGCTTCTTGATAGACTTCGCGTTTGTCCAAAGCCTGTTTCCACACAGCAGGCGGAACCTTGCCATGTTGTACCCGTTCGATTTTTGCCCAAGAATTTATACTGCGAACTTTTTCTTCCACTTGTCGCAACGTCTCTTCATCCGCCAAATCGGTTTTATTGACTACAATCAAACCGCTTGCCTCTACTTGTCGTTCAATCGACAGCAATAAATCCGCCTGTTCGAGGAAGTTCAGCGCATCCACAATACAAATGCTTCCCTGGTAGTCGTAGGCGCGCCCCTTCACCTTGCCAATAACGCTTTCCAAAATAGTTTCGATACTGGACGGATCGGCCATACCGGAAGCTTCTACCAAAAGATAGTCTATCGGAAATTCAGAGTAGGCCACAAGCGAATCAATAAAAGCGCCCTTCAAACAGCTGCAAAAAACCGAGCCATTATTCAGCTCTACCACTTCCACGCCTTGGCGGCGCAAACGAATGCCGTCAATACTGAGATTGCCGAATTCATTCATCAAAATGCCGACCTTGAACGCCGCCAGCTCTTGCATCGCCTGTTGCAAAAAGGTCGTTTTCCCGGCACCCAGAAATCCCGTAAGCAAGTACAGCTTAATAGGACCCGCCATAGTTGTGCCTCCTTATAAACGCGCTTCGATGGCTTCAATCAGCTCTGCATCGGACGGCGTAATATTATCAAAGACAACTTCATTATTGATCAGCATGGCCGGCAGGTTTTGCACGCCCAAGTCAGCCATGCGCTTAATACCGGCCCGCGTCTTAACCAAAGACTCGCGCCAAGTAAGACGGCCTTCGTACTGCGGCAGAATTTTTTTGACTCCTTCGCACATGTATTGACAAGGAGGGCAGCCCTCGGAGTCTAGCGTGACAATTTCAATAAACACATGCCCCGGACGAATTTCCACGTCTTCAAACACCGCCTCTTCTTCCTCGTGGAATTGTTGTTCCGACTCCAGCATGTCCATAGAAACGGGTTTGCCGTTGATGAAATTAGAAATAGCTACCAAATTATTAACCGGCGTATTAAACGGAATATCGCAGCCAGGGGAAAGAATGAACCCAACGCCTTGTCCTAACTCAACTTCTTTGCGCGCTTCCTCTACATTCTCCAATGGAGAACCAAACATCATTACCGTCGTCAAAGGCAGGTTGCCTCCAAAAGACACTTTATAGCGCGTCGCAATTTCCTTAGCATACGGCAGCGCTACTTGCTCGTCAAAGGCAATGCCGTCAGTTTCCGTCTGACACATGAGTTCAATATTTTTCGTTGCGTTGCCGCAACAAAAACTCGTAGCTTTTAAACCTAATGAATGTATATATCGATTCAGCCGCGTCGTCGGTTCTTTCACAAACCGTTCAAATTGCTTAGGCGCAATTTGCGACGTCATCGGATCGACTACGGCAATAATATCCACGCCGGTTTCCGCATACATAGCCGCCAAATCCTCGCACACCTTCGTACAGAATTCCATCACTTCATCGGCGGCTTCTTTGCGTTTAATCATATCGGAAAAAAGAGGCGTACCTTTTAAGTGAAGCGCCAGGGTAAAGGGACCACAAATCAAGGCGTACAAGGCGATTTCGTCTCCCGTTTCCTGTACCATGCGCCGCGCCGCCTCTAGGGCAATCGGATACCGTCCGTCCTCTTTCGTGGGCAACACCAAATCCGCCAAGCTTTTTTCATCCAATACATGCTTATCTACGGCCGGCGGGTTATCTTTGGACCATTTCAAAGTACACCCTAACGCTTCGGCTTCCATCTGTACGTCAAAGACAATCGGCAAGCCATCGGGCTGATATAATTCCTTGGCTTTAAGCAACCCCGCCACAATGTTATCGGCGCTTTGCAAATATACATCTGCGTCAATGCCCAATAATTTCGCCGTCTGCACCCCTGCGTAAGGAACCCAGGGAGTCCGGTCTACCTCTTCAAAGCTCAGCGTCTTTAATACTCGTTCTTTTCCTGTCATACTTTCTTCCTCCATCTCTTCTTAGCTGTTTATGTCTTATAAAGCAGAGCCCCATTTTTGCGTCATCATCGTCCGGCTATATTTTTCCAGCTTCCAGTCCGGAATCTGACAAGCCTTGCAGGCGCCGGCGCACCATTTGTTGCGCAGCCATCTTGCAGAACGGCTGGTGCGGGAATTGCGCACCACAAACACTTCGCCGCAATGCGTAACGATTTCCGCCGTGTCGCCGTTGATTTTAATGCTTTTCACGCCATGAAGCAGTCCGGCGCGCGATGGCCATAGCTTGATCTTTTCTACCAGCTTGAAAAAGGGAACATTTTTACGATAGTATTTCTTTTTCTGCTGTTCCGCCGCTAAGGTATCCAGCGAAAGCGGCACCACACTTTTAGCCGCCACAGGCCCGCCCCCCTCTTGTTCAGCTTTCCGCCAGCGCCATAGCCAGCATAGAAGCAACCCCGATCTCCAACACATCATGAAACAAGCGTCCTTGCAAAAGCGCTTGCCCCGTCAAGTCAATTCCCAGCGGCACGCCCGGAGCGGCTACCCACAGCTCGGAGCGAAGCTGCTCTCCTCGGAGCGTCTTTTCCGCAGGCGTCGCTTCTACCACCAACTCCGAGCCTGCTAAGGCTTCTTCTAAAGAAGCTGCCACGGTAGCGTTCGGATACTGCCGGCAAAGCTGTTCGGCTTTTTCTTTTTCACAGTCATATACCAGCAACTGTGCCCCGGCTTCTTGCAAAAACTCGGCAGCTCCCTGACCAACCGGACCAGCGCCGACAACCAGCGCCGTCTTTCCCTTCACTTGCGCAGCGGCAAGATCCAGCAAGGCCGCATAGCCGCGCCCGGTAGCTGCGCCATTATCTACCGCTTTACCTGTTTTCGGATGCAACGCGATAAAAAAATCATCATCGGCAAGAAAAACGATATCGGCCTGTTGCTCCACCGCTTCCCCCAGACCCGGCAAATTACTTTTTTCCGTTACAAACGCCGCAAAGCCGAGAAACAAGCAGATAGCCCGTACCGACTCAGCAAACCCGCCGATAATCCCCTGTCCGTAGGTCAGAGGAACTACCGCAACCGCTACCTCATCCTTCTTCTGTAAAAATTCATCTTCCCTGCAGCCCGCGGCGTGAGCCGCCACCGCCGCCAGTCCATAGCCCGCATGAAGACGCAGCTGTTTGTCGTACTCTGCAAGACCGCTTTCCAGTAATAAGATATCCGCTTCTTTCAATCGAGTCATGGCTGTTCCTCCTTATACAAAAGCCCCTGACTCTCTTGGATGGCCGCAATGGCTGCGCAGCGCTTTTCCCAAGCCTCTTCTCGATTCGTTCCCGTAGTAATGAGCGTCGCTTCCCAGCAATCCGCTCCCGGCTGGTAATTCGTCAGCGCTTCATCTACGCCGAAAAAGTTTTGTTGCAATACCAGCGGTCCTGCGTCCGCCATAATGTGCTCGCCGCACACCTCCAAGCAACCAGGCTTTACCTGAATATGCTCATACACAACCCCTCGCGCCGCGCCAGCCGACTCCGACGGCAACGCCTCACCAGCCAGCGCTTTCCATGAAGCTTCCAAGGCATTCATTCCGGTAGAATGATACACAGTCGTCAGCGTTTGGCTTGGTAAGCGCGCATCAATTTCCAGCACCTTCAGCTGGCCTTGATGAAGAATGACTTCTACGTCCATAATTCCCTCTAATTGCAACGCTTGCGCCAGCGTATGCGCCAGCTGGTGAAATTCCGCGTCCAGCTGCGCCGAAAGCCGCGCCGGCGCCAAGACGCGCTTGCAATCGTACACGGCGTCCATTTCCAATTCAGTCACTTGAAACGTCCGGCACCGTCCCTGAAAGGCTACTACTTCCAACGAATAAGACGGCCCTTCTAAGTATTCCTGTATTACCCATCCCGCCAGCGACCCTAGTTCTCCGCACAAAGCCTGCAACTCTTTCTCATTTTCAACCCTGCGCACCCCGGCGCTGCCGCTAGCTCCAGACGGCTTGACAGTCAACGGAAACTCGCAGTGCGGCCACGGTTTTGGCGCGGGAACCCCTAGGTCCGAAAAAAAGGCGTCAGACCTTAGTTTCGAAGAAGAAAGGCGGTAGGCAACCGCATCATACAAAACCGGAACCTTCAGCCTGCGGGCGCTTTGTTCAATCTGATCCAACGCATCTTGATCTTCCAGCGCTGGTATGACCATGTCCACCGATTCCAATAGACGCTCCAAGGAAGCAGCATCCAAAAAATCCAGGCAATGAAACTCATCGCATAAAGCCTGCGCAGGCCTTGCTTCTAGACGGTCCGCCAGAACTGGCGACCAGCCGGCTTTCCGCGCCAAGTAGCAGGCTTCTACGCCTTGCAGCTTTCCTCCCATCACAGCCACTCTCATAAGATCGCCTCCCGCACGCTGCCGCTTTCTTGACGCTGCTGCAGCCAAGCTTGATACTCTGCTGCCGTCGCCGCCGTCAAACCGCACGAAGCCAAAACAGGGGCCACTCCCTGCACCGTGCGATACCCCTCCTCAATATCCAGCGTTTCTTGTGAAACTCCCGCCAAGCCAGCCTCAGGCGGAATAATGGATGTTACCACATTAGCGCCGGCCTGCAGCCGCGCTCTAAGGCCTTCAATGCCTTCCACATCCAACGAGGCTGGAATAAGGCTTGCCCGAAAAAGCAGACGCATTACGGCAATTAAGTTAAGCTCTACTTCCCGGTCAGGCGTGGACAATGCTTCCAACGGAGTCCCTTTTTGCGGCACGAAGGTCATGGTTCTTACCTGATCCGCACCCAACCGCTTCATTTCAGACAACGACTGCACCGCATCAAGAGAGGTATCGCCCACGCCGGTCAGCAGTCCTTCTTCCACCAACAGTCCCGCCGCTTTGGCAAACACTTTAGCTTCCCAACGCGCGTCGTAATCCTGCTCCAGACGCAACTTTCCGAAAAGCTCCCGATTATGCGTTTCCTGGTAGCAGGCATACCAATCGGCGCCCGCTTTTTTCAGCTCCAACAATACATCCTTCGGAACCAGCCCCGGCGAAATCATCACAGGCAGCCCCGCTTCGGTCTTGACCCGCCGCACCAGCTGCACTAGCGCCTTATGGCCTGCTCGCCCGGAGGATACATAGTGCGGATCCTCGCCCATGGTCAAGTCGATCAGGTGCACGCCGGATTGCGCCAGCGCCTGGGCAATACGCACCACTTCGTCGTCGCTTTTCCTATAACGCAAGCATTGCTTTTGGGACTTTCTATATAGACAAAACGCGCAGTCGTTGCGGCAAAAGGTAGAAAAGTAGACAAACCCGTAAAGAAATACCTTTTGGCCGAAAACCTCCTGTCGCGCCATCCTCGCCGCTTGGTATAAAAGCTCTTTTTCCTCAGGCAGGCGCCGCTGCAGCAAATAGGCAATTTCATGCTTGCTCAGACTGGCTTTGCGCAACGCTTTAACTAGGATCGTTTTTAACATCTCCATGGATTCGTACCTCCCCTCTTACACATTCAATCGCACGCCGCCTATATAAGAAAGGCTTTTTCCCGTGCTTTTCACATTGCTGCCGCCTTCTTTAACCATGGCCAAGCGCTCGAGACCGACGCCAAGCCCCACCCAAGGGCCGGACACGCCCCATTGTCCGTCCAACACGTGCGGCCCCATCGCTCCCGAACCAAGCTCCAACCCTTTATATACGACGTCAATGGTATCGCCATACACCACCGAATCCTCTGCTTCCAGTTCCCAGCCGTCTATCTTGGCCGTATCCATAACCAAACCAGCCAGTTCGCGCAACCGCTGAGAGCGCTGCGCCTCAGGCAGGCCCCATTCTACCAAGTTCAGCATCGTAAACTCATTAAGATGATGACTTCCCTGCGATTCTTTCCGAAAGCAGGATCCGATCTCAAAAATGCGTACAGGAGGCTCCCACAAACGCAGTAAATCTTTCAACACATAATACAGATTGGGTGCCAGCATCGGCCTCAGACACTTGTTTTTGTCTAGCCAAAACACCTGCGAATGCAAGGCATGACTGTCGTTGATCGTCATTTTCTCCAGCATGCTTTTTGAAAGCATCGTCGGCGTCGTCACTTGTACAAAGCCTTGCTCCCTTAAGGAATAAGCCAATTCTTCCTCTAAGCGCTGCCTAGTAGAACAACGTTCTCCTTCTCGTAAATTCCGAAGCTTTTCTTTTGCTATCGTTCCAAGACGACTTTGTATTTTTTCAAAAGCCGCTTCGCGCTCTTCTTTGCTTTCGTGCTCCTGACTCCGTTCTTCTTCGGAGGCGCTCAGCTCTCCCAAGCGTTTTCGCTGCACATCGGTCCATGTATAATTCATACTTGTCGCCCCCTCTCTTTTACGTCATCACTGAAGCTCGATTTCCCAAACCACTGGCCTCGCCATAACCGCCGGCGTACATTTCATGCAATGGTGTCCCACCAGCCGCACCTCCGGTTGCTGTTGCTGTACGGCGCATAAGCTTTCACCATACGTACGCACATGCTCTACCTTTACCGCCCGCGCCTTGCAAAAGCCCTCTTCCTCTAAACTCAGAGAAGTTACACCGCAAATATGCAAAAGTGTCTCCTTTAAAAACGGTTCCAATCTCTTCAAAATGCGGTAGCTGCTTTTCCCGCTCCATTCGCGAAAAAGCGCTCCTCCCAGCAGCTCTCTGGCCCCTGTCGGATCTGCGTAAGAAATCACCTTTACGCCTCTATCCGCCAGCGCTTGCATATACCGCACCAGATTATCTTCGATAATCTGCAGAGCCGCCTTCAAAGGCTCTGGCTCTAAATAGATTCCCTTATATAGCTGCACTGGATCCAACAACAGTCCCAAGATGGTAAACGGCCCTTCCACATTGACCGCAACCGCTTCGCCAACAGCCGCTAATTTTTCCGCGCACCGCAGCACTTGGCTAATCGTACCGCTCGAAAAATCAAGCGCCCCCATATGCGCCACTTCTACAAGAGAAGAATATCGGTACGGTTTATCGCTCCCTGCGGGATCGCAACCGGAAAGCCAGGCGCCGAACGCTTCCGCTTCCACGGTAACACAGAAGGGAATGCGGCATAGATTGTCGTGTTCTTCTTCTTTTTTAGCAATGGCCGCCACAGCCATTGCTTCACTTTGAGTTTGCGCCTCCCCAAGAGAAATGCCTGCCTTTTGCAAGCGTTCTTCCGGCAACGTCTCCGGGCTGTCCCATTTGCATTGGAAACGACTTTTTTTATTCACAATATCGCCCCCTTTAAGGAAGAGGAGGCTCCGGGTATGTTCGCCAAAATATGCTGCACATGGGGAAACGAATCGCTCTTATGCGGCAGATACATCGCCTGCATAAACTCTTCCTGAAAGTCTTTTTCCGCTGCCGTCTCGACAAAATGTACTTTTCCGACAATGCGCCTTGCCTCTTCACGCTCTTCCCTGTCTAAAAGCGCCCGTTTAGCGCCTTCTCCGGCGGCGTTGCCAACGGCGATTACCTGGTCTAAGTCGCAATCCGGAATCAACCCCAAAACCATTGCATTTTCTTTATTAATGTAGCTTCCAAACGCCCCGGCCAAAACGATGCGTTCCACTCTCCCGGCGCCGCACCGGCGCAAAAGCATTTTCGCTCCGGCATACAAGGCCGCTTTGGCCAACTGCACCGCACGCACATCCGACTGCGTTACAGCGATATCGTCGCCGTGTAAGCTTTCCTCCGCCCAAGCAAGCACATATTCCCATTTTCCATCCGCGCCGCGCCGTACCCGCGGCAAAGCCATATCCTTGCGAAACGTCCCGTCCGATTTAATAATGCCGGTCTTAAACAATACAGCCACCGCGTCAATAATGCCGCTGCCGCAAATGCCGGAAGGCTTCTGTCCGCCAATCACACGAAGTTGTGGAGCCCCCGTCGCTTCCGCCAGCTCTACCGCCTCAATCGCGCCTGAAGCGGCTCGCATGCCAAAACGAATTTGCGCGCCCTCTAACGCTGGACCGGTAGCGCAAGACGCAGTGTAGATCTGGTTGCTGTCACTAAGATTAATTTCACCATTCGTGCCGATGTCCACCAACAACGTCAGCTTCTTTTCCATGTAGGGCCGTTCCGAAAGCAACGCCGCCACGTTATCCGCTCCGACAAACCCTGCCTCCAACGGCAAGCAATGAACATAACACCCCGGCGCTACGCTCTTCACTCCAATATCTCTGGCTTTCACATCGGCGGCTTCTTTCAACACCGCCACAAACGGCGCTACGCCCACCGCTTTCGGGCTTAATCCAAGAAATAAATGATGCATCACCGTGTTGCAAACCGTCACGATGTCGCTTACTGACGCCAAGGCAATCTCCGCCTGCAACGCCATTTCTGCCAACATTGCGTTCAAATCTTCCAGCACCGCTTTCCGCAAGGTTTTTATCCCTTCTGTGCCTTCTGCGGCGCTGATGCGAGAAAGCACATCATCTCCATAGGACACCTGGCTATTGACCCTTGACGCCTGCGCAACAACCCGGCCATCCTGCAAATCGCACAAGTACCCGGCCAGCGTAGTCGTCCCAATATCAAAAGCGGCTCCATACAGACCGCTTCCCGCCCCCGCTTCCACGGCAATAATTTCTTTTTCTTTCCACAACGTCACGCTTACCGCTCCCCAGCCGCGATTCCGGCGCAATGAACCAGGAAGCTCCGCCAAGGCCAACGGATCGATACACAGACGCTTGTTGCTTTGAATAAGCCGGCTTTGCAGCATTTTTTGCAAGCGGCTAAAATCATCCTCCGCGTCTTCTAAAGTAGGCTTATTCAATTCAACACATATCTGCGAAACAGCGGGTCTCAATAAGCAAGACCGCTGCACACCGTCTACCATAACTCTCTGCCGCGCTCTACAGCTTGTTTCCGGTATTTCCACCTGCAGCGAATGTTCGATAGCCACACAACAAGCCAGACGATACCCT
The DNA here is from genome assembly GCF_963668665.1 of uncultured Anaeromusa sp. NCBI lineage: Bacteria > Bacillati > Bacillota > Negativicutes > Selenomonadales > Sporomusaceae > Anaeromusa > uncultured Anaeromusa sp. Next base: position 1,504,560 of record NZ_OY764902.1, on the reverse strand, counting down.
GCCTGCAGTTCCTCCGGCGTTAACAACTCTTTTTCTTTTTCTTTCCAGTCCGTTTCTACGGACATCAAGCGCACCTTGCATTTTCCGCAGCGACCATTACCGCCGCATGGCGCTTCTAAAAAAACGCCCGTCCGTCTTGCAGCGTCCAGCAGTGAAGTCCCTGCTTCAAACTGCCCTGTATATCCAAGCGGTTGAAAAAGTACTGCATATTCCATTTTCTCATCTCCCTGAAAATATTTGGCGGAGAATCCGGGAGTCGCACCCGGCTGCATGGAGTTAGAGTCCATGTGATCTCTACGATCCATTCTCCACAGTTATACAGGGAAAATCCCTGTAGAGCGCTGCCGCTATTGCTGGAAGCGCTCCACAGGAAATCGCTCCAGCCGCTTATTGCTGCTTGCTCCAGTAGTCCAAACCTAAATCCGTAAGAATCTTTACGGCTTCGTCATATACATCAAGATATTCTTGCGTCGGCGTCAGCTTTTTCACATCATAGCATTCTGTGAAGGATTTGCCCTTCGGCGCCGTCTTGTAATTCTTTTCATACATGGCTACCAGTTTATCCAAAATCTCGTTGACCTTGGCTGTTTCCATACCGGCTACCGCCCAAGCGGCTTCCGCCATCATGCGCGCTTCCAGACCGGTAGTGAAGTTGGTAGCTACGCCTTTGCTGGCGGCCACGCCGGAAAGTACTTCGCGGCCGCTGGCCGTATCCGTAATAGCCTGCGCAGCTGTTTCCAGCAAGCACATAACCGTACACGGACCTGCCAAGGTATAGTACTGATTTCCCAGCATCAAATGGGTATTGGCTTCTATAGCCATAGCGCAGTGGCCTGCAACCGCCAGAGCCTCTCTAGCTGTCGTAATGCCCCAACGCACATGGACAGGGCCATCCAAGTGCCAGGTCGCCCCTGTCATTACAAAGGCATTGATGGTGGTGGCTACGTCCACGATGGTTGTTTCTTCCAACCCGCCTGCGTATCCGCCATAAATAGGCATCTGTTCGCACATGATGAGATTCCCGGCCAGTTGATAATGAGCGGTGAAAACCAATGCACCTACATCGATTTTCAGCTCATTGAGCTGGGATACTTCATGGCTATCAGAAGGCCTCATGCCGCCGGGGAAGTCTGCTGCAATAACTCCTGCCGGCGATAAAGAAGTTTCATTCCCCTAAAGCCCCATCCCTCTGCGACCAGCACGGTCTTGCGCCGCCCGCACGAACAATGCTTCCGATTTAACGGCTGCAATCTCCCACGGGCTGCCGGGAGTCGGGTCATAGCCTTTGATCGTCTCCAGTACGCCGTCCACAATGGTATTTACCAAAGGTTCTTGCGCATAAGACTGATGAATGGCCAGAAAATGCTCTTCTGAACAAGGAGCTCCGGTCGGACCGCCTTGAATGATAGGAGCTACCGTCGCCTCATGACTGCGGGGCTTCATTACGACCGCTTCCTTGCCTTCGCCATAAATCGCGTATTCTGGCGCGCTTTTAATGGCGGCCATGACTTCGTCCTTGGTATACTTAATGACCCGATTGGTGTCAATGCAGTAAATACCGCATTCGACCAGCATTTCTAAGCCTGCTTGGAACAAATTATTGATCAGCGTTTTATCCGTAGGTATGATGGTTTTTTTGTCCATCTTAATGTCGTACTTTTTCTTCAAACGAGCCGCAGTCTGTGGAATGGTTTTAAAATCCCATTCTTTTTCTTCCACTTTGGGGCCCGTTTTTGCACGCTCATAAATATCAAAAACAGTTAGCGTCTTAGCAATTGCCATTATTACTCACCCCCGTAATTCTGCAACCAGCGCTTTTGCTTTTTCCACTGCCTCTGAAGCAGTTTCCGCATAAGCGTCTCCGCCAATCTTCTCTACCCATTCCGGAGATACCGGAGCGCCGCCAAACATGCATTTAAATTGATCGCGGATGCCTTCTTCTTTTAGAATGCTGATGACATCTCGCTGTCCCGGCATGGTAGTAGTCATCAAAGCCGCACCGGCGATGATATCGACTTTATGTTCTTTCGCTTGCTTCACTACCTCTTCGGTCAATACGTCGCGCCCTAAGTCAATAACATCAAAGCCGCTGGCAGACATCATCGTTTTAACAATGTTCTTGCCGATGTCATGAATATCGCCTTGCACGGTATACAAAAGAACCTTGCCTTTGGAAGCCTGGTCTTTTTGATCATCTGGTATGGCTTCCTTCAAAATCGCTACCGCAGCGTCAAACGCTTCTGCTGCCACTACCAGCTGCGGCACAAATACTTCGCCTTCGTCAAAAAGATCGCTCATGGTCTTCATGCCGGCGCCAAGACCATCATTGATAGCCACCAACGGTTCAACACCGGCGGCAATGGCCTCCTTGGCAGCGGCTTCCGCCAAATCGCTGTCCATTTCTTCTACTGCGGTTTTTAATTTTTCCAAAATTTCGGCCTGACTCATGCTATTTTCGCCTCCCGTCATTCCCAAGTTACTAATTCTTTACGGCTATCCCTTCAGAAATCTCTTTTGGTTCACCGCCTTTCTTCGGGGATCATCCCCTTTCGGGACCATCCGTATAAAAAATACCGCTATTCTCCAGAGTGGATTTTACCTCTTTGTAAAATCCACCAGAAAATAACGGTAACTTTTTACTTGATGTCCTTTGAGTCGCATTATAGCACTTGCTAAAACCGCTTGCAATACCTTTTTTATTTTAAATTCATCTCAAAATTCATATAAACCCTTTATTTCATTGATAAACATTGCATCCCAATTATTTTTTCTATTAAATTCTTTCCCGTTTAAGGCCAGTAAAGAAAAAGCGACGCTCAGAATTGCTTCTTTGCATCGCTACTTCTTTTTAATATAAAGTTCATGCTTACTCGGCGGGATCAATGCGCTTCGGCTATCCGCGGATTTCAAAATTTTTCGCACGGTCTCTATAGAAATCGATCGCCCCAGCTCTCGAACCGCCAACTCCGTTAAATACGCCAATGTCCAGTTTTTGGGCTCCAAAGGTGGTTCGCAGGCCAAACGAATAATCATCAAGCGTTCTTCTTCAGAAAACACATCCGGTGCGCCACTGCGCTCCAAGTCCAAAATTCCAGCCATCCGCTTCTCGGCAAATCGCGCTCGCCATTTCCGGCAGGTTTTTTCCGAAACACCAACCAGCGAAGCAATCTCCACGCACTCTTTTCCCTCCGCCGCTAGTAAAATAATACGCGAGCGAAGATGCAAGCGTCGTTCCACCTTATGGCTTTTAGCGTTTTTTCCCAGTTCTGCTCGTTCCGCATCCGTCAATTCAATCGCAACTGCAACCCTTGGCATATACTCACCTTTTTCAATCTTGTCCTACTTGAAAATCATTACTTAAAACAGGATCATCGTATCAATCCAGCCAAGAAATGTCAAGACTGCATCAACTCTTTCAAGTACTTAGCACGCTTCTCCGCCATCAGCTCTTTAGCTATTTCCACCGCCTCAGAGGCCGAGCTGGCGTAAGCGTCTCCTCCAATTTCCACAACCCACTCCTTCGATACCGGGGCGCCTCCAAATAAGCATTGAAAACGTTCTCGAACGCCTGATTCCTGCAATTCGAGCACCAATTCCCTCTGCTCCGGCATGGTGGTTCGCATCAATGCCGCCGCTACAATAATGTCGACATTTTGCGCCATCGCTTGCGTCACCGCTTCCTTCGCCGACACATCTCTTCCCAAATCAACTACCTGAAAGCCATTTGCCTGCAGCATAGTCTTCACAATATTTTTCCCGATATCATGTATATCTCCTTTTACGGTAAAAATCAAAACCTTACCCCGAGCATGAAGCTCGGCAGCTCCTTTTTCCATTGAGCCTGCCAAGATGGACGCCCCCGTCTCAAAAGCCTCTGCCGCCACTAGCAGATGAGGAACAAACGCCTCTCCCTCATCAAAAAGATCGCTAACCGTTTTCATCCCCAACGCCAAGCCGTCATTAATCGCTAAAACAGGATCCGTACCGGCGGCAATCGCTTCTTGCGCAGCTGCTTCCGCCAACGCTACTTCCATTTCTTCTACAGAACGCTGCAAATTACGTAAAATTTGATCTGGACGCATAAGGCTCCCCCTTACTAAAAAAGACGCCTGGCTTACGCCAGAACGTCATTGTTCTTCTTTACTTATATCCATCATAACCATACCATTTTTTTCTGTCAATCATCTTCTTATTAAAAATACATTTTACGTTTTTGTCCACTCATAAAACTTTTTTCACTTTTTTTGTAAAAACATGTTGCTTTTTTGACGAACTTAGGTTTATAATTTAGCCAATCCAAATTCAAATAAAAAACTACCGTTATGAGCCGTTTTTAATAAGCACCGGCGCTTATACAGGTTGAGCCTTAAACAGCCAGCAACCTGCATAAGCGTCGGTTTTTATTATTAATCAAAAAACATAATTCGGAGGTGATTCGCAATGAAAAAACGATTTCTTTTATTTCAACAGTGGCTGCTCTAGCGTGCGGAACGTGCTTCGCACTCTACCATTCTAACGTTTTTCCTCGTTTTCATATTTTTTATAATAATGTATTACAGAAAGGGGCTTTTGCCATGAACGTAAAAAAACTAAGCACCATTTTAGGCATTTTGCTCATGCTCACGTTGTTTGTTGCTCCTATCGCTTTCGCTGCTGACGGCGATGCAGCTCCCGCGGCAGAAGCCGCTAAAATTGATACCGGCGATACAGCTTTCGTCCTCATAAGCGCCGCATTAGTCATGATGATGACCCCCGCGTTGGCCTTGTTCTACGGGGGTATGTCCCGTAGCAAGAACGTTCTTAGTGTTATCATGCAAAGTTTTATCTGTTTAGGTGTTATTTCCCTCCAATGGGTTCTTTTTGGTTATTCGCTGGCGTTCGGTCCTGATACAAACGGCCTTATTGGAAATTTAGATTGGTTTGCTCTAGATACGGTCGGTCCAGACCCTAACGCTGACTATTCTGCCACCATTCCACATTTGGTATTTATGATTTTCCAAGGTGTGTTCGCCATCATTACTCCAGCCATCATTTCCGGCTCTGTCGCTGCACGGGTTAAATTTCCTGCATATATCGCATTTGTTACTCTTTGGGCGACTTTAGTATACGACCCTGTTGCGCATTGGGTTTGGGGCGTAGGCGGCTGGTTGCGCGATTACGGGGTGCTTGATTTCGCCGGCGGCACGGTTGTACACATCATTTCCGGCGTTTCCGGTTTAGTATTTGCACTGATGATCGGCAAACGCAAAGGCTATGGAAACGAAGTCATGGCCCCTCATCATTTACCGATGACCGTTCTCGGCGCAGCCCTGCTCTGGTTTGGATGGTTTGGCTTCAATGCCGGCAGCGCCCTTGGCGCAAGCGGTTTAGCCGCTATCGCTTTCGTAACCACCCATGTAGCAGCGGCAGCTGCTACCGTTTCCTGGGTTGCCGCAGAATGGGTGCACAACGGAAAGCCCACCATCTTAGGGGCCGCTTCCGGTTGTATTGCAGGCTTAGTTATCATCACGCCAGCTGCCGGTTTTGTAACGGTTCCCTCCGCCATAATCATGGGCCTCATCGGCGGCGCTATTTGCTTCTTCTCCGTAGCTATCGCCAAACAAAAATTGGGCTATGACGATTCTCTCGACGCTTTCGGCGTACACGGCGTTGGCGGCACCTTCGGCGCTCTGCTTACCGGCGTGTTCTCCTCTGCCGCTGTTAATTCCGCCGGTGCTGACGGCTTACTCTACGGAAATGCTGACCAATTGCTAAAGCAATGCGTAGGCGTAGGCGCCAGCTGGATTTTCGCAGCAGTAATGACCTTTATCATCATCAAAGCCATTAGTCTTTTCTTGCAAATCCAGGCTGATGAAGAACAGCAGATTCAGGGCATGGACGTTACCGAACACGGAGAACGCGGTTATTCTTATCAGGATCTTATGACCGGCTCTCCCCTGCGGACTCCTCCCTTCAGCCCTGTTGCCAGCCCCTTAGCTTCGCAAACAGTAAGCGAGGAATCTCTGCGTTAAATCATATAATAAGGAGGCTCTGCCATGCATCCGATTACTAAAATAGAAATTATCACTCGTCCTGAAAAACTAGACGAGTTGAAAAATGCCATGAATGAAATTAACGTAGCGGGTATGACCGTAACACAAGTGTATGGCTGCGGCCTGAGCAAAGGCCATAGCGAAATTTACCGCGGCCAAGAATACTCCGTCAATCTGGTGCCAAAGGTTAAATTTGAAATTGTAGTTTGTGAAATACCAGTAGAACGAGTGGTAGAAACCGCTAAAAAAGTTTGCCGCACCGGCAAGCTAGGAGATGGAAAAATCTTTGTTTATCCCTTAACGAATGCTGTGCGCATACGCACCGGCGAAGAAGGCGACATTGCAATAATGGATCCGCACTAGTTGCGGCTTCAGTCTATACTTGAATACCCTTTTCTCCCAAAGCAAACAGCCTCCGTTGTGGAGGCTGTTTGCTTTTTGGTCCGTTTCCTATTTTCTGCACAATTACGCCTATGAAAGTCGCTGCTTCAGCCATTCTTTATAATAGTCTAACTGCGCGGCTGTATGGAAATAATGCTCTCCCTCCGCCATAACCGTTAGCTCGCACCCAAAGCGTTTTGCAAAAGAAGCCACCTCGTCTCGTTCGCAAAGAGTATCCTTTGCGCCGTAAAGAATCGCCGTGGGACTCGGCCAATTCGAAATAGGATGCTCTTGAACATAGCAATAGTAATCCCAATATAACGTCTGCCCTATGGGCGTGGAAATCTCCTTTTCCCTTTGCAAGCGCTCCTTGCTGACGTCAAACCATGACATCATGGACTCGATAATCCGCTTCATATCGACCAGCGGCGACAAAAACAAGCTCTGCCGCAGCGGAACGGCTTCATACGCCAGTAGGCTGAAATACGCCCCCATACTGCAAGCGAACAAACTAATCTCCTTGGCTTGTTTCGTTGCAAACTCCATAACCTGTCCCAGTTCATAGACGCACTGCTGGACTTTGCACAAGGTTTCTTCCGCCTGCCGGTCTCCATGCTGCGGCAAATCAAAGCTCAGCACCTGATAGCCTAAAGGCGCCGCCTCTTGGGCCAACAAGGCAAGCGGCGCATCTTTTTTATGCGACTGATTTCCATGCACCGCGACAATAAGCTTATCGCTTTTCTCGCCCCACAATAGGGCCGGCATTTTCTCAATGGTAAACTCTTGCGTAATCATAGTCCCTCTTCTTTCATTATTTTCAATCATCTTGATCCACTCTAGAACCTTCGCCTTTTGCTCGCTTCTTGCATCATGCGGCGCGCATTTTTTCGGCCCCCAACGTCGGCAAACATTACGGCCATTTTCGCTTCTTCAAGACGGCGCGAATCCAGCTCCGCATAGAGAAGCTCCTGGCGCAATTTGCGCCAGGACTTCAAGCGTTCCTCCGGCAGCAACCCCTCGTCCGCCGCCTGCCGTACGGCGCAACCCGGCTCTTTGTCATGCCTGCAGTCTGCAAAACGGCACGCCCCGGCCAATGCTTCAATATCCGCAAACGCCGCGGACAAGTCCCCGCTCTCCAACGCCAGTTCCCGCATGCCCGGCGTGTCGATCACAATGCCTCCCCCTGGAAGCAAAAGCATTTCACGCCGCGTAGTCGTATGTCTTCCTTTTTCGTCTTTGCGAAGCCCTGCCGTGGCCAACGCCTCTTTTTTTAGCAGTCGGTTAATCAAGGTAGATTTCCCCACGCCGGATGAACCGATAAACGCCGCGGTCTTTCCCGCCCCCAGATATGCATACACGGCTTCAACGCCGTCTCCCCCCAGCGCAGAAACACATAGCACCTTCGCGCCGCAAGCGCAGAAAGAGGCCTCCGCCATCTTCCCTTCCACATCCTCGCAAACGTCGGCTTTAGTAAGAATCACCACCGGCGTAGCGCCGCTGCTCCAGACCAAGCTCAAATACCGTTCCAGCCGCCGGAGATTGTAATCACTGTTCAAGGCCATGCAAATAAACACCGTATCGACATTGGCCGCAATGAGCTGCTCCTGTCCCGCCGTTCCCGCCGCTTGGCGAACCAATAGGCTATGGCGGGGCAACACGCGCCATAACAAAGCCGCTCCCTCAGCATCATATTCTAGCGCCACAAAATCGCCAACCGCCGGAAAATCAGCCGGCCTTGTCGACTCATGCCGCAACCGCCCGGCAACAACCGCCGACCGCTCTCCCGTCGCGGTTAACACCGTATAGCCATCTCGATATTGCGCCGCCACGCGGCCAAGCTGCGTCAACTCACCCGCGGCCTCTCGCTGCGCCTCGGTCAAGCCCAATTGCTCCATAGAAAAAACGTTCATCGTGCGCCCCCCTTTTAGGCGCAGTATAGCACATCTTCGGGACGCATTGGTTCTCTCTCTTGTTTCAGAACAAAAAAGGAGAGTCGCAAGGAATGATATGCTCCCCCTAGATAGGACAATGAAAAAATACATTGTCCTATCTAGGGGGTAATTTTATGCCACAAAAAGAAAAGGTATCGACCACTTTGAAGGTAGAGGCTTGCAAGAAGTATTTGGCAGAAAGCATAAGCATAGCTGACATAGCAAAAGCCCTAGAAGTTGACGGGAAAATAGTAAGAAGATGGATTTTTCAGTACCAGTCAGAAGGTAAATCCGGCTTAGAACCACAGAAACACAATCGAGTATATCCGCCTAAACTGAAGCTGGCAGCTGTGACTGATTATCTGCAAGGCAACGATTCTCTATTAGATATTTGCAAGAAATATCAGATTCACTCAGATTGCCAATTGAGTCGCTGGCTAAAGCAGTATAATGGACATGAGGAGTTCAAGCTCCGGTCAGGAGGAAGTCGAATCATGTCGAAAGCTAGAAAAACGACGCAGACTAATCGTGTAGAAATCGTTGAATACTGTCTTGCTCATGATATGAATTATGGCGAAACAGCCCTAAAATACCAGGTATCATACCAACAGGTATACCAATGGACAAAAAAATATCTAGAAATGGGAAAAGTGGGTCTGGAAGATCGGCGTGGGCATCGGGTTGGAACCTTGCCTGGCCGTACCCCGCAAGAAGAACTAGAGGCTGAAGTTGCCCAGTTGAAACACAAGAACTGGAGGCTGCAGATGGAGGTTGATGTGCTAAAAAAACTGCAGGAACTGGAAAGAAGGGATGTCTTGGCTTTACGCGGCAAGAACGAGAATACGAAGCGGTAAAAGCTTTAGCTGAAGATAATCAAAAGCATTACCCAGTTGAGATATTGTGTAAAATCCTGCATGTCAGCCGGTCGGCCTACTACCATTGGCGCAATGATGGTAAAAGCTTGCGTGAACAAGAAAACGAACGGCTAGCCAAAGAAGTGATAGAAATCCATGCGCAGCATCCGGATAAAGGGTACCGCCGGATTCGAGACGATCTAAGTCGCAAATACAAGGAACAAGTAAACGACAAACGCATCCTGCGGATTACTCGGAAACTCCATATCCAGTCTACAATAAAGAACCCGCATAACTGTTGCACTCGTCGTGCATCGAATCCGGCTTATATAGCAGACAATATTCTGAACCGCAAGTTCCATGCAGATTGTCCTAATGAAAAATGGTTGACTGATGTAAGTGAGTTTAAATATTTTGAAGGTCCAGTCATGCGCAAGCTTTATCTGAGTGCCATATTGGATCTCTATGATCGCAGAATTGTGTCGTTTGTAGTGCGCGACCATAATGATAACCGGCTGGTGTTTGATACGTTCGATACAGCAATAAAAGCGGAACCAACCGCACATCCACTGTTTCACAGCGATCGCGGATTTCAGTATACGAGCCTCGGCTTTCGCAATAGACTCGTCAAACAGGAAATGACTCAAAGCATGTCTCGCGTAGCCCACTGCATTGACAATGGGCCCATGGAGGGCTTCTGGGGAATACTAAAGCGCGAGATGTACTATGGCCGGAAATTCACCAGCAGAACCGAATTGATACATGCAATCCGTAGCTATATTCACTACTACAACTTTGACCGGTTACAACGAAAACTGGGTGTTATGACACCTTGTGAATACCACGAACATTACAAGGCTGCATAGGGAAAACAGCCCATCCAACTGGATGAGCTGTAAAGAAAATCTTTATGTTTTTAATTGTCCTATTGACGGGGAGCACACCAGAAGCGCTTCCTTACGACTCTTTGCTTATTCCGCTTCCCTTGAAGCCAAGATTTTATATACCGTCTTTGGTGATAAATAGTATGCTTCCGCAAGTTGACGAGGGGAAAAGCCCTCTTGACGCTTCCGTCGTATTTCCCAGTTTCGCGCCTTTGTCTGCTGGCGGTTTTCCGTTTTATCCCCCCAGCTTCGCCGCGATCCTTCTTTACGCGGAATATAAAGATACTCGCCGTCAATATATTCTTGCACAGCCAGCAGCAAATCCTCCGGCAATACCTGCGCAGCCGCCTTGTAGCCCATGCCGCTCCCTCCTAATTCAGTTAGGATTGAGCAAAGGCTAGCACAACGTTTGCAGTCTCATGCACTAGCCTTTGCTAAGCGCAAACTACAGATTGCGTTTTTACGATAAGTCATTCTCCCTTTCATCTGGTATAGACTTAGCATATTCCTTTAAAATTTATCTGTCAATCTTAGGAATCTCCCATTTATTTAAGCATTTTATGCGCGACAAGGGCCACAGTCACAAGCAACGCAGAGGCTTTATGCCACTTGCGCAGAGCAAGCATCCTTCGATTCTTATAGAGCCAATTGCCGCCGATAAAAAGCAGCAGTGCCGCAACAGCAGCAACTTCTCCGCTATAAACAGCGTAGATCTTGCGCGAACGATACATCAGCATCACATAGCCATGTAAAAACGCCAAGGATACTGCAGCATATCCCAAAAACACATGCCACTGACGCAACTGCTCCCATATTTTTTGCAAATAACCAGCCCCGATAGACGCTACCGGTTCCTTGCGCTTCTTAAGCCAAGAAAAAAGCTCTCGACTCACATACAAGCAGCCCGCAGCAATCCCTCCGTACATAGCCAGATTTCCTGCTTCTTTGCCGGCTTTACTAAACCAAGTTCCCAGTAACGGAGTAGCTCCCGTTTGCCCAAAATAATCCAGCCCGCTTATACCGATGCAGATCGCTAAAAGAATGCGCCCTGCCAACACCTTTGTCATCCTTGTTGCCTCCTTCAAGTGATTGCCGCTATTCTTAACAGCGTTTTAGTCTTCAGCTTAGCCAAACCTGCCTTCCCACTTTCAAAAAATGGTCCTTCTATAGCCTTTACTCGTTAATGCAAAAGAACCTGTGTTGAAACAACCGCTGTTTCAGTACAGGTCCTTTTGCATTAACGGCTAGCCTTACTGTTCCGCTAACCCAAGCCATACGCTTTCTTATTTTTCAATCACACAAGCTTCCACCCTGTAATTCCCAGACTACGAAAGCCCAAGAATTGATTGACCGTAATCGTTAAGGGAAGAGATACCAGCTCCTTGGGTACAAACGCCTCTACCCCTTGAAGTACAATTTTTCATAATTGTGCGGGTCATGGGGCGGTCCCAAGCGAACGCTGGGCTTTTCCCGCAAATGAATGCAGCAGCCTATTTCCGGCGGCAGTTCTAAATGAATCGGCTTTTTCTTTTCTTTAACATAGGCAGCCGCTTCGGGCGTAATCGCAAGCATAGTCGCACCTCCTTCTACTGAACCATTTCATAAGGCCAGTCTTGAATACCTCCAAAATCGTACACCAAGGCGTATCCCATCTCGGCCAGCAGTACTCCTGCCTGACGGCTGCGATTACCGCTGCGGCAGTACACAAGAATTTCGGCATTTTTGTCAGGCAGCACCACAGCCGCCTTCTCCTTCACTTCCGCCAATGGCAGCAATACCGCCTTGGGAATGTGCTTTTCACGGAATTCTTCCGCAGTCCTTACGTCCAACACAACCGCCTGCGGATTTGCAGCCATTTTTTGCTTTGCTTCCGCCGCCGTTATTTTATGATATCCTGCGGGAAGCGCCCCCTCCGTGTTAGCTTGCGTTTTACAGCCCAACGCCACTACTGCCAGCAGCACCAGGGCCGAAATAACAAGCACAAGTTTCGTATCCATAAAAAAAACCGCCTTTTTCGCAAACTATATCTATAGCTTACGAAAGAGGCGGCATATTGTCAACAAGTAATTTTTATTGCTTGCGCTTGTAAATTTTCTGCTCCTTTTTTAGGTGTCCAACCCATTCAACGCTTCTTCCCCAAAAAGGTCCGCCAATTTCTGTTTCGCCTGCTCGCGGACGTCTTCGTCAATATACATATGCGCAATTCCCAGCGCTACCAACAAGGCTGTCGCATCGTCCCCATACCCTACGCCAAAAATCATATCCGGAATCACGTCAAAAGGCAGAATAAAATATCCCAACGCTCCATAAATCGTCGCTTTCACCTTCAGCGGCACTTCCGGCTTCTGGGCGACATAGAAAAGCTGCAGCGCCTTGTAAATCAATGAAGCGCCGATCACCTTCGCCTGATCGCACAGCTTCTCAAAAAAGCGTGGCTGCGAGTATTCCTGCGCATAATTTCCGTAGCGCTCATCATGTGACTCGTTCATTGTATCTCCTTTTTTCACAACCGATCTCCAGAATATCCTTATGAAAAACCACCACTCTTGTATTAAGGTATCATTCTTCCTCGCCGCTCGGCTACCCCATTTGGCTTTCCATCCGTTAAAAACATCCGAATCACTTGTCCTGCCATGTATTTCTCCTTACTTCCTTTTTTATCCGAGTTATCCAAATTCACCTTTATGGATAGATTTCCTAAACACGTTGTCCTGTATCGACCATATAGCGCTCTATCCTTCATCTGTTTTACTACGAATATCTTCTGCCAACCTGCATCTTTCTCCTTCAACACTATCTGCATCTCCTTTTTCTTCATTGGATTGTGCTCATTTAATAGCGCACTCTCAACATCCTACCTTTCCCCTTGCTTCTTTAGCTCTTCTTCTACTCGCTCAACCATAGCGTCAAGATCCCTGCGCAATTCGCACTCCCATATGACGATTACACGCCATCCTTCTCTTTTCAATTTTTCTTGCGTCTCCAAATCACGCGCCATAGTACGCTCCAATTTCTTTTGCCAATAATCTTGCCGGCTTTTCGGCCGGGCCGCCGCCTTGCAGCCTTCATGCTGATGCCAAAAACATCCATGCACAAAAATAACTACTTTCGCTTTAGCAAAAACAAGGTCCGGTTTTCCAGGCAGTTTCTTCACATTTTTACGATACCGCCAACCGCGTCTAAACAAAGCTTTGCGCAAAATTTGTTCCGGTCGCGTGTCATCGGAGCGAACGCGCCTCATAATTTCACTGCGTTTTTCCGGTGAAAAAACATCCATGCCGCTCCTCCTTTTCGCATCTTACGCTTCCGTATAAGAACAATTTCTCAGCTTGGAGAAATACTCCTTCTTTATCCAACTCAACTTTCAGCACCCCTTCCAAAATCGAAAAAAACTCTCTTTGCATTTGCAAGGAGAGCTTTTCTTAATCCATTTTTATCTTTAAACTCATGTCTGTTTCACATTGTTCAATTACTTCATTATATTTTTCGACAAGCGCCGCCAATGTCACGCCCCTTTGAGCATGGCTAAACAAACTATGCTCGTACACATTAGAGGAAATAAACTGACCAATATCCCAAACCTCGACGCGATCTTCAAGCCCGGCGTCCGCCGCCAGCGTCAGCGCCGTATTGACCCGCTCGTAAAGCGTCACAATCACCGGAAAACAACTCGCAGCCAAATTTTCGCGGCACTTGTCAATTAAAGCGCTGACAGGCGCCGTCGTGCAGTGAATGATCACATCTTGTAAAACAAAATCTCCGTTGCGACTAGTCGGCGCATCGGCAACCGAAGCGCCATGAACTCGCAAGGCGCCGTCAGGCATAATAAGCATCAATTTCGCCGCCGTTAAATGCTGCAGCATGGTTCCGACATAGGTTGCGCCTGGATTTTCTTTTTGCCGTTGCAAAGCTTGCTCAAACAAATTGCTAATAACAGCGCGCATCGTGCGCGAAGCGTCATTGTGCAGCACAAAAGGCTGCGCAGCAAAGAACTCTCTCACTCGACTCGCCCACCACGCTTCGGCCGCGACTAAATCAAGGATTCCTGCCGCGTACAGCACATTTAGCAACTCGACGTACTTCGTCATCAGCCCGATACTGCCGCGACTTGTGCGCCCGCCTTCTTTAGCAAGCGTCCGCGCAAGACCGTGTTCCAGTAAAACCGTCTGCACCGCCGCCATACTGGCGCCGGCAACTTGCCCTTTATTTTCGGTTAAAAACATCTCCGCCGACAAAGGAAACGGTTTAGCCTGCACGGCGCGAGACAAAAACACAATCAACGCCAAGGATCCCTTGCTTGTTACTTTATTTTCTACACGAAAAAGTTCAAGCCGTTGCGACTGTTCCACTTGGCTCATTATACGCCGCCTCCGATAATCGCATTAAAAAATTTTCTCCTAAAAACCGCGCTACCGGAGCAGCGACAGCGTCTCCCATCGCTTTATACGCATCATTATAGCGTTCCGGCAAAAGAAAATCATCCGGCGCACCCATCAGGCGAGCCGTTTCGCGCGCCGAGAGCAGACGCAGCGAAATTTCGCCGCTCTTCTTGCGAACGACAAATTGGCGACTGCTGCCGCCTTCCGGCGTCCTCAAGCAGCCGGCCAGCCCGTCAAAACGCAACTCCAGAACCTGCTTGCCAAAGCGCGTGCGTCGATACCCGCAGGCAATAATCGACTCCGCCTCATCTAGCATCGCTTTATGCTTTGGCGATAAAATCGCTAAATTTTTCTTTGCAACGCTTTGATCATACGGGAGATCTTCTAGGATCGACTCCAGCGTCACGCTTCGACTCGGCGGCTGTGCTGCTTGCCACCACACCCAGTTGGAAAGACCTTCCGCTGCGCGTCTAAGAGCCTTCGGATGAAGCCAATTAGGACCGTTGGCGATAAGCTCCTCGGGAATGATGACGGAGCGATCCACCGCAATTACGAAAATGCGCGGTCTCGACTGCGGAACGAACAACGACGCGTCGAGCATAACCGCGCCTACGCGATAACCTTCGCGCACCAGCGCCTCGTGCAACTGACGGTAATCCGCCCCATTATTGCGCGAAACTAAACCCGCAACATTTTCCGCAACCAACAGCTTGGGACGAACTGGCATTTCTCGCATTACCCGCAGCCATTCCCACACAAGACCGCTGCGACTGGCGTGAATACCGCCGCTTAATCCGGCCAAGGATAAATCTTGGCACGGAAAGCTCGCCCATGATACATGTGCAGCTGGCAAATTCCGCCCGGATACATTGCAAATATCTTCTAATACAAAATGATCTTCCTTCGAATTAGCGCGATATACCGCCGCCTTTTTCTCGCAAATATCATTCGCCCAAACCGAATCAAACAGGCCTTGCAGTCCGCAAGAAACCAAGCCGCTGCCAGCGAAAAACTCCAACATCGCATACGGAGGGCCCCATGCAGAAAGATCGGTTCCTTGTTTTCTATATTCCGTCATAAAGGCCTCCTTACGCAAAAGTCTCTTTATTTTCGCCGTCTCTCCTATAAAACACCACAGACATATTGGTTAGTCGTGCTTTTTATACTATTTTTATTCGCCGCTCAATGTCGTTCTCCTGCATAAATCGAACTCTTGTTCTTGAAATTATCAATGTCTTTCCATGCAAGCTCTATTGCAAATAAAAAAGCCTCGCATCGCTGCGAAGCTTTGTAATTACTGGTGGGGCATAACACTTCGGTAGATATGAGTTTAACAAAAATCAGAGGCTAATACAAGTCTAAATATTGCCTTCTACAGTAACACAAAAGAGTTCTATTTAAACAATTTTCATGCCTAACCTTTGTGCGATACCAACCGCTTGTACAGCATTAATCTTTGCACCTTTAAGCTCGTTAAATGTTTCAGACACCATTATCTCGTCAATGATACAGTCTGACAAATCAATTCCTCTAAGCGACGTTTTAAAGAAATCACCCCTTTGAAAATCAACCGCGTTGAGTTCAAGTTTTTGAAACTTTACCTCGGACAGAAACGCTTCTTTAAATTTACAGTTGGATATTGTGCTTTCCTTCCATACTGTATTAGCACAATTTGCATAACATAACGAGCTGTCTAATATGGTTACTTGTTTAAAACAACTTTGGCTGAAGTTACTTCCATCGCTTTTGCATTCTAAAATTTTAGATTTTCTCCAGTAGCTTTCTGTGAAAATGCAGTTTGAAAGAATGCAGTTTCTGAAAACTACATTATAAAAACTATCTTTTGAAAAACTGCACTTAATAAATTGGCATTTAATAAACTGAACTGATTCAAATTCTACCTTTGAAAAATCAGCATCAGTAATAACTTCATTTTCAAAATGCATATTCTGAATATAGTCATCTACTTTTCTTGCATCAGAAATCATTTTTTCTAACATGCTTGTACCTCTACCTCTATTTTCATACCCTGCCCCCGCGAGATCGACTCAATTCCAAAGGTTTTTGTCAGCCTATCCATTTTTCGCGTTGAAACGCCATTGACGTACGCCAGTGCCAAGCTTTCCTTCTACTTCGGCTTCCATAAGCCGTTCGCAGAGCCATTTGACCATCGATACCATGGGTTCTTCGTCCAACACAAATTTCATTAGCATTTTTTCGAAAGGTACGGTAGAATTTTGGTAAGCCATCGATTACACACTCCTTTGGGTTTGCTAGCACTTACCTTTTCGGAGTTTTCGATGGCTTTTCCTTTTTCTCTTTTGCGAACTCAATTGTACGCTATCCTAATAAATTCACCCTATATCAGCCCCTAGCAGCTCGTTTTATCTTGTCTTCGCACGTAATGGGCCTCAAGACAAAATAAAAAAGGGTCTGCATCTCTGCAAACCCTTGTAATTACTGGTGGGGCATACTGGTTTCGAACCAGTGGCCTCTTGAATGTGAATCTAATTTATCACATTTGATTCACATTGCAGTTCTTTGAAAAGCCATATTTTACAAGTCTTTCAAGGTATATTGTTTTGTTTTTCTTTGAGTATTTTGGGGTTTATTTAAATCAAATAAACCCCAAAACAAACCCCCATAACCTGTCATATCCAGAATGACTAAACGAGTGTTTTCAATCTCTCCACTTATTTAGCTCATCCACTAAAGAGTCGACATCAGTAAGAGGATTATTACCCAAATTTCTCTTTTGATAACACCCAGCAAGTTTCCTCGCATTACCTATTGCCACAGACTGATATGGCAATAGCAACCTGTACATATCCCTATCATTTTTTCGATACGTCCGGTTAAACTTTTCTTGCATCAATGTATTAAGCCTTTGTATATAGTCGTTTCGAGAAATGGCTGATTGTAAAAAATCAAAATGCAAAATGTACCACAGTTCAAAAGCTTCATTTGAATAAGCTATATGTATATCTTCTTTTTTAGCTAACGAAAATGCACGACTAACATTAGTCATTGGAAAACTATCTTTGTCAAAAACACACCAAACTTGATCAAACCCAGTCGCGTCATCATCTCTAATTTTTATGGCCGCCTGCACTAAACTTAAAGTATTGAAACCAAGTCCTTGGACAGATACATTCGCTGGTCGAAATTGTTCAAAATAGTACGGCTCTGTTTTCTCGCCTTCACACACAATTAAGATTTTTGGTTTTTCTAGTTTCACACGTTTTTTCTTTTTTGCAGCTTGAGCTTTCTTAAATAAATCGTCACATCCCATAATTACTTTTCTACACTTTCAGTGTCGCATTTTTGATCAAAACTAAATCTGCCGATATAAGGAATAGCCCCAAACTTGCCCATCAAATAATTTTTTTCATAAGCCACATCACTTCTCACCTCAAAATCGGCTAATGAATATAATGTACTCATACCATATGGATCTTTTTCAGTAAACAAAATTTGATCGCGCCGAAAAATTTTATTACTTAACAGATTGCTATCGTGTGTATTAATAATAAGTTGTGCATGTTTATTTTGATCGGAGTTAAACATCTTTACTAAGTATTGAGTAATAATCGGATGCAAATTAGCATCTAATTCATCTATAACCAATACCGAATTATTTTTTAACCCCTGCAGAATAGGACCCAAAACGGCAAAAAGCTTTCTTGTCCCAGTTGATTCTTCTCTGTCAAAATCAAACTCAACCTCTGAAACGACCTGATTATTATCGTCATATACTTCATGAAAAGATTTAATCTTCTTAACCATAAGATCCGAATTAAGCTTACTTGCCATGTCTTTAAAAATCCATGCAATTTCTTTAGGAGCATCTTTTAAAGCCGAGCACTCCTCCGTCCCAAATCTAGAAATGCCAATATCTGAACTTCTAATAATATCCATAAAATGCTTATTTGTTTTTTCGTCTGTTGCAAAATTTGTGGAAAGATCTCTATTCAATGATAGCCCAGTAATTGCTTCACCAGAAACAAAGTAAATATTTTCTACAAACCAATCATATACTTCTTTAGAATATTTTCCATTCCATTGAGCATTTACAGATAAAAAAAGCGCATTTTCTCTAGTTTTTTCTGTCCACATCTGACCTTCGCTAAATTCTTTCGATAATTTAAAGACTTCTTTTTCTCTCCGAAAAAGCATCTTTTCTTTTCCTTTTTTACTAAAATACAACCATTCGCCCACGATCTTTTCTCTAGTAACACAAAAACCATAACGATACTTAATTCCATCTTTAAGAATACGCACTTGAAAAGAGCTAGGTTCTGTTAGCGAATTTTTATGTAGTTTGAATGGAATAACCGGAATCTCTTCACCCTTCTGACTTTCTTTTGAGGACACCCTAATAAACCACCCCATAAAGGTTAACGCCTTGTACAAATTACTTTTACCGCTCGCATTAGCACCATAAATTGCACAAGATTTTAGTAGTCGATTTCTCATATTAATAGCAAAGGTATTGGTATCCTTAAGCTCTTTCAATCCCGTTGCCATCAAATTTAAGGTCACGGGTTCCTTAAAAGATAAAAAATTAGCAACGCTAAATTCTTGTAACATATCTAGCCCCCCCTATACTTCAACTATATCACGATTGAAAAAGAAGTCAAATTAAATTTGACTTCCGGAGATTTTTTCTCTAAAAATCCACAAAATCGGTATGATAATTTTATTTTTTTTGTTTTTCAGAGAAAACAACTCTAAATTCCCATTGTAATTTATACGTGCGTTTTCTATCCATCTTCATGTTTTGCCAACCTATCACCCAATTTAGACTAGCTGGCATACAGCATATACAAAAAGCTACTTTTTTGTATATTGCCTATAGTTCTACAAATATAACTGTTTGAACAAACCTCGATTAATAGGTTCATCATTATTACCTTACAAGATGCATCTAAACCGGACTTTTTCCGCTGACTGCCTGGTTACAGCCGCTTTTCTGTATAGATACCCTTCCCCTGTTTTTAGTTCTCGAATTGACTGCGGATTGACCACAAACTCGTCAACAAATTTGCTGGCCCCCATGCCTGTGGCCCCACCCTCCATAGCATTAATTTGAGTTGTTACTTCGTACGTTTTTCGAGTCCCTATGATTTTTGCCAACATTTCCACATCATCTAAATGCCCAATAGCTTGAACAATATAAGTATTACAGCAAGCAACCAGTTCTTGCGCAATTCGTTTGGTTTCTGGTGATTTGAGTGCCACTGTAGCAATCGACTGCGTTCCAATAATCGCGTGCATTCCATTTGAGCGATGCAACGAAATTGTATCTGCCAGATTCGAGCTGGCATATGATGCAAACTCGTCGAATATACAAAAGGTTTTTGTGTATCCATTTTCATTAGCCAACTCAGAAAACGAACCGTTTATATCACTAATAACCATTTTGGCGACACGCTTGGTATCGATTGGATAGCTGGAGGCATTAAACATGAACAAAACACAGTCCCCTTCTTTGATTGCCTCTTTTAGCCTGATTGTTTCTTGTTTTCTCGTATCCAACAAATTCCCATAAGCACTATATATGAACAACTCTAACTGCTTAGCAGTGTCCATCGATAAAGAGCCTTCCGTATTTGCTTGGACTGCCGCTTCAATTTTCGGCACCATACCTGAATTAACACGCTGTGCTAGTTTAATAAATTCATCTGGCCTTTCTAAATAAGCCAATACCGTCCGCAAATCGATTTCTTTTTCTGTTTTTCGAAGCGTATCACACAACAAATTGAGATAATTTTCTTCCGCCAATGCGTAATGTTCTTGACCTCTCCCCTCTGCGTTTCCTGAAAATAATGCCATCACACGATTTTTCCATTCCGTATGAGTACCTGACCAAAACGGATTATATGCATTAATTTCCGGTATACCCTTGGGCTCTAAAGCAAACACTCGCAGCCTTCGATTGTATTTCTTACACAAAACGCGAAGTTTATCTGGCAAATCCCTCGAGCCTTTGCCATCCAACATAACTACAGGTATTCGCCTTGATAGTGCAGAGTCGACCATTGTCAAAATGGTCGTTGTTTTTCCTGCTCCCGTAGACCCTAGGATCAACAAATGCTGGTTGAGCTCCCGATCTGGCAACACAACTGGCAGCTTTGTTATTTCATTTGTACCAATCCAACTTCCTTCCTCTTCACTTGTTTCCTTCTTTGAGG
This sequence comes from uncultured Anaeromusa sp., assembly GCF_963668665.1. Taxonomy (NCBI): domain Bacteria; kingdom Bacillati; phylum Bacillota; class Negativicutes; order Selenomonadales; family Sporomusaceae; genus Anaeromusa; species uncultured Anaeromusa sp. Next base: position 1,483,905 of record NZ_OY764902.1, on the reverse strand, counting down.
ACACTTCCTTCTCTGACCATACCACTACTGTATGAACAACCACGGCCCCAGCTAAAATTATTAATGAACTTTTAGTATGGCTGCTCTGCAATAAATGCAAGGTAAATAGCTCTGTTATATTGCCTGCTATTAAAAGGTCTCGAGTAACTGTTGGAATTTCTAAAAAAGTTTCCAGTGACCATACACTTAACAACGCATATGATAAAATGCCCACCCCCAATACCGACAGCATCTTTTTTCCTAACGCTGGCAACAACCCCAATCCCACCACAACCCCGGCATATAAAACCGCTAACGGCAGGGCATAAAAACTCAGCACAATTCCAACTGCTATCATAAATACTATTTTCCAGTCCCCTGCACTAGCCTTCAGCTGATCTGGAGTTACCTGCATCCCGGCAATGTCAGTTCGACGTATCGTTCTATTGTCACCTTCAACACAGAACAAATACAACCCTATACCATATGCCAGCGAATACAACAGTCCCAATCGCCAGCGAAAAATATCATCCGAATACTCTACCAAAAATGCATTAACTAACGCTTGGTATTCCGAGTTGTGAATATACCCTGATAGATTGATGGTTATTCCTGATGGCCAGCTCCCGATCGAATGCGGCACCATCATCGCCAACAGCGGTGACAGCAAAGCCAAGCATCCCATCAAGAAAAACCGGGCTTCTCCTAGCTTATACAGCCCCCCTCGTTGGACATGCAGTACTTTATATACCATCCAACCAGAAAAGATCATTACCCACGATTGAGGCCAGCACAGAACCATAAGAGCTACGCTACCGCCAACCGCTACAGCGCGTGCTGGTCGGCGAACAATATAATCCATCCCATTGGTGTGCCATGCTTCGCTAGACATTATATCAACGCCTCCATTAACACTTTTCTAACCTCCTGTTCACCGTCATATAGAGCCAATCGCGGCGATTGGCCATAATCAATGTATAGCTCTCTAATTTGTCCGCGATAAAGCACAATAACATCTGCATCATTGGCTGGGTATGGAACGTAATTAAACCCTTCTGTATTTAGTTCATTAACCAATTCTAAAAACTCTACCTGTGTTCTACTGTTAATAATTTTTTCAGTTTGCGCCTCATCTGTCATTACCACAAAGCGTCTGCCAGCATATTGCCCGTACATTTTACTCATCATCCCATCCTCCTAAAACTTAGTAAAATCAAATTCGGTTTGAGCTCTTTGCTTTTTCGCTGCTGATTCCCTCATTGAAGTGCCTTGAATTTCCGATAAATCTTCCTTGAGAAACGCTCGAAACTTTCCAGCCATTGCCGTTGTACTAGCTGTTAGCAACATATGCTCACCGATTTGCCAGTTTCGACAAACATACCAGACTTCCACATATTGACCAGAAATTACTAAGTGAGCATATTCATTGATGATTTTCCGAATTCGACTTGCCGCCTTTTGAGTCAGTTCCAACTCTACAGCAATTCGACCATTAGGTGTCTCCAAAATTCCATCCGGATAGCATTGTTTAATCACTTTCAACTGCTGTAATGCATTCATCGTCCGGGAGGTTTGTTTAGCAACAATTTCTCTAGCCGTAACCCACTTACCGCCGTATTGCTGTTCCAATTTAATAGCTAAAGATACCACTTGCAAATCATGTTGCAACGTTGATATCGTCAATCCCTTAATTGGTTTTAGATCACTTTCACACACAGAAACCCCATCTCTTGTTAGCCAATATACACCTGGTTGACCAAATAAAATCTTTTGATGGTTAACCAATTTTTTTGCTTTCATCATTCCCAATCGCATGTGTACTTTTTTTATTCCTATTTCAAATTTCTCTGCTACCTGATATGCCGTTACCATCCCTTGTCGATTAATCCACCTCATAAGTTCAATATCTCTATCTGTTATCATGCATTTCTCTTTTCCCTCATTTTTTGTTCTTCTCATTTAGGTTACTTTCTTTGGCCATCTTCCCCCCCACGCCAGCCCTGACCCCTCTGTATAGTTTGTTCATACAGAGGGGTCAGGGCTGGCGTGGCAGGGCACAAGATTCGCAGACCTCTTTTATCTCTTGTGTTTCCCGTCTAAAAACCGGCGGCTCTTCCGACGGATTCTAATCACCAACTAATCCTCTAGGCAAACCATCACCGAACACAATCACAAATCGTTTCTATTTTTTGCTTATCCTCTTCCCATTCACAGCCAACAACCGCAACCCGCATGCCTGTACCACGACATTTAGAACAGTTAGGGTCGGCTTCTTTCCCACGTACCACCACTGTATTGGCAGCGTAATTTTTTTTGATCGCCTGTACCGTAAACGCTGCAACGTCCTGAACACAGCCCTCCGCGTTTTTCCCCATCGCGTACACGATATTTTCTATGACGCGGTTCTCCCCATACTTATCTACTAATTGCTTTATAGATGATTCTGCAACGCCAAGATTACGCAGCATTGTTGTTTTATTTTGATCTGTTTCTCCTCTGTTGTTGTCTCCGTTACCAGAGTGTAACAAAGACGTTACACTTGCGTTACATTGTAACGCAGTCGCTTTTTTAGCTCGCCACTCCCTAACTCTAGGGGCTGAATCGCTCTCGCTACCAATGTTACCAGCGGCCTCTGGTAAGAAAAATTCGTTTGTGCCTACTCGTTCTAATAGCCTGTGCTTTTCCATAAAATTCAATGCAATCTGGATATTATCTGCTCCTTCATCAATAACCAAAGCCAATTCATCGGCAAAGGTTTCGTCAACTCCATCGTATGACAACATGCCTCCTGTCGTTATTGAAAGCAATTGCATTTTTAAATAGATGATCGTAAAGATTTCACCCCCAGCAATTCTGCGTAATTTCCGCATAGCCTTCTGATTAAAAAAATCACGCTGCAACCGTAACCATCGATAACGTTTAGTTGTTTTTCCGTTCATTTTAGTCTCCTGATTCCGCCACTTGAAGTTTCGTCCTCCATCTGCAGACTAGCTGCTGATTGTTGGCGAATCCATTCGCGAATTGCTTCCGGCGAAAAAAACACTCTTCCTCCGATTCTCACCGAAGGCAACTGCCGCTTTTTAGCAGCATTCAATAGGTCCCAGGCTCGACGTGTCCCTCCAAACAATTCATCAGCGGCCTGCTGCGCGCCCATTAAAACTGGCTCGCGATTAGTTGGATCTGTGCTCATAGCATACTCCCTCCGCAAAACTGATTGATTTTATTAGCTTCTTTGTGTATATTATAACCAATGTTTGTTTCGCTAATAATGTTTCTTTAAGCGCAACATGATTTTTTTAACGAAGGATACCCTCATGACAAATATTTATGATTTAAACAATCACCAAACAAGTGATCTTGTAAATTTTTATAATCAAGTTTCCCCCTGTGGCTACTATTGGTCAGACTATACGGAGTTAACAGACGCTCCTGTTATTAATGCACTACGAGCAAAATGGGTTAATCCTTTACAAGCTCCGTTGACAGAACAGAAAAAAAGAGATCGCCTGCCGCCGGCATTTATGACATTTATCCATTTAGGAAGTAACAGCAACAGTTCTTTTGATGAAGATCAGATTCTCCCTGATGATGACTGGATTCTCCCTGATAAATTCATTCCATTTGTAGACACATATGGTCGTCTAATTCCACTTAATGCAAGCACAGAAAAGCAGCAACATAGGATCTTTTATATGAACGAATATTTGGATATGAAACATGCATATAACATCAAGCTAAAAGCAAAAGCTAACCACCCAATATCATTTTCCGGAACATTAGCTTTTACAGATGTACTAACACCCGATATTGATAGCATGTTTGCAAGATTATCCGAGCAAAACTTATTAAAAAACACACCTCAAACCACATATCAAGAATACCCATTTGACGTTGACATCGATGGGCAAGGCACATCATTTTTCAGCAAAATTGACAAAGTCATTGTTTCATACGAGGAAGATGTGACTATTAACAACATTAATGATTTACTTACACTAAAACTTATAATGAAAAGCGATCCGAGTTGGTCCATAAGCTTAACACCTACAACATATCTCTTTGATGACAAGATCACTATTATGTCAAATGACGTTCAAGCTTGCCCCGACATAAAAAGCTTAAGTTTAATGTGGTTAACTAGTTTTGTGGCAACTAAAGCAGCTAAGTACCCCTCATCCTATGCCCAAAAGTACAACCCTAAAAGCCAAAAATGGTCACCTACGGTTCGCCCAAGTTCGCTATTGGCCGCTATGTGGTACCAATTCGGAGAATGGGTTGCCGGTTATAGAAAATATAAGTGGTGTCCATTTTGCGACACATGGCAGGATGTAACAAAAAGTAAGTCTAGCTGGGAAATGCACAAAGACTGCGCTTCAAAGGCTAGGGTTCAAAAGAGCAGAGAAAAGAAAAAAAAGAAAGAATACATTGCTCAGCTAATGGATATCTTAATAACATTAACAAAAAAGGACGATGATAATAATGGCCGGATCGATTGAAAAAAGAGGAGACAACTGGAGGCTAACCGTTACCGCAGGATATGACGGATCAGGCAACCAAATCCGCTATCGTAAAACAGTGATGGCCGACAACAAACGAGAAGCAGAAAAATTGCTAGCAGCATTCGTTGTAGAAGTTAATCAAGGCACTGCTGCAGTTGTCGGCACCGGCAAAATGACTGTTGCGGATTTTTTTGCGTATTGGCTGGAAAATACACCGCATGAAGTTAATACCGAAGTCTATTACCTACGCTTGTGGCCGCGGATCAATGTCGCCATTGGGCAAATTCGCATACAAAAAGTCGAACCTCGTCACATTTTAGCATTCATGCGTAATCTAGCTGAACCTGGGATTAAAGCAGGTGGAGGCACATTAAGCCTAAGCACTCAAAAAAAGTATCACGCTGCACTAAAAACGATATTCAAGGCCGCAGAAAAATGGAGGTTCATATCAGCAAATCCTTGTAGTTGCGTGGAAGCGCCACGAGTAAAAACCGCACCTAAAAAGGTTTATGACCAAGAACAAACTGCATTATTTTTGCAAAGACTAGATGGCGAATCATTAAAATGGCGAGCAATAGTATTATTAGCACTGTCAACGGGGCTACGCCGCGAAGAGTTATTCGGACTAGAATGGCAAGATATTAATTTTAACGAAGGCTATCTAAGAGTCGAACGCGCAGCCGTATATACTGGTAAAACGCATGGGATTGTCGAAAAAGTGCCTAAAAACCATTCCAGCGTGAGAATGGTATCCGTCCCACAAAATGTGCTGACAGTAATAAAACAGTACAAAGCGGAACAAGCCGAAACCAAGTTGAAAATGGGAGATATGTGGATAGATAGCAGGAAAGTATTCGTTAGTTGGAATGGCGAACCAGCGCACCCCACATCGTTCACAGCTTACCTCCGTAAGTTTGCCATCAAAAACAAGCTGCCTCATATTACACCACACCTTTTGCGCCATATGGCCGCAACGTTCCTAATCCAAGGCGGCGTTGATCTGCGAACTGTTTCTGGCAAACTAGGCCATGCTGATGGCCGCGTAACAATGCAAGTATACGCGCATCTTCTCCAATCATCAGAGCAACAAACTGCCGATCTAATGGGTAGTATCATCGAAAATGCTCAAAATAATAAAATATCAGGGAGTAAAAAAGCGGCTAATTAGGCCGTTTTTTTGCTCCCTGATGCAATAGTTAGCATTTATTTGGGGTAAACAAACCCCAAAACAAACCCCAATACAAAATAAAAAAGGGCCTGCATCTCTGCAAACCCTTGTAATTACTGGTGGGGCATACTGGTTTCGAACCAGTGGCCTCTTGAATGTGAATCAAGCGCTCTCCCACTGAGCTAATGCCCCTAACAGGTTTTAATTTTACCATAACAATGTTTTCTTGTCCAGATAGAGCGACGAAACTCGCCAGCCTATTTAGCGGCTCTCATTGGCTTCCGCCAGTTCACTCAAGTAGGCCCAACGCTCCATAAGCTCTTCCAGCCGCGCCAGCAGCTGTTTTTCTCGCTCCAGCAGCTCCTGCAAAAGCGAAAAATCACTGCCTCCTTGGGCCAGTTGAGAACGGACGGCGCGAAGTTCTCCTTCGGCGGCGGCGATAACGCCTTCAATTTCATCAAATTCGCGTTTTTCCTTAAAGCCCATGCGAGGCGCGCGGTTTTGATTGCGCTCGTCGGTCTTATCGCTTTCTTTTGGGCCGGACGCTTTCTCCAGCTCGCCCTGCGGCGCTCTGGCGTCGAGATAGTCGCTATAGCCTCCGGGATAACGCCCGATAGAACCACCTGCTTCAAAAGCGAAAATATGGTCGGCCACGCGATCAAGAAAGTAGCGGTCATGAGAGACGGTCAGCACCGCTCCGGGGAAGGTATCTAGGTAATCTTCCAGCACCGCCAAGGTGAGCGTATCCAAATCATTGGTCGGCTCGTCCAAAAGCAGCACATTAGGGGCGCTCATCAGCACCCGGAGCAAGTAGAGGCGGCGGCGTTCGCCGCCGGACAGTTTGGCTACGGACACGCCCTGGAGATGCGGCGGAAATAAGAAACGCTCCAACATCTGCGCGGCGCTGATCATGCCGCCGTCCAAAGTTGCAATAAAATTGGCCTCTTCGCGAATGTATTCAATCACCCGCAGACGAGGGTCCATTTCGATGTTCTCCTGCGCAAAATAACCGATTTTAACAGTCTGTCCCACTTTGATGCTCCCCGCCTGCGGCTCTAGGTGCCCGGCGATCAAGTTCAGCAGGGTCGATTTGCCGCTGCCGTTGGTGCCGACAATGCCGATGCGGTCATTCCGCTTGACAATGTAGCTGAAGTCCTGCAAAACGCAGCCCTCGCCAAAATCATGGCTCAGGTGCTCCACTTCGATGACGGTTTTACCCAAACGGCTGGAGCCTACGGACATTTCCAGGGCCGCCGCCTTGCCTAAGGATTGCTGCTCTGACAGAGTCTCAAAGCGTTCAATACGCGCTTTTTGCTTAGTACTGCGCGCCCTCGCGCCGCGCATCATCCAAGCCAGTTCCTGACGCAGCAGGTTTTGGCGCTTGCGTTCGCTGGCTTCTTCGCGCTCTTCCCGCGCCGCTTTTTGTTCCAAAAAGAGACTGTAATTGCCCTCGTAACGGAAAAGGCGGCCCCGGTCTAGCTCTAAAATGCCGGTAGTAACGCGATCTAAAAAGTAGCGATCATGGCTGATGACAAGCAGCGCCCCGTTGCGGCGGGCCAGCGTCTGTTCCAGCCAAGCTACGGTTTCATGGTCGATATGGTTGGTAGGTTCATCCAAAATCAAAAGCTGCGCCGGATTGATGAGCGCTCCCGCCAAGGCCACTCGCTTACGCTGGCCGCCGGACAACGTTTTCATCTGGGCGCTGAAATCGTCAATACCCAGCTTGGTTAGAATGGTCTTGGCATCGCTTTCTAGGGGCCAGGCGTTCTGCTCGTCCATTTTCTGCCCCAAACGCACTACCTGCGCCTGCAGCGCCTCATCACCGGGCCGGGCGGCAGCGGCCCCCAGGGCCGCCTCATAGTCTCGCAGCACCTGCAGAATGGGAGAAGCGCCGCGAAAAACTTCTTGCAGAACCGTGCCTTCCGGGTCGTAGTCCGGGTCCTGAGACAAATACTCCACCTGCACGCCGCCTGCGCGACTGATGCGCCCCTCGTCCGGCGGTTCCAGACCGGCGATCACTTTTAAAAATGTGGTCTTGCCGGTGCCGTTAACGCCGATAAGGCCTAACCGATCCGTATCGCCAATTCCAAACGTAACGTCCTCAAAAAGAGTACGCTCACCGTATTGCTTGCTCATATTTTCTATGGAAAGGATATGCATAATGTTTTCCTCTGTCTTCTTTTAAATCTAAATTCTATTGTACAAAAGGCGCTGCCAAAGCACAATGGAGAGTCGAGAAAAAGAAAATGGAGCATCGAACAGGAGAATCGGAGTCACGAGAGGACACGAAGGAGTGGCACGCGATTTTAACAGGAGTACAGGGAGTAGAGGGAGGGCTGCGATGAATATTGAACAAGAGAATCAGAGTGCAAGAGAAGGGCAGGTTTTTATATATTCGGGAGATCACCGCGTTGCTACGTTCCTCGAATTGACCGGAACTAAGTTGGCTTGCGAGGAGAGAAAATAAAAATCCCCTAGCCAGAGCCAGGGGGAGAAATCAGCAAGGGAAACCGTCCTTCCCTAAAACAAGGTTTTTAACGTATCTTTAAAGACACTAAAGGTAATAACGCCTTCCAGCAGCTTTTCCTGGCCCCAAAGCACGGTAGGAACCCATTCAATCTGATGTTCCTGGCAATACGCCTCGTTATCCAGCAAACGCCGATTATAGCGCCCGGCCTGCAGCGCTGCCTCCAAAGCTTGGACATCTAAACCGATCTCCTGCGCCAGTTGCAGCAGCACCGGCAATTGACCGATATCCCGATCGCCGACAAAATGAGCTGGAAACACTACATCCAGCCACGCATCGCCTTGGCCAAGATCTTTGGCAAATTCCAACGCCGCCAGCGCCTGATGAGTATTAGACAACACGGTCCTGGCGGAAGGAACCAAGCCCAGGGACGCGCCTAATTGATCGGGTTGAGATATGCCCGGCGCCCCCGGCTGTAACGCTCTTCCCTCCAGCTCCAACTCTGGATTTATCTCCCAAGGCAGCCACTCCACCGGTACTGGCGATGTTCGCCGCAGCTCCTGCACATAACCCCAAAGCAAATAGCAGTAGGGACAGGAAAAGTCAAAAGCAACTCGCAACGGTTGATGCATAGGAGCCTCCTTTTTAGAACACAGAGAAAAACCAGCGCAAAGGGATTTGAACAGGAGTAGAGGGAGTAAACGGAGGGCAGGACTTCAGCAGCTTTGCAGGGAGCTCCCCGCAAAGCTGCTGAAGTCCTGCTCACTATACCAATTTTTGCAGCTCCTGCTGCAGCCCCTGTACTTGCGCCGCTAAAGAAGACAGCGTTTGCTCCTGACGTTCGGTAATTTCCTTGTTACCTCGTACATCCGCGCCGATGCGCAGCACCGAGCTTTTAATCGCCTGCAGCGCCTGATTAATCTTGCCCAAAGAATCCGCCGAATACGTAGCCAGCTTGCGCACCTCGTCAGCCACCACCGCAAAACCGCGTCCCTGCTCGCCAGCCCGAGCTGCTTCGATAGAGGCGTTTAGGCCCAACAGATTGGTTTGGCTGGCAATGTTGCGGATATAGTCCAGCACCTGGTTTAGATCGTTCAATTCCGTCTCCGTAGTCTTTACGGCTTCCGCCATCTCGCTATAGCGTCCGGCGACTTGCGCTGCTGAAGAGTATAGTTCGTCCATCTCTCCTGTGGCGGCTTCCAGTTGAGCCGCTACTTGCTGCAACCCTTGCTCCCGTTCTTGACGCTCACGTTCTTTGGCAATTTCTTCATTAACCACAATGGCCGCCATTTTTTGCAGCGGCTTTACCGCTTCGGGGTCGCCGGTAATACCGATCACGCCCAGACGCTGCCCTTTGTATAAAATAGCGCCGTTATAGCCTGCTTTAACCCCGTCCATTTTGGCGGCGTCTTCAACCGTTACCGCTACCTCATCTACGCGTCCGGCCATAATGCTCTCCGCAGCGCTATGTATTTTCCCCAGCCGCTCTGGTTGCTTAGTGGCGATAATCTCGCCGCCTAAACCCATAAAATTCACGTTGCTCCCAGTCACCTCGTGAATCATTTCCACCACGCGTTGCGCCAACTCCAGCGGCACCGGATGATTCCAAGCCATAATTGCAACCCCTCTCTTTTTCCGCTTGCTGTTAAAGCATTTTTATTTTCTCTATTTACATCGTAAAAACCGCGAACAAGTGCAATTGGCAAAGATGTCCAAAAACACGGTTCACGGTTTCCTCTTTATTAGACAATTTGTCTATTTTTTTAGTTCCATTCCTACCGCCAACAGGCGGCATACGCGTTCAGCGGCTTCTTCAATCAGTTCCGCGCCGCGCTCCATGCATTCTTCCAAGCTCAACGGACCAGGCGCGGTACTGCTCAAGGCGTCAATGCCTTTTTCGCGCACAGCGCTGCAGCCTTCGCCCAGACCGCCGGACAAACAGATACAGGGCACGCCATACGCTCTAGCCAAGGCCGAGACTCCTACAGGCGCCTTGCCATAGGCGGTCTGATAATCCGTACAGCCCTCGCCGGTCAGCACCAAATCAGCCTGCTTTACCATCTCTTCAAAGTTAGCGGTCTCCAGCACCACGTCCACCCCAGGACACAAACGTCCTTCCGTAAAGAAGAGGAATCCGGCGCCCAAACCGCCCGCTGCGCCCGCGCCGGCTATCTCGGCTGCGTCCTTGCCGGTAACTTCTTGAGCCACTCGGGCGTAACGCGCCAAAGCCGCATCCAGTTCCTGCACGATTGCCGGCGTAGCCCCTTTTTGCGGCCCATAGACAGCCGACGCGCCGCGAGGACCGCACAAAGGATTGTCTACATCGCAAGCCACCAAAATATCGGTCTGCGCCAAGCGGGCATCTAGGCCGCTCATATCAATGCTCGCCAACTTCGCCAAGGCAGCGCCGCCTGAGGGCAATTCCTGGCCAGCCGCATCAAGAAAGCGAACGCCGAGCGCTTGCAGCATGCCCGCGCCGCCGTCATTGGTAGCGCTGCCGCCAATACCGATAACCAAACGCTTGGCGCCTGCGTCCAGCGCCGCCTTGATCAGTTCGCCGGTCCCGTACGTAGTCGTCCCCCGGGGATCTCGCTGCGCCTTGGGCACCAAGGGCAAACCGGAAGCGGCCGCCATTTCAATCACCGCAGTCACTTTATCGCCCAACAGTCCGTAGTAGGCTTCCACCGACGTCCTCAGCGGCCCTTGGACAGATTTCTTCACTACCGTACCGCCTGTGGAGGCTACCATGGCTTCTACTGTACCTTCGCCGCCGTCGGCAATCGGCACCAACTGAATCTCTGCGTGAGGAAACACGGTTTGTACGCCCCGCTGCATAGCCCGGGCTACCTCCAAAGCCGATACGCTTCCTTTATAGGAATCCGGTGCAATAATTACACGCATGGTTTTTCCTCCTTAAAACAGCTAAATTTTCCGAAAGCATTTATTTATTTTATTTTATACTAAGTTCCTTAGCCAAGGCAATTGTCTGGATTGCACGATTTTTTAATGATTTTTTAGAAGTTTTGCACATAAAATTATAAAAATCTCCTCGATATCTTTTTTGTTTCAGCAGGATTTTAGACAAAACCGCCAAATACTAGTATCATAGCCTGGATAAAAGAAGGAGGCGTTGCAGCATGCTCCTCACTCCCGGCCTGGCGCAGCAAGTAGTCAACGCCCTCATGCCCTTGGTGCGGCAAAACGTCAATGTCATGGATGCCACGGGAACGATCATTGCTTCTTTCCAGTCTAAACGGATCGGCGATTTTCACAAAGGCGCCTTTGACGCCATAACCCAGCAGCAGACCGTAGAAATTCACCCGGAAGACGTCAACCTCTTTCCCGGTGCGCTCCCTGGCGTTAATATGCCTATATTTTTAGAGGGTCAGGTTATCGGCGTTGTCGGTATTTCGGGTCACCCCAAGGAAGTCCGCGATACGGCCAAGCTGCTCAAAGCCGTCACCGAATTAATTTTGGAACGCGACGTATTAATGGAAAAATTCCGCTCCCAAGCACAATTGCATGAGCATTTTGCCAGCCTGCTGCTCGCGGAAAAAACAGAGCAGGACACGGCTTCCCTGCAGGCATCCGCCAAGCTGCTCAAATACGATTTATCTCTCGTGCGTCAGGTTGTCGTTATCGACACAGAACCTCTTATATTACAAGCCCTTACCTTTGGCCCTTACGATCTGGTCTTCACCCGCCTGCGCGAGAACATCCTGCAGCAGCTTTTGCCCTCTCCTTGCATTGGGCCCCGTGATTTTGTCGTCTTCCTGGAGCAGCGCTTAGTTATTCTGAGAGAAACACAGCTCTCCGCGCCTGATTCGTTGGACGCCTTGTTTCAATGGAGCCGAGAACTAAGTCAGTTCTTGCCTCCTCACACCTCTCCTTTGCCCATCGGACTTGGCAGCAGCAACGCCGCCACTGCACAGCTTCATTTTTCCTACCGGGAAGCATTATTTGCATTAAAATGCTGCCGTCCGGATAAACCGGTCGCTTCCATCGAAGAGCTTCCTGTGCTGGCGGCATATGCTCTGCGCTATGCGCCCGGCCATAACTGCCGCCCGCTGCAACGGCTGCAAGATACGCTGCACCAAGCCAGTTTGCGCAAATTCAATATGGAAGACACTCTGCGCTGCCTTCTGGAACAAAATCTCAATACCTCCCTGGCGGCGAAAGCGCTGTTTATCCATCGCAATACGCTGCTTTTTCGCCTAGCTAAGCTGCGCAGTTCCACCGGCCTAGACCCTTGTCATCATTTCGACCATGCCTTGCTCTGCCGGCTGCTGCTGGAAAAGTAAAAACGGGAATTGAACAGGAGAATCGGAGTCGAGGGAGGGTACGCGCGAGGGACACGGAGTACGGTTTTTGAACAAGAGTAGAGGGAGTAAATGGAGGGTGCAACGGTGATATTATAAGAGGCAATTTTTTTTGAACAAATACGGAATAATAGAGTGGGATGCCAATGATTGAATGAGTGCTTGCGTCAGAGCAGACGGCGCTGGATGCGCCTAAGGTCGGTTGTGCTAGGGATTGCATGACAACCGACTTCCATACTTCGTCAAACGCGAAAAAAAACGCAGACATAGTGGTGCTATGTCGAGGCTTTTTGACAAATTTTGACGGTAAAAGATTTGCTTTGGCGTGAGTCGCGAATCAAGCAATGGCTTCCCGAAAAAGGAGGATTTCACATGAGCCACCAAGTTGAAGATTTTTACCAGCCTTTAGGATTTGAAATCATCGAGTTCTCAGAAGACGGCCCGACGCTTTGCTACGAGCCGGTGGAAAATGGCCAGTACGCCATTCTCACCACGGAAGAAGGCTTAGTCCCGGAATCATTAGAGGAAAAAGTAATTTTCTCCTACTATTGCGAAGCCGGCGCTTTTCGCTGGCATTTAGAATTTAAAAATTCTCAAGCCTTTGCCGACGCCTGGCCTTCTGGAGCATCCGCTGAAGAACGCTTTGCAGCCATGAAAGTGCTGAGCGAAAAAGAAGAGGCTTAAATACGGGACTTAAACAAGAGTAGAGGGAGTAAAGGGAAGGTTTGACGAGGTTAAATTGAACAAGAGAATCGGAGTCGCGAGAGGGTACGCAGGAGATAGAATAGGGAACTCCCTAATCTCTTGAAAACCCCTTTCGCGTTTTTCGTGTATTTCGCGGTTCGGTATCTCCCCACCATTTCTCGTATCTCAGCCTCTCAAAGCTTATAAATTTTGGTATAATTGAGTGAGAAAACCCGGCCGTTTGCCATAAAGCAAAGGGCCGGGTTTTTTATTCAGCACTCTACACAAATGTTTTCTTTTACCGCCACAATCACTTCTTTAGCAAAGGCTTCGCTTGACTGTGGATTTTGTCCGGTCACCAAGGAGCCATCGCGCACGACAAAGGCTTCCCAGGGTTTGCTGTGCTCATAATGAGCGCCCAGTTCTTTCAGGCGATTTTCCAGAAGAAACGGTACCGCTTCTTCCAATTGCACCATGCGCTCTTCTGCGTTGGTAAAGCCAGTTAGTCGGCGTCCGGCCACCAGCGGCGTGCCGTCTTCTTTTTGCGCCCGCACCAAGCCGGCAGGACCATGACAGACAGCGCCAATCACCCAGCCGTCCACATCCGCCCGCTGAAGAAGCGCCGCCAAGGCTTCATCCTTAGCCAAATCCACCATAGGGCCATGACCGCCCGGCAAAATAATCGCATCAAAAACTTCACGTTCCACTTCGCTGAGTTTTCGCGTCTGCTTTAATACCTCGGCTGCCTTTTGCCAAGCCGCCGGCTGCCCCACAGCCACGCTGCGCGGATCAATCGGCGCTTCGCCTCCTAGAGGACTCGCGACAACCACCTCAAAGCCGGCCTGAAGAAAGAGCAAGTACGGCGCCGCAAACTCTTCCAACCACAATCCGGTCCGGTGAACCCCCATTGCCTTGGCACTCGTTACTACCATGAGCAGTTTTCCGCCTTGATTCATCCTTGTCACTCCTTTCGCCGGCTATGCTGTCAATACATGACAGCATACCTATTGTTTATTTCCCTATATAAGTGCGTTTTCCTGCCCTTTGTTAGCGAAACCGGTAATAAGTACCCAAGAGGCTTCCGAATGCTTCCAACCGCTAACTGGATCTACATGCGGAACTTTCCTACCGATTCCTGCAGCTCCTGCGCTAACTGCGCCAGCGTTTGGCTGGCGGCAGCAATTTCTTCCATAGAAGCGGTTTGCTCTTCTGTCGCCGCCGAAACGCCGCTGGCTTCGTCCGCCACGGCCAGGGAAAGATCTTTGATCCTCCGTACGGCTGCAGCGCTTTGCCGGCTTTCCGCCACAGTCCCTGATACCTCTTCGGAAATATCCCGTACCTGCGCCGATAATTCTTCCACCAAGGAGGCAATTTCCGCAAACTGCCGCCCTGCTTCGCGAACTTGAGCCACCCCTTCGCCGACGCGCGATTTTTGCACGTCCATCACTTCAACGGTTTGCCGTATATTCCCATTGTTTTCTGCAATTAACTCCGTGATTTCTTTCGCTGCGTGCTCTGATTGCTCCGCCAGCTTGCGCACTTCATCCGCCACTACCGCAAAGCCCCGCCCGTGTTCGCCCGCCCGCGCCGCCTCAATGGCGGCGTTCAGCGCCAAAAGATTGGTCTGTCCGGCAATGGTTTTAATCATATCTACAATTTCCGAAATACGCTTTGAGCTGCTGTCCAGCTCTTGAATCGCACTGCCCACTTGCGCTGCGCCGCTGCCAATGGCGTCTATGCTCTCTACTGCCGCAGCCAGACCTTTCTGCCCCTGCATCGTGGTATTAGCCGTTTGTTCGGCGGCGCCGGAAGCAGCTTCGGCCGCTTTCCCCGCCTTTTCCAGCCGCTGTGCTACACGTTCCACTGCCAAAGCGGTTTCTTCTACAGAGCTAACCTGCTGCGAGGCGCTTTCTGTAATCTCTACAGCGGCCTGCGCTACTTGCTGCGAAGCGTCCGCAGCTTGACTGGAGCTGGCCGTCAGTTCCTGCGAAGAACCAGCCAGTTTTTCCGCCGAACGAACCGTCTCTCCGACCAGCTTCCGCAAACTGGCAACCATCGCCAAAAAACTATTATTCAGCACACCAATTTCGTCGGCGCGCTCGCTGGCATCCAGGTGAATCTGCAACTCGCCGGAAGCAACTTTTTGCGCCGCTGCCGCTACTAAGGCTACGGGCTTGGCAATAGCTCCTGCCACGTTCATTAAGACAAAGCCAAGTAAAAGAATGGCTGCCACACTCAAGCCCGCCATCCATAAGCCTAAATAGCGAACCGGCTGATATACCTCGGAGGATGGCACTTCCAGCACTAAGGCCCAGCCGCTGCTGCCTACGGGGCTCGATGCAAAAAAGCGATCCTCTCCGTTGAAAGAAAGCTCTTGGAAACTGGAACGGCCACTCAAAAAGGCAGCTCCTGCTTCCTTCAACCTTCCATTTTCCATCGTTAGTACGTTATCCTTCAACGTCAACGAAGGATGGGCTACGTAAAAGCCCTCGCGATTTAAGATAAAGGCCTGCCCGGAATCTCTCATACGCACGCCTTGCGTCATTTGGCCAATCGCATCTAAAGACAAATCCATCCCCAGCACTGCAATCGGCGTCCCATTCTGCCGTATGGCTGCGGAAAGACTGATAACCGGTTTTTTGGTGATCGCATCAACATAGACTTTGGAAAATACCACGCCATTACTGGAAAGGGCGTCTTTAAACCAATCCCTTGTAGCCGGATCATAGTCCGCTGGCGGTAACCAGCCTGTACCGTCAATAAATTTTTTACTGGGAAAGGCCACATAAATATCCTGCGCTCCAGGCGTATTTTTCGTTAAATAGGTTACGGTTCGTAAAATTTCTTCGTCCGCCGGAAGGCCTACGCTCCACGCGGCTGCCAAAGACCCTACGGTTTCCTGCTTCGTCGACAGAATGGTTTGTACCGCTTCCGCATAGCGGGCGGATGCCTGACTCATTTCCATACGAATTTCTTCGGTTAAAGCGCGGCTCGCCTGCCAATATGCCACTCCACTCAGCACAACCAGCACCGCCATCACCGGAATACAAATTGCCAGCATCATTTTTGACCGTAATTTCATAGCCGCCGCCTCCTTCACCGCCTGCTCTCCTACAGGCATTTACCTTGAAACTAAGGACAAAATGCAAAAAAGCAACGCGAATTTGCTTTGGCTACATTGCCTTGCAAACCGTGTTGCTTTATCGAATTGCTTTTCATTTCGTCCACTGGAGATAGGACAATTATACCATTTTCGTTCCAAAACGCAATGTACTCCTTGCATTTTTTACACAAAAACAATAAAACCGCGAAATAACGTTGTTTTTTGTTTCATGCGATAAAATCCAAAAAGCTCCGGCCACAAACGCAAGTCTGCAGCCGGAGCCAATACACTTCGTTGCTTATTGGTCTAAGAATACTTTGTCGTTGCCGCCAAAGCTAGCTTTACATCCGGAATTTCCCTACCAAAGCCTGCAAATCCTGCGCTAAGTGCGCCAGAGTCTGACTGGCCGAGGCAATTTCCTGCATGGATGCCGCTTGCTGTTCCGTGGCTGCGGAAACGCTTTCCGCCTCGCCCACAACGGTTACGGAAATGGTCTTCACTTCTTCTACCGAACGGACGGTGTTACGGCTGTCTGCTACGACCGCCTCCGCTACCGTGGCAATGCCCATAATCTTCTTGGACAGATCTTCCACCAAACGCGCAATTTCCACAAATTGACGGCCCGCTTCATTCACGCGGCCCACGCCTTCGCCTACGCGGGTTTTCTGCACGCCCATTACATCGACGGTCTGACGGATGTTGCCGTTGTTTTCCGCAATCAACGTGGTAATTTCCCTAGCAGCCGTTTCCGACTGCTCCGCCAGCTTACGCACCTCGTCCGCTACCACCGCAAAGCCCCTCCCGTGTTCGCCTGCCCGAGCCGCTTCAATGGCTGCGTTAAGCGCCAAAAGATTGGTCTGTCCGGCAATGGCCGTAATCATGGCCACCATTTCGGAAATGCGCTGTGAGCTGGCATCAAGGGCTTGAATAGCAACCCCCACTTGTTCAGCGCCGGTACCGATCGCCTGCATGCTTTCAATGGCTGAAGCCAAGCCTTTTTGCCCTTCTACGGTGGTTTTCGTCGTTTCGTTCGCCGCCGCCGCTACCGCGCCGGCAACAGACGCAACCTCTTCCATCTTCCGCGACATAGATTCCACTACTTTAGCCGCTTCCGTCACCGCAAGACTCTGCCTGCCGGCGCCATCAGTAATCGCTACCGCCGACTGCGCCACATGCTGCGCCGCTTCCGCCGACTGCCCCGCACTGGCTGTCAGCTCTTCCGACGAAGCCGCCAGCTGTTCCGCCGACTGCAGCGTCTGCCCGACCATCTGCCGCAGTCCCTTGGTCATAGCTTCGAAACTGCTGTGCAAAATGCCAATTTCATCTTTGCGGTCTGTGGGCTCCAAGGTCATGTGCAAGTCGCCTTCGGCCACCTGCTTGGCCGCCGCCGCCACTTCCGCCACCGGATTGGCCACGGAACGGGCGATGAAGAAAACGATGGCCAGCAAAAGCACCAGCGAAAGCACGCCGATGCCGATCATCGTCATCGCCAAACGGCTTACATTGGCAAATACTTCGTCTTTAGGAACGCCCAAAACAATCACCCAGCCGCTGTCTCCTACAGGCATGGAGGCTAAAAACCGCTCCACCCCAAGAAAAACATACTCGCTAAAAGAAGGCTTCCCGCTTAAAAACACTTTCCCTCCAGCGGCCAGGCTTCCATTTTCGATTTGCATGATGTTATCTTCCAACTTCAACGTCTTATGGGCTACAAAATACCCTTCCTGGTTGAGCAAGTAGGCATATCCCGTATCCCGGATTTTGATGCCGAGCACGGCGTCATTAATTTGCTGCAGAGATAAATCCATGCCGACCACTGCGGCCAATTTACCTTGCTGACGGACGGCCATCGACAAGCTCACAATGGGCTTCTTGGTAATGGCGTCCATATAAACCTTGGACATCACTACCTTCTGGGAGTTAGCAGCCTCCGTATACCAGCCACGCCCTGTCGGGTCATAATCCGCTGGCGGCACCCATCCCGTGCCATCGATAAAGCGCTTATCCGGAAAGGCTACAAATACGTCCTGCACGCCAGGAGTGTTTTTCGTCAACTGCGTAAGCACCCCTCGCAGCTCGTTTTCATTCGGCAAAGCAACGCTCCAGGTGTTAACAAGTGCTTGCATCTGCTCCATCTTCCCGACAATAAGCGTATTTACTTCCGCACTGCGATGCGCCGCCATGGCTTCCATTTCCAGTTTGATCTCTTCCCGCAGCATAGTGCTGGCTTGCCAATAGGCAAACCCAGAAAGCACAACTAAAATCGCCATAACTGGGAAAAAAATGGTTAAGATCATCCGATTTCGCAAGTTCATCTTGCACCACCCTTTCTGCTCATCCTCTCAACGTTCCTTTCAGCAATTCCCGATAAAAAAGCCAGGACATACACATACCACAAGGACACTTCCTTATTGCTAGCGCATATACCTGGCAAAATTCATGCTTTTTATTTGCTGTTTTCCTCTATTATAACATGATTATTTTTATTTTTCATTATTTTTGCTTAATTTAAGTGTTGCTCTTTCTTCTTAGAGAGCTTGGTTAAATTCCTTAGTATTTCAGCCGTTTTTCAGCGCTTCCAACCGTTCCGCCGCGCGCTTCAAGGTCCGGTCTACCATGCCGTCTTTGTCCTTGCCCATAGCGTCGCGGCTGTCCACCATCTTCCATAAAGTCCGGTTCGTCTTAGGCTCCAGCAACGTCAATTCCACCGCCGTATGGGCCGTTATTTCATCATGAGCGGGAACCTCGCGAAACTTAGTCACCGGAATGTCAACCCATTCTTCGGTTGTTGCCTGCCTGCCGTCCGGCCCTGTAAAGGTTCTCTTGCGGCAAACGCGCTCCGTTGTAGTGTAGGTTTCCACATAAGCCGGTATGTGTTGAACCGTATCTTTATATACGGTAAAACGAACCTGCAGCAACCCCTGGGCGTAAAAAGCAATTCCGTCCTGCACCAGTTGGCTGTAACGAGGCGGGTCCGTCTTCTCCAATTCCATCATGTTTTCACTATTATTTACGCCTACCTTGTTCACTACGTCAGGATAGCTTAAGAAAGCAATTCCCGCCTTAGCAAAACGCTCATTAACAGAAAACTGCCCATTGACTTTGCCGCTCAATACCAAGCGTTTCATATCATCTACAGCCGCATCCGGGCCAAATTCGGTTTTCACTACCACCATCTTCAAGGTCTTAAAATTAAAGCTATTGTCCTTCCATTCATCCTTGCGCTCCTCCGCACCAACCAAAGCTGCTGGCAGCAGCCAGGTCAACAACAAAAGAATGCTTAAAATACGCCATGATCTTTGTATCATCCCATCTCCTCCTTGTATTTTCTTTCTAATACTTTCCATTTTAAAGCATTTGAGAGAAAACGCCAAGCTAGAAGAAACGAGAGGGCCCGTAGGAGAACCACGAAGAACGGTTTTTGAACAATAAAATGCGTTTCTCTCCTCTATGGCGCCCTTCGATTCTCCTTGCAACTTCTGTTCCATCCTCGTTGCTTCGCTTCTCGGAAAAAACAAGTACTATTAATGCCTTGAAAATGCAGGATTTTTACAAATACAAAGAGAAGACTGGCTGTATTATTTTCGTTTATTTTCCCAAAAAGGAGGCCTTTATTATGAGTCAAAAATCCTTTTCCCTCAAGTACGGCAAAAGAGAACTTGCTTTTTCCCTGCCCAGCGAACAGGTAGCCTGCGAGGTCTTAGGACGCGATTATCCGCCGATTGAAGATGTCTCCAGCGCCATACGCCAGGCACTGGCCCATCCCATCGACAGCCCGCCTCTGCGCGAACTGGTTCGTCCGGGAGAAACTGTCGTCATCACCGTAAGCGATATTACCCGCGCCTGGCAGAATATGGACCAGGTCCTGCCCCTTTTACTGGATGAATTGAATCTGGCCGGCGTACCGGATGAAAACATTACCGTCCTTATTGTCGTCGGCGGCCACCGGCAAAATACGGCAAGCGAATTTGTCACTCTCTGCGGCGAAACCGTCTGCCACCGCGTGCGCGTCCTCAATCATGACGCCTGGGACGAAGCCAACATGGTGTATCTCGGCAAGACCAGCCGGGGTACCGAAGTTTCCGTCAACCGCCTGGTAGCGGAAGCGGACCGGGTCATTCTCACCGGCGGTATTATCTACCACTACATGGTAGGCTACGGCGGCGGCCGCAAAAGCATCTTGCCCGGTTGCAGCTCCATTAAGACCATCCGCCAGAACCATCTGTGGGCGCTGGCGCCCGGCGGGGCTTCCGGCTCGAACCCCAACGCTTTTTCGGGACGCACCGAAGGCAACGAATGCCACGAGGACATGATGGAGATTGCCGCCTTTGTTAAGCCCGACTTCATTCTCAATGTCGTGCCCACTCCTAAAGGCGACTTTGCAGGCATTTTTGCGGGCAACTGGATCTCCGCCTGGCGGAAAGGAACCAAACTGGTCGACGAAATTTATGGCGTGGATATCCCGGAAAAAGGGGATGTCGTCATCACTACAGCCGGCGGTTTTCCCAAAGACATCAACTTGTACCAAACCGGCAAAACCATGGATAACGCCTACTATGCCGTTAAGCGCGGCGGCGTGGTGATCCTCCTCAGCGAATGCCCCGACATCTACGAGCCGCCGGAATTCAGCGACTGGTTCAAATACGGCAGCCGTCAGGAAATGGAGGCCGCTTTGCGCAAGAATTTTGGCATCCCCGGCTGGGTAGTCCTTAAGGAAATGGAATGCGGCGACATAGCCACCTTTGTCATGGTGACGCTGCCGCAAAACGCGGATTTAGTAAAAAAAGCAAACATGATTCCTGTAAGCACCATGGAGGAGGCCCTGGCCATCGCCAAAGAGCGCTGCGCCAGCGACGCTCCCCGCTATATTGTCATGCCCCAAGGCGCTAATACAGTGCCGCTTTTGGACGGCAAAGTCTCTGTCGGCTAACCAAGCAAAGCCAAGGCCTCTTTAATCAGGTCTTGGCTTTGTTTTTTTCCATTTTTGGAAAAACAAGTATATCCGTTCCTGCAAGACTGCTATAATGAATATATACGTTTTTATTGCATACAACCAACAGGGAGGCCGTCACGATGTCCAATTCTTCCCATTATCACCGCACCCTTTTTGAAAGATCTCCCAACGCCATCGCTTATCATCGGCTGCTCCGCAATGATACTGGCGCTGTCTGTGACAGTCTTCTCTTACATGTAAACCCTACGCTGGAACGTTTCTTCCAGCGACCCGCCAGCGAGTTAATCGGCCGGCGTTTCCTGGAGGTTTACCCCCATTATAGCGAGCGAACCCAGCGCTTCATCTCCAGCTTGGACGAAGCCTCCCGCAGCCAAACAGAGATTACCCTGAGCTTTCATGCGCATTTCATCGGAAAATGGCTGCGCACGACGCTTTTCGCTTTGGACGCCGACACGGTCGCTTCCATTTCTACGGACATTACGCAGGAAGTGATGCAGGAAATGGAGTTCACAGGATTCTTGCAGTCCAATCTGGACATGCTTGCCGTCGGCGACAAGAACGGACGCTTTATCCGGGTCAATCAAGAGTTTGAAAATATCCTCGGGTACAGCACAGACGAACTAGAGGGACAATTAGTCACCGACTTCATTCACCCCGACGATCTTGAAGCCACCTTAGCCGCCCTTAGCACCTTGCAAGAAGAAATCCCCCTCAACCAATTCATCAACCGCTACCGCTGCAAAACCGGCGAATACAAATACCTGGAATGGCGCGCCCATCCCATTGGAAACTACATTTACGCTTCTGCGCGCGATACTAGCGAGCGACGCCGTTTAGAAAAAGAATTGCAAGCAGTGAATGCCAAACTGTCCGAACAAACGGCTCTATTAACTACACAAAATCATCGCCTGCAGCTGCAAGCCACCACCGACGAGCTAACAGGCTTATACAACCGTTATTTTTTGGATCAAGTTCTCGATGAGCTGCTGGATCGAGCCGACCGATATAATGAAACCATTTCACTGGTTATTTTCGATTTAGACCGTTTCAAAAAAGTCAACGATACCTGGGGACATCCTGTCGGGGACGAAGTATTGAAGTATACGACAAGATTAGCGAAAAAGCATCTGCGCAGAGCCGATATTCTCGTTCGTCTGGGCGGGGAAGAATTCGCCCTGCTCATGCCTCAGACCAACCTCAACGACGCCATTCAAGCCGCCGAAAAGCTACGGCAAGCCTTGGAAACCGCACCGCATCCTACAGCGGGCTGCACCACCGCCAGCTTTGGCGTTGCCGAACGTTTGCGGGCCGAATCCTTCAAACGCTGGTACAAGCGAGCAGACCAAGCCATGTACATCGCTAAGGAAAGCGGCCGCAACCGCGTCATGCCCAGTTCTATAGAAGATGCGCATTCCTTGACCAATATCGACTTGCATTGGCAACCAGCCTGGAACAGCGGCAGCCGCGAAATCGACAGCCAGCACCATAAACTGCTGGAACTGGCCACACTCCTCCTGAACCAGCGGGGCTCCTTGCAAACGGAAAAGAATCTAGAAGAGCTTACTGCGCACATCGATTTTCATTTTTCCGCCGAAGCCCGTTTGCTCGCAAAGCTGCATTACGAAGGAGCTGCCGAGCACGCTCAGCTTCACCAGAAGCTGCTGGCGAAATTCGACCAACTTATACAAACTTACCGCGATGGCGCGATCCGCACCTCGGCCTTCTTTTCCTTTATTATCGATGATCTAATCATGGATCATATGCTTAAAGAAGATGTTAAATTCTTTTCCTTCCTGCGGCAGAAGCTAGCTGAAAGCGACAGCCACAGTCCCTCCTAACATTCTTTTTCGTACCCTCCATCTACTCCCTGTACTCCTGCTTAAAAACCGGACCTCGTGCTTTCTCCTTCGGACCCTCCGGTTCTCCGATTCTCCTGTTCAAAACTCGTCCCTCTCCGTTGTTCTTTTTTTCATTTCTAGTTTTCTCATTGCAGACGCTTACGAGCGTCTGCTTTTTTGTTATAATAAAAAGATACCCATTCTGCGAAAACGAGGTCTTTTCATGCTAAACCTGCATTTAACCGATGAAGCCATTTCCCAGGAAGCCTCTTGGGACAGTTCTTACCAGCGCGGCTGCACCTACCATCGCCAAGGCCGCGTAGATAGACTGCGCTTTGACGCAGCCCAGCAGCGCTATTACGCCACTGTCAGAGGCACTCGTTCCTATAAGGTCGAAGTATGGGGCGACACGCGCATGCTGCATTACCAGTGCAACTGTCCCGCCTATGACGGCTACAGCGCCTGCAAGCACATCGTCGCCGTCCTTAAGGCCATCCAGAACCGCGAGGCGCTCTCGCATCCTGAAGGCGAAGAAGCGGCAAGCCAACACAATCCGAATCTAACCCCCGCTGAAGCGGCGCTTTTGGCGCATTACCGCCCCCAAGCGCAAGCGGCAGCGTCTTCCGCAGGCAGCCAGGAAGTGCAGCTAGCCGTTACCTACTGCCGCCGCCAAAGCGGCGTTCTCTCCCAAACCTGGCTGGAATTGAGCATTGGCGTAAGCCGTCTTTATGTGCTGAAAGACTTGCCTGCTTTTTTGGAGCATGTCTGCTGGGGCCAGCCTCATCCGTTCGGCAAGAATTTTACCTTCACCCCGGGAACGATGCGCTTTGATGCTGTTTCGTCGCAGCTGTTTACGCTGATCCGCGAAGCCTACCAAAGCGAGCGCGAACGCCGCGCCTGGAGCGGCAGCTTTTTCAGCGCCAACGACACCCTTTCTTCGTTCCACAATAAACGAGGCTTCTCTTTGGACAGCGCCCAGCAGCGCCAGTTTTGGCAATGGGCCCAGCATCACAACGTTCCCATCCGGCTGCTTTTAAACGACAAGGAATACGACGCAGCTCCAGTGCTTGCAGCCACACCGCCGCTCACAACGGTTTTGGATGACATTCCCGGCGGCGTCAGCGTACGCCTGGAAGCTCCTGACGACTCTTGGGAGCTGCTGACTGGCAATGGTAGCCATCTCTACTGCGGCGGCAGCATCTATGCCGTTCCGGAAGACTTCCGCCTGACCTGGACGCCGCTCTTAGAGCATTTTCAAGGACATAAAGTACGAGAGCTCCGCATCCCCTTGGAAGA
This sequence comes from uncultured Anaeromusa sp., assembly GCF_963668665.1. Lineage (NCBI taxonomy): Bacteria > Bacillati > Bacillota > Negativicutes > Selenomonadales > Sporomusaceae > Anaeromusa > uncultured Anaeromusa sp. The sequence goes on along the minus strand of NZ_OY764902.1, from coordinate 1,459,598 downwards.
ATCAGAGCCTCTTTTCAGCGCCATGATGCCCAAGCTCGAAGCGGCCGGTTCAGTCCAGGTGGCAACAACGCTGCAGCAGCGCTTTCGCAGAGAGCCGCTGGAAGCCAAGATCTACCTGGACCGCTACGGCTCAGGCCTAGCGGCGCGGCTGGAGTGCCGCTACGCCGGACAGCTCTTAGAAGAAGGCGCCCCGACGCGCCGTGATGAATCCGGGGCCATCTGGCTGCGGGACGAAGCGGCGGAAAGCTCCGTACGCCAAGCGCTTTCCCAGGCAGGCTTTCGGGAAAGCGGCCTGTTCTGGCAGCTAGAGCACCCGGACGCGCTCTTTCATTTTGCCGATGAAGGTCTGGCCGCTTTGCAGCAGCAGGCCGAAGTCTTCGGCGCTGACGATCTGCGCCTGAAAGTACGTCCGATGAGCGCCAGCGCCGGCGTTCGCTTAAGCAGCACCGGCTTAGTAGAACTATCCTTAGAGCATGAAGGCCTTGACCGCAAGGAACTCTGGGATATTCTAGCTTCGTACCGACAGAAAAAACAGTATCACCGCCTCAAAGACGGCGCCTTTTTGAAACTCGAAGGCGCTGCCGAGGAAATGCTGGCGATGGTAGACAGCCTAGGCCTGAGCAAGCAGGAGCTGGCTCAAGAAAATTTGACGCTGCCTCGTTACCGCGCGCTATATCTGGATTTGCTCGCCCGCGAAAGCCAGTCCCTGCATGTAGAACGGGAGAAAAGCTTCCGCCAGTTAGTGCGGGACATTCGCCGCCCCGAAGAAAGCGAACGCGAACTGCCGCAGCAGCTTAACGCGCAGCTGCGGGAATACCAGGAAACCGGCTATCGCTGGCTGACCTCCTTAGCACAGCATCAGTTGGGAGGCGTTCTGGCGGACGACATGGGTTTAGGCAAAACAGTACAAATGCTAGCATTCTTACAGTATGCTAAAGAACAAGGCGAAACAAGGCCGTCTCTGGTTGTAGCGCCCACGTCTCTTGTTTATAACTGGCTGGAGGAAGCCTCCCGCTTCACGCCGGGCCTGCGCGTGCGCGTCCTCGCCGGTCAGCAAAGCAGCCGCCAGGAGGCGCTGCAAGACCTAGAAGATACGGATCTTTTCATCACGTCCTACGGCGTGCTGCGTCGGGATATCGAAACCTACCAGGATCTCCACTTCTACTGCGCCATTCTCGACGAGGCGCAGCATATCAAAAACCCGAGCACCCAGGCGGCGCAAGCGGCGAAAGACATTCCCGCCCAGGTGCGCTTCGCGCTCACAGGCACGCCGGTGGAAAATTCCCTCACCGAACTGTGGTCGATCTTTGATTTCATTTTGCCGGGCTACTTGCGCAGCCATAAGTTTTTCCAGGATCACTTTGAAACGCCCATCGTCAAAGACCAAGACCAGGAAGCGCTGCAAAACCTGAGCCGCCATATCCGCCCCTTCCTGCTGCGTCGCTTGAAAAAAGAAGTGCTCAAAGAGCTGCCTCCTAAAGTGGAAAGCAAGATGAGCGCCGAAATGACGCCCCGCCAAAGCAAAGTCTACGCCGCCTGGCTGGCTAAAGCCCGCCAGGAAATGCAAGAAGAACTCACGGCTCAAGGTTTCGAACAAAGCCGCATCAAAATCCTGGCGCTTCTCACGCGCCTGCGCCAGCTCTGCTGTCATCCGGCGCTCTTTCTTGACGATTATCGCGGCGGCAGCGGCAAACTGGACCTCTTGCACGAGCTGCTCCAAGACGCCCTTGAAGGCGGCCACCGGATGCTGCTGTTCTCTCAGTTCACAGGCATGCTCGATCTCATCCGCCAGCATCTGGCCAAGGAGGGCATCGACTGCTTCTACCTGGATGGCGCCACCCCCGCCCAAGAACGCCTGCGGCTGGTAAACGCCTTCAACAGCGGTGAAAAATCGGTGTTTCTCATCTCCCTAAAAGCCGGCGGCACAGGCCTCAACCTCACCGGCGCGGACATGGTCATCCACTATGACCCCTGGTGGAATCCGGCTGTCGAAGACCAGGCCACCGACCGAGCTTATCGCATCGGTCAAAAGCAATCCGTCCAGGTCTATAAGCTTATCGCCAAGAACACCATCGAAGAAAAAATCTACGCCCTGCAGGAACGCAAAAAGGAAATGATCGACTCCGTCATTCAGCCGGGCGAGAATTTCCTGGGCAAATTGAGCGAAGCAGAACTGCGAGAGCTGTTCTTATAAAAAACAAGGCCTCCTTTCCGCACCACCGGAAAGACGGCCTTGTTTTTTTATGCTCAGTCTAGTTTTATATCCCGCATCGCTTCGGCGATTTCCAAGAAACGCCCTTCCAACGCCAAGAAAGCTTCCACTACCACCGGGTCAAAATGCGTGCCTGATTCGGCTTCGATCATGCGCACCGCCGTAGAATGGGGGTACGGGTCCTTATATACCCGCCGGCTGATTAAGGCGTCATATACATCCGCCAGAGCCATCAAGCGGGCGGACAGAGGAATATCCTCGCCAGCCAACCCGTCCGGATAGCCGCTGCCATCCCATTTTTCATGGTGACCTTGCGCTATTTCCTTAGCAAACTGCAAAAAGCTTTCTTCCGTTCCCAGCAAAAGCTCCGCTCGCCGGATGGCATCCCTCCCGATGGCGGCATGGGTTTTCATTACCGCAAACTCTTCCACCGTCAGCTTGCCGGGCTTGAGCAAAATGCTATCAGGAATACCCACTTTTCCGATATCATGCAAAGGCGCTGAGCGCACTAAGAGCTGAATGTTTTCGGGCGTCAACACATCCCGATAGCCGCGCCGGTTTTGCAAAAACAACGCCAGCTCTCGCACATACGCCGCGGTGCGCTGAATATGCGCTCCTGTTTCGTTGCTGCGCGTCTCCGCCAAGGAAGCCATAGCCACAATGGAAACCTCTTGAATCAAAGAGATTTCCTTCATGCGCCTAGCTACTTCCGCTTCCAAATAACTGGCTTTATCCCGAAAAAACTGCTGTGCTTGATGCAGCTTAATATGCGTCTTAACCCGGGACAGCAAAATAGCCGGATTGAGCGGCTTGGTAATATAGTCCACCGCTCCTAAAGCCAGCCCTTTCGCCTCGTCCTCCTGCTCCTGCCGCGCCGTAAGAAAAATGACGGGAATGTCCGCCAGCACCGGATCGGCCTGCAACTGTCGACAAGTTTCGTAGCCATCCAGCACCGGCATCATTACATCCAACAAAATCAAGTCCGGCGCCGCCTGCTTTACAATCTGCAACGCCTTGGCTCCATTGGTAGCCACCTTGACCTTATACTCCGATTTTAACAACGAACTTGCCAGCGCAATATTGTCGGGCGCATCATCAACAACCAGCACAACCGGCTTTTCCGCTGTCACAGCTTACACCTTCTCTCACACAAGTGGTTTAGCTGCGCCAGCGCATCCTCCAATTCAAAACGCCGTAACAGCTGCTCTAACCGAGAAAATTCCATGGCGTCAAACAACGGCGCCCAGCTCTTTTTATGCGCTTGAAAATACTCTTCCGCCTCGCTGTCAAACTCCCCTAAAAGACGCCGCAATTCTCCCAGCTCCGGTTCCGCCTGGAGCCATGCCTCTTCGCCGACTTCCTGAGCCGATTCTTCGGTTGCTTTAGAAGGCCAGGCTTCTTGGATGGAAGATAGAACGCGCTGCAATTCCTCTTGCGCTTGCTGGAACAATTCGGGCGAGGCGTCTTTCGCACGCAAGGCCATCTCCAGCTGCGCCGCCGCTTTAGACAAAGCCATAGCGCCCAAATTGGCCGCCGACCCTTTCAGGGTATGCGCCGTACGCACCGCCACTTCCCAGTTCTCCTGCAGCATGGCTTCCTGCGCTGCCGTAACCGCCGTCTCCTGGTCTAAGGCGAACTCCTGCAATAGCTTTTGGTACAATTCTTCATTGCCTAGAAGCCGCTGCAACGCCTCTTGCACATTCAATCCTGCGAGCTTTTCCATCCCCTTGACCTCCTTTCCCTGCACTGCCGGCTCCCGCCGCGCCAACGCCCTGCCCTTACCGGCTGTCCAGTAGGCCAACGTTGAATATAACAAATGGTAATCAATGGGTTTCGGCAAATGCGCATTCATCCCTAACTGCAGACAGAGCTCTCTTTCGTTAGCCATCGCTCTGGCTGTCATGGCGATAATCGGAACCTCCTGGTTGCACTGACGGATGCGCTTTGTCGCTTCAAAACCATCCATCACCGGCATATGCACGTCCATCAAGATAGCGTCATACGGCAAAATATCCGGCGGCACCGCTTCAATACGCTCCACCGCCAACAGCCCATTGCCCACTACCTCCACATACACATTCTGCCGATGCAGCAATTCTACGGCGATTTGCTGATTGATAAGATTGTCCTCCACCAAAAGAACCCGCACACCCTGCAAATGATAATCCTTTTCCGGTTCGTCTCCTCGATAGCTTTCCTCGATCACCGACTCTTCCGCCAACAGGCGCACCATCGTATCAAATAATACCGACGGTCCTACTGGCTTAATCAGCACCGTATCAATGCCGCATTGCTTCGCTTCTTCCTCGGCCTTGTCTTTTTCAAAGGCAGTCACCAGCACCACTTCCGGCGCCGGTTCTTGAAGCGGCGTTTTGCGTAATTGCCGCGTCGTCTCCAGCCCGTTAAGCTGAGGCATCTGCCAATCCATAAATACCGCTGCATACGGCTGGTGCGCTTCATCGGCTTCTTCCACTCGTTTTAGCGCTTCAGAACCGGATTCCGCCGTATCCACCGTAAAGCGCAGCGATTTTAAATGATCCGCCAGGATTTCCCGGGCGGCCTGATTATCGTCCACCACCAGCAGCCGTTTTTCTTCCAGTCCTTTAGGCACCCGTGAACGAATGACTTCGGCGCCCACACCCAGCCAAATAGAAAAGAAGAACGTACTCCCTTGTCCCGGCTGACTTTCCACCCACATCTGGCCGCCCATGAGCTCTACCAGCTTCTTGCTGATCGTAAGACCCAGGCCGCTGCCTCCATGTTTGCGAGTTGTAGAGCTATCCCCTTGCGTAAACGGCTGAAACAGCCTTCCCTGCTGCTCCTTGGACATGCCAATACCTGTATCCTTGACCGAAAACTGGAGCTGCACCCGATCGCCAGTACGGCGTATGTTTTGAATATCAAGCACAATCTCGCCGCTCTCCGTAAATTTTACAGCATTATTGACCAAGTTGGTCAGCACCTGTCCTAAGCGCAGCGAATCTCCCAGCAGGTACTCCGGCACATCCGGCGCTACGCGGTACAAAATTTCCAGTTCCTTGAGCTGGGCCTGACGGCTCGTCAGCGTCACCACCTGATCCAATACGCCTTGCAGGGCAAATTCCGCCTGCTCCAGATGCATCTTATCCGCTTCCATTTTCGAAAAATCCAAAAGATCATTAATAATCGCTAACAGCGACGTGCCGGCATTGTGGATTTTTTCCACATAGTCCCGCTGCTTATCGTTCAAGTCGGTTTTCAAAGCCAAGTACGCCATGCCGATAATGGCATTCATCGGCGTGCGAATCTCATGGCTGATGTTGGCCAGAAAGAGTGATTTGGCCTGCAGGGCCTCTTGCGCCTCCTCGTGAGCCTGACTCAGCTCTTCTTCTTTCTTCTTGAGCTCGCTCACGTCCACAATGGTTCCCATCAGGCCGCCAGGGCTGCCGTCAGGAAGACGAAAGCCGGAAACCCAATACAGCAGCTCATGGATACTGCCGTCTGCAAAACGGCGCGGCACTTGCCGATACATCATCGCACCTGTAGCAATAACCTCGCGCTGCTCCTCGTAATAATCCTGCGCTTCCTCCGGGGAGATATGGGCCATCTCTAAAACCGTCCTGCCGATGAGATCCTCCCGGCGTACCTGAAACGCCTGTTCATACGCTTTATTGCATCCCAATAAGCGTCCTTCTTTGTCTTCGTAAAAGAAAAGATTCGGACTGTGATCCAGCAACTGATCAATAAAAAAAGTTCTCTCTTCCACCAAGGCGTTAAGATTTTTCTTGTGCCACGCCAGTCGCGCCTGGTAAATACCGGCCACTAACGCAAACAAACCAAACAGCACCGGAGCGGTATAAGCCAGCTTAGTAATCGGCGTTATGCTTTGGGCCAGCAGCAAATTACTCCAAGAAAACTCAAGCTGCAAGCGCATAAGTTCATACTGTAAAACGATAACAGGAAAAATAAAACCGAACAGCGTTCCACCTAGCCAGTAGGTCCACACTATCCGGTAATTCATCGCTTCCGCCTCCTTTAATATAAAAGGTAACGCAATCAATTTCACAAAAGTTTTATGATATTCTTATTCGTTTTTCTTCCGCCTAACTCCTTCCTCTTACTGCGTATACTCAGAAAAGAATCATCAAGTCCTTAATTTCGCCAGTAAACACTGGCAAAGCACGGCATCTTGAAAATGCCGGCACGGATCCAAATGAAGTATTTTTTTTATTTTTTCCAGACGAAACCGCAGCGTATTGCGATGCACATAGAGCGCCTCCGCCGCCGCAGACACATTGAGATTGTGCGCCAGCAACGTCTCTACGCTCTCCAGCAGTTCTTCCTTGTCCTTGAGCGACTCCAACATCTCCGTTAGCGGCCGCAGCGCCAGAGACGACACGCCTGGGCCTGGACTTTTTTGCAGCAAATAGCCCAAAAGCACTTCTTTTTCATAAATAGAGCGCAGACCTCCCCCGGGAAGCTCTGCGGCAAATAAAGCTTCTTGATAGGAGCGCCAAAGTTCTTCATCCCCTAGGGTCTGCCCTCCAATGCCAATGCTAAAGGAAATGGCTGGCAGCGCTTCCTGCAAGTGCGTCAGCAGCTTTGCAGCCGCCTCCGGCAAAGGCCGGCCGGCTGCTCCGGAACGCACATCCTTGAGCATGCAAAATACGTCTTTTTTATAAAAAAGGCCCAAATCCTCCTGCTGCAAAACGTTGCTTTCGTTGACCGCGCGCAGCACCGTTTCGTGCAGACGGTCGGTTGCCAAATTATGCAGCTTTTCATCAACAAACGAGGCTGCTTCCGTGCGCAACCGCAGCAAGCAGACCTGCCGCGGCAAGCCCAAGTGATACCCTTGCAATTCCGCCAGCGTCCGCAGTTCTTCCTCTCCCGCTTTTAATTCCGGCGACAGCAGCCGTTTGACCAGACGGGACCGAAAGCGGTGTTCCGAACGATAGTCCGCCTGAAACATTTCCCGTTCCAAGATCAGCTCGGTCACCGTTTTTACCAACTGCGCCGTACTGCGCACCTCTTCCGGCTTGCCTGTAACGCCCACCACGCCGATGACCTTATCCCTCAGCACAATTGGCCACATCGCCCCTGGCAAGGCCCCCAAGAAATGCTGTGTTTCCGTAGGTGCGATTTCCACCACATAGCGCTGCTGCGCCGCCAAAAGCCCGCCTTGATGAAACTGCCCCAGCCGTTCCGGCTGCCCGGAAGCCAGAATAATACCGTTACAGTCCATGATATTCACATTGCGCTGCACAATGCCCATCAGATGATCCACAATCTGCTGCGCCAATTCCTGATCGATAATCACGCCGCCCGCCCCCTTTATCTCTATTATAGTATAAACCAGCCTCAAGCAGGACTCGAAGCCGTCCTCGGAGAAAGTATATTCTTAAAACGGTAGATCTCAGGGAGCCAATGACTTTGCGAGTGCTCCGCCACGACGAGAAATTTTTTAGCCTGGCAAGGCAAGGTGGCCGCAGGAATAGCGGTGCTCTTTCAAGGTTACCTTAACGCAGCCAGACAAAAAAAGAACCGTCGTGGCGTGAGATACGAGCAAGTCAGTGGCGCCTAGAAAAAGGAGCTGTTGGGAATGGATAAAAAGCAACGCTATTTTTCGCTGGCCTTTCTCTTGGCCGCCCTGCTCCTCACATGGCTTTTCAATGATTGGCTTTTCTCTTCACTGCCTGTAAAAGAGCGGGAAGTCTCCTATAATACTTTTTTGCAGGAACTGAACGCTGGCGAAATAGATAAGGTCTTTATCGGCAGCGACCGCATTCGCTTCTCATTAAAAAAAGACGCCGACAGCAAGCGGCCCATCTACTCTCAAGTCGTTCCCGTCACCGATCCGGCTCTGACGGACCGCCTCCTTAAGGCCGGCGTCGCCTTCTCCGCCCAGACAGAGACCTCCAGCCCGCTAGTCACACTATTCGGTTGGATTTTGCCGCTGCTGCCCTTGCTGCTGCTCTGGTATATTCTGCTGCGACGCATGGGCGGCGCCGATACGGCCATGGCCCTGGGCCAAAGCAAAGCCAACGAAATCCAAGGAGAGATGATCGGCGTTAAATACTCCGATATCGGCGGCGTAGAGGAAGCCTTGGTGGAGTTGCGGGAAATCATCGACTACCTGAAACGTCCGGAAGCCTTTGACCGCATCGGCGCCAAGCTGCCCAAGGGCGTACTGCTCACCGGCCCGCCCGGTACCGGTAAAACGCTGCTGGCCAAAGCCACCGCTGGCGAAGCCGGCGTGCCCTTTTTCTTTCTCACCGGCTCTAGTTTTGTAGAAATGTTTGTCGGCGTAGGCGCCGCCAGGGTACGGGATCTCTTCGCTCAAGCGCAAAAAAAAGCGCCTTGTATCATCTTCATCGATGAAATCGACGCTGTCGGCCAGGCTCGCTCCAATCTCAACCGCATCGGCTCCAACAGCGAACAGGAAAACACGCTCAATCAACTTCTGGCGGAGATGGACGGTTTCAAAGCCAATTCCGGCGTTGTTATCATGGCCGCCACCAACCGCGCCGATATTTTAGACCCCGCCTTGGTCCGTCCCGGCCGTTTTGACCGGCAGATCCAGGTATCCTTGCCCACAGAATCCGGGCGCCTGGAAATCCTGCACATTCATACCAAACGAATGCCGCTCGGCCCAGATGTAAATCTGGCGCGGCTGGCTAAAATCACCCCCGGTTTTTCCGGCGCGGATTTAGCCAACATTGCCAACGAAGCCGCTCTCTTAACGGTACGCCGTCAGGCGGAAGAAGTCCTGATGGAAGACTTTAACCTGGCCATTGAGCGCATCATCGCCGGCTTGCAGCGCAAAACACCCCTTTCCAGCGAAGTGCGCCGCAAGGTGGCCTACCACGAAGCCGGTCACGCGCTAACCGCGTATTATTTGCCTGGCACCGACCCCATCCACAAGGTCAGCATTATCCCCACGGCCAAAGGCGCCCTTGGATACACCATGCAAATGCCGATGGAGGACCGCTATTTAGTGGGCGAAGGAGAACTTAAATCCCGCCTGGCCGTCATGCTGGGCGGCCGTGCGGCAGAATGCCTGGTCTTTGGCGAAACCTCCACAGGCGCCGCCAACGATTTGGAACGCGCCACGGAAATGGCCCGACGCATGGTGACGGAATTCGGCATGTCCGCGCGTCTGGGCCCTGTACGCTATGCTGCCGCACCAGCTTATCTGTTGGGAGGCGTCTCCAGCCGCACGGACATCAGCCCAAATACGATTGCGTCCATTGACGAGGAAATTCGCGCTCTCCTGGAAGAAGCGCAAGGCGCCGCCCAGTCCATTCTCGCCCAGCACGATAACGTACTGCATCAAGTAGCGCAAGTTCTGCAACAGGAAGAAGTTATCTCCGGCGATAAAATCAAGGAAATGGCGGCCCAGGAGGGAGAAACGAAAAGTCTGGAACAGGAGGAGAGGGAGTAAAGGGAGGGTTCGACAGAGGGCTATGAAAAACAAACAGCCGCCTCAACCAGTAATGGCCAAGGCGGCTGTTTATATTATAGCTCGTGTTTTTCCAGCCACCAGAACAGCGCGCCGATCCCCGCCAGCAGCGGCACGATCACCAGCCAGTGATTGACGCCCAGCACTTGGGGCCACGTAATCTTGCCGTAGTTGCCCCAGGTCAGCACGGTCTTAGATAAAAACGGATAAGCCTCGGCATACAAGCCAGCGCCGGCCAGCATGCCTAAAATGCCCCATACTGCATCCCAGCGTCCCTCTCCCAAAGCCCCCAACGACGTACCCGGACAATAGCCGAGAAGTCCCCAGCCCAGGCCAAATAGCAAACCGCCGACAATAACGCCGCCTAAAATGGTCGGCTTCACCGACAGCTTAACCAAACCCAGATCATACAGCCAATATACGCCGACCATGGCCACCGCAATATGGGACAGCATAAATTTGACAATGGTCATATCCTGCAGCCGCAGCGCCGCCAACTGCTTGTCATAGCGCAGGACACGGCCCTTCTGCAGGAAAAAACCAAAACAAATACCGGTCAACAACCCGTACAGCAGCTCCATCATCTCCGGCCACCTCCCCGATACAGCCAATTGGCCATCAACAAACCGCCAAGGAAAAAGCACGCCAGCGCCACATAACCGCTGACCGCCAACTGCAGCGAGCCGCTAAGGCCGTGCCCGCTGGGACAACCGTCAGCCAAACGCGCTCCGAACATGGCAATAACGCCGCCGACAAAAGCCGCCCGCGCCCGTAAGGCGATGGACGAGCCAAAATGCCGCTCCCACATAGAAGGCACCGCCTGAATGCGAAAACTGCCGGAAGAAACAGCCGCAATAAATGCGCCGATGGCAATACCCAGCACCATCATCCACTGCCAATCAATCATAGGCAGCTCTTTCAAAAAATAAGGCATTTGCGCCACTCGCTCCGGCGCCGCCCACTGCTCCAACATGCCGGTTGTTCGCACAAAGGTTGTCGAGGCTCCCAAGAACTTACCAACAAACCAGACCGACCCCACCGAGACAAGACCGCTCAAGGCCCCAGCCACATAGGGGCTCCAACCACCGTCTCCTTTCATACGCACTCCCTCCTTTACGCTAAAACGCTTCACCGTCCGGGAATACAGAATTTTTTCTTACTTACTAATTCTTGAAGTACCCTGCAAATACCTGTTTTATTTTTTCACTATTCGATTTATTCCGGCACCTCAATAACCTGTCCTACCATGCCGCTGACAAAACGTTCGCCCAAACGCCGCGACAGCTCGCTCATCATTGCAAAGCCGGTGCAATGGCTGGCGGCGATAAACTGCGGTGCATACGCTTCAATCTGCTCTAACGTCTTCGTCTGCTGCTCTACGCCTACTGGTCCCAGATGCGTGCCTCCGACCCAGCCCAGTAGTGTCTCCGTACCAGTCACAGCAAAACCATGCTCCACCGTATTCACCAGCCCGGCATGTGCACAGCCGGACAAAACCACCAAGCCTTTTTTGTTTCGATAATATAAGGAAGTGTCATCCGTAATGCTGTCCTGGCAGTCGCCGCCGCAGCCGCCGCAAACCACCAGCTTGCTGTCGCCTTGCTCGTAGGCGGTGCGCCGCGGCACGGTACCGCTGAACACAAGGCCTGGCAGAACCTCCCCCGGCTCCTCTGACAAATGCCATTTTGCTCCTAAACCGCTCAGCTCTTCTTGGGTATTAGGAATGCCGATATAACGGCGCTTATTGCCGGAAACGGAATAACGCTTTGTAAATAAGCCGCTATGTCCGTATACAGCCACAGGACGGCTGCGATGCTGCAGCACGCTGACCAAGCCGCCGGCATGGTCGAAATGACCATGACTGATAACAATGGCATCCAGTTCGTCCGGATGCACGCCCAGCAAACTAAGATTGCGCACTACCGCCTCCGACTGCCCCGCATCCAGCAGCACCCTTTTTCCCGCCGCTTCGATCAGCAAGGAATAGCCGTGCTCGCCAACAAAAGGCTTTGAAGCTCCAAACGGAACCATATTATCCATAACAACGGTTAATTTCATATCCTACCTCCTACTCATCAATAAAAACAAATCTAGGCTGCGAACTGCCGCAGCGGCAGTTTCCCTCTTCGAGCCGTCCTAGGCAGCCTGTACGCATGCGAATGGCCGGCGCACTGCGCCGCCGCAAAGCCGTAAGCACGAGTTCGCCCGTCTCTCCTAGCGGCAAAGCCTGCAGCGTCACAGGGTCTACCGTTTCCGCCCAAAAAGAGTCCGCCGCGATATGAAAGCCCTGGCGGCGCGGGCATTCCCACGCCACTGCCGAAGCCTGCAGACCCGGCAGACCCCATTGCCGATGCACCGGCGCTCCTAAGCGTTGTTCCCAACGCTGCCGCTGCTCCTCCGCCACGGAGGAAGTTAAACAAAAAAAGTTGCGGCAAATTCCGGCGTCCGCTCCGCTTTCAACCCATGCATCCAACAGCCGCGCCGTCAAGGCGCAGGCGCCTGCGCCAGAGGCCTGGATGTCCTCCCAAGGCTGTTCGCTAAGAGTGGCCACTGTAGCCTGTAAAGCTTCCGCTCCTTGCAGCACGCCCCAGCCAGGCCCTTCTCCCGCCAAACCGTCCGCTATCAACAGCACGGAGCCTCTAGATATGCCGCAAGTCTGCAGCCATAAGGCGCTTTTAGCGCCCCAGTCTTCTAGCTCTTCCGCCAAATACGGCGTGGAACCCATCAGCCTGGCGACAGCGCTTAAAGGCAGCGTTAACCGGCTAAAGACAGCCGCCTGCGCATCCGGCTGCGGCTGCAGCGGCAACGTCGCCAACTGCGCTAAGGAAAGCTGCGCCGCTTTTACCTTTGCGTCACTGCAGCGCAGCCGAAAATCCATATCTTTTTCCTGGACCCACCTCAGGCATGCCTGCCATAAGGCCTCCGGCGAATCTTCTTGATAGGCTTCTCTCAAAATCTTCATCCTCTCCTGGCATTGTATGATTTTAGTTTCGAGTCACGCTGAATAAAGTCCTGCTTAACGTCGGAAAAGCTATGGGGTACGAAAATTCGAACAAGAATCGCGAAGAGAAACAGAGGGTCCGACGGAATTAAATTGAACAAGAGAATCGGAAAACCGGAGGGTTCGAATGAGGGTTACGGGGTACAATAATTTCCAACAGGAGTAGATGGAGTAAAGGGAGGGCTCGAACGAGAGTTACAAGGTGCGATGTTGTTGAAGAAGCATGGCAGCCGCCGTTGTTTTTGCGACTTTTTTGGAGCAAGACGCTCCGCAGGACGCAAAAACAGGAGGAGACGGAGAACAGTTTCGCCTGTTTGAGCGCAGCGAGTTAAGAAACTGCCGTCTCCTCCTATTTTGGGGAGTCGCGCGGAAATCTTGTCGAAAAAACATTGGCGGCTACCATTATCGGCTGCGACAACATGCTTCTAAAATTTCGAGGCTTATAAAAAAAGCTCGACAGGCGACTTTATTATAAGCCGCCTGTCGAACTCTCCATTTACTCTTGATCAATCTCGCTCTAGATAACTGGCCCGCGCATATAGATATCCATAGAATTTACATAGCCCGACAGCTCCGCCTTGGTCATCGCGCCGGATGCCACCAGCACCAGTTCCTCCAAAACACGGTGTCCAGCGTCGGGGATGGTGTCGCCGCCGTCGATGACCGCGCTAAGGTTCATATCAATATGGTCAATCATTTTTTCCGCCGCCGTGCGGCTGCCGGTAATCTTCAGCACCGGCACGAAGGGAAAGCCTTGCGGCGCACCGCGTCCGGTAGCAAAGGCAATCACATTACACCCGGCCGCAGCCAGACCGGTCAAGATTTCCGGCTCTCGCCCGGGAGAATCCATGACGACGAGACCCGGCTTATCCGGCCGCTGCCCGTACTCATAAACCGCCTGAATAGGCGCGGTGCCAGCTTTGGCAATAGCCCCCAGTGACTTTTCTTCAATGGTCGTCAAGCCGCCCTTGATATTGCCGCCGGTGGGCTGACCGCCGCGAATATCCTCGCCGACAGCCATCGCTCGCTGCTCCATGCGCTCCACTAATTTAAAAATACCCTGGGCCACTTCTTCGTTCGCCGCATGCTTGGCCAGAATATGCTCGGCGCCGATAAACTCTGTCACTTCTCCTAGAATCGACGTACCGCCAGCAGCCACGAGAAGGTCTGAAGCTACGCCAATGGCCGGATTAGGCACCAAGCCGGAAGTCGTATCGGAACTGCCGCATTTCATACCCAATACTAGTTTACTAATAGGAAACGGCTTACGCTGTTCCAAGGACGCCTCGCGCACCATGTCCTGAGCCATTAGAATGCCTTGGGCCGTCGTGCGCGCCGAACCGCCCACTTCTTGGACGACAATGTGCTCCACCCGTTTGCCGGAGGCGGCAATGGCTTCAATAACGCCGGAAAGATCAGTGCTTTCACAACCCAAGCTGACCAACAGCACGGAATGCAGATTGGGGTTCTTCCCCAAATTAATCAGCGTATCGTTGACAATATGAATATCCAGCGGCGTCTGGCAGCAGCCCTGATGGTGCGTAAAGCGCGCCGTTCCTTGCACCTGGCGTACAATATTTTCTACCACTTCGTTCACGCAGACTACGGCTGACAAAACACCTACATAATTACGCGTGCCCACCGAGCCGTCTGCACGTCCATATCCCAAAAATTCCTTCATGTTACTTATCTCCCTTCAGATCGCCCCGGCCGCGCAGACTTTCAATGTTTTGCACATGCGCGTGGCTGCCGCCGGCAATGCTCTTGGTAGCGCGGCCAATGACCTCGCCGTATTTTAGAATATCTTCGCCTACAGTAATATCCCGCACGGCAAATTTATGACCATAGGGAATATCCTCGATCATAAGGATTTCCACTTCTTCTCGATTGAGGCGCACCCGGGCTTTCTGCCCCTTGGCCAGCACCTGCACCGCTGTCGCCACATTGTCTTTGTCATTAAGAATAATACCGTCGATCATTGATAGGCCCCCTTTTTGCTAGTTTTCTAACGTACAATAACCGCCACGCCGTCAGGAATCACCGTAATTTTTGCCTCCCTGCCGACCGCTTCTTCCGCCTGGGCCAGCGCTTCTTCAAAGGTTTCCACGGCGGCAAAGCCCATGCGCCGCAGCACTTCATGCTGGGCTGGAGCCGTGACAAAAATAACCTTGTGCTTGCACTGAATCCGCGCCATGATCTGCGTCGCCCATTGATCCGGCACGGTGGAATAGCGGTCCACTGCTAAAATAGTGTTTGTCACAGCGGCAGCGCCTTTTTGCAGCCACTCATACAATTCAACACTGCCGTGACCGTCTCCCAGATCGGCGCAGACAATAATAACACCGCCTTTTTTGCAGGTAGCTTCCGCCGAGGACAAGCCTTTTACATGCTGGTAAATATTTTGGTCCAGCGGATAGCCGCCGTTGGTAGTGACGACAATTTCCGCCGGCGCGGCTGCAACCGCCGCCAGTTCCTGTAAAAAGGCGCAGCCTTGCAAATGAGCCTGCTCCACATCGCCGGCAAACGCGCCGATTACTTTTTTCTGCGCATCAATAACGACATTGACAATATAGGCCAGTTTGGCCTGGCGCGCCGCATGCAGCATGTCTTCGTGAATCGGATTTCCTTCTAAAATGCCGACTCGCGCTTTTTCATGGGCAATATGTTCCGCACAGTGATTGACTCGAATGGTGCTGTCGCCGACAATACCCGGCAACACGCTTTTACGGCCGCCGGAAAAGCCCGCAAACAAATGGGGCTCAATGAAGCCTTCCGCCAGCAGCAAATCCGCCTCAGCAGCCACTTTATTCAGCCACAGCTCGCCGCCGGACGGCAGCTTTGCTAACTGCGCCAGCGAACTTTTATCCCAACAATCGTGCACGACAATGCGCACTTTCCCATATAAACCCGGCCCGAATTTTTCGCGCAGCTCCTCTTCCGTTGTGCCGCGGTGCAAGCCAGTCGCCACCAAAAACGTTACCTGCGCCTCCGGATTGCCTGCTTCAATTTCCGCCAGCAATAACGGCGCAATCACTTGCGTCGGCACCGGACGCGTATGATCGCTGACAATAATCACTATATTTTTCTTGCCTCGAGCCAGCTCCTGCAACCGCGGCGTACCGACAGGAGCCGCCATCGCCCGACGCACCAGTTCTGTTTCACTGGCCTCCGCCTGATAGCCATGAGCCTTTGATTCCAGCACTGCCGCTACCCGTTTCTGGGGCAACGTCAGCGTAAGCTCTGCTTTCCCGTAGGGAATATGAATGTTCATGCTCCTAAAACCTTCCTTCCAAAATCATCTCCTTATTCATTCGTTCTTCCTTGCCGCAGCGCCTTTGTACAACAATACGAGACTTCCATAAAGATCCAGTTCTTTTTTGGCCAACTTGCACAATTTTTGATATCAATATTGCTTTCCGCCTTATTTTTAGCATCATTTTCTAGCCAATCGCATTGGCTCTTTCCTTGCTTTGTTCTTTGGTTCTTCCGTATGATTCGGCTTTTTTCTTCTATTGCACTGTTTCTCTTTGTACGCCTCACGTTTACGGTTGTATTTGACAGCCTTCCCTAGTTCGATATATGATAAAACCATAATATGTCATTTGACCGAAGGGGGAGAAAACCTTCATGGCCACCACAGCTATTCGCATCGTTGTTCTCGGCGGCGGCCCCGCAGGATACCTAGGCGCCTTGCGCGCCGCTCAACTTGGCGCCTCAGTGACCCTAGTAGAAAAAGCCCATTGCGGCGGCGTCTGTCTCAATCAAGGCTGCATTCCGACGAAAGCCCTGCTGCGCACGTCCGAACTGGCAGGCTATGCTAAAAAATGCGGTGATTTCGGCCTGGACATGCCTTTGTCCGGCCTCGACTGGTCTCGCAGTCTGGCTCGGAAAGAACGGATCACTAAAATTCTGCGTAATGGCGTAGAACAGTTGCTAAAGGAAGCCGGCGTTACGCGCCTGACTGGCGAAGGACGCCTAAGCTCCGCCAAGGAAATGGAAGTTGTAACCGAGACGGAAAGCCACTTGCTCTGCTTTGATAAACTGCTCATTGCCACTGGCTCCAAGGCCAACCGCCCGCCTATTCCCGGCGCCGACGCCTTAAGCGTCGTCACCAGCGACAAACTGCTGACTCTCAAAAAAATCCCTCGCCGCCTGGTCGTTATCGGCGGCGGCGTCATTGGCCTGGAATTTGCCCAAATGTTTCTCTCCCTAGGCAGCGAAGTCGTTCTGCTGGAGCTGCAGCCTCAATTATTGCCGGAAGAAGACAAAGATATTGTCCTAGAGCTGGTTAAGTCCATGCAGCGCCAAGGCCTGCGCATCTTTACCCAGGCGCAGGTAACGAATATCGCCTACAACAGCGAAGAAACAACCGTCTCTTTTACACATAAAGGCGCGGCCAAAGACGTACCCGCTGATGTCGTTCTTCTGGCCACAGGACGCCAACCTTCTTCGCCGCCGGAAGCGGCTTCCTTAGGTCTGGCCCTAGGAGACCAAGGAGAAATTATCGTTAATAAACGCCAAGAAACCAATTTGCCTGGCATTTATGCCGCCGGCGACGTTACAGGCGGCAAGCTGCTAGCCCATAAAGCGTATGCCGAAGGGCGCGCCGCGATGGAAAACGCGCTAGGCTACCCGGCTGTCGTTCCCCAGCACTTAGTTCCTTCCTGCGTCTATACCCAGCCCGAATTAGCCTCCGTCGGCCTGACGGAAGAGGCCGCTATAAGCCAAGGATATGAAGTGCGCTGCGGGCGCGCTTCGTTCCGCCAAAACGGCCGGGCTCTTTGCCTGGGCGAACGGGACGGCTTGGTCAAAGTCGTTGTTGACGCCGTCACCGACCGCTTGCTGGGCGTCCATATGACCGGCCCCCATGTGTCCGAGCTGCTGGGGGAAGCCTCGTTGGCCCTTTCTTTGGGCGTCACCGCCCTGCAGCTGTCTACGCTAACTCATCCCCATCCGTCTTTGAGCGAGGCTCTCATGGAAGCCTGCGCCCAAGCCACGGAGTAAGGCAAATTTGAACAGGAGAATCGGAGTCACGGGAGGGTGCGACTGAGGGTTGCGAAACACGAATATTCAAAGGGCTGTGCTGAAACAATCGTTTCAGCACAGCCCTCTTTTTTAGTTTCACGCTTCCGGCGTTTTCACGCGCACACAGTTGCGTCCGTCGTGTTTCGCCTCGTACAAAGCCTGATCCGCCGCCAGCAAGCAGGTTTCCAGGCTCGCCTGCCCTTCAGCCACGCCAAAGCTGGCGGAAAGAGGCCAGCCCTCGCCCAGCTCCGGTAACCGCAGCGCTGCAATGCGCAGCCGCAGCCGTTCCGCTACCTGCAACGCTTCCTGCGCCGAAGAGCGAGGTAAAAACAAAATAAACTCTTCGCCCCCGTACCGACCCAGCAAATCGCTGTCCCGCAGCACTTCTTGCGCCGCCTTCGACACTTGCCGCAATACTTCATCGCCAGCCTGATGCCCAAAAGTATCGTTAATACGCTTGAAGTGATCCAAGTCAAAAATAATCAAGGCAAAGGTCTTCACATCTGCCGCTTCCTTGCGAAACTCTCCCTGACAAAGCTGAAAAAAATGCGTCCGGTTGTAAACCTGCGTCAATCCGTCCATAGTAGCCGCCTGCTGCAGACGTTCCAAAAGCCGAACCTCTTCGGTCACATTTTGCAGTACCACAATCAGCCCGCTCCCTTGGCCCTTAGGATCAACAATAGGCACTACGCGGCTGGCGCAAATTTCCTCTTCTTTACCCGGCAGACGCCACCGCACTCGCTCTTCGCCCTCTTCACGCTGCGCCACCTGCGCCAACAATACAGTATACTGCGGCAATACCGTTTCCATTCTTCTTCCAATGCAGCCTGGTTCCTTAAGTTCCGGCAGCATTTTTTCCGCCGCAACATTGCTGTCGAGCAAACGCTGCTTGCGATCTAAGACCACAATGCCATCACTAATCATATCAAAGACAGCCGCTCTGGCCACCGGCACCAAATCAAACAGCTGCAGCCAGAAAAAACCGCAAGCAAACGCCAAAAGGGAACAGGAAAAAAAGACCGGCGTCAAATCAAGCCCCCAGGGAGTCAGCTTAAGTAAGTACAGCAAGTACGCCAGCCAGGGAACTAAGGAAGCCAGAAACATCACTAAAACCTGTCGGCGATACAATG
Organism: uncultured Anaeromusa sp.; assembly: GCF_963668665.1. NCBI lineage: Bacteria > Bacillati > Bacillota > Negativicutes > Selenomonadales > Sporomusaceae > Anaeromusa > uncultured Anaeromusa sp. Next base: position 1,440,792 of record NZ_OY764902.1, on the reverse strand, counting down.
GCTCCGCCTGCCGCCATTGCTGCAAAAAAAGCAGATTCCCCCCGACCACGGCCAAGCTCAAATAAGCGAAATGCACCCAATACCAAAGGCCGTAATGCACCTTCACATGCAAAAATGGCCCGTTAGCCATCAAGCCTTCCACCTGATAATGAAGACCATGAAAAGAAGAAGTAAAATGCAGCGCCAGCGTCAATACAGGGACCGTAAAAAGCGCCGCCAGGGCTCTTGGCTGCAGCCACTGCTCTCTCCCGGAGTAGGTCAGCGCCACACATAGCCAAAAAGCCGGTATGAAAGGAATGCCCAAATACTGGACCTTGAGCCACAGAAGCTTTCCCGCCAAGGAAACATCAAGGATTTCCGCACCATAACCAGCCGCATAAAGAGCGGTCGATAAAGCCAGCGCCGCAAAATAATTCATTAAGGAAACATGGTTTTTGCGCCGCTGCCACAATGCATATCCTCCAATAAACACTAGCAGCACTGCGCAAAATTCTAAAAAAAGAGCGCATGCTAGAACATAGCTCATTTTATCCGGTTCCTCCGCCTATTTCTTTATTTCCTTCAGTATAGGACCTTTTCCAGCTCCTTACAATCCATTTAAGCGTTTCTTTCTTGTCTCCATGCTTTTTGTTCTTTCTTAAAATAGATCTTTCTTTATTGACAAAAGCCGTTCAAAATAGGATACAATAAACTTATCTTTATAACGAATCATCCTTTAAAGGAGCGCATTGCATGAATCAAGCTGCACGTAAATTTTCCGCTGTTATTTTTGATTTGGACGGCACTCTTGTCGATAGCGAGCCGCTCTATCTAGAAGCGGATCAAAAGATCTTCCGCCCCTTGGGCATCATCGTTGAGGCGGAACATAAAAAGCCTTATACCGGTCTTTCGTCGCACTGCTTTTTAGCCGACATCAAAAAGCAATATGACTTATCGATTTCAGTAGAAGAACTTCTGACGCGAAAAAATGCCGCCTATATGGAACTGGCCCAGGAGCGCACCCATGTATTTCCTGAAATGCGGACCTTTGTCAGTCTCTTAAAGGAACACGGCTATCCGTTAGCGGTAGCCTCCGGCTCCTCCAAGGAAGTCATTGACGCTGTCCTGGAGGCCGCCGACCTGCTTACCTACTTTGATGTTACCCTTTCTTCTTCCCAGGTCAAAAAAGGCAAGCCAGCGCCTGACGTCTTTTTAGAAGCGGCCCGCCTGCTAAACACGCCGCCCCAAGCCTGTCTGGTCATGGAGGATTCTCGTTACGGCGTGGAAGCCGCCAAAAACGCCCAAATGAGCTGTATTGCCATTCCGCCAGCTGAAGCTGCGCCCCTGGCTGACTGCTTCTATGAGGCAGAGCTGCTCTTCGCCAAAGGCATGGATGAGTTTACCGCCGCCAAAGCCTTTGCTTGGCTCCGCCAATAAACAAAGCGATGCAAAATTTGCGGCTCTGCAAATGAGCTAAGTTGTGATATAGTAGTATAAAAGCCAAAGGAGGCGGAAGTTCCGGCTGTTGCTCGCAGCGCGCTACGGAACTGCCGCTTCCTTTTTTCAAATCCAGTATGCGCAAAGGAGGGAACTACCATGAGCTGGCAACCCATCTGGCTATCCTTGCAGGTAGCGGCAGCTTCGCTATTCCTAGTCGTCATCTTTGGCCTGGCGTGGGCCTGGGCGCTGCGCCGCTGGGACATCCCCGGCAAAGCTTTGTTAGAAGCCTTATTCACCTTGCCGCTGGTGCTGCCTCCGGTAGTAACTGGCTTTTGCCTGCTGCTGCTGTTGGGGCGACAAGGGCCCTTGTTCTGGCTCTTCGGCGATCAGGCGCAGCTTGTGTTTACGCCGTATGCCGCCGTCTTGGCCGGTGCTGTGGTCTCCTTTCCTCTAATGTACCAAAATGCCAAAGCTTCTCTGCACAGCGTCGATCCTCATCTGGAAGATGCGGCACGCACCCTTGGCGCCAGCGAGCTGCGCGTCTTCTTTACTATTTCCCTGCCCCTGGCCTGGCCCGGAGTCGCCGCAGGCTGCATCCTTTCCTTCGCCCGCGCCTTGGGAGAGTTTGGCGCGACCATCATGGTCGCCGGCAACATTCCCGGCAAAACGCAAACCCTGCCGCTGGCTATTTATTTTGCTTCCGAAGCCAATGATCTGACGTTAGCCGGTCTTTATGTACTGCTTATCAGCGGCATTACCTTTTCTATGCTCTTTTTTCTCAATCACTGGCAGCGCCGGCTCCAGCATAAGGAGGCCCGCTCATGCTCCATGTAGATGTCCGCAAAAAATTGCCTTCCTTTACGCTGCAGCTTCGCTTTGAGCAAGATGCCGGGGAAAAGCTGGTTCTTTTCGGTCCTTCCGGCTGCGGCAAAACTACCTTGCTGCGGTGCCTCGCAGGCTTGGAACGTCCGGACGCTGGTCAGATCCGCTTAGCTGAAACTGTCTTTTTTGACGCCCCCACAGAGCAGTTTTTGCCGCCGCGCTTGCGGCGCATCGGCTATATGTTCCAGGACTATGCACTCTTTCCTCATCTATCCGTAAAAAAGAACATTCTTTACGGCAGCCGCCCGGACGGCTCCGCCGCTCTGTATGAGCGACTGCTGGAGCGTTTTTCTCTAACGCCGCTGGCGGAGCGCTCCATTGGCGTTCTCTCCGGTGGCGAGAAGCAGCGCGTCGCTTTAGCCCGGGCGCTCATGAGCCAGCCCCAGCTATTGCTTCTGGACGAACCCTTATCCGCCCTGGACGCCGCCACCCGTCGGCAGCTCCAGGACGAGCTCAACGCGCTGCATGAAGAATGGCGCATCCCGCTGCTGCTGGTCACGCACGATCTTGACGAAGCCCGCCGCATTGGCGACCGCATTCTTTTTCTCGAACAAGGCCGAATCATCGACAGCCAGTGAGGAACCGAGGCACAGAACGAGCAACGTAATTTTAACAGGAGTAGAGGGAGTACTCGGAGGGTACGACAGAGGGAACGGGATTTATTTTCGGACGCAACGCAAAAAGACCGCTTCCGCGGTCTTTTTTATTACAAAGCAAAATAGTATTCCCTCATGCGTACCCTCAGATTCTCCGATTCTCTTGTTAGTTCCTTACGAGCCCTCCCTCTACTCCCTTTACTCCTGTTCCAATTTATTCCGCACCTAAGAGCGTGGTTCTTTAGAGCCCCAGAAGCCCGCCAAGAGCGACCCTGTCAAGTTGTGCCAGACGCTGAAGATGGCGCCGGGAATGGCAGCCACCGGATCCAAATGGGCAATGGCCAAGGCCACAGCCAAGCCGGAGTTTTCCATGCCGATTTCAAAGGCAATGGCCCGGGATTTCTTTTCTCCCATGCCAACCGTCTTAGCCGCACCGTAGCCCAAGCCAAGGCCAATGGCATTATGCAGCGCCACCGCTCCAAAGGCAATAACCGCTACCGTAGCCAGTTTAGCGGCACTCAAGGCGATCACCGTGGCAATAACCGCTACAATCATCACTACCGACACGACCGGCACAACACCCATGATTTTATCGACAAAATCGGACGCCAACGTCCGCAGGCCAATGCCCAACGCCACAGGGACCAACACAATTTTGATAATATCCAGCAGCAAGGCTTCGGTATTGATGGGAATAATAGAACCGGCTAAATACAAAAACATGAAGGGCGTTAAAATCGGCGCCAGCACCGTATTGAAACTGGACACTGTCACCGACAGCGCGGTGTCGCCTTTAGCCAGAAAGGTCATCACATTAGAAGCCGTGCCGCTAGGACAGCAGCCAACCAAAATCAAGCCTGCCGCCAGCGCCGGAGGCAGCCCCAGCATGGTCGCCACGCCATAGCCGACAAAAGGCATAATCATATACCGTAAAACAATACCCCAAAACACATCCTTCGGACGTGAAAGAACCAGCTTGAAATCATCGACTTTCATCGAAAGGCCCATGCCCAGCATAATAATGCCCAAGCCGTAAGGAATGAGCTTGGCCATAGGCTTTAAGGGATCTGGAAAGAAAAAGGCCAATAACGAAAACAGCACTACCCAAAGAGGAAAGAGCCGGGTAATAAACTGACTAATTTTCATAATACCTTCCATGGTTGCGCATCCTCCTCTTTTCTAGTAGAGCCGTTGCAGCTCTTCTTCCACCATGCCAAAAGAATGTTCCGGCCCCGGAAAGGTTCCGTCTTCTACTTCCTTGGCATATGTACTCAGCGCATCAATAATCGTTCCGTTCAAGGTCGCATATTTTTTGACAAATTTAGGCGTAAAGCGATCAAAAATACCCAGTAAATCGTGAATAACCAAAACCTGTCCGTCGCAATCCGGTCCCGCCCCAATGCCAATCGTGGGAATCGACAGCTTTTCACTAATCATTTTGGCCACCGGCGCCGGTACGCATTCCAAAACTACCGCAAAAGCGCCGGCTTCTTCAAGGCCCATCGCATCTTCGATCAGTTGCTGCGCCGCCGCGGCATCCTTGCCCTGCACCTTAAAGCCGCCCAATTGCGAAGCCGTCTGCGGCGTCAGGCCAATATGCCCCATCACCGGTACGCCGCCAGACGTCAAGGCCGCCACCAAGTCGAGCACCCCTTCGCCGCCTTCCAGCTTGATAGCGTCAGCGCCGCCTTCCTGCATTAGCCGGTTCGCGTTGCGCATGGTTTCGCTCAAGCTGACATTATAGGAACCAAAGGGCATATCCGCTACAATAAAGGTATTCGCCGCCCCCCGAACCACCGGTTTCGTATGATGCACCATATCCTCCATCGTCACCGGCACGGTGCTGTCATAGCCCAGCATGACCATGCCTAACGAGTCCCCAACCAAAATCATTTCGATCGGAGAACGCTCCACAAGGGATGCAAAGGAAAAATCATACGCCGTCGCCATGCGGATTTTGCGTCCCTGCTCCTTCCACGCTTTAAACTGAGGAATTGACGGTTTTCTTTTCTCCATAAAAAAACTTCCCTTCTGCTGATAATAAATACAATAAGTTCATACGGTAACACTATTCCATACAAACTCCGAAACACCTGCCGCCCGTTTTGCGTCTTCTCGAAAAGATAGTACACTCTAACAATACAAAAGCAGCCCTAGGCTCTAGTGAGCCTTAGGAGTGCTTTTCACTCACGACTTGGCCGCTTCTTCTTCCTGCGGCACCGCCTCCAACAGACGAATGACATCCAAAAATAGATCTTCACGCCGCACGACCCGCCAACCGGCCTCTGCTAAAAGAGGCTCCACTCGCTGATTAAACCGATCCGCAAACAAACGGCTGGTAACCACATTCAGCGCATCCAGCAACGGGCCTAAAAAGCAATGGTCGCTGCGCACATGCTCCAGCAAAAACAGTCTGCCTCCCGGCGCTAAAACGCGCCGGCATTCGCGCAGCCCCTGCACAGGCTGCGTTACGCCGCAAAAAAGGAACTGCGCCACTACCGTATCAAATGCGCCAGCCTCAAAAGGCAGAGCTTCGACATTTCCCTGGCAAACAGTCATCGGCTGACCGCCCGGCAGCTCACGCTGCGCTGCAAGGTCCAGCATCGTCTGATCCAAATCCACCAACGCCAGCTCGGTCCAACCTGCGCGAGGATAACAGGGCAAAGACAGACCGCTGCCGCCGCCTACTTCGAGCACCCTCCCTTGGACGCGCTCCAGATGACTTCGACGCCAAGCGCGAGCAATGACTAATGATAAAAAAAGGTCAAATACCTTGGCCATCATGGTGGCTTACCGCCTTTCACACTGTGTACAGCCTGCACAGGCAAACTCCTCTGTCGCTACAGTGCACGGTTCCATGTGAATGACGACGTCACACGGAGCAAATACATCCTTAAGCTCGGCTTCCAACTGATCGCAAATCGCATGGGCATTCTCCAGGGGCAGATCCTTACCAAGAACCACATGCATGTCCAACAAGCGATAACTGCCAGAACGGCGCGTCCGCAAACGATGCAAGGACAACACTTCCGGATGCGTCTGTACCAAGGAGGCAATCCGCTCTTCTTCCTCTGCCGGCAAGCTGATGTCCGTCAGCTCAGCGAAACTGTTCTTGGTCAGTTTCCAGCCAGCGCGGAAAACAATCACTGCCACAACCAACGCAATCGCCGGATCCAGCCAGGGCAAGCCGGTCCAATAGATAAGACCCAAGCCCACCAAAACGCCCACAGAGGTCCAGATATCAGCCCGCAGATGCAAGGCGTCCGCCTCCAGTGCCTGCGACCCTGTAGCCTTAGCCACGGTCATTAGTTTTCCGGAGACCAGCCAATTAACAGCTATAGAAAGAGCCATTACCGCCAGGCCCAATTCCAAATCTTCCGGCATATGCTGCTGGTTAAGCTTCTGCGCCGCTTCCCAAACGATGCCCACGGCGGCTACAACAATGAGTACCGCCTCAATCGCACCGGAGAGGTTTTCGATCTTCCCGTGTCCATAGGCGTGCTTCTCATCAGGCGGTAAATCGGACTTGCGCACCGCCGCCCAGGCAATCAAAGCCGCCAGCAAATCCACCGCGGAATGAGCCGCCTCGGACAAAATACTCACGGCTCCCGTCTGCCAGCTTACAAGCAGCTTGAAAATGACCAACGATGTATTAGATACAACCGAGAGCCTCGCTGTGCGGCGTTTTAATAATACCAATTCTTCATTCATGTTTAACAGCTCCTTTCAAAAAAGGGGCAAGACATAAAAAGCCTACGGTCCCCCCAAGGGTCCCGTAGGCTGACTACTGCTGCCAAAAGAGCAGCCCGGCCGCACCGTTACAACACGGCCGCCTGATCCTTATTGGTATTGTATCACAAGTCAATTTCCGTGTAAACTATGGGAATTTTTCTCAATAGTGCTACCCAATCTGAGCGACGTGAACTACTTTGTAGCCTTTGGCCTCAATGCGTTTTGTGAGTTCTTCCACGTCTTTCACATCGCCGCGAATGACTTCTTCACCGCTGCCGTCCGGCAGGGTATAGCTGGCCATAGAGGTAATGTTAATGCCCAAGTCTGCGTAAATACCGGTAATTTCAGTAATGACTCCCGCCTTGTCGGGTACGCGAATCGTAACGCGCGTAGTTCCCGAAGGCAAGCCCATGATGTCCACCAGGCACTTAAAGATATCAGTCTCGGTGATAATGCCGACTACATCCTGATTTTTATCCACTACCGGCACGCCGCCGATGCGGTTATTGTACATCACCAGAGCCGCTTCTTCGATCGTAGCTTCTGAGCCAATGCTGAGAACCTTTTTAGTCATGATATCCTTGATCAAGGCTTTTGACAACAAGTAATCCGCTTCATGAACGGACAGAGTCGTCGCCGAAGACGGCGAAGCCTTGCGCAAATCGCGATCAGTTACAATACCCACCAACTTGCCGATATCAACCACAGGCAAGCGGCGAAAGCGATGTTTCTTCATGAGCTCGGCAGCATCCGCAATGGTAGTCGCTGATGTAACAGTCACCGGATTGACGGTCATCTGATCTTTCACAAACATATTAGAAACACTCTCCTTTCATCCATGGGGAGCCAGGGACGCACCCCGGCTAGACGGCATCAGCCGCCCAGGTACGCCTTGCGGACATCCTCACTAGCAGCCAGTTCTTTCGCATCGCCGGACAGCGTGATGCGTCCGGTTTCCATAACATAAGCTCGGTGCGCAATGGACAAGGCCATGTTAGCATTTTGTTCGACCAAAAGAACCGTAGTTCCTGTCGAATTGATATCCACAATGATATTAAATATTTCACGAATTAAAAGCGGCGCCAAGCCCATGGACGGCTCATCCAGAAGCATCATCCGCGGACGGCTCATCAGCGCCCGGCCCATGGCCAGCATCTGCTGTTCGCCACCGGACAAGGTGCCTGCCAGCTGGCTTCTGCGCTCAGCCAAACGAGGAAATCGACCAAAAACCATATCCAAATCCTGTGCAATGCCAGCCTTATCGCTGCGAATAAACGCGCCAAGTTCCAAGTTTTCCATAACCGTCATATTGGCAAAAATGCGCCGGCCTTCGGGAACCTGGGAAATACCCAGTTTAACAACGTTCTGGGCTGCCGTGCCGCCGATATCCTTGCCTTCAAACTTAATGCTGCCTTCTTTCGGCTTCAGCAAGCCGGAAATAGTGCGCAGCGTGGTGGACTTGCCAGCGCCGTTGGCGCCGATAAGGGTCACAATTTCCCCTTCTTTTACTTCCAGAGAAATGCCCTTCAACGCATGAATAGCGCCATAAAATACGTTAAGATTGTCTATAGTCAGCATCAGTTCACCTCCTCACCGAGATACGCCTCGACGACTTGCTTATTGTTTTTGATCTCATCCGGCGTGCCGCTGGCGATAATCTTGCCGTAATCCAGCACGTAAATGCGCTCGCACACATTCATAACCAGACTCATGTCATGCTCAATAAGAAGGATGGTTAAGTCAAATTCCTTGCGAATCCAGCGAATCATTTGCAGCAGCTGCTGGGTTTCCTGCGGGTTCATACCGGCTGCAGGCTCGTCTAAAAGCAGCAATTTCGGCTTCGCCGCCAGGGCCCGGGCAATTTCCAAACGGCGCTGTTCCCCGTAAGGAAGGTTCTTGGCTACTTCATCTTTTTTATCAGCCAATTGGAAGATTTCCAAAAAACGAATGGCCTGCTCTTCCAGCTCTTCTTCTTCGCCGAAATAGCGGCCTAGACGGCTTACCGCCTCTGCCAGGCCATACTTCATATGGAAGTGATACGCAACCTTAACATTGTCCAGCACCGTCATATCGCTGAAAAGACGGATGTTTTGAAAGGTTCTTGCAATCCCCTTCTGGGTAACCTGATACGGCTTGAGGCCGACAACACTTTGGCCGTCAAAAATGATTTCCCCTTCGGTCGGTTCGTATACGCCGGTCAACAAGTTAAAGGCCGTGGTTTTGCCAGCTCCATTTGGGCCGATTAAACCAACGAGCTCGCCCTTGTTGATTTCCATTTCAAAATTGGAAACCGCCCGCAGGCCGCCGAACACCTTGGACAGCTTGGTAGTCTTAAGCAGCGTCACGTTTGCCACCTCCAAACAAACGGCCAAACGTGGCCATACTCAATTCCTTGTTGCCAAACAGCCCTTGCGGGCGATAAATCATCAGGATGATAAGCATTAACGAATAGATAACCATGCGCCATTCCGGATAGCCTGCCAAAGCGGCCGAAACAAAGGTCAGCAGCACCGCCGCCGTAACAGAACCGGTCAAGCTTCCCAGACCGCCCAAAACCACAATGGTCAGAATGTCGAAGGACTTCATGAAGGTAAACGAAGCCGGATGGGCGATGTAGAAGTAATGCGAAAAGAGAGCGCCCGCCACGCCGGCGAAGAAGGCGCCGATCGTAAAGGCCATAACTTTATAACGCGTTGTATCAACCCCCATGGACTCGGCGGCGATCTCATTCTCGCGAATGGCAATACAGGCGCGTCCATGTGTAGAATTAATTAAATTTTTAATAACGAATAAGGTAACTACCGTTAAAGCAAAAACCCAGGCAAAATTCGTATACCGGGGGATGCCCATGAAGCCGGAAGCGCCGCCTACATATTGAATGTTCAAAATGCAAATACGGATAATTTCTCCCAAGCCCAGGGTGGCAATGGCTAAATAGTCGCCTTTAAGGCGCAGTGTTGGCAGACCGATTAAGAAACCAAGAAGGCCGGCGCCAGCGGCGCCTCCTAAAATCGCCAGCAAAAACGGCAGCTCAAATTTTACCGACAGCACGGCGCTGGCATAGGCGCCCACCGCCATGAAACCGGCATGACCGATCGAAAACTGGCCGGTAAAGCCGTTAATCAAGTTCAGACTAGAAGCCAAAATAATATTGATGCCGATCAGAATCAAATTCAGTTCCCAGAAAGGACCAATAAAATCAACGTTTATGAGCACCTGCACGACAGCGAACAGGGCCATGCACAAACCAAGAACCTTCAGGTCTTTTTTCGTTTTGCTCCGCATGCCTGTCACCTACACTTTCTCACGGGTATTTTTGCCTAACAAGCCGGACGGCTTGAAGAGCAGAATCAGAATCAAAATGGCAAACGCCGCCGCATCGCGGAAGGTGGAGGAAATAAAGCCGCTTACCAGCGCTTCTACAACCCCCAAGATAAGGCCGCCCAGCATAGCGCCCGGCAAAATGCCGATACCGCCCAAAACGGCTGCAACGAAGGCTTTTAAACCAGGCATGATGCCCATCAGCGGATCAATGGAATTGTAGTACACGCCAACAAGAACGCCTGCGGCAGCCGCCAAGGCCGAGCCAATGCCAAAAGTAAAGGAAATGATTCTGCCCGAATCAATGCCCATCAGCTGTGCGGCTTCCGTATCAAAGGATACGGCGCGCATGGCCTTGCCGATTTTAGTGTACTGCACGACATACGTCAGCAGCACCATGAGCAGCAGCGAAACCACCAAGATGACCACCTGTTGGTTATTGATGATAATGCCTGCCAAATTGTACGTCTCTGTGGGAAATACCGCCGGGAAGGTCCGCGGCTGAGGAGAAACCACCAGCATGCCGCCATATTCCAAAAGCAGCGAAACGCCGATGGCCGTGATCAGCACCGAAATCTTCGGCGCAAACCGCAGCGGCCGGTACGCCAGGTATTCAATCAACATGCCCGCCAAACCGGCGCCAACCATAGCGATTAGCAAGGCCGGAACAAAGGATACTCCCAATACGGTTGTCGCAAAGAAACCGATATAAGCACCTACCATATAAATATCGCCATGTGCAAAATTGATAAGCTTGATAATACCGTAAACCATCGTATAGCCAAGAGCGATCAGGGCGTAAATGCTGCCCAAAGAAATACCGTTAATCAACTGTTGTATTACTTGAATTAAAAAATCCATGGGCGATCCTCCTTTCCAATCTAAAACCGTCTAAATTCAGTCACTTCTATTCAAAACGCGAGCAACAAAAAGGGAACAAGACGGCGCGTAGCCCTATGGGTTGCGCAGTCTTATCCCCTTCGATAACTCCCGGTACATCCGCTAACAAACCTTCGGATTACGGATTGACTTTTTCCTTAAATGCTTGCTTGCCATCCTTGAATTCAATGATAACGGCGCTCTTCACCGCATCATGGCTTTCATTCAAGGTGATCTTTCCGGATACAGCCTGATAATCTTTGGTCTTAGCCAGTTCATCCTTGATTTTCGTCGTATCCGTGCCGCCGGCGCGTTTAATGGCTTCAATCACCATCATGGTGGCGTCGTACGAAAGAGCGGCAAAGGCGTCAGGCGTTTGGCCGTATTCCTTTTTATACGAGTCAACAAAGGCTTTGATGGCCGGACTATTGTCGTCAGGCGAGTAATGGTTGGCAAAGAAGGTATTGTTCAAAGCGCCAGCCCCGGCAATCTCCGGCAGCTTCGCTGAATCCCAGCCGTCGCCGCCCAGGATTGGCATCGTCAGACCCATTTCCCGAGCCTGTTTGATGATCATGCCCACTTCCTGGTAGTAACCAGGTACAAAGAGCACGTCCGGATTAGCCGCTTTGATTTTCGTCAGGGTCGCTTTAAAATCCGTGTCTTTAGCCAGGTAAGCTTCTTCCGAAACAATGGCGCCGCCATTCTTGAGGAAGGTTTCCTTAAAGAACTGTCCTAAGCCTTTGGCATAGTCGGAACTGTTATCGATATACATGGCCGCTTTCGTGGCTTTCAAGCTCTTGCCTGCAAAGTTGGCCATAACCGAACCCTGGAACGGATCGATGAATGCCGCCCGGAACAGGAAATCCCGTACTTTTCCGGTAGCAGGGTCTACAGTAACTTTCGGATTGGAAGCCGTCGGGCTGATGGCCAGTACTTTATTAGCCATATTAACCTGAGCTGCGGCAATAACGCTGGAAGAAGCAATCGGCGCGATCACGCCTACTACTTTATCCTGAGTAATCAGCTTTTGCATGGCGTTCGCAGCTTCAGCCGCCTCGCTCTTGTTGTCCGCAACTACAAGTTCCAGCTGCTTGCCGTTGATGCCGCCCTTAGCGTTAATTTCCTTAATCGCCAGTTTAGCTCCGTTAGCAGCCGATTGTCCAAAGGTAGCATTGTTTCCGGTCATCTCCAGGTTGGCGCCGAGCTTGATTACGTTGGCATCTTGCTTAGCACCGCCGCCACAGCCTGCAAGGGCTGCTGTCAGCAAGCCGCCTACCAAGGCAACGCCAATCCAGCGCGCGACTTTTTTCGTCAGCATTCTCCAGCCTCCTGTCATTGGATTCCCTGCAACGGCGCAATGTCTTGCCGCTATTCTGAAAACTGTGTCCGTAATTCGACACCGCGTCCATCTGCAGTGAATCTTTCCGTGTACATGTTGTCATTATAGTGCACGGTTTTTGGACTGTCAATACCACTCCTTGTATACACGAACGTCACATGTCCTCTGCACAAAAACAAAAACAGGTTTTAAAACGAAACCTTCCAAATGGATACGGTTCGGAAGAAAGTGGAAAAAGAAGGGCTAAGGCAAGTTGCCTTAACCCTCTTTCTTTAAGGATTTACTTTTTCTTTAAAGGTTTGCTTGCCATCCTTCATTTCAATGATGACAGCGCTCTTCACTGGGTTATGATTGGCATCCAGGGAAATGATACCTGTGGAAACCTGAAGGTTCTTCACCGCCGCCAAGGCTTCGGTCAGTTTCGCCGAATCAGTGCTGCCTGCCCGTTTGAGAGCGTCTACCAATAGCAAGCCGGCGTCATAGCCCAAAGCCGACAAGGCGCTGGGGGCTTCATTGTATTCTTTCTTATAGGCCTCTACAAATTTAGAAACATTGGGGTCCTTATCTTCTGCCGAATAGTGATTGCTGAAGAAGGTATTGTTCAGTGCTGCTGCGCCAGCTACTTCAGGCAGCTTGGAGTTGTCCCAGCCGTCGCCGCCGGTGATCGGAAGGGTAATACCCATTTCCCGAGCCTGTTTGACGATCTTGCCCACTTCTTCATAGTAGCCGGGAACATAAATTACATCCGCGCCGGCTGCCTTAATTTTGGTCAAGGTCGATTTGAAGTCCTGGTCTTTTTGCAGGAACGCTTCTTTTATAACAATGGTGCCGCCATTTTTGACAAAATTCTCTTCAAAGAATTTAGCCAGCCCTTTGGAGTAATCCGAGCTGTTATCCACATAAATAGCCGCTTTCTTAGCGCCTAAGGTCTTCGAAGCAAAATTAGCCACTACGGTTCCCTGGAAAGGATCGATAAAACAGGACCGGAACGCATAAGGGCGAACCTTACCGTCTTTTACAGTTACATCGGGATTCGTAGCAGTCGGCGTCAATAGAGGAACTTTGGAGCTTTCCGCTACCGGCAGCGCCGCCAACGCATTCGAGCTTACCACCGGACCGAGAACGGCAATAACCTTATCCTGATTGATCAGCTTCGTTACCGAGTTGGTAGCCTCCGATGCTTCCGACTTGTTATCCGCCACAATCAAATTGATCTTCTTGCCGTTGATGCCGCCAGCGTCATTTGCCTGCTTCACAGCCAACTTGATCCCGTTCAACGTCTGCTGACCGTAAGCCGCTACACCGCCAGTCAATTCCATGCTGGCGCCAATGCGAATTTCATTGGCATCCCCTTTAGGTTCGCTTTTGCCGCCGCAGCCGGCTACCAACGCTGTTGTCAGCGTTGCCGCCAAGGCTACGCCGAGCCACTTTTGCCATTTTTTACTCACGCTACATGCCCCCTGTTTCATCTCATGTTAGAATCTACCGTATAATTCCTGGACATTCTTGCCGTGCTCCCTCAATATGCGTAAGGATTACAAAATTACACCTCACGCGGGAACATGTGTTTTTTGCACGGATAATCTTGTCCGTTGTCCTTTATTATATTTTCCTACATCCTCCCTGTCAATCAAAAGTTCACATATTTTTTCATTTATCGACACGTAATGTTCACGATCTCGAAACATGTCTATTTTTGGACACCATTTGTTTTTCCGGTGTGGATTTTGTGATTTAGTACTCTCTTTCCCATGGAACGTTGATTAAACAGGAGTAAAGTGAGTAGAGGGAGGGCTACGGTGACGAAGAGTGAACAAGAGAATCGGAGTCACGGGAGGTTCGACGGAGGGTTTCGGAATTCAACAGGAGTACGACGGTGCCGGAAGCACCTGACGGCACGTGAAGTGCCTAAGGCCGGCGATGCCAAGGATGGCATAATCGCCGGTCTCCTCTGAAAATTCATGGACTGCATAGCAACCGACGTCTGCTGGCATTTAATAGTGAGGGAACGACTGAGGCTGCGGCGGCCGTGATTGTATTTGAGACTTTTATTGGAGCAAGACGGTCCGCAGGACGAAAATGCTGGTGACGGCGGATGACAGTTTCGCCTGTTTGAGCGCAGCGAGTTAAGAAGCTGCCGCCTTAGCCTGCTTTTGCGAGACGCGCGCAAATCTTGTCTCAAATACAGTTATGCCGCCGTTTATCCAGAACTTCCCAGCTCTTGCTAACTCTAGGTTTTCCAGCAATAAAAACTTATAAATTATGGTGCAGCAATAAAAAAGCGCCGCCTCGCTGGGCGGCGCTTTGGGGTTTAGTTACAAGGCAAGGGCGCATTGTTCGGATGCATGGACCAAATGCCGCAAGGGCAAATGCCTGCGCACACGCCGCAGCCGATGCAGCGGCTGTCGTCCGAAACATAGGCGAACGAGCCGTCTTCCTGTATTTCCCGGGAAATAGCTTTTTCGGGGCAAGATTTTTCACACATATGGCAGTCGCGGCAAGTGCCGCAGCTGATACAGCGCAGATAATCTTCCTTGGCTTGAGGAACTTGACCGCTTTGGCAGCGCTCAAAGTACTCCGTCGAGAGGCGGCTCTGCGGGAGGGCCACTTTCTCTTTTGCCGCATAGGCTTCGCCGGTCAATTCCGCATGCAAGGCCTTAGCCGCTTCGCGGGCCGTGCCGATGGCATCCACCAAAAGGCCGGGGCGAATCGTGTCCCCTGCAGTATAAAGACCGTCCGCCAGCTTTCCGGCCGGGCCAGCTTTCAAGAAGCCACGCTCCTGGGGCAGCTCCGCAGGCAGGAAAGATAGATCCGGCACTTCACCGATGCTGATGATCACCGTATCAGCCGCCAGCATCCTTCCATCTGTCAAACGCAGGCCCTCCGCCGTAATTTCCTGGGTAACCGCCGGCCAAAGCAGCACGCCGCCCAGTTCTTCCACATGTTCAATTTCCTTTTCAAAAGCCGCCGGCTTAGCCACGTCGATGCAGGTAACTTCTTCGGCTCCCATTTCATAGGCGCCGATAGCCACATCCATACCTGCGTTGCCGCAGCCGATGACAACGACCTTTTTGCCGATCTTCGGTTTTTGTCCGCTGTTGACAGCCTTGAGGAATTCCAAGCCTTTGACCAAGCGCTCAGAACCAGGCCAGGGAATAACCTTGGACACATGGCCGCCGGTAGCCACTACCACGCCGTCATACTGTTTGCGCAGCTGCGCAAATTTCGCGGCATCCACGGTCTCATTGTTACGATACGTTACGCCCAGCGACGCCACGCGGGCTACTTCGGCTTCAAGCACGTCCGCCGCCAGCCGGGAACGAGGAATGGCCTGTTCCATTTTGCCGCCCATTTTGGCATCACTTTCAAAAACCGTTACGTCATGTCCCTGACGCACTAGTTCCCAAGCCGCCGTCAGACCAGCCACGCCGCCGCCGATAACCGCTACAGCTTTGCCTGTTTTTTGCGTTGCCTGCGGCAGTGTTACTTCGCGCGAATACCGGCCCAAAGCGCCGATCTGCGCGGATAAGTCGATCTGGCCGCGGGTACAGTCGTCCATGCACAGGTTGGGGCAAACGCTGCCGCAAACCGAGCCAGGGAACGGGGTATATTCCAGCACCAGACGATAGGCCTCGCCTACTTTGCCGTCGCGAAGCAAGTTAAAGCGATCTTGTGACGGAATGGATGCCGGGCAGTTGAATTGGCAAGGAGCGGCAAAGCGGGCATTTTCCCACTGCGGCACGCGCTGGCGCATCACACCGTTCGTAACCAAGGCAACTACGGAAAAATCGTCCTTCACTACATCGCTGAAAATACCGCCGGGAACCCACTCGTTCGCCCGGAAATCAAAAAGATGAGATTCTACTTTTTTAGGACGCTCTTCATAGGTAAGGGGCACAATTTTCCGCCACTCGTCCCATTGCGTCAATTCCGCTTGCAGCTCTTTACGCTCTACGGACTGCAAGAAGTCCTCCATGTGACTGGACAGATAGTCAATATCCTCCGCTTCCAACGCCCGCACTTTTACGTCTTTCGCGGATACGCCTTGCAGCGGGCCGCGGACATACACCACGCCGCCCACCATGCCCATGCAGGAGCGATCGCCCAGCACTGATTCTCCCTCTTCAACATTCACACCGCAAACAACGGCAATGCCGCCGGACATGAACTCAAAAGAGAAGCTGCCGCAGCGCTTCAAAACCCAAAATTCTGGCGGCGCATAAAGAGGGTCATGTTTCATCAAAGACCCGGAGCGGGTACCAGCCCGGCCGCCGATATAAATACTGCCGCCGGCGGCGCAATGGGCGGTGGTGTCCCCGCCGTCGCCTTTGACCACAATGCGGCCGCCGGCATTCAGCCAACCTACATCTGCAGAAGACGAGCCCTCTACAATGACTTCGGTTCCGGGCATGCACATGGAGCCCACGCGCTGTCCCGGATTAGTCACCGTGAAACGAAGCGACTTTCCTTCGGGGTGCCATAAGGGACCGCCGATATCATGCTGGCCGCTGGCCAAAATATGAAATTCTGTTTCTCCCGCCGCTAGCGCCTCGCTGATGGCGGTCAGGAGTTCTTGTGTGGACAGGCGTTTTCCTCCTGCCAAAGTATCAATCGTAAGCATCTCCAGTTCCTCCTTCTCCCTATCAGCAGACGTATTGGATGGCCAATTTTTCCGCTACGGCGCGGTCGGTAGTCACCAACGCATCGGAACGGCCTATGGGCAGCGAGCTGTTGCCTACTGGCGCCATCAGCTTCTTGAATTCACTGTTCAGCGCCAAGGTGTAATCCACAACAGCCTGGGCGGCTTTATCGATGTCTAGACGCCCTACCAAGCGCGGGTCCTGCGTACAGATGCCTGTAGGACACTTGCCGGTGGAACAAGAATTACAGCGCCCGTGTTCGTTGCCGACACAGCCCATCAGTTGAATCAAAATCTTGCCGATAAAGACGCCGTTAGCGCCCAGGCAAATCAGTTTAAACGCATCCGCCGCCGCGTTGCCTGTAAGGCCTACGCCGCCGCCGGCAAAGAGGGGAATCTGGCCTTGACGGCCTTGCTTGACCGCCGCCAGATAACATTCACGCAGCTTAGAAACCACCGGATGGCCGGTATGATCCAGCGACACTTCATTGGCTGCGCCGGTGCCGCCCTGGATGCCGTCGATGAAAAAGCCGCCGCAAATGCGGTACGGGTCACGGAGCAAATTGTTATATACCGAGACCGAAGTGGCCGAAGCAGCGCATTTGATCGCCACGGGCACCCGGAAGCCAAAAGCGGCGTTCATGGAAAGGAACATCTTCTGCACCGACTCCTCGATGGAGTACAAGCCCTGATGGTTAGGCGGAGACATGAGATCCGCCTTAGGCACGCCGCGGATGGCCTGAATATGCGAAGCCACCTTGGCCGCCGGTAAAAGACCGCCGTCGCCGGGCTTAGCGCCCTGGCCGATTTTGATCATCACCGCCGCCGGATCGACTTTCATTTTCGGCATCGCCTGAATGATGCGGTTCCAGCCGAAATGACCGGAAGCGATCTGCAGAATCACGTACTTAAGCTGCTCGGATTCCATCAGCTTCACCGGCATGCCGCCCTCGCCGGAACACATGCGCACCGGCAAGCCATGCTTTTCATTGAGATAGGCCGTAGCCAGCGCCAAGGCTTCCCAGGCTCTAGTCGACAGCGCGCCAATAGACATATCGCTGAAAATAATCGGATAAATCCAACTTACCGGCGGCGTATGACCGTTCAACTGCAGCGAACCGTTTGCCGAAGCCAACGGCAGCTGCGACGGCGGGAGCACGCGCCCTAAAGGCGTGCGCATATCAAAGGTATGACGCTCCGAATCCAGCGAAGGGTCGGTCATCTGCGAAATGCGGCCCACCACAATCCGGTCCAGCGTACGATCGGCGTTCAGATTGGTCCGGCCGCCGCGTTTAATGGTAGCGCCGCCGGCCCGGGCAAGCAAATTCTGACGCGTGTCTGCGTTGCGCACCGGACGGATGGCCTGATTGGGACAGACCTTCTCGCACATGCCGCAGCCTACGCAGGCGTTCGCTACAGAACGCTTTTGACGAATCACGGGCATCGCAGCATGCTCTTTCACAGGGTTAGGCACGGGACCGCGGGAAACGACGCTGCTGCGGCGTTCTACGGCCGCTTCAATAGCGCCAAAGGTGCACGCGGCTACACAGCTGCCGCAAAGAGTACACCGCTCCGGGTTGTATTCTATCTTCCAGTTGAGGTCGTTGACGCCTACATCCTGGGTTCTTACTGTTTCCATCGCTCTACCTCCAACTGGTTGTTAATCAGCACGATTTCCCGTTCATTGGGATAAATATCGCTGGCAATATCACGATCCGGCAAAATGGCGTTCAAGCCGCACACCTCGGAAGAAATGGCTTTCGTCACTGCATCGCCGCCAAGGACAACAGGCCGCAGCTTTTTGGAGTCACAGCAAGTCATCATCCGGCCATCCGGCAAAAGACCGATGATCGTATTGGGACCGTTGATTTCCAAATGCCCCATAGACTGACGAATGGTAGTCAGCACCTCTTTGTCCGGCCGTTCTTCCATTTCGCTGAATGACAGCGGCGTAATTACATGTTTATAGTACTGCAGGGGCCACTTGAGTTCATGCAGCACATAATGCAAGGTATAAAGGAAATTTTGCGAATCCGATTCAAAACCGATATAACCGCGATGCAGCGATTTTTGGTATTCCTTGTTTTTGGTATAGAAGGTATTCTCGCCATTGGCGCAAAGAGTGTAGCCCTGTAAAAAGAAGGGATGCGCCGCATAGCGAACAATGTCGTAGTTGGTGTTTTGACGGCACTGCACCACAAGGTTGCGCGCCAAAAGATCGCCCGTATCGTCCCACAGACGGAAATAGGTGGCAATGTCCCGGGGATCGCCGATTTCTTTCAAGGTCAAGACATCGGGCCAGAAAGAATACACATACCCCTCATCCTCCGGCTCCAGGAGCGCCCGCAAAGCCAGGCGGGTATCCATAAGCAGATCTTCCTTTTCTTCTGCCGGAGCGGTCGCCAAATAGTCCGGATAGTCGTATTGACGAAAAATGTAGTACGGCATCGCTTGGATATCCAACCCAGCCTTGCGGCTGCCGCGGGGAATCCATTCCTGCAGGGGAGTAAAGCCGGCGGAGTCCATATAATCCTCTACCAGTTTAGCCCCCCGCTGAGTACAAGCCAACGACAACAGCGGCTTGTCCTTATGCTCGGCGAAACGTCCCTCCAAATCTTGCAAGGTCATAGCAAAACCGGAATTGTCGTGCCCTTTTTGTTGGGGCAGCATGAGCCGCAATGCGGCAGACGGGTGGAATACTTGACTGCTCTTAATGGCGCCAATTCTACACATATGACTGTCTCCCTTCCTTCTCTCTCTGCAAAACCAATCAAGCACATCGCAGCGTCAGCGCTACTTTCTTTCGCTGAACAAAAAAGGAAAAGACCCTGCGCAAAGTGCCGACATCCGCCGGGACCTTCCGCAGGGTCTTTTCTACCCACGGTGTAAAGAGGCGGCTTCGCCTCTCCTGTGCCGCTTGGACCAGACCGCTAAATAGCGCGGAACCCTAGGCACACTCCCTGAAAACATTTGTCTTTTTGTATACAACAGTGTTTTCATACTAGTATTTATTATAAGCCATGGTTTTATACTGTCAATATGCATTTTAAAAAAAGCTTTTTTCTGACAAATCCTTTGTTTTCGCGTTTTTGTTTTTGGTAAGCGTTTTGTTTTTTGTATATTTATACTGCGAATACCCTATTGCAAGCACAGTCATTACCTTGCGCAAAGTGTTAATTAGTGCGCGTAATCTGCCTATGGACGCAGGATTGTCTTTCTAGAAACCGCCTTGAATGAAGAGTAGTATGTTTTGTATTGTTTTGCTGTATACATACATCTTCCTCCCAAAGACATAGCGTTTTTAATACTAAAAAAATCCCCGCTGCTGCCCAGAAAAAGCAGCGCGAGGATTGATTCTATAGTTTATACAGTATATATAGGAAGAAACTACGCTTGAATTTTTTCCATTTCACAAGTTCCGTGAAAAAAGGCGCCATCGGAAATGTTCAAAACCGCTACTTTCACGTCTCCTGTTAAATGAGCCGTCGGATACAACTCCAATTTACCGGTAAGCTTCAAATTTCCCCGTACCGTTCCGGCCAAGATAACATTCTGCGCCTGAATGTCGCCTTCAATCAAGCCGCCTTCTCCCACCAATACATCTCCATCGGTAGTGACATCACCGGCAACTTTACCGTCAACACGCAAGCTCCCTTTTGCTGCAAGACTGCCCATGAGCTCGCATTCCTTGCTAATCATAGTTTCCACCGGAGCGGATGTTGCATCGCCTTTTTTTCTAAACATACTTCCTCCATCTTAATACATAGTCCAATAAAAAATGAGTCAACGGCTTCTAGGAAACCGTTGACTAAATGATTCTGTCCTATTTCAGGAACCGAAATTGCTTCTTAAAGGAAACTGGCCGGATTGACCACGCTGCCGTTCACGCGCACTTCGTAATGCACATGCGGCCCCGTACTATAGCCGGTACTGCCCATATAGGAAACAAGCTGCCCCTTGGTCACGTGCTGACCCACAGAAACAAGATTCTGCGAGTTATGTCCGTATAAGGTGTGGATGCCATTTCCATGGTCAATCTCCACCAAATACCCATAGCCGCTAACCCAGCCGCTGCCTACAACCGTTCCTTCAGCTGTAGCCAAAATCGGCGTTCCTGAGTCGTTGGCAATATCAATACCAGGGTGCCAGTCTCCGCTACCGCCGCCAAAAGGAGAATTACGCCAACCAAAACGCGACGTTACCGACCCGCTGGCAGGCCAAATGGATGGAGTGGCCGCCTGAACTGCTTTCTTTTCTAATAAATTGCTGCGAAGTTGACTTAAGCTTTCTTCTCGTTCTTGCATTTGCGTTCGAAGATCATGGACCACATTCAGCAAATCCCCTGCTGAAGGCTTTGCTTCCGGTCCGCCTTGACCGTCATAAGCAGTTCCATTAGCAGGACGGTTCATACCGCCACGCGACACATCTGCCTTTTCCTCACTGTTTACCATGCGGCGCAAATCAGCATCCAGCTGATTCAAACGCTGCATATCTGATTGAATGGATGCCGTTTCCTTAGCCAGCTGATCAATCTGCTGCGCTTGCACCAGATTCACCTGCCGCAATTGCTCTAATTCCTGCTTATCTGCGTCCGCCATAGATGCCTGGCTGCGATAGGAAAGAGTCATACCGCCCACAGCAACAACGCAAACAAAAATAGCAGCCGCAACCGTCTGCATTAACTGCAAGGGAATCCGAATCGAGCGCACATTCTGCCCATGGTGAGGCACCATCATCAGAGTAAAATCTTTACGTTCTTTTTTTTGCTCCGGTTTTTTCAAAACCACTAGCCTCCTTTCTTAGGTCTTAGGAAGTAACTCCCAAAAATGGTTTATTCGACACAAAACAAAAAATTCCTGCCGCAGCTTTCTGCAGTATCAGGAATTCCTTTGTTTCTTTTATTAATTAATCAGGGTTTGCTTTTTTGCCTTACTCAACGCTTCATTCTCTTCTGTAGACAGAAGGTAGCTGGAAGCGCCATGTTCAACCGGTTTAGCATAGACTCTGGATTCGGTTCGCCCAAACAAGCTGGACAGCACCACGCCGTTGTCTTCTGAATCTAAAAGTGCAACAGCAAAACTTAAATCGCTGCCAGTATCTTCAAAAGCCCGGAATCGTACTACACCAACTTTTTGCACACACACGCGCGAAACCGCCGTCAGCTCTTCTACCTGCTGCGTTAGCTGCGCTACCTGCCCTCGCAACTGACGTACTTCGCTGATATGATTCTCCAGCAATTGCTCTAGGTTGGCACCCTCCATGCCGGTCATCAATTTCTCATAGCGTTTTTTGGACTTACTCATTTTGAAGTTCAGATTAATGAAAAATGTCAGTGCAATCAGCACCATTACCGCAAAGACCAACAAAAAATACGGCAGATAGTTCAAAATCCATTGCTGAATTTCTATTAATTCCTGTTGTCCCAAGATCGATCGCATCCTCCCCTATGTAACTACGGCTATTCGTTAAAACCGCACAGACCCTTGCCGAAAACCACACGCATCTGCATGTGGTATTTTACTACAAATTCCCCTAAGAAGCCAATTATTTATATCTGTCAGGAAAGAACGCAACTCGGAGTAACTGAGAAAAGCCAGAGTAAAACCCCTTTTCTCGTTTTTCGTGTGTTTCGCGGTTCGTTAATCGTTTTTACATTAAGCCGGCCAAAACAAAACCAAAAGAGGCGCCACAAATACGGCTGGCAACAAATTGGCAATACGAATATCGCCTAAATTCAGCATCCGCATGCTGATGCCTACAATTAAAAGGCCGCCGACGGCGCTCATCTCGGTGACAGCCGCGGTTGGCAACGTAGCCCCAAAAGCCGCTGCCGCCAAAGAAATGCCGCCTTGATACAGCAGCACCGGCACCGCAGAAAGAGCTACGCCGGCGCCCATGCTAGAAGCAAAGACTGCCGAAGCAATGCCATCGAGCGTAGCTTTCGCGTACAGCGTCGCCGCATCATCGGTCATACCATCTTGAATCGAGCCGACTACCGCCATGGCGCCGATGCAAAAAACCAAGCTGGCCGTAACAAAGCCTTGGCCTACATTGCCGTATTGAGCTCCCAGCCGCTGGGTCAGCCACGCTCCCATTTTTTCCAGGCGCGCATCAATATCTAAAAATTCGCCCACCAAGCCCCCGAGAACCATGCTGACAATGACTAATAAAATATTCTGTGTTTTCAGCGCCATCGTCACGCCAATCAGCCCCACAGACATGGCTACACCCGCTAACACGGTCTGCTGGTATCGTTCCTGAATGCCCTTGCGCAGCAGCAGCCCCACGGCAGTGCCTGCAACAATCGCCGCGGCATTGACCACGCTTCCCTGTATCATATAGAACCTCCTTAAAATCAAAACGCTTGCGTCAACTGGTGCAGAGCCTTAATCGCCTCTTCTATTTCTGCGTCTGTATTAAAATAGCCTGGACTGAAACGAATAGTTCCTGTTTCCAACGTTCCCAAAGCCTCGTGCGCCCAGGGCGCGCAATGGAGCCCGGCTCGGCAAATTATGCCTGCCTTTTCTTCCAGCCACAAAGCCGCCACATTACTATCAATCCCCTCTACCGTAAAGGAAAGCACAGCCGTCTGCAACTGCCCCTGCTTTTCCCCTTTCATGCTGATTCCTTGCATCTTGCGAAGGGCCGTACGCAATTTTTCGGCCAACTCGCTCTCACGATAACGAATTTTTTCCATTCCCGTGGTACGCACAAACCGCACGCCTGCCAATAACCCAGCCAAGCCAGGCGTATTTAACGTGCCGCTTTCCAAACAATCCGGATAAAAAGAAGGCTGCTCCCTCTCTTCCGAGCGGCTGCCGGTACCGCCGAAAATTAGCGGCTTTACGGAAACCTGGGGAGCTACATATAAGCCGCCTGTGCCCTGCGGCCCTAGCAAACCTTTATGGCCGGCAAAAGCAATGACATGCAAACCCCAGGAGGCTTTAATTTCTTCCACCCCTGCCGTTTGCGCCGCATCCACAATCACCAGGCAGCCATGGCGAGCAGCCAGGGCTGCCGCTTCCTGTAGCGGCAGAATAGCGCCGGTTACATTGCTGGCATGCGTCAAAACTAACGCTTTGGCCCCCGGGAGAGCCGCTTCCAACGCTGTTAAATCGAGCGGTCCTTCTTGGGTGGGAGGAATTTTTCGGATGACTACGCCTTTTTGTTCCAGAACATGCAATGGCCTTACTACCGCATTATGTTCCCAAGAAGACGTAACTACCACATCTCCTGGCTGTAATAAGCCAAAAAGTGCCGTATTCAACGCCTGTGTGGCATTGCCGCAAAAAGCAATCCGCGTCGCATCATCAACGTCAAACAACGCCGCAATTTCTTCTCTGGCTTCAAAAGCGATACGCGCCGCCTGCCTGGCGCCTTGATGCGAACCTCGTCCCGGCGTGCCGGGAACCGCTTCAATACAGGCGGCAACGGCTTCTGCTACTTCCTTAGGCTTGGGCCAGGTTGTCGCGGCATTATCCAAGTAAATCATAGTTTCACCTCTAAAAAAGAAATATGGAGAAAAAACGAACAGGAGTCGCGCGTAAATCTTGTCTCAAATACAGTTATGCCGCCGTTTTTACAGAAGCTCCTAGCCTTTAACCGCCTCTTTCGCATATTTCGTGTATTTCGCGGTGCGTTAGCATCGCCCCTACATTTTATTATCTAACCGCGAAAAGCGCAAAATTATGGCAAACCATAAAGACAACGGAAGCTTTGCTAAGCTGCCGTTGTCTTTTCTTTTTCCATATTGTTTCACGTGAAACACAAATTACACACTAAAGGGTCCTTGCTGCTTTAAAGCAAAGCTGCCAAGATTCTGTTGCTCCTGCATTAACTCTAAAAGACGTTCCAAATCTTCTTGGGAATAAAATTCGATTTCAATTTTACTTTTCAATTTACCAGGTTTAATGCGAACCTTGGTCCCTAAGCGATTTTGCAAACGGTCTTCCGCATCCTGCCAATATACATCAGGTACAATTTCGCTCTGCTGGCGAGGTTTCCGTTCTTTTTGCCCGGCCATTAGACGACGTACCCATTCTTCCGCATCTCGAGCCGATAATTCTTGCTCTAAAATGGTTTGTGCTGCTTCTTCTTGGAGCGCTTCCGTCGGCAACGCTAGAATCGGCCGAATTTGTCCGGTTGTTAATAAACCCATGGATACATGCTGTTGCACACCTACCGGAAGATTTAGCAAACGCAAGGTATTGGCAATTAACGACCGACTGCGTCCAATCTTACGCGCCACTTCCTCTTGCGTCAGACCAAACTCTTCCATAAGTCGTTTATAGGCTTCCGCTTCTTCAATGGGATTGAGGTTTTCGCGCTGCAGATTTTCAATCAGCGCAATTTCCGTCATTTCCCCGTCAGTATAATCCCGTACTACTGCAGGAATTTCCTTCAAGCCGGCTTGCTGTGAAGCCCGCCAGCGACGTTCTCCGGCTACTAATTCATAACCAGTCATCGTCCGTCGCACCACAATAGGCTGTAAAACGCCGTATTGACGCACGGATTCCGACAATTCAGCCAAGGCATCTTCATCAAAATGTTTTCTTGGCTGAAAGCGATTCGGTGTAATTTTACCAAGAGGTACTGTGCGCACCTCTTCGGACGCTGCATTATGAAACAAGGCATCCAAGCCGCGCCCTAAGCCACGCTGCGGTATTTTAGACACGTCGAATCACCTCCAGCGCCAGTTCCCCATATACTTCGGCTCCTTTAGAGCGAGGATCGTACTTTATGATGGGCTGCCCATAGCTTGGAGCTTCGCTCAAACGAACGTTGCGCGGAATAATCGTTTCGTAAACCTTACCGCCAAAGTGACTGCGCACCTCTTCCGCCACTTGCAAGGATAGATTCGTACGTCCGTCAAACATAGTCAGCAAAACGCCTTCTAGTTCTAGCTGAGGGTTTAAGTTGTTTTGTACCAGCGAAACCGTCTGCATCAACTGAGACAAGCCTTCTAACGCATAAAACTCACATTGAATCGGCACCAATAAAGAGTCGGCCGCTGAAAGCGAATTAATAGTCAGCAACCCTAATGAAGGCGGACAATCAATAAGAATGTAGTCGAACTTTTCCAGGCTTTTCTGTAAGGCTCGCTTTAATTTCAACTCCCGGGAAAAGGCGCTAACTAACTCCACTTCCGCCCCGGCCAATTGAATGGTAGCCGGCACCAAAAAAAGAGATTCCAATTCGGTCGCTACTACCGCCTCTTCTAGCGGCGTATCACTTACAAGTACATCATACAAGGAAATCTGCAGCTCTTTTTTATTGATTCCTAAGCCGCTTGTAGCATTTCCTTGGGGATCCACGTCTACTAACAATACTTTTTTGCCATTTTCAGCCAAACAGGCGCTCAAATTTACTGCTGTCGTTGTCTTGCCGACGCCGCCTTTTTGATTGGCAATTGCAATTACTCTAGCCAAGCCGTTCACCTCATACTCTTTCCAAAAGCTCATTTTTCTTTCATTCCACATAGCGTTACTTTTTCCCTGCCACTTTCTTGTTTCACGTGAAACATTTTTTAAAAAAAGAGAAGCAGGAACGAAACACAGCGCAAGCAAAGGAACGGAGAAAAGCCAGAGAGCGGAAAACGAACAAGAGAACCGGAGTCACGTGAGGGCTCGAAGGAGTAGCACGAGGTACGGTTTACACAGAGTAACAGAGGAAAGGCCAGAGTTAACAGAGAAAAAATTGAACAAAGCCCAAAGTCCTCCGCCGTTTTTGCAGAAGCTCCTAGGCCTTGAAATTTCTAGTTTTTTCAGCCGTGAAAACTTTAAATTTCTGATATAGTAAATAGAGAAAGAATAAAATATCGAACACATTATTTTCCTATGCTATAATGAAGAAACCACTACTTTAGTGAGAGGAGGCGCTTGTGCCATGCCTTTCTATCATCCTATGATCAGAGAAATCGATGAAAAGGAAATGCGCCGCTATGCTGGTTTGGCCCGGGCCAAAGACTTTCCTGACAGCTTAATTAAGGAAGCGTGCGAAGAAGCGCTGCTGCTCATTCAGCCCAAAGGTATTTGGCAAATATACGGTTATGATGATCGCAATCAAATCATCCTTAGCCCTACTCCGCTAAAGTTAAAAAGCCAGCCCCTTATCGAGCACCTGCAAGGCTCTGTGCAAATAGCGGTTATGGCCGTAACCATTGGCGCAGAACTAGAAGGTTCCATTGAAAACTGTTTTAAACAAGATCGCTACGCCCTTGGCTTGCTCCTAGATGCGGCGGCTACCGCTGCCGTCGAACAAACAGCTGACGCTGTCAATTCTTTTATTGCTCAAGAAATGTCCAAAGTCGGCCTTGTAGCCTTGCGGCGCTTTAGTCCCGGCTATGGAGACTGGGATATTACCGATCAGTCTCTGGTTGTCGAAGCAGCCCAAGGCGAACACATCCAACTGTCTGTTACCGAAAGCTGCATGCTGGTACCGCGTAAATCCGTCACCGCCGTTATCGGCCTGGCGCCGCATGAAGAGCGTTTAATCTTACCCGCAAGCGAAACTGCGACTTGCCTTTATTGCGAACAAGAAAACTGCGCATCCCGAAAGGAGAACCATCGTAAATGATTGCTATTTTTGACGGTGCTATGGGCACCATGCTGCAAAATGCCGGTTTGGCCGTAGGCGCCTGCCCGGAAGCCATGAATTTAGAGGCGCCAGATGTCGTAACCTCCATTCACCGCCAATACATAGAACATGGCGCTACGATTATTGAAACCAATACCTTTGGCGCTAATCGCATTAAATTGACTCATTATGGTCTCCAAAATCAAGTTTCCATTATTTGCCAAAAGGCGGTGGATGCTGCCAAAGCTGCTTGCCGCCCGGAAACGCGGATCGCAGGCTCTATTGGTCCTACGGGCAAGCTGCTTCATCCCCTTGGCGATTTATCCTTTGATGAAGCCTATGACGTCTTTTGCGAACAAATCCGCGCTCTTGACGCCGCCGGCGTCGATCTGCTGCTCATTGAAACTATTATTGATATCCAAGAAATGCGGGCAGCTCTCTTAGCGGCTAAAGACTCTAGCAGCAAGCCGGTCATTTGTCAGCTGTCCTTCGGCGCCGACGGGCGCACCGTCACTGGCACCGACCCGGAAACGGCTGCTATTTTACTTACCGCCATGGGAGCTGATGTTCTGGGAGCCAATTGTTCCTTAGGACCGGAACAACTGCTTCCGGTAGTGGAAAAATTAGCTCGCGCTACGCATCTTCCCCTTAGCGTGCAGCCCAATGCAGGTATGCCGCACTTGGTAAACGGCGAAACTATATTCCCCATGTCGCCGGAAGAAATGGCCCATTGGGCGCCGAAACTCGTTGCCGCCGGAGCCTCCTATTTAGGAGGATGCTGCGGCACAACTCCGGCTCATATTCGCGCTCTCAGCCAAGCTGCCGCTTCTCTCTCACCGGTAGAGCGCAGTAAACCTACGCCAGGACGCGTAGCCTTAACCAGCCGCAGCCGCACCGTCTGGCTCGGCGCTGATTTACCGGCCGCGGTTATCGGCGAACGCATCAATCCCACCGGACGCAAAGCCTTAGCTGCGGAAATCCGTGAAGGCAGCTTCGCTATGGTCAAACGTGACGCTTTAGCTCAGGTGAAAGCCGGCGCACAAGTATTGGACGTGAATATGGGAGTTGCCGGCATTGACCAAGCCCCTATTATGAAGCGCGCCATTGAAGAACTATCCATGCTCGTCGACTTGCCGCTGGCTATTGACACCAGCGATACCGCCGCCTTAGAAGCCGGACTGAAGCAATATCCCGGCCGCGCCTTAATCAACTCGGTTTCCGCCGAGCCAGAGCGGCTAGAGCAGTTTTTGCCACTGGCCAAACGCTACGGCGCAGCTATATTATGTCTACCTATTTCTCCGTCAGGCGTGCCTGCTACCGCTCCGGAACGGGTGGCTGTTATCCGCCAAATTCTTGCCGCCGCACAAGCGCAAGGCCTTACAGAAAACGATTTTATTCTCGACGCCTTGACGCTGACAGTCGCCGCCGAAGCGGACGCAGCCCTGCAAACACTGGCTACGCTGCGTTCTTATCGCGAAGAATTCGGCTATCCTAGCACGATGGGCCTCAGTAATATTTCCTTTGGCCTCCCTGCAAGGGATGCTGTCAACACTTCCTTTGCCGCTATGGCCTTTGCAGCTGGCCTAGACGCCCCCATTCTCAACCCCTTGCACCAAGGCATGATGCAAACCGCGGCCGCTTCTATGGCCCTTACTGGCCGCGACAGCAATGGTCGCCGCTACAGCCAAGCTTTCGCTCAAGCACAGCAGCCTAGTGCTGCTGCGCCTGCAGCAGCAACTACACCTGCGGATATCTTAGGGCGTCTGCGTCAAGCCGTTATTGAAGGAGAAAAAGAAGCCGTACCGGCCTTGGTGGAAGAAGCATTAACCCAAGGGCGCTCTTCTTTAGAAATTACCGATCAAGGTCTTACCGCCGCCATGACGGAACTCGGCGAAGCCTTTGGCGCTGGGCGCTGCTTTCTGCCGCAAGTGCTTTTGTCCGCTGAAACTATGCGCCAAGCCTTTATTACGCTCAAAGACCGGCTTCCCGGTGAAGCTACGCTTTCTCTAGGCAAAGTAGTCTTGGCTACTGTCAAAGGAGACATTCACGATCTGGGGAAAAACATTGTCGCCGCCTTACTGGAAAACAACGGCTTTACGGTTATCGATCTTGGCAAAGACGTGCCTATTGAAGCCATTATCGCCGCCGTCAAAGAACAGCAAGCAGACGCCGTCGGCCTCTGCGCTCTGATGACCACCACTTTACCGGCTATTGACGCTACGATTAGCGCCTTGCGTCAAGCAGGACTGCAAGTTCCAGTTATTGCCGGCGGCGCTGTGGTCACTGCCGACTATGCCGCCCAGGCTGGCGCGCAAGCCTACGCTCCGGACGGCGTAGCCGCCGTGCAGCTAGCTAAAAAGCTCTTAGGCTAACTAAGGGATTGAACAAGAGTCGCGACGAGAACCTGAGGGTACGACTGAGGGCTACGGTATTGATGAAATTTAGATTTTAGTAAAACTAAAACGGCTGTTGCAGCATGTACTAGCACATGTTACAACAGCCGTTTATTTTTCTTCTCTTGCGTACCCTCACGTGACTCCGGTTCTCTTGTTCAATCCTGTTACTTGTTCATTTCCTGTTATTTCCCAGCCGTTTTTTTCTTAGGGATGCGCAGCTCCACGATAATATCATCCTCTTCTTGACGCTGCTGCATTTGTACGGCAAGTCCATTTTGTTTCATCGTATCCGCCACTTGCTGAATGGTATTCAAAAAAATGCGCACATCCCGAATCACGCCAGTCAGACGCTTGCGCTCTTTTTTCTTACTCTTCTCGTTTCCCTGTTCTGGAGGTTGTTGACGACAAGCAATCAGTTCCTCCGTCTGTCGTACGTTAAGCTGCTCCGCGCAAACCGCAGCCAGCACTTCTTCTTGCTCCTCCGGAGACTCCAGCTTCAAAAGCGCTCGGGCATGACGCTCCGATAAACGCTCTTCCTGCAAACGCTGCCGTACCTGCGGCTCTAACTTTAACAAGCGCAATTTATTGGCCAATGTGGATTGACTTTTCCCCACCCGTTTTGCCAATTCTTCCTGAGTAAAGCCAAATTGCACAATAAGCTGCTGAAAGCCTTCGGCCTCTTCCAAAAAATGCAGATCCTCGCGCTGCAGATTTTCAATCATGGCCATCTCAGCTACTTCTTTATCGCCAATCTCGCGCGAAATCACAGGCACTTCCGCCAAGCCGGCCAGCTTTGACGCACGCAGACGCCGTTCGCCAGCTACCAGCTCGAACCCTTCTTCCAAAGGACGCACCAACAATGGCTGCAGCACGCCAAACTCCCGAATCGATGCCGCCAATTCCTCCAGCGATTCATCATGAAAGGTCTTGCGCGGCTGAAATCGGTTAGCCTGAATGCTCTCAATTAAAACCGAACGCACCTCTTGCTGCTTCGGCTCTGCTTCCCTCGTCGCCTCCGGCTCGCTCGCCGATTCTGCATCTACTTTCACTTCTTCTTTAGGTTCTTCTTTTATTTGTCCAAAACCAAAAAGCTTCGTCAAAGGATTCATGGATTTCCACCCTTTCCCCGGTTCGTGAAACCACAAAAATCCGGGAAGCTATGTAATGCTACACTGATTATAGCATGCGTTTATCTTATTTTCATAGAGCCTGTATAACGAGACAAAAAAGTCCTTCAGACGCACGAGTTTCAGCGCAACGAAGGAACAGCGAAAGGACAGCGAGAACAGGGGTTTGAACAAGAGTAAAGTGAGTAGAGGGAGGGCTACGAAAAGAGGAATGTTGACTATTATATTCTCTCGCTGTGCTTTCTATTTCCCGGGAAATAAACCGAGGCTACACTTTTTTTATTCTCCACTTTTAAAGGAGCCACTGATTTAATGAACGCTCCGAAAAAGCACGAAATTTTTTCGTCAGACGAGAAAGAAAACGCAGGCATAGCGGCGCTCTGCCGAGGCTTTCTGACGATGTATGGCGGAAAAAAGACTGCTTTTACGCGAGATGGGCATAAATCAGTGGTTCCTTAAATCAAAGGTTTTTTCTCCGGCAGCCCCGCGCGGCGCGGGTAGGCTTTAGGAGTTGGCTTCACTTTTTTTAAATAGATTACTGCCCGTACATCCTCTAGTCCCGGCAGCCGCACAGGCTTTACCTGCGCCACTTCCGCGCCCAGAACCCGCAAAGCGCGCTCCGCCTCGAGCAATTCGTCCTCATACTGAGCTCCCTTAAGGGCCACAAAATAGCCGCCAATTTTTACCAGCGGCAAGCAAAGCTCGCATAAAACCGGCAGCCTCGCTACTGCCCTAGAGGTAACAAAATCAAAGGCTTCACGCAGCTCTTTCTTTTGACCGGCTTCCTCGGCTCGGTAGTGCAACACCGCTACGTCTTTTATACCAGCAGCCTCAATAACAGCTGTTAAAAATTTCAAACGCTTCTGCAGAGAATCAATCAAGGTCAGCTGCAAATCAGGGCGAAACAACTTTAAGGGCACCCCGGGAAAACCAGCGCCAGTGCCTACATCCGCCACAGAGGCCCCTGAGAAAAACAGTTGTTCCTCAAAGGCGGTCAAAGAGTCCACCATGTGTTTTACCGCGACTTCCGCAGGTTCAGTAATCGCAGTTAGATTCATTTTTTGATTCCACTCTACTAATAACTGATAATAAATCTCAAATTTATGAATTTGTTCTTCCGATAATTTATAACCGCTTGCCGCAGCGGCTTGTCGAAAATGTTCTGTAAAACTCATGCTTCTTCCTCCCTGCGCCGCTGTTCCAGATGCACCAACAGCACCGCAATGTCCGCAGGAGATACGCCGGAAATACGCGAGGCCTGCCCAACCGAACGCGGCTTGATTTCCTGCAGCTTTTCCCTAGCTTCTACAGCCAGCCCCTGCAAGGAAAGATAGTCCACATTATTCGGCAGCAGCTTGCTTTCCAGCTTTTCCGCTCGCTGCACTTCTTCCAGCTGCTTTTTAATATAGCCTTCGTATTTCGCCCCAATTTCTACTTGCTCTTTTATTTCCGCCGCCAGCGCAGGCGCCTCAAAATGCTCCTCTAACATAGCATAAGTCACCTCTGGACGACGCAGCAAACCGTATAGAGAAATACCGCTTTTTAGTTCGCTGCTTCCCATTTGCGTCAGCGCCTGCTGCGCCGCCGGAGACGGCCCGATATGCCGCTCCTTCAGCTGTGCTACAGCTTCTTCAATAGCTGCTTTCTTCGCTTGAAAACGCGCGTAGCGCTCGTCATTGACCAAGCCTACTTGGCGTCCTTTTTCCGTCAAACGCAGATCTGCATTATCCTGACGCAAGAGCAAGCGATACTCCGCCCTAGAGGTCATCATTCGATAAGGCTCATTGGTTCCCTTGGTCACCAGATCGTCAATCAATACGCCCAAATACGCATCGCTGCGGGACAATACCAAAGGATCCTTGCCCTGCACCTTGCAGGCAGCGTTAATGCCTGCTATAAGGCCTTGTCCTGCAGCTTCCTCATACCCGGAAGTGCCGTTAGACTGACCGGCGGAAAAAAAGCCGCCAATGGCCTTGTGCTCCAGCGTCGCCGTCAGCTGCGTCGGCTCCAGGCAATCGTAGTCAATGGCATAGCCGGCGCGCATGATTTCTACTTTCTCAAGTCCTGGAATGGTCCGCAAGAAAGCAAGCTGCACATCCATAGGCAGACTGGTAGACATGCCTTGTACATACATTTCTCGCGTATTGAGTCCTTCTGGTTCCACAAAAAGCTGATGAGCTTCTTTTTCCGCAAAACGAACGATCTTGGACTCAATAGATGGACAATAGCGCGGCCCTACACCTTCTACTACCCCTGTATACATCGGGGCTCGATGCAGATTTTCACGGATAATCCGGTGCGTTTCCGCGTTGGTATACGTCAACCAGCAAGGAAGCTGTTCTCTCGTTGCAACCTCACTGAGAAATGAAAAATTATGACATTGTTCATCCCCTGGCTGAACAATCATTTTAGAAAAATCCAAAGACCGCGCGTCGACCCTGGCCGGCGTGCCGGTTTTAAAGCGCATTAACTTGACGCCATGCTCTTTTAAGGAAGCCGTCAGTTTTTCCGCCGCCCGCTGTCCATTAGGACCGCCGACATAGACAGTCTCACCGATAATAATTTTGCCGCCCAAATACGTCCCTGACGCCAAAATCACGCAGGAAGCTTCGTAAACCTCGCCGGTTTCACAGCGGATGCCTTTGACAGCCCCCTGCTCCACCAACAATTCTTCCACCAGCAATTGTTTAATGAAAAGTCCAGGCTGGTTTTCCATGACTTCCTTCATGCGCCGCTGATACACTACCTTGTCAGCCTGCGCCCGTAAAGCATGGACCGCAGGGCCTTTGCCGGTATTGAGCATACGCATTTGTATACAAGTAAGATCTGTATTAACGCCCATTTCGCCGCCCAAGGCGTCAACTTCCCGCACAAGATGCCCTTTCGCGGAACCGCCCACTGCCGGATTGCACGGCATCAAGGCAATATTATCCAAATTCAGCGTCGCCACCAGCGTCGAACAGCCCATGCGCGCTGCAGCTAACGCCGCTTCGCAGCCGGCATGGCCGGCGCCGATGACAATCACATCAAAACTTCCTGCGTGATCCAAAGCCTTCTCCCCCTAGAAACGCCATGTCCGGCGCTTTTATCCTAATTATTTGCCGATGCAAAAGCGACTGAAAATCTCTGTAATCATATCTTCGCCCACGGTATCGCCGGTAATTTCCCCCAGCAAAGTCCAAGCCGCGCGTAAATCAATGGATAAGCAATCCAGCGGCATGCCTGCTGCTGCTGCCACCCCTACTTCCTGCAAATGACGAACCGCTTGCTGCAAGAGCGCCTCCTGACGCACATTGACCGCTAAAAATCCTTCTCCTTGACTAGCTGCGCCGCAATACACCTGCTGCACAATAGCCTCCTCCAACTCCTCTAAGCCGGAAGCGGCGGCAAGCGAAATGCGAAGTACTTGCTGCCCAGGCGCCAACGTCCGGATTTCTTCCTCTCCCCAGAGAGGAGGCAAATCGCTTTTATTCAATAACACAAGACTCTTTTGCGCTCCCAGAAGCGTTAGCACTTCCTTGTCCTCTGTACTTAAGGGACGTGAAGTATCCAGCAGCACCAAGACTAAATCCGCTTCCTCCAGCATTTGCCGGCTGCGCTCTACTCCCAGTTTCTCTACAATATCCTCGGTTTCGCGAATACCAGCGGTATCAATGATACGCAGCGGCACGCCGCGCAGATTCACATATTCCTCAATCACATCCCGCGTCGTTCCGGGCACATCCGTCACAATCGCCCGCTGCGTCCGCACCAGCGCATTCAAAAGACTGGACTTGCCTACATTAGGCTTGCCCAAAATGACTGTTGCCAGCCCCTCGCGCAACACTTTTCCCTGGTCGGCCGTATCTAAAAGGTGCTGCAATTTCGCTGCGGCTAAAGCAGCGCCATCTGCCGCCTGCTGGGCGCTGACTTCTTCGATCTCCTCTTCCGGATAATCCAACAGCGCTTCAATATGAGCAATCAATGCCAGCAGGCGCTCCCGCTCCGCCCGAATCGCAGCCGCCAAACCGCCTTCCAAATGGCGCACCGCCAATCGCAAAGACGCCTCTGTTTTAGCACGGATGACGTCCATCACCGCTTCCGCCTGGGTCAAATCCAAGCGGCCATTTAAAAAAGCTCGCTTCGTAAATTCCCCGGGCTCGGCTAAACGAGCGCCGCAAGACAAGGTTAACGCCAAAATACGGCGCAAGGAAACATGACTGCCATGGCATTGAATCTCCACCACATCTTCCCGAGTATACGAATGCGGCGCCCGCATCACCAACAGCAATACTTCATCAACCATTGCGCCGTCTACAGGATTTACCACTTTGCCATACGACGCATAGTGAGAAGGCAATTCGGCAAGCTTTCGTCCTGAAGCGCTGCAAAACAAAGCCTCCCCAACGTTTTGCGCCAACGGCCCAGAAACACGCACAATGCCCACACCGGCTTCTCCCGGAGCCGTCACAATGGCGCTGATCGTATCTTCAGCCATAATCCTTCCTCCTTAATAAAAACGCCCCACAACATAGCGTACAAGCGAAAGTACACCAGTTTGCGGGGCATTGCACACCATTTCATTACGCTATTTTACGATTTGCTAGCGTTTCAGAGCAATTACTACTTTACGGTTAGGCTCTTCGCCTTCGCTATACGTAGAAATCCGGCGATCATCCTGTAGCGCCATGTGAATGATTTTACGCTCATGCGGCGTCATAGGCTCCAAGACAACCGGTTCGCCCATACGCTTCACTTTGCTGGCTAAGCGCTGCGCCAAACGTGTCAGCGTTTCCGCCCGCCGCCGCCGGTATTCTTCCACATCAATGACGAATTTTATTTTTTCTTCCGCGTCGCGATTAGCCGCCAAATTCGTCAAGTACTGCAGCGCGTCCAGCGTCTGACCATGTTTGCCAATCAAAATACCCAAATCTTCACCGCGCAGATTGACGGCCACAGGGCCTTCTTCTTCTGGAACAGCCACTTCCAATTCTACTGCAATATGCATGGATTGAAACAAGTCGCTTAAAAACTGTTTCCCTACAGTCAAGGCATCCAACGGACGCACATTGACCAAAATCCGAGCCGGCTTACCGCCGATAAAACCAAACAGCCCTTTACTAGGCTCTTCCAGTATTTCCACCGTTACTCGGTCTTCACTGACACCTAACTCCTCCAAAGCGCTAGCTAGCGCTTCTTCCATAGTTTTAGCCGTTTTTTCCACAGATTTCAGCATATTGTTCCTGCCCCCTTATCCGAGCTTAAGCCGCATCGCGGCTCATCCACCATTGCTGTACGATCTGCACCGTATTCATCGTCACCCAGTACAACACCAGGCCACTGGAGAAGGTCGTACTAATATAGCCGATAAACAGAGGCATAAACATCAGCATCATCTTCGCCTGCTGGTTCATCTCTGTCGAGGTTTGTTTTTGCTGATAGAAAGTCGTCAAAGCCGACAACACGGGAAGAATATACAAAGGATCTGGCTGCGCCAAATCGGTCAACCACAAAAATGCTGTCGCACCATTAAAGGTAAAGTCGCGCAATCCGTAAAAAATAATGATAAAAATAGGCATCTGCAAAACAAGAGGCAAGCAACCGGCCATAGGATTTACACCGGTTTCCTTATAAAGCTTGATCATTTCCTGCTGCAATTTTTCCGGTTTGTCTTTATATTTGGTCTGCAGTTCCTTCATTTTAGGCTGCAAGATTTGCATACCTTTCATGGATTTTACCTGCTTGACCGTCAACGGATACATTATCATTTTAATAACCAGAGTCATTAAAATAATGGCCAAACCATAACTGGGAAAACCCAGCGTTGCTGTCAATTGATAAAAAATATTCAAAATGTCTTGTAATACCAAAATAGCCGAATCGAATAATTCGAACAAAATCTCACCATCCTGTCTTTTTTTAAACCTACAAAAAAACTTACGTCAATACTTTCTATCTATTGTACAGGGTCATATCCTCCCGGATGAAAGGGATGGCATTTGGCCAAACGTTTTACAGCCAGCCAAGTCCCGCGGACAACACCGTATTTTTCAATCGCAAGATAAGCATATTCAGAGCAAGTTGGCATAAAGCGGCAAGTTGGCGGCTTTAGCGGGGAAAGAAAGTTTCGATAAAAAACGATGGCTCCCATGAGCAAACGCTTCACGATTCCTCTCCCCCTGTTTGCCACACCTTGCTCTTTCGACAAATATGCCTAAAAGATTCAGCTACAGCCTCATAATGGCTGCCCACCATAGGTTTTCTACAAATAAAAACAAGCTGCACTCCTGTTTTAAGAAAATTACGGTTTAAACGAAACGCTTCCCTCAAAAGCCTTTTACAACGGTTGCGCACCACAGCGCAACCCAAACGCTTGCTGACAGAAATACCTACTTTTCGTTCCGTACCTTCTATAGGAAGTACATAAAGTACCAGCATGCGGTTAGCTAAAGAACGTCCTTCTTTATATACCGCTTGAAACTCTTGATTTTTGCGTAGCTTCTCACATTTTTTAAAACAATGCATGCTTTCCTCAAGCCGAAGTCCGAATGGAAAAAATAGGCCACGCTTGGCGGCCTATTATGCGGACAGTTTTTTGCGGCCTCTTGCGCGTCTTTTCTTTAAAACCAGACGGCCACCTTTTGTTTTCATGCGCTCACGAAATCCGTGGGTTCTTTTCTTCCACAGATTATTAGGTTGATACGTACGCTTCATTCTGTTGCACCTCCTTGCTACAGGCATAAAGCCGTTGTACCCGTAACTATTCAAATTATATGCAAGACGCAAGAAGGTGTCAAGAAAAATCCCTTGCTAATTCCATATATCCTGTTGATAACTTGCTTTTTACCCTGCGGATAACGCAAAAATCTGTTGATAACTTCCCCTTATTTTGCTAAGATAGACACACAAGAAGTTTAACCAACACCTTTCAAAAGGATAAATCCACAGCAGATATCCACAGTTATCCACAACTCACGCCACTTATCAACAACTTTATCCACAAAAACAGCAACAATCATCAAAGGCCGCATTATACCGAAAATAATTAGGCCTTTTTACTTTTCAAAATCTGTTGCTGTTGTTTTTTTTTCGCCAAAAACCCTTAATCTTCCATTTTTTATACACATCTGTTGATAGTTTGTGGATAACTTATTTTTATGTGTATGGTTTTTGTTGATAAAAGAGGCCGATCAAGAAAGGACGATTCTTATTATGGAACAATCACAACTTACTGCTATCTGGGAACAGCTATTGGCAGAAATTCAACAATCCATAAAAAACCCCATGTTTGCTACATGGATTCAACCAAATACATTGCTGCACCTAGACGAGCAGGAACTCGTGATTGGCACTCCCAATCAAATTCGTAAAGATTGGCTGGAATCCAAATATATGCCCGTCCTGCAACAAGCGGCGGAACGTATTTTAAAGCGCCCGATGCACATAAAAGTAAGCCTTGTTGAAACCAGCACTGAAGAAACGGCGCCGGCTCCCATTATCGCGCCCCCTGTCACAGCCGCTCCGCTGCTACAAAACATCTCGCCCCTGCCGGCAGCGCCATTGATAGAAACCGACAACACCCAATATGTGTCTTCTGCTTCCGCTTCCGCTACGGTCAACGACCCGGTTGCTTTCCTGAATCCAAAATATATCTTTGAAACCTTTGTCATCGGCAACTCGAACCGTCTGGCCCATGCCGCCTCTTTAGCGGTTTCCGAAGCCCCGGCGAAAGTATACAATCCTTTTTTTATTTACGGCGGCGTCGGCTTAGGCAAAACCCATCTCATGCATGCCATTGGCCACCGCATTCTAAAAAGTCATCCTCATTTAAAAGTTCTCTATATTTCCAGCGAAAAATTCACTAATGAACTTATTAATTCCATCCGCGACGGCAACCCGGAAGATTTTCGCCAAAAATATCGCAATATCGACGTGCTCCTCGTAGATGACATTCAGTTTCTTTCTAAAAAGGAACACACCCAGGA
Source organism: uncultured Anaeromusa sp. (assembly GCF_963668665.1). Lineage (NCBI taxonomy): Bacteria > Bacillati > Bacillota > Negativicutes > Selenomonadales > Sporomusaceae > Anaeromusa > uncultured Anaeromusa sp. The sequence continues at coordinate 1,401,923 of NZ_OY764902.1, read as the reverse complement.
AGAATTTTTCCACACCTTCAATACGCTGCATGAAGCGAATAAGCAAATTATCATTTCCAGCGACCGGCCGCCCAGGGAAATTCAAACCCTCGAAGATCGCCTGCGTTCCCGTTTCGAATGGGGCATGATCGCCGACATTCAAGCGCCAGATTTAGAAACTCGTATCGCTATTTTACGTAAGAAAGCAATTATTGAAAACTTGGATGTTCCTAACGACGTTATCGTCTTTATCGCCAGCCGCATCGACAGCAACATCCGTGAACTGGAAGGCTCTCTCATCCGCGTTATGGCTTACGCCTCCCTTGTCAAACAACCAGTTACCATTGCCCTCGCGACGGAAACGCTGAAAGACATTTTTCCTGCTAACCAGCCGCGGCAAATCACCGTAGAACTAATTCAAGACATTGTGGCGGTGTATTTCAAACTAAAAGTAGACGATTTGCTGGCCAAAAAACGGACACGCAATGTTACGTATCCGCGGCAAATCGCCATGTATCTGGCCCGGGAGCTTACGGATACGTCGCTGCCTCGTATCGGCGAAATGTTTGGCGGCCGCGATCATACTACAGTCATCCACGCCTATGACAAGATCGGACGAGAGCGAAATGAAGACGCAAAGCTCACCCAAACCCTCAAAGAATTGGTCAAACGCATCGAAAATGTGTAGTTTGTGCATAAGCTTGTGAGTAACCGAGAGAATGTCCTGTGCGTAAATTGTGCATATCTTTTACACCTCGTTTTCCTGTTGATTTTGTGGATAACTATACTCTAGAACATCCACAACTTACACACAGGTGCAAATTCAATGTTTTCCACAGCTCTATCCACTTATCCACACAGCCCACACCCCCTACTACTATTACGACTATATTTTCTATATATATAAGCACGTATTAATAAGCAAAACCTGCCCTGAAGGAGGCTGCTTCTAAATGAGAATAACCTGTCAACAAGACACATTGAATCAAGCTTTACAAACCGTACAAATTGCCGTTCCCTCTAAAGCGCAAATCCCCGTCTTAAGCGGTATCTATTTGAATGCAGAAGAAGGTTGCCTGCAATTGCAAGCCAGCGACCATCAGACAAGCATGATTTACACGATGGAAGCAGAAGTAGCTGAACCAGGCGAGATGGTAGTTTCGGGCCGTTATTTTTATGATCTGATTCGTCGCTTGCCTTCGCAGACGGTTACTTTATCAAAGGAAATTTCCTCAAACACGTTAAAGCTAGTCAGCACAGAGGAAGCGTCTGGCAGTTACGACTACCAGCTTTTAACGATACCTCCCCAAGATTTTCCAGTTTTAAAACCCCAAGAAGGACGTATTTCTTTTTCTATTTGGGATCATGTATTAAAAGATCTTGTCAAAAAAACTTACTTTTCTTGTTCCAGCGATGAAGCTCGGCCTATTTTTACAGGCTGCTTGATAGAAATTAACGAAGGCGTCATTCAGATGATAGCTACCGACACACATCGCATGGCTTTAGCTCAAAATGGCGTAGAACCGGCGACAACGACAGCTAAGATGATTGTGCCGGCTAAGCTTTTAAATGAAATCTGCCGTATTGTGCCGGCTAATACGCAAATTCAAGTACATGTATTAGATGGACAGGTTGCTTTTGTTTTTGGTTCGGTCTACTTAGTTACTCGCTTAATTCAAGGACAATTTCCTGATTATCGCAAAGTATTGTTGACGCAAGTACAAACACAGGCTACGATTGATACGCAGCAATGGCTGCTGGCTATGGAGCGAATTTTTCTGCTGGTTCGGGAAGGTAAATACAATACGGTGCGCATGTTCTTTAAAGAAGATCATCTTTCTATTGTTTACAGCAATCCGGACATTGGTACCGCTTCGGAAAGCGTTTCTTGCCAATTGGAAGGAAATGAGCTGGAAATTGCTTTTAATGCGCGCTTCTTATTAGATATTCTTAAAAATATCGATTCCGAGCAGTGCACCATTGCCTTGAATACGTCTTTAAGTCCTGCGGCTATTAGGCCGGTAGGAGAAAGCCAGTATACCTATGTGGTAACTCCTATGAGGATATAAGAATCTCTAAAATAGTAAAAACAAAAAAGAGTAGAGCAATAGAGGGAGTAACCGGAGGGTACGACTGAGGGTTACGAACTACGAAGTAGAATAAAACTAAGAGTAGAAGAATGGATTGAGGTGGCGCTAATGGAATCTGTTGAAATTTCAACGCCTTACATACAGCTGGATCAGCTGTTAAAGTTGGTTGGCGCTGTAGATACAGGCGGCCAGGTCCGCTGGCTGATTGAAGAGGGTGTAATCTTCGTTAACGGCGTTGCAGCTACAGAACGTCGTAAAAAGCTGTATCCCGGGGATAAAGTGGAAATTCCCGAGAACGGCAGATGGCAAGTTGTGGCGGCGGAGGCCTAACCTGTGCAGATTCAAAGTTTATCGCTGCGACATGTGCGAAACTATGAAACATTGGAATTGCCGGTAGGGGAACAAGTTAACCTTTTTTTGGGAGATAACGGACAGGGAAAAACCAACATCTTGGAAGCCTTGTATTTTTGCGCTTTCGCTAAATCCCATCGGACTTCTACGGATGCGGAAATGATTCGGTGGCAGCAGCCCCAAGGAAGCATTTCCTTGCTCTTTTCCCGCAAAGAGGTTTCGCATCGCTTGGATTTTATTCTGTCACGTCCGGAAACGAAAAAAAGCGGCAAAAAGGTGCAGATTAATGGCCAACCAGCTAAAGCAGGAGATGTGGTGGGTCTTTTTAACGCTGTACTTTTTGCGCCGGAGGATTTGCTCCTTGTGAAGGGAGCGCCGCAGCTGCGCAGACGTTTTTTAGACAGCGAGCTTTCGCAGTCAAATCCCTTGTATTATAAGAATTTTCTGCAATATCATAGGGCCTTGCTGCAGCGCAACCAACTGCTGCGTTCTTGCCGCGAGAGAACCGCTGATGAAGCCATGCTGGCGGCTTGGGACGCTCAATTGGCTCCTTTGGCGGCTTGGCTCGTTTTTAGGCGTCAAGAGGCGGTGAAAAAGCTTTCTATGCTGGCTAATTTGATGCAGCGCCGCATTACTGACGGCAAAGAAGAGCTGGCGGTGCGCTATCAACTACAGGGAGCCGCTAAAGGCTTGGAATGTCCTGATGCGTCTTGGTATATGGAGCAATTGGAAGCCAGCCGCCGCCAGGATATCTTTCGTGGTTCTACTGGCGTAGGTCCCCATCGCGATGATTTGGAGTTTTTGGTGAACGATACGGATTTAAAGGCCTATGGTTCGCAGGGACAGCAGCGTACAGGCGTTTTGGCTCTTAAATTAGCGGAATTAGAATTTATTAAAGCGGAGACAGGCGAATATCCGGTGTTGCTTTTAGATGACGTGATGAGCGAACTCGACGCCGGGCGTCGGGAGCATTTGCTTTCTTTTATCCGCGAACGCATTCAGACCTTTATTACGGGTACGGAAGCCGCTTATTTTCCCAGCCGGCTTCAAGACGAATGTTATCGTGTGCAGTTGGGATGTGTGGAAAGGAGAGGCGCATGCAGCCTTTAAGCTTGGTTTTGGCGCAGGCTATTCGTAAAATGAATATCGCCAAACCCTTTGCCATGCATTCTTTGATTGGTCATTGGCGTCAATTAGTGGGTGATGATATTGCGGATCACAGTCAGCCGCAAAAAGTGGAGTTTGGCGTGCTTGTGGTTATGGTGGACAGTTCGGTTTGGACGCACCATTTGACGTTGTTAAAAACGGATATTTTACAAAAAATTCATCAATATACTGGTGAAAAGCTAATTAGTGATCTGCGTTTCAAAGCAGGAATTTTGCGTTCGGAGACGAATAACAATACAGTTGAGATGGAGGAAGCCCCTCCAAGACGCTACTGGTATCAAGCTCGCTGGAATGAAGAAGAGGCGGGCCAAATAGGAAGATTAGCAGCTGCGGCCAATGATGAAGACGTGCGCGGCGCCAGCCTAAAGCTGTTAAAGAAAATTCGTTTATCTCGGCGCTGGAAAGAAGAACATGGCTGGCAAGCTTGTGCTTCTTGCGGCAGGCTGCGGCCTCCGGGGGAAAAAGAGTGCTCTATTTGCGCTTTTGAAGCCAGACGTGATAAACGACAGAACATTAGAGAATTGCTTACAGGCGCTCCGTGGCTTTTATATGGACAGCTGCGCCAATATATAGAGTGTACTTCTTACGAATACACTTCAGTAAAGGCGGATGTTTTGGCTGGGTTGCTCCGGGATTTACAGGAGCAGCGGCTGGACGATTTGCGTTTGTCCACGCTGGTCATGCTGACAACAGGGTTGCAGCCGGAAGCGCTGACGGAAGAGTTGAAAATGAGTACCGTAGAAAAATTCAGGAGGAAAAAGTATGTTTCTTCATCTAGGGTCTGATGTAGTCATTCCGCTGGATTCCGTCATCGCCATTACGGATTATAAAACAAATAAGTTTGTTATTAATCGTAAATTTATCAATCATGCACGGGAAAATCAAAAGATTATTGATATTTCCGAGGGACATCCTAAAAGTGTGGTTGTTACTAATAATCAGTTGTATTTTTCGGCTATTTCTTCTGTTACTTTGAAGAAACGAGCGCTTTTTATCTATGAGGATATTCATGATGAAAACAGTACTGGGGGACAAGGATAAACATGAGTGAAGAAACCGTGGTTAACGGTAGTTATGGCGCCGAGCAAATTCAAATTTTAGAAGGTCTCGAAGCGGTACGTAAGCGTCCTGGTATGTATATCGGCAGTACGTCCGTCCGTGGGCTGCACCATTTAGTGTATGAAGTGGTGGACAATAGTATTGACGAAGCCTTGGCCGGTTATTGCGATAATATTACCGTGGAAATGCGGCCTGACAACAGCATTTGCGTGCAGGATAACGGCCGCGGCATCCCTGTAGACATGCATGAATCCGGCATGCCTGCGGTAGAAGTCGTGCTTACGGTTCTCCATGCGGGCGGTAAATTTGGCGGCGAGGGCTATAAAGTATCCGGCGGTCTTCATGGCGTAGGTGTTTCTGTTGTTAACGCCTTGTCTAAACGACTGGAAGTAGAAGTGAAACGCGGCGGGAAAAAATATAGTATCGCTTTTGAACGCGGCATTACCGTAGAAAAATTATCCATGATCGGTGAAACCGAAGAAACCGGTACGAAAGTTACTTTTTGGCCGGATGAGGAAATTTTCGAAGAACTGGTTTACAGTTACGATACCTTAAAGCATCGTTTACGGGAACTGGCGTTTTTGAACCGCGGCATTCGCGTGACTCTCAAAGATGAGCGCGCAGAAGGCAAGGAAGAAGAATTTCACTATGAAGGCGGTATTTGCTCCTTTGTGCAATATCTCAATAAATCCAAGGATGTACTGCATGCGGAGCCGATAGCCATTAACGGCGGCAAAGAAACCACAATGGTGGAAATTGCCATGCAATATAATGACAGTTATGTAGAAAATGTCATTACTTTTGTCAACAATATCAATACCCAAGAAGGCGGTACGCATCTGAGCGGCTTCAAGCAGGCTCTGACGCGTTCTATCAACGACTACGCCCGGAAATTGAACCAACTGAAGGAAGCCGACGAAAACCTCAGCGGTGAAGATATCCGCGAGGGTTTGACAGCGGTGATCAGCATTAAAATCCAGGAACCCCAGTTTGAAGGCCAGACCAAGACGAAGCTAGGCAACAGCGAAGTCCGCGGCATTGTAGATAGCGTAGTTTCCGAAAAGCTGGGTGAATTCTTGCAGGAAAACCCGGCGATTACTAAAAAGATTATTGAAAAAGCCGTTATGGCTTCTCGGGCGCGCATGGCAGCCAGGAAAGCCAGAGAACTGACGCGCCGTAAGAGCGCTTTAGAAATCAGCAGCCTTCCGGGCAAGCTGGCGGATTGCTCCAGTCGCGATTCGGAGCAGACGGAAATTTATCTGGTCGAAGGAGACAGCGCCGGAGGCAGCGCCAAACAAGGGCGTGACCGGCGTTTCCAAGCGATTTTGCCGCTTCGCGGTAAAATCATCAATGTGGAAAAAGCGCGTCTGGATAAAATCCTGAATAACGAAGAAATTCGCTCCATGATTACCGCTTTTGGCAGCGGTATTGGCGAAGAATTTGATCTTTCCAAACGCCGGTACGGTAAAATTATTATTATGACCGATGCTGACGTAGACGGCGCGCATATTCGCACGCTGCTTTTGACCTTCTTTTATCGCTACATGCAGCCGCTGGTTTTGGAAGGGCATGTGTTTATTGCGCAGCCGCCGCTTTATTTGGTCAAAAAAGGCAAGGATCATACGTATCTGTACAGCGATGACGAGCTGGATCAGCATTTGACGCGTATTGGCCGCGATAGCAATGTGGCGGTACAGCGTTATAAAGGTCTTGGCGAGATGAATCCGGAGCAGCTCTGGGAAACGACAATGAATCCGGAACGCCGCACGCTGCTGCAGGTATCCATGGAAGATGCCATGGAAGCCGATGAGATTTTCACGGTACTTATGGGCGACAAGGTAGAGCCGCGTCGTAAGTTTATCGAAGATTACGCCCATCGCGTGCGCAACTTGGATATCTAAAAAAATAGGTTTAATAAACAAACAAAAACCGTTCAGTCATTTATGTGACTGTTCGGTTTTTATTTTTGACCTTTCAGACGATTATGTTCGAAATATTGTTAAAACTGTCTTATTATAATTAAGGAACTATTGATTTGTTTTTATAAATAGTATATGCAGCAAGCACGTAGGGGAGGTGACGGGAATGGCGATTAAATTGGTTTTAAATCGTTGCAAGGGCTGCGGGATTTGCGTGGAATTTTGCCCGAAAAAAGTATTGAAGGTCAATGAACTGAGCAAAGTGGAAGTGGCGGATGAAGCGTCCTGTATTCAGTGCAAGCAATGCGAGGAACGCTGTCCGGATTACGCTATTTTTATTCAAAAATAAAGGAAGTGACGTACGTGCCAAAAGTTATGCTCATGCAAGGCAACCAGGCTTGCGCCGAAGGCGCTATTGCCGCTGGAGTTACCTTTTTTGGAGGTTATCCGATTACGCCTTCTACGGAAGTAGCGGAAATTCTCGCCAAACGCCTGCCACAGGTAGGGGGCAAATTTATTCAGATGGAAGATGAAATCGCCGGTATCGGCGCTGTCATCGGCGCTTCTTTGACCGGGAAAAAAGTAATGACTGCGACCAGTGGCCCCGGTTTTTCTTTAAAACAGGAACTGATTGGCTATGCGACCATTTCGGAAGTACCTTTAGTCATTGTCAATGTGCAGCGGGTAGGTCCCAGCACCGGGCAGCCTACTTCCCCGTCACAAGGTGACGTTATGCAGGCGCGCTGGGGTACTCATGGCGATCATCCGGTTATTGCCCTGACGCCGGCTAGTGTACCGGAATGCTTCTCTTTGACGATTAAAGCCTATGAACTGTCCGAAAAATACCGCACCCCGGTCATTTTGCTGATGGATGAAGTAATCGGTCATATGCGCGAGCGCATTGAGCTGCCGGACAGCTACGATGAAATCCAAAAGCCGCAGCGCAAAGTTCCCGCAAGCAAAACGGAAGGCTTTTTGCCCTATCAAGCTGACGCGGACGGCGTGCCGCCGATGGCGCCATTCGGCAAGGGCTATCACAGCCATGTAACCGGGTTGGTGCATGACGAAAGCGGTTTTCCTAACGGCTCTTCTCAGGCGACGCAAGTACTAATGGATCGTCTGAACGGCAAAGTAGAAAACAATTTAGACGACATTATGATGTACGAAGAGTATTGCTTGGAGGATGCGGACATTGCGGTGGTGGCTTACGGCGGTACCGCCCGCACGGCTTATGCAGCCGTCGATATGGCCCGCGCCCAAGGCATCAAGGCTGGTCTTTTCCGCCCGATCACCATTTGGCCTTTTGCCGAAAAGCAGATGCAGGAGCTGGCAGGCAAGGTGAAGCACATCTTGGTAGCGGAAATGAATTGCGGCCAATTGGTCGGCGAAGTGAAAAAAGCGGTGGAAGGAAAAGTTCCGGTGGAGCTCTTGGCCAAATACAATAACGAAGCCATTTTGCCGGACGAAATGCTCCAGGCCATTGCCAACGTGAAATTGTAGGAGGTTCGCTCTATGGAAAAGATAGTGGAAAAATACTTTCGCCCTAAACTGCCTCATATCTGGTGTCCCGGCTGCGGCAACGGCATTGTGACCGGCGCCATTGCCCAGGCTATCGATAAAATGGGTTTGGATCAGGACCGTACGGTTATTGTTTCCGGTATTGGCTGTTCTTCTCGCGCTTCAGGCTATTTGGATTTTGACACCGTTCATTCCGCACATGGCCGGGCGCTGCCTATTGCCACAGGCATTAAGCTTTCCGAGCCGGATTTAAATGTCATCGTCATTACCGGCGACGGCGACTGCACCGCCATCGGCGGCAACCATTTCATTCATGCGGCGCGGCGCAACATCAATTTGACCGTAGTGCTCTTTAACAACAATATTTACGGCATGACCGGCGGGCAGTATTCGCCGCTGACGCCTGTAGACAGCAAGGCTTCTACAGCGCCCTATGGCACGATTGAACGCAACTTCGATATTACCGAGCTGGCGAAAGCCGCTGGGGCTACTTTTGTGGCCCGGGCGACTTGCTTTCATAAGCAAGTTTTGGTAGACGCCATTGCCAAAGGTATTGCCAATGATGGATTCTCGTTGGTAGAAGCCATTACGCAGTGCCCGATTTCGTACGGACGTCAAAATAAGCGCGGCAATGCGCCGCAGATGATGCAATGGCAAAAGGAGCATGCCGTGCCGGTAGCGGCGGCGGCAAAAATGACGCCGGAACAGCTGGAAGGCAAGTTTACTATTGGCGTGCTGCATGAAAGCAAAGCGCCCGAATATACTCGAGAATACGACAAGGTAATCGCCAAAGCGCAGAAAGGGGGCAAATAAGATGTTGGAATTGCGTCTTTCCGGTTCCGGCGGCCAGGGCCTCATTTTAGGCGGCATTATTCTGGCGGAAGCGGCTATTTTAGACGGTAAGCTGGCCATTCAGTCGCAGTCGTACGGCCCGGAAGCCCGCGGCGGCTCTAGTAAGTCCGAAGTGCTCATTTCCAATAAGCCCATTCATTTTCCCAAAGTGACCAAACCGAACTTAGTGTTGGCTATGACGCAGGCGGCTCTTGATAAGTATGCCACTGATTTGCCGGACGACGGCATTTTAATAACCGACTCCATGCTGGTGCAGCAGGTTCCTGAGCGTCTCAGCCGCGTCTACGAGCTGCCTATTACGGCTACGGCGAAGGAGGAGCTGGGCCGGGATCTATTCGCCAACATTGTGGCTTTGGGAGCGATTGTGGAGCTGACGGATGTGGTGACCAAAGATTCTTTGGTCAAAGCCGTGCTGTCCCGCGTACCGGCGGGAACGGAAGAGGTCAATCAAAAGGCTTTGTTCTTGGGAGCGGCGCTGATTTCGGCAAAAAAATAAGGACATAGTCTCAATTCACACTCCTTGAGAAAATGATATAATTTGTTTCAATGTTTTTAAGGAAAAGGTGGAAGTGTATGTCGAAAACAACACAAAGCGGTTCCGCTGAGAGCAAATGCCAGAAGCAGTATTTGTTTCTGGCAGCGGCTGTTATTATCTTGGGAATCATCCTGGCGCTGCCGACGCCCGCGGGCTTGCCTACGGCAGGTCATCGCATGCTGGGCATTCTGGTTTTTTCCGTTATTATTTGGATGTCCGAAGCGGTTTCGTATCCGACCAGCGCCGCCATTATCTTGTCTTTAATGGCTTTTCTTTTGGGTACAGCTCCTGATGTGGCAAGTCCCGCCAAGCTTTTGGGGACTTCCAAAGGCTTGACCATGGCCCTGGGGGGCTTTAGCAATACGGCGCTGGCCTTGGTCGGCGGCGCGTTGTTCCTAGCGGCGGCCATGACCAAAACCGGTTTGGATCGGCGCATTGCCTTGGTGATTTTGTCGAAAATCGGCGCCCGCACCAATCGGGTGCTGGCAGGCGTTATTTTTGTCGGCTTTTTCCTCAGCTTTTTTGTTCCCAGCACGACAGCGCGCGTATCCTGTATGGTGCCTATTGTTATGGGGATTATTCTAGCCTTCGGCGTGGAGAAAAAAAGCCGTTTTGCAGGTATGCTGATGATCGCCATTGCCCAGGCGGACAGCATTTGGAATGTGGGCATTAAGACGGCGGCTGCGCAGAATATGATCGCTCTGGGCTTTATTGAAAAGCAGCTGGGCGTTTATATCAGCTGGCTGGACTGGTTTATTGCCGCCGCTCCGTTTGCCATTATTATGTCGATAGTCCTCTATTACATTTTGCTGAAAATGATGCCGCCGGAAACCCGCGAAATCGAAGGCGGTAAAGAAACCATCGCCAGGGAATTGGCGCAATTAGGCCCGATGAAGGCAGAGGAGAAAAAACTGTTCGCTATTTCCATTGTGCTTCTTTGCTTCTGGGCTACGGAAAAAATACTCCATAATTTTGATACCTCGTCGACGACCATTGCGGCTATTTCCTTGATGCTGCTGCCTGGCATCGGCATTATGAACTGGAAAGAAGCGCAGAGCAAGATTCCCTGGGGCACGCTGCTGCTCTTCGGCGTGGGCATCAGCTTGGGTTCGGCCATTCTGTCAACCAAAGCGGCTGCATGGCTGGCTAAAATGATCGTAGGCTGGTTTGGCCTGCAAATGATGCCGGCATTGATCGTCTTTGCGGTATTGGCTGCGTTTTTGATTATTATTCATCTTGGTTTTGCCAGTGCGACCGCTTTGGCGGCTGCGATGATTCCGATTATTATTTCCATTCTGCAGGGCATGCCGCCCGAAGCAGGGGTCAATGTCGTGGGCATGACCATGCTGCTGCAGTATGTTATCAGCTTCGGCTTTATTTTGCCGGTCAATGCACCGCAGAATATGGTAGCCTACGCGACGGAAACCTTTGAAGTTAAAGATTTTATTCGCACTGGCGTACCGTTGTGCATTATCGCTTATGTGCTGACACTGGTGCTGGCTTCCACCTACTGGAAGTGGCTTGGACTTGTGTAAGGAAGTTTGACTGATTCCCCGATGCCGGGTAAGACGAGTAGGTCTTTTTCGGCGTGCAATATATTTTTTTGTTGTGGACGCCGCCTTTTGGAAGAGGTTGGCGTCTATTTTTTTAGGAACTGCAGCGACTGTATGAACGCTGCACGCTAAAACAGATTTTTTGGATTTACTGAAATTTATAGATCTCTAAAACTGAAAAAGCGGACGGCATCATTGAATTTGAGACAAAATTCCGCGCGACTCGAAAAAAACGGCTAAAGCGGCAGTTTCTTAACTCGCTGCGCTCAAACAGGCGAAACTGTCCTCCGTTTTAGTCGTATTTTTCGTCCTGCGGACCGTCTTGCTCCAAAAAGTCTCAAATACAACGACAGCCGCCGCAGTTTTCCTTCGAATCTACCTTCTAAAAGGCTGTAGACATCGGTTATTATGCTGTCCATTGTTTAGTCTTAACATGGCGTTTCTTAGCATTGCAGTTTTCTTTATAAATCTTAATTTACGATCATAGTCCTCTCTCGTGGCCTCCGTTCACTCTGGTTCTCTTGTTCGTTCTTTGCTGTTAAAAATTCTATATTCTCGTACTTTCTGTTACTGATTCATTCGTGATACACTGAAGAAAATGACACAAAGGGAGATTAGTATGGATCTCGAATTGCTGCTGCAGTTAAGTTTAAATATGTCTTTTGTGGCGTTAGCGGCGTATTTGATGGGGCGAAACCGCTATATCATTCAGTGCGCTACACAGCCGTATCGGTTAAAGCACTGGCTGATTTTGAGCGTGGCTTTTTCTATCTTATCGGCTATTGGTACGTATACGGGAATTCCTGTTCATGACGCTCTGGCCAATACCCGCATGGTGGGCGTGATTATGAGCGGCTTTATGGGCGGGCCGCTGGTAGGGCTGGCTACAGGAGCCGCCAGCGCCATTCATCGCTATTCGATCGGCGGCTTTACGGCGGAAATTTGTGCGTTAGCCAGCCTTTTGGTAGGTCTGATGGCGGGCTTGGTTCGGCGTAAAGTGGGTTTTGCGCGACTAGATTGGAAAACAGGCGCTGCGGTAGCCTTGGCAGGCGAGTTTATCCAAAAAAGCCTGGTTATGCTGCTGGCGCAGCCCTATGAGAAAGCGCTTGCTATGGAAAAGGCCATTGCTTTGCCAACGACGATCGTAAGTGTCGTGGGCACCATTATTTTTATTGTCATTTTGAAGAACATTCGCGAAGAACAATCTCTTTATGGAGCTAAGGCGGCGGAGCAGGCTCTTGATATTGCCACACAGGCGCTGCCGTATGCCCGCCAAGGCTTGAATGAGGATTCGGCGGGGATGATTGCCGGTATTATTCACGATATCACGAACATGGACGCGGTGGCGGTCACGGATAGGGAAAAGATCATTGCCTTTATCGGCGCTGGCGCGGACCATCATACCGCCGGGCAAGCCATTGCCGGCCAGGCTACTAGGGAGGCCCTGCAGAACGGTCAGGTGGTTGTGCACAAGAATGAGGGCATCCGGGAGTGCCCGCAACTGTCGTGTCCGCTGCGGTCCAGCGTGATTGCGCCGTTAATGGCGCATGGCAAGGCCATAGGCACGATTAAGCTTTTCAGGTCTCATGAGGATGGAATTTCACCTTTTGATATTCGCATCGCCAGCGGCGTCGCGCATCTTTTGTCGGTGCAACTGGAGTTGGCGGAGATGGATCAGCAGGTTTTGATGCGGGAGAAGGCGGAACTGAAGGCGCTGCAGGCGCAGATTAATCCGCATTTCTTGTTTAATACTTTGTCGATTATCATGTCCTTTTGCCGTACCGATCCGGATACGGCGCGGCAGCTTTTATCGCATTTATCTACGCTCTTAAAACGCAGCTTTCAGCAGCGCCAGGATGTGGTTACCTTGGGCGATGAGCTGGAGGGAATTCATGCGTACTTGGAAATTGCCAAACGTCGTTTTGGCAGCCGCTTGCGCGTACAGATACACGCGGCGGAAGAGGTGAAGCAGGTTTTGGTGCCGGTCTTGTCGGTGCAGCCCTTGGTGGAGAACGCGGTGCAGCACGGACTTTTTCCGAAGACAGACGCGTGTGAATTAGAGATTCTGGCTTTTTATGAAAAAGAGCAAGTAATCATTCGAGTTTGCGATAATGGTATTGGCATGCAGGAAGAAACGCTGCAAAAATTGAAAGACTTTCGCAGCGACGGTATTGGCTTGAAAAATGTCAACGGCCGCTTGGTAAGTCTTTTTGGAGAAGAAGCGGGTCTGCAGGTGCAAAGCCAGGAAGGGCAGGGAACGCAAGTGGAGCTTCGCATTCCCTGGAAAGGAACGGTACAGCATGCGGTATAAGGTGGTTATTGTCGATGATGAAGCGCCCATTTGCGATGAAATTGAGTATTTGTTGAAACAGTATGTTGATATCGAAATTTGCGCTAAATTTTCCCGTGCAGCCGACTCCTTGGCGTATTTAGTGGAGCATTCCATCGATATTTTGTTTCTCGATATTCAAATGCCCGGCCTTAGCGGTTTGGAGCTGGCGCAGAAACTCAAGCAACTGTCGCGGCCGCCGCTGATCGTTTTTGTAACGGCTTTTACTGAGCACGCGTTAGAGGCGTTTGCTACCTCGGCAGTGGGCTACTTGACCAAGCCGATCGAAGAAGATCGCTTAGCAGAGGTCTTGCGCAAAATTCGTTCCTTTTCTTTGCATGGCAGCGGCGAAGCGCAGCCGGCATTGTGCCGGATTTGCGTGTTGGAAAAAGGCAATATTGTGCCCCTGGACCCTAAAGATATTGTATTTGTGCAGGTAAATGAAAAAGATGTTTTTGTGCACACGGCGGAGAACAAGCAGTTGTGTCCGTTGAGTCTGAAAGAAGTGGAGGAACTGCTGGAGGAGCAGTCTTTCCTGCGGGTGCACCGCCAGTATTTGGTCAATTTAGCGGAAATTCGCGAGATTGTTCCTTGGTTTCACGGCTCATTCCTTTTGCGCATGAAAAATGGGCACGAAGTGCCTGTCAGCCGGAATAAGGCTAAAGCGCTGAAGCAGGCGTTTGGGTTCTAAGGGAGCTGCTGGTTTATTCGTACACACGCCAGGACAATTCTTTTTCCGCCTAGCTGTGTTAAGGCAACCTTGAAATAGCGGTGCTATTCCTGCAGTCGCCCTTTCTTGCTAGGCTAAAAAATATTTTGTTCTGGCGATGAACTCATTAAACCAGCAGCTCCCTCGTGCATAGTAGAGTTATAAAAAAAATATAGATTTTGCACCTCGTACTCTTATTTCCATTTCTTCTTGCATGTGCGAAAGATGTCACAATTTCTTCATCGTTTCTTCATACTCTTTCGCTATACTGAAGATAAGGAAAAGAAAGGAGGTGCTTCGTATGTGGATGCATGGATTTAGCGGAGGACCTTTGGGATATGTGGGCATGGGTATTGGCATGCTGATGCATGTGCTGGTACTGGCGGTGCTGGTACTGTTTGCAGTGTGGCTGTTCCGCTCGCTGAAGGGCGGCTCGATTACTAAGCAGGAGGAAGCGCCGACCAACGCGCTGGAAGTGCTCAAGCTTCGCTTGGCCAAGGGCGAAATTACGCTGGAAGAGTACCGTGAACGAAAAGACGAATTAGAAAAGTCATAGCAGCTGTAAGTGTATAATTGGTCCGCGTCACAAGGCGCGGACATTCTTTTATTGTGGACAATGTCATAAGAACAACAAATTATTAACAAAACGTATATTGTGTTACTGTAAAATATCAGCTATACTATGTTCTAACATGAACATAACAAAGAAAGGAAGGCAGAAGGATGACGCAGAAGCGATGCATGGCGTATTTGGGACCGGAAGGAACCTATAGTGAGGAAGTAGCCCGATTTTTAGCAAAAGACGAATGGCGGTTACAAGGATTTCCAAGCATCGAAGACGCCATGTGGGCGGTGGCCCAAGGCGAAGCGGATTGCTGTGTCGTTCCTTTTGAAAACTCCTGGGAAGGTTCGGTCAATGTGACTTTGGATTTGCTGGTGCATGAGCTGGATCTTTTTATTCAGCAGGATGTGCGCTGGCCAATTCGTCATGATTTATGGGTAGCCCAGGCTTGTGAGAAGCCAAACAGCATTTTGTCGCATCCTCAGGCCTTGGCGCAGTGCAGGGCTTTTTTAGGACGACGGTATCCTCAAGCGGCTAGAATTCCTGTGGTCAGCACCGCAGAAGCGGCGCGGCGCGTTGCTTCCGGTGACGGTGATGCGGCCATTGGCAGCTCGCTTTTGGGTGAATTGTATGGTTTGAAGCTGCTCGAGCGAGGTATTCAGGATGATGAAGGGAATTGTACACGTTTTGTGCTTCTGGTGAAGGAACCGGTTTCCTGCAGGGGTGAATCTGTGCAGACTTCTTTGATTTGTCGTATTGACGGCGAAAAACCAGGCAGGTTATACGAGCTTTTAGCAGAATTTGCCAAAAGAGAAGTCAACTTAACACGCATTGAGTCTCGCCCGGCGCGAACAAAAATGGGAGAGTACGTTTTCTTAATGGACGTTGACGGTGATGCGGCGCAGCCGAAAATTGCCGAGGCCATTAAGGCGGTGCAAGCTCGTTGTGTGTGGATGAAGAACTTGGGTTCCTACTCAGTGCATTATGAGGCAAACCAATAAAGAAGCTACATAAGTGGTTGTGTGTTTTCACGGAGGCAGGCCGTGATGAATAGGGAATGAAAGGGGCTAAGGGTATATGCGAGGAATGGATACGAAAGATCGGATTATGTATGTGGCGATGGATTTGATTTCCGCCAAAGGATTTCGGGCTGTAACCATCAAGGAAGTGGCGGCAGGCGCTGGCGTTAGCGAGATGACGGTGTTTCGCAAGTTTACCAGCAAAAAGAATATGCTGATGGAGGCTTTTGACCGTTTTTCGGTTTCCTTTCCGTTTCAGGAAGTTTTTCATGACCAACTGACAGGAAATCCGGATATTGATTTGATGAATATCTGCAAGGCGCATTATAAACACTTGGAGCATAATCGTCGTCTGATGAATATCTTTTTAAAAGAAGACAACAATATTCCCGAGCTGCGGGCTAAAATCCGCCAATTTCCTGTGGAAATGAAAAAGCACCTGATTGCCTATTTTGAGCAAATGCAGAAGGACGGGAAGCTTCCCAAGGATAATGCAGAGCTGCAGTATAACAGCTTTTCCACCGTCGCGGTAGGGCAATTCTGGTGGCGCATGTTTATCAATGACAACCCGGCGGAGCAGGTTCTGGACAGCGACGTCAATACGGTTCTGGAATACTCTGTGCGCGCCTTTTTGCACGGTCTGAAAGCCCAGTAAGAGATAAGAAGAAAGCCGGTTTTACAAGAACGTTGTTCGTTGTAAAGCCGGCTTTTTTGCTGTTGGATAATAAATTGGAGAGACGTTGCTATCGAACCGCGAAATACACGAAAGACGCGAAAGGGGATTTTAAGCCTAGGTACTTTTCTATAAACGGCGGCATAATTGTATTTGAGACAAGATTTCCGCGCGACTCGCAAAATCCCCCTGGTCCTGCGGGCCGTCCCCCTTTGGCAAGGGGGACAATAGCCTCAGCATTCTCGAAAGACTATGGCCAGAACCCTGCCGCCCTTGTCAAAGGGAGGTGCCGCCACAGCGGCGGAGGGATTTGGCTCCTGCTCAATCCTCTGTTACTCTGTGTACCGTTCTTCTCTTGCGGATCCTCCCGTGACTCCCGTGACTCTTGTTCAATCTTCGTACTCTATCCTTACTAAGGCTCGTATTTGCAAGCCAAGACAGGTATAATAGAGAAAAGACAGTGATAGCAGGAGGAACTACAATGAATTTTAAGATAGGCATTCTGGGGCTGGCTTTTCTGCTTCTAACAGGCGCGTCGGCGTCAGCGGCGCCGGGAGCGCCGGAAATGATGCAAGAGATGCAAGTCGACTTAAATCAAGACGGCGTAAAGGAGACTGTTACGGTTTTAGGCTCTTCTGTATATGAAAACAGCAAGTTCCGCATGAACCTGGAGCTGCACATCAAAGACGGGGCTACGCAAAAAATCAGCAAAACCAAAGTGGGTAATGCAGGCTATGAGGTTATTTTGGAGACTGTAGAGGTAACCGGTGAGAGCCCGCTGGAGATTTTGGTTTCTGTGGCAACCGGGGCGAATAAAGGGGTGCGTGATTTTCAACTGTTTACTTGGGGAGAGAAGGGGATTAAACCCTTATTTACTTCGGAAAATCAGCCGGTGCTGGATATAAAGGGCACTCTTATACCCCATTTTCAAGGGGCATTAACAGAGCAGTCCAGCGGCGCGCAATTTTACCTGGATGTACAAGCCGGGAAAGAGCGTTATGTCAAAGAACAGGTCTACAATAAAGATGGCGTAATGAAAAGTAAAATCCAGATCCAGGTGGACTCGTTGCCCTTAATTGCCCTGCAAGCGGTGGATAAGGACGGAGATGGCACGCAGGAACTGTTGTCAACGCAAGAACTTTTAGAGAGCAGCAGCCGTATTGCTAAAATGACAGCGCTTTGGAAATACCAGGATAAAAAATGGGTTTTGCAGCGTATCGATAGCGATCAACCCATATCCTTTCAAAAGAAAAAAATAGAGACAGAGAAAAATTAGTCTGGAGGCAGTGGACGATGAATTTTCCGGCAGAATTGTCCTATACGGCGGAGCATCAGTGGGTGCGGCGAAAAGATGAAAAAACGGTTGTTGTGGGGATTACGGACTATGCGCAAGCCGAATTAGACAATGTGGTCTTTGTGGATTTGCCGCAGCTGGGCCGGAAGGTGAATGCCGGAGACAGCTTGCTTGTGGTGGAATCGGTCAAAGCAATTTCCGACGTCTATGCGCCGGTAACAGGAGAAATTGTTGCTGTGAACGAGGCCTTGGAGGATGAGCCGGAGCTGGTCAATCAGGAACCCTACGGCAAAGCCTGGCTGGTTGAAATTAGTATGACCGAAGACCTGCCGTCGTTACTGACCGCCCAAGAATATGAAAAGATGCTGGGATGAAAAAAAGACCGCTTAGGCGGTCTTTTTATATAGGTATATACCTATGATTATTTAGGTTCTAGAAAGGAGCGTTTCAATGCAGTATTCAGCAGAAGTACAAGGCATGGCCTGTGTGGCCCGGGGGGCCAACCATGGCGCGGCGCCCATTCCTCAGGAGGGGGCCTGGACAAAGGTCAAGGAAGTCAAGGATGTTTGCGGTCTGACGCACGGCGTGGGCTGGTGTGCGCCGCAGCAGGGAGCTTGCAAGCTGACTCTCAACGTAAAAAACGGCATCATTGAGGAGGCCTTGGTGGAGACCATTGGCTGTTCCGGCATGACCCATTCAGCGGCTATGGCTGCAGAAATTCTGCCGGGCAAGACCATTTTAGAAGCCCTTAATACGGATTTGGTTTGCGACGCTATTAATACAGCCATGCGCGAGCTGTTTTTGCAGATTGTTTATGGCCGCAGTCAGACGGCATTTTCCGAAGGCGGCTTGCCTGTAGGCGCTGGCCTGGAGGACTTGGGCAAAGGCTTGCGGAGCCAGATTGGCACCATGTACGGGACCCAGGCGAAAGGGCCGCGCTATCTGGAGCTGGCGGAAGGGTATGTGACGTCCTTAGGTCTTGACGAAGACGGGGAAGTAATCGGTTATCAATTTGTGCATTTAGGAAAAATGATGGAAATGATTAAAAAAGGCACAGATGCCAATGAAGCAGTGAAAAAAGCGACCGGTCAATACGGACGGTATAGCGAAGCGGCTCGTTATCTTGATCCGCGGCACGAATAGGGGAGGTGTACATGATGGTGAAATTTGAAGGCTATGAACGTCGAGAAGCAAAATTACAGCAATTTTTACAGCAGGTATCGCTGCAGTCGTTAGAGCAGGCCCAGGATATCTGCCAGCAAAAGGGTTTGGATGTAGCAGCTATCGTTAAAGGTATCCAGCCTATTTGTTTTGACAATGCTTGTTGGGCGTATACTCTGGGAGCGGCCCTGGCGATTCAAAAAGGCTGTACCAAGGCGGCTGCTGCAGCTGAGATTATCGGCGAGGGCTTGCAGGCTTTTTGCATTCCCGGTTCTGTGGCGGATAATCGCAAGGTCGGATTAGGACATGGGCGCTTGGCGGCGATGCTGCTGCGGGAAGAAACAAAGTGTTTCGCCTTTCTGGCAGGACATGAGTCGTTCGCCGCTGCAGAAGGCGCTATCGGAATTGCCCGTTCCGCCAACAAGGTGCGCCAAGAGCCGTTACGTGTTATTTTGAACGGCCTGGGAAAAGATGCGGCGCTGATTATTTCCCGGGTCAACGGTTTCACGTATGTGCAGACAGCCTTTGATTATGCAGCAGGCAAGGTGAACATTGTCCGGGAGAAAGCTTATTCGCAAAGCGAGCGGGCCAAAGTCCGCTGTTATGGTGCGGACGACGTTATGGAAGGCGTCGCTATTATGCACTTGGAGGGCGTGGATATTTCCATTACCGGCAATTCTACCAATCCGACCCGTTTCCAGCATCCTGTGGCCGGGACGTACAAGAAGGAATGCCTGGAGCAGGGAAAACGGTATTTTTCCGTGGCTTCCGGCGGCGGCACCGGGCGTACGCTGCACCCGGATAATATGGCGGCCGGACCGGCTTCGTACGGCATGACAGACACATTAGGACGCATGCATTCGGATGCGCAGTTTGCGGGCTCGTCTTCTGTGCCGGCCCATGTAGAGATGATGGGCCTCATCGGCATGGGCAACAATCCCATGGTCGGCGCCAGCGTGGCGGTAGCCGTAGCCGTTGAAGAGGCTATGGGCAAGTAGAAGGCAAAAACAAAAACGCCCCTCGGCTCCGTGGATTGAGCCGAGGGGCGTTTGGTTGTTTTGAAGGGATTAGTCTTCCCAGTTCATGGAGCGCTGAACCGCTTTCTGCCAGCCTTTGTAGTAGGATTCACGTTTTTCAGCAGGCATATCCGGTTGGAAGCGCTGGTCGAGTTTCCAGCTGCTGACCAGGTCTTCTTTGGTTTTCCAGTAGCCCACGGCCAGACCTGCCAGGTAGGCAGCGCCCAGAGCGGTGGTTTCGGTGATTTCCGGACGGTCAACAGGCACATCCAGAATATCAGCTTGGAACTGCATCAACAGGTTATTGGCAACAGCGCCGCCGTCTACCTTCAGAGCCTGCAGTTTGATGCCGGAATCGCTTTCCATCGCGCTCAGAACGTCTCGGGTCTGGTAGCACAGGGAGTCCAAAGTAGCGCGGATGAGATGGCTCTTCGTCGAACCACGGGTGAGACCGAAGATGGCGCCGCGGGCTTTCATATCCCAGTAGGGAGCGCCCAAGCCGGCGAAGGCCGGTACTACATAGACGCCTTCGGAGTCGTCTACTTTGCTGGCGAAGAATTCGGAGTCCGAAGCGGCTTCGATCATCTTCAGGCTGTCGCGCAGCCACTGGATGGCGGCGCCGGCGATGAAGATACTGCCTTCCAAGGCGTATTCCACTTTGCCGTCGAGGCCCCAGGCGATGGTGGTTAATAGGCCGTTGTTGGAGTTGTAGAGTTTTTCGCCGGTGTTCATAAGCATGAAGCAACCGGTGCCGTACGTATTTTTGGCAGTACCCGGTTTGAAGCAAGTCTGTCCGAAAAGAGCAGCCTGCTGGTCGCCAGCGATGCCAGCGATAGGTACTTCGGCGCCGAAGAAAATCTGAGCGTCGGTCATGCCGTATTTTTCACTGGAAGGACGTACTTCCGGCAGCATGCATTTAGGAACGGTGAGGATTTCCAGGAGCTCTTCGTCCCATTTCAGCTCGCGGATGTTGTACATCAGAGTACGGGAAGCATTGGAATAGTCGGTAACATGTACTTTGCCGCCGGTCAATTTCCAAGTCAGCCAAGTGTCGATAGTGCCGAACAGCAAATCGCCCTTTTCTGCACGTTCGCGGGCGCCTTCTACATGGTCCAAAATCCATTTTACTTTGGTGCCGGAGAAGTAAGCGTCCATAACCAAGCCGGTTTTTTTGCGGAACAAGGGTTCCAGGCCTTTGGCTTTGATATCGTTGCAGATATCGATGCTCTGACGGCTTTGCCAAACAATGGCGTTATAGACGGGTTTGCCGGTGTGTTTGTCCCAAACCACCGTGGTTTCACGTTGGTTGGTAATGCCGATCGCGGCAATGTCCGAAGCATTAATGCCGGCAGTGGCGATAACTTCAGCGACAACGCCGATCTGGGTGGCCCAGATTTCGTCTGCGTTGTGCTCCACCCAAGCCGGTTTAGGGAAAATTTGGCGGAACTCTTTTTGGGCGACGGCGATAATGTTGGACTCATGATCAAACAAAATAGCACGGGAACTGGTTGTACCTTGGTCAAGAGACAGAATGTACTTCGACATGCGGACAACACTCCTTTTTACACGTTATTAATCCTAAAATGGAAGGAGGCTGGCAGGTTAAAACCGGCCTCCTTAGAACACGCGAAGAATCAGGAGAGCAAATTACATGATGCCAATTGCGTGACCGAAGACATACGCGATGGACGCGCCTACGAGCGGAGCTACGCAGGGAATCCAGGCATAACCCCAGTCGGAGCCGCCTTTACCAGCGATTGGAAGAACGGCGTGAGCCAAACGAGGTCCGAGGTCACGAGCCAGGTTCATGGCGTAACCGGTAGGACCGCCAAAGCTCATGCCCAATGCCCAGATGAGAATACCGACAACATAGGGTCCCATGCCGGGAGCCATGCCGCCAACACCTTTACCGAAGATGCAGAAGATGCCGAAAATCAGGAAGAACGTAGCGATAACTTCGCAGATGAAGTTATTAGTAGTATTACGGATAGCAGGA
Source organism: uncultured Anaeromusa sp. (assembly GCF_963668665.1). Taxonomy (NCBI): domain Bacteria; kingdom Bacillati; phylum Bacillota; class Negativicutes; order Selenomonadales; family Sporomusaceae; genus Anaeromusa; species uncultured Anaeromusa sp. Next base: position 1,380,141 of record NZ_OY764902.1, on the reverse strand, counting down.
CCGGTGCAGAAGATGCCCAATTTGAAGCCTTGGTCCTCTGTTTTTTCCCAGTGTCCGAGATATGCCAGCCAGCAGATAACGCCACCAACAAAACCGCCAGCGAGTTCAGCCAACATCGTAGCGAGGACATGACCGAAGCTGGTGTAGATGCCCATGAAATACTTAGCCAAGGTTACCGAAGGATTAAGATCGGCCTGCGGCGCACCGCAGGTAATAGCGGTATAAACCCCCATTACAACAGCAAAACCCCAGCCAGCGGTGATAACGATCCAGCCGCCGTTTTGTCCTTTGGAGCCGGTGAGCAAGGTGCTTGCTACTACCCCGCAACCAAAAGCGCATAAAACCATGGTACCTAGAAATTCACCCAACAAGTTGTCCATACTTTTTTCTCCTTTCTCTAGTAGAAAATAAATTTTGGATAGAACTAGGGATACTTGGATACTCTGCAGAGAACTAAGAGAGACGCCAAAACAGAAAAGTCCGGGAATCTATTTCAGGTATGCGCGCGCTAAATAATATTAAGTAAAGAGAAAAAAACGATGATTTCCATTTTATGTAATCAGAAAAAAACAAAAAGAGAGAAAGGTCAACAGAGAACTCATCGTTAAACGAGTTCTAATGCGGACTTTTCTCCTTATCTCTAGTCCCGTATGTAAATTGCCTCGGGTGAGGATATAAGCTTGCATAGCAGATCTCCTAACGCCCATTTATATGCTACTATATTTTCTGACAAAAGGCAACAGGCACTGTCGTCCTTTTTCTGACTATGTAGTGAGAGTGAATAATACGAAAATTTCCACAGTTCATATTGTAAACCAAGACGAACGATTTGAAAATAGCGTTATGTCTACCAAAAGAAATATAAGTAGATAAAAAATTACAATATTTGCTGTTTTATTTTTAAACCAAGCAAAAATATACAAAATGTGCAAGAAAAGTGTAAAATGAAATTTTTGCCAAATGTGCATATAAATTATATGTCTTGTATTAAGAAAAACTTGCTATGTCCTTTCTGAAGAGATGTTTTGTGAGATTGTGTTAAATGATGATGTATAGAAGCAACAACAGGAACCGGAATAATTCTGACAGCATTTCTGAGAGTCACTACTTGCAGAGCTTAAATAAAACATATAAAATATAAAAAGTGAGAAAACAATGTATAGTTATTTTTTTCTCAAACTCTTCGCTGTAGGCGAAGATCATCCAATTTCATAGCGGACAGAGAAATAAGAGAATGTCCAGAATAGGTCGGCAGCTGCAAAGCTGGTGGCGTATTCATGGCTATTCTCTTTTTTTCGTCCGGTTTTTCTTTACAGGAAATAAAAAGAAGGAAGTGAAGGCAAATCTATGGAGACCATTTTGAAAACCGACGTCGTTGTCATTGGCGGCGGCATTGTCGGTACAGCCATTGCCCGGGAATTGTCCAAATATGAGCTGGACCTGGTGCTGGTGGAGAAGGAGCCTGATTTAGCCACTGGTACAACCAAGGCGAACAGCGCCATTCTTCATGCCGGCTTTGACGCGCCCCATGGCTCGCTGAAGGCTCGCACCAATGTGCGCGGCAACCAGCTGTATCATGAGTTGGAGGACGAGCTGGGCCTGGATATCAAATGGACGGGCTCTCTTGTTGTGGCCACAAACGAAGAAGAAATGGAAACCGTGAAAAACCTGGTGGTACGGGGCAAGGAAAACGGCGTGCCGGGCTTAATGATGCTCAGTCGCGACGAAGTTCTTGAACGGGAACCTAACCTCAATCCCACAGTCGAAGGCGCTCTTTGGGCTCCTACCGCAGGTGTTTGCTGGCCTTTTGGCGCGGCTCTCGCTTTTGCGCAATGCGCAGAGCAAAATGGCGCTAAGGTGCTGACCGAGTGTGCCGTGGAAGGCATTGAAACAGAAAATGGCGCCGTTAAAGCGGTACTGACTTCGCAGGGACGTATTGAAACTCGTCTGATCATCAATGCAGCCGGCCTTTATGCGGATGCAGTCAGCCGCATGGCTGGCGACGAAAGCTTCACCATTACCCCTCGGAAAGGGGAATACATTTTCTTTGATAAATCGGTCAAAAAGGACCTCGTTAACGGCGTAGTCTTCCCGACGCCCAGCAAGATTTCCAAGGGCATTTTGGTATGTACTACCACCCACGGCAACACCTTCATCGGCCCGAACGCCCAAGGGCAGGAAGACAAAGAAGACAAGGCCACGACGCTGACCGGCTTAAACGAAATCATTGCTTCGGCGAAGAAGCTGATGCCGGCGATGCCAATGCATGCGTCCATTACGCAGTTCTCTGGTTTGCGCGCCGTTTCCAGCACTGGAGACTTTATTTTAGGACCGTCGGAATCGGTCATTGGCTTGATTCATGCCGCGGGCATGCAGTCGCCTGGTTTAACAGCGGCTCCGGCGGTGGCGGAAGAGCTGGTGGAAATGCTGCGCCAGAACGGCGAACAGCTTGATCCTAAAACCAGCTTCAAAGCGCGTCTGCCCAAAAAAGTGGTCTTCCACAAACTGCCCCGGGACAAGCAGGCGGAGCTGATCGGCAAAGACGCTCTATATGGCCGTGTGATTTGCCGCTGTGAAGTCATCACCGAAGCGGAAATTATAGCGGCTATCAAAGCGCCTTGCGGCGCACGTACTGTGGACGGCGTCAAACGCCGCACCCGCGCCGGCATGGGACGCTGCCAGGGCGGCTTCTGCGGCCCTCGGGTTACGGCCATTCTCGCCAGGGAGCTGGATATTCCGGTGACCGAGGTGCGCAAGGAACGCGCTGATTCGTATATGTTCTACGACAAACTCTCCGGAATTTGCGAGGTGGACAACCATGAATGAAGTATGTTTTCCGACGTATGACGTCATTGTTATTGGCGGCGGCCCTGCAGGTCTGTCGGCGGCGTACAGCGCCCATCAAGAAGGCGCTCAGAGTATTTTAGTTATCGAACGTGACCGCGAATTAGGCGGTATTTTGCAGCAGTGCATTCATAACGGCTTTGGCCTGCATCATTTTAAAGAGGAATTGACTGGCCCTGGCTATGCGCATCGTTGTATTGCGGCCATCAAGGATCTGCCGGGCGTAGAAGTGATGACCGATACGATGGTCTTGGAAGTGCTGCCTGATAAAACCGTAGTGGCCGTTAATCCCAAAGCAGGCATGATTCAGGTGAAAGGCAAATCCGTCATTTTGACCATGGGCTGCCGGGAACGTACCCGCGGCGCCATCCGTATTCCTGGCGAGCGTCCGGCCGGCGTCTTTACTGCTGGCGCAGCGCAGCGCATGGTGAATATGGAAGGATATCTGCCTGGTAAAAAAGTCGTTATTTTGGGTTCCGGCGACATCGGCTTGATCATGGCCCGCCGCATGACTCTTGAAGGCGCAAAAGTAGAAGCCGTCCTGGAGATTTGCCCTTATTCCAACGGCCTGACTCGTAACATCGTGCAGTGCCTGGAAGACTTCGACATTCCCTTGCATTTGGCCCATACCATCGTCAAGGTTCATGGCGAAGGCCGTGTGACTGGCGTAACCTGTGCTAAGGTGGATGCGCACATGCAGCCTGTGGCTGGTACGGAATTCTTCATTGAATGCGATACCTTGCTGTTGTCGGTTGGTTTGATTCCTGAGAACGAATTGTCTCGCGGTCTTGATGTACCGCTGCATCCGCTGACAAGCGGTCCTTTGGTGGATCAGCGCCGTCAGACCTTGGTACCTGGCGTATTTGCCGCCGGCAATGTGGTGCATGTCCATGACTTGGTGGACTTTGTGTCGGAAGAAGCGGAAATTGCCGGTAAGTTTGCCGCCCGTTACGCCCAAGGCGCGTTGGTCGGCGAAGAGCGTAGCGTGCAGGTTCAGCCTGGCGACGGCATTCGTACGGTTGTACCCCAGCGCCTTACCGTCCCCGAAGGCGGCGAGCAAGCGCGCCTTTTCCTGCGGGTGGCCAAGCCGGAACTGAAAATCTCCATTGAAGTGCAGTCTGGCGGCACTACCATCCTCAGCCGCCGGCAGGCGGTAGCCAAGCCGGGGGAAATGATCGTCATTGATTTGCCTGCGGAAAAAGTAGCTCAAGTGCGCGGCGGCATGACGGTACTTGTCAAACGGGAGGAAAACTAAGATGAGTGAAACCAAACGAGCGTTGAACTGCATTGTTTGCCCTATGAGCTGCAGTGGTACTGTAACCATGGAAGACGGCAAGATAACGAATCTGGAAGGGTTCACCTGCCCGCGCGGCAAGGCTTACGCTCAAGAAGAGCTGACCGCGCCTAAGCGTATGCTGACCACCACGGTTCGCGTGGAAGGCGGCGCGTTGGCGCTGCTGCCGGTCATGTCTAAGGCCAGCTTGCCGAAGGGGAAAATCATGGACTGCGCAGCTTGCCTGCGCAGTGTTAAGCTCCAGGCGCCGGTCAAGGAAGGCCAGGTCGTGATGGCCGATATTTTGGGTCTGGGTGTTGATGTTGTCGCTACGCGCGACATGGAAGCCCTATAAAGATAAAAACCGCCTCGGATTTTTCCGGGGCGGTTTTTGTCTAGGCGGGGGAGCTCGGTCACATTGCGTCCTTGCTCGACGCCTGCGTCAAAACAAAAGCGCGCTCAGCTCCTGCGCGGCCAGTTGCAAGGGAAATCCGGAACTCGATGTGCTCAGACAGCCGGATTTCTATTCCTTTCAACTACCCTTGCAGGCCCTGCGGACCGCTTCTCTTGCAAAAGTTTTGCCGCAGACGCCGGGCGCGGGCGAGAAAGTCTAATCGTAACCCTCAGTCGTACCCTCCCTCTACTCCCTGTACTCCTGTTCAAAATCCAGGTTTTCTCTGGCTTTTCTCTCTGTTACTCTGTGTTCCGTTTCCTCGGAACCTATTTTTTGCAAAAAGGAAGTGTGTTATGCAGCTCAATTTGAATTGTCTTCTTTGCAACCTCAAGCAGGTGCTGACGGTTTCTTCACTGGCAGGGGCTGACGAAAAAACAACAGAGCTTATCATGCGTGAAGTGATGGGTTACTTAAAGGACGCCGATTATGCTCGTTCCAATCCGGAGGTCATCCGCGGAACTTGGGAGATTATTACGAAGCATTTACAAGACGCCGATCCGTATCGGGAAATTCGCAGCAGTTATAATGCAGAGCTGCTGGGGCTGGCACCTGCGGTGCGGTCCATGATTCAAGAAGCGGAAGATTCCTTTGACGCGGCGCTGAAGCTGGCGATTACGGCGAATTTGATCGATTTTGCCGCCAGCCACTCCTTTGATCAGAAAATGGTGTTGGAAAAATTAGGCTGCGCCAGAGAACAGACTTTGGCGGTGGATGAGAGTCCCAAGCTAAAAGAAGCCTTGGGAGGAGCGAGAACGCTCTTGTATTTAGGCGACAACTGCGGAGAAATTGTCATTGATAAGCTTTTTTTAGAGGAACTGCGCCGGGAGTTTCCGCAGCTAACTATGTATTTTGGCGTGCGCGGAGAGCCTATTGTTAACGATGTGACATTTGAAGACGCCTTGCAGGTAGGCATGAGCGAGGTAGCGAGAGTAATCAGCAATGGCGACGGCTGCCTGGGTACGGTGCTGCACCGGACCAGCGCCGAATTCCAAGAGGCATTTAAAAAAGCCGATGTCATTATCGCCAAAGGCCAGGGAAACTATGAAAGCCTGAGCGAAACAGCGCATAAAAATCTTTTTTTCTTGTTCATGGCCAAATGCGAGGCCGTGGCTCAGGCGGCGGGCGTAAAAAACATGTCCATTGTCTGCCAAAAAGGCTGAGCAAAAAAGAAACAAAAAAGCACCGTCTGGTTTAGATACAACCAGGCGGTGCTTTTTTAATGTTATACTTTGAATTTTTGTACGGCTTCGTGCAATTCTTCCGCTCGTGTGGCCAGCGCTTGGCTGGCGGTGGCGATTTCCACAATGGTTGCAGATTGTTCTTCCGAAGCGGCGGATACGCTTTGGGCCTCGCCGGCGGCAACTTTGCTCAATTCGTCAATGCTCTGGACGGAAGAGACGATTTGCCGGCTGCCTGCTTCGGTTTGCTTCATGGCGGCGGAAATATCAGCAATTTGTGTAGATACCTGGGTAATCAGCGTTTCAATTTCGCGGAAAGCGCGGCCGGCGACATGAATAATTTCCGTGCCTTTGTTCACTTCCTGCGTGCCGTTGGACATGGCGACAACGGCTTTTTCCGTGTCTCCTTGAATTTCGCTGATTAACGTGGCGATTTTTTTCGCGGCGTCCTGGGACTGCTCCGCCAGTTTGCGCACTTCCTCGGCGACGACGGCGAAGCCTCGCCCTTGTTCGCCGGCGCGGGCGGCTTCAATGGCGGCGTTTAAGGCTAACAGATTCGTTTGGCTGGCAATACCGGAAATGGTGTCAATGATTTGACCGATTTCTTTAGACCGTTCGCCGAGATTAGAAATAACGCCGGCGGATTCGTTAACCGTTTTTTCGATCAAGCTGATTTGGGCGATGGCCTGGTCGATGGAGGCGCCGCTTGTTTTGGCTTTGCTCGCTACTTGCAGCGATTTTTCTGCAGCGTCGTTAGCGCCGTTGCTGACTTGCTTTAAATTCTCCGACATGGCCGTGACGATCTGAGAAGTATCTTTGACCGCTGTTAGCTGTTTATCCGTGCCTGCGGCGATTTCCGTTACCGAGTTGGCAACTTGAGTGGCCGCTTGCGCCGATTCGTTCGCACTGGCGGTAAGCTCTTCCGAGGAGGCTGCAACGTGTTCGGCATTCGAGTTTACATGCCTAATCAAATCGCGCAGATTGTGTACCATCTTGTTGAAGCTTGTCGCCAGAGACGCGATTTCATCCTTGCCTTCTACGTGCGCTTGGATGGTCAGATCGCCGGCGGCAACTTTGCCTACGTCTGCTGCCAAAAGCTCGATGGGCTTGGCGATGCGCTTGACAACGGTAAAGGTAATGCCAATAACAATAAGCGTGGCCGCGATGGCGATCAAGGCCAGAAGCCATTGCAGTTTAACTAAGGGGTTGAAGACAATTTTTTCGGGGACGGTAATGGCCATTGTCCAGCCTGTAGAAGGAACGCGCTGGTAAATGACGAGCAAGGAGTCGCCGTTGCGGGTATAGGTGGTGAAGCCTTGATCCTTGCTGAGGATTTCTTTGAATGTGCTTTCTAATTCTTTTAACTTGGGATCTTCAAAAACATTTTTTGATAAAAAGGACTTATCCGGATGAGCCAGAACCAACCCTTTGGCGTCGAGCAGGTAGGCATAGCCCTCGCCTTTAAATTTAATGGCTTGCACGTTGTCCACGAGGGTTTGCAGCAAGATATCTTGAGCCACAATGCCGCGCTCTTGGCCGGAGAGACCCTTGTAAGGCATAGCGACAGAGACGGCCATTTGATTTGTTACAGAATCCAGATAGGGCTCCGTAAAGACAAGGCTTCCTTTTTCTTTGGCGGCTTTATACCAGCTGCGGGTGCGGGGGTCATAGCCTGCAGGAGGATTCCAGCCGCTGCCATCCACCATTTTGCCATCTAACGAACCGAAATAAACATCAGAAATTTCCTTATCTACGCTTTTGTACCCGCCAGCATGGGTACGGTCATCTCGGCGTCGCCAGAGGAACTTCGCAGCGTGCCTACGGTTATTTCCAACATTTTGGCTTTGCCGATAAGCCAACCGTCGAGTTTGTTGACGTGGGCGTTAATGCTGGCGGTCATTTCTGTGTGGATGCCTGAGACAACTTGTTCTTTGGTAAATAAATACCCTGCAGTGGAGGAAACTAAAAGCATTAGCGCCGAAACGAGGGAGAAGATTAAGGTTAATTTGCTTTTTAGATTCATAGGGCACCTCTCTTTCTTTAGTGTGGAAAGCGGTTTGCGTCAACTATTATTATGTCTATTTCGCTAATTTCTATTTGCTTCCTTCCGCAGGGAATTTAAGATACTAATTTGTATGTAAAAATGTTGAAACAAGTTTTTGAAAGAGGTATGTTACAATTAGCAAAGAACAGTAAAACAGAGGTGGTTCTATGTACATGTATCCGACGACATTGGTGTTTCCTGTAGTAGGTCAGCCGGTGCAAAAAATGCTTTTAGGCATGAAAAAAGTCCGCTTTGGCCGGGGAAAATATAATGGCTTTGGAGGCAAGGCGGACGCAGGCGAATCTATGCGGGCGGCGGCGGTGCGGGAGCTGCGCGAGGAAAGCGGTTTAACGGCCCGGGAGGAAGACTTGGAATTTGTGGGGCGTTTGTGGTTTTATTTTCCGGCGAAGCCGGAGTGGGATCATAGCGGCGATATTTACTTTCTTCGCTCCTGGGAAGGACAGCCTGTGGAAAGTGAAGAAATGCAGCCGGCTTGGTTTGACGCGGTGAAGATTCCCTACGAGGAAATGTGGGAAGACGATATCTGCTGGCTGCCGCAGGTACTGGCAGGAGAGAAAATTTTTGCTGACGTCATTTTTGCGGAGGACAACGAAGGCATGGCCGAGTTTCGCCTGCGCGCAGCGGAGCCGGAGTAAGGATATAGCTATCATGGCCAGTTAAAGAAGTTTATTCTTGGCTTTCATGGCGTTTCAACGAAGTACCTAAACAACTATCTTGTTAAGAATTTACAGGAGAAAGAGGAACATGAACTTTCAGCTTTTACCTCTATGCACAGAGGATTTGGAACAGTTCAAAAAAGACATGCAAGAGGCTTTTCAAAAGGGTGCAGCGTCTGAATTAGATGATTTGGATGTGGAGATACTCCCGGAGGCGGATATTGGCAAATCCCTTAAGGCAAAGGGAGCAGCCGCATATAAGGCGGTCGTTGACGGGCAGATGGTCGGCGGAGCTATCGTTGTGATCGATGAGTCTACCTGCCACAACCATCTTGACTTTCTGTACGTGAAATATGGGATTCAAAGTCGTGGCGTTGGACAAGCTATTTGGAATGCGATTGAAGAAAAGTATCCCCACACAAAAGTGTGGGAAACATGTACGCCTTATTTTGAAAAGCGAAATATTCATTTTTACATCAATCGCTGTGGGTTTTCGGCAGTCGAATTTTTCAACCCTTACCACAAAGACCTTAAGTTTCCTGACGACATGGTCGGCGGAGATTACTTTTTCCGGTTTGAAAAAAAGACGGAGAATTATAAGCAACAAGAGTAGAGTGAGTAAAGTGAGGGCGCGAAGGACTGTAATTACAAATTGCTTAAAATTATCGGTCGTATCCTCCCTCTACTCCCTTTACTCCTGTTTAAATTAATAAAGGTGGTTTAAATAGATGGAGCACAAGGTGGCGTTGATTTCCGGGGGGACGTCGGGAATTGGCCTGGCGACAGCGGCGTGGCTGTTGGCCAAAGGCGCGCGGGTGGTTATTTCCGGGCGCAGCGGGGAAAAGGGCGAGAAGGCTCTGGCGCAGCTAGGCAATGAAGAACGCTGCTTTTTTGCAGCGGCGGACGTGGCGGAGGACGCCGCTTGCCGTCGGCTGGCGGTGCAGGCAAAGGAGCGCTGGGGACGTTTGGATATTTTGGTGAATTCCGCCGGTATTTATTTGGAGCAGTGTCTGGCGGAGACGACGCCGGAGCAGCTGCAGCGCCTGCTGGCGGTAAACGTTATGGGAACGTATAATCTTTGTCGTCATGCCTTGCCTGCGCTACGGCGGGCTAAAGGAAATATTGTTAATGTGGCCTCTGACGCTGCCTTGCACGGCAATGTAGGCTGCAGCGCCTACAGCGCTTCCAAAGGGGCGGTTGTGGCTTTCACGCGCTCCTTGGCGTTGGAGGTTGCGCCGTACGAAATGCGAGTCAATTGCGTCTGCCCGGGGGATGTACGGACCCCTCTTTTGGATAAGCAGCTCGAAGCGGCTCCTAACAAAGAAGAAGCGATGAAAGAGATGGCTCGCTGGTACCCGCTGCAGCGTTTGGCTGCGGCGGCGGAAGTGGCCTCAGTCATCGGCTTTTTAGCCTCTCCCGAGGCTTCCTTCGTCACCGGCGCTATCTGGTCTGTCGACGGCGGGCTGACGGCATAGAAAAAGGCCGGAACACGAGATAGGAACAAGAGAACCGGAGTCCCGGGAGGGTACGATAGAGAAGATGTTTTTTGAAGAGAAAGTAAAGGGAAGAGCAATTTTATAAAAACACAAAAAAGCCGCGAAAGCGGCTTTTTAAAAAGAACGTTTCTTTTCTCATTCGGACCCTCAGATTCTCCGATTCTCTTGTTGGTCCTTCTCGGACCTCCCGTTATTCCTATTCTTCGTACTTGATGTCCCAGAGCTCGCGGCGGCTGGTGCTGACAGCGCAGACGCCGTTTTTGAGGGCCTGGAGAACGTCTTCTTTGGTATAAAGCAGGCCGCCGCCCAGAATAGGCAGGCCTGTTTCTTGTTTTAAAGCGGAGACGACGCTTGCGGGAATGCAGGCCGGAAGCACTTCCAGGGCGTCCGGTTTGTAGTTCTTCAGCAGGTGAATACCTGTTTTCATGGATTCCGAGTCCATCAAGAATAAACGCTGAATGACCAGCATGCCTTCTTCGCGGGCATACTTGACCAGCGCCGGCTTGGTGGTGATGGCGCCGGTGACGCCCAGACGGGACAGAAAGGTGACCGCGGCGCGGTCCTTGCCGATACCGCCTAAAAGATCAAAATGCACCAAAACGCGTTTGTTGTATTGCTTGGCTTGCTGCAGCAGGTTGGGCAGCATATTGATGTCGCCAAAAAGCAGGATAACCGTAGGCGAAGGATGGTGCTGCAAAGCATGTTTGAAATCGTCAATGGAACGAGGCGCAGGGATGACGGGGCCGTTGGCCAGCAGGCGCAGAATGTTTTTATTGTTGTTTGTTATATTCATAAGTTGTACCTCATTTACAAAAGATAATGGTACCATTTCTGGATGCATTGGAAAAATCCTGCAAAAATAAAAATAAGCGAGGGAGGAGTTTTGCAATGAATTACGAAATGATTTATTTATAGTAATTTATTCTGACAGCAGAGTATTAAAAGGAGGCAGAACAAGTGAGCGGGAAACGATGGCTATGGCTATGTCTGATGCTGGTATCGCTGTCTTTAGCGGTGGCTGGCTGCGGCGGCGAGAAGAAAGATGCGGCCGGTAAAGGCGGTCCGCAAGGGAAAGTGATGATTTACACTTCCATTTATCCGGATATTATTGAAAGCGTCAAGCCGGCGGTGAAAAAAGCCTTTGGCGCGCTGGACGTACAGTGGTTCCAAGGCGGTACGGAAAAAGTTATGACTAAGTTAAGCGGGGAAATTCAAGCGAATAAGATTGCCGCCGACTTGATCATGGTAGCGGATCCTTCATACTATTTGACCTTGAAGGAGAGAAAACTGCTCTTCCCTTATGCGTCTCCGAACAATAAGGACGTAACCCAGGCGAAGGACGCCGATGGCGCCTGGACGGCGGTACGCATTTCCAACATGATTATAGCGTATAATACCGCGAAAGTCTCGGCTGCAGACGCGCCGAAAACGTGGAAAGATCTGCTGGACCCCAAATGGCAGGGCAAGATCGCCATGCCGAATCCGTTGCTGTCCGGGACTGCCTATGTAGCGGCCGGTGCGCTGTCGGACAAATACGGCTGGGAATATTTTGAAAATCTGAAGAAAAATGGTTTAAAAGTGGAGGAAGGAAACTCCGCTATTCAGAATAAGCTGCTCACAGGGGAATACCTTGTGGCGATTATTTTGGAAGAAAACATTTTGAAGCTGGCTTCTAAAGGCGAGCCTCTGAAAGTGGTGTATCCTGAAGACGGCGTAGTGATGATTCCTAGCCCGATCGCTATTTTTAACGCCAGCCAGAATAAAGAGGCGGCTAAGACCATGGTGGATTGGTGGTTGTCTAAAGAAGGACAGCAGGCCATCGTTAAAGGCTGGATGCATTCGGTGCGCGATGACATAGAGCCGCCGAAGGGCGCTCCGGCGCTGAAGACCTTTGCTGATAAGGCGGTCAAGGTGGATTGGGTCAAGCTGGCTACGGAGAATGAAAAAATCAAAGAAATGTTCCGATCGAAGGTATTGGAATAAGCGGAACGCAGCCGTTTATAAAAAGGCGCGAATTCTTGGAATTCGCGCCTTTTCCCCGCAAACTGCGTGAGGAGGAAGTATCGTGGAAGAACGTATTTTTGGCGTGCGCTTGGATTCCAAATGGCTTGTGATTGCCGGCGCTGTGGCGGTGCTGGTGCTGTTTGTGGTTATTCCTATGCTGTATTTGGTGTATAACAGCGTGGTGACCGAGGGCGCCTTTACTTTGGAAAACTATAAATATGTCTATAGCAAAATGGTCAATTGGACGGCGTTGGTAAATACTTTCAAGCTGTCTTTTATGGTGATGCTTCTCAGCTTAGTGATTACCTTTCCCTTAGCCTGGCTGGTAGGGCGGACGGATTTGCCGGGCAAGGGCGCTTTTCGCACCATGCTGGTGGCTACCTACATGATTCCCCCTTACGTGGGTGCTATTGCCTGGACGCAGCTTTTAAATCCCAGCGTGGGCTATGTGAATGTAATTTTGCAGCATGTTTTTGATTTGGCGCAGTCGCCGTTCAATATTTACAGCATGGGCGGTCTGGTCTGGGTGTTGACTCTGTTTTATTCGCCTTTTGCCTTTATTACCATTTCCCGGGCGCTTGAAAAAATGGACCCCACCCTGGAAGAGGCAGCGCGTATTTCCGGGGCGTCTCCCTTGCGGACGCTTTGGGATATTACCTTGCCGTTGATGTTCCCCAGTATTTTGGCTGGAGGGCTGTTAGTTTTCATTGCCGCCGGTTCTTGTTTCGGCATTCCTTCTATTGTGGGCATGCCTGCAAAAATTGAGGTGCTGACTACCCGGATTGTGACCTATGTTTACATGGGCGACGCCAAGGGCATTCGCGATGCTACTGCCCTGGCGGTATCGCTGATGCTGGTGGCCAATACGCTGCTTTTTGCGATGACCGCCATGCTGGGGCGCAAGGATTATACGACCATTGCCGGCAAAAGCACGCGGCCGAATCTGGTAGAGCTGGGCAGCTGGCGCTATGTAGCGGTTGGCTTGCTTTGCGCTTACGGTTTCATTTCCGTGGTTCTACCTATCGGTTCCATCTTTTTAACCTCTCTCATTCGCTCGATGTCGCGGCCGATTACCTTGAGCAATCTGACCTTTGAGCATTGGCTGCCGGTCGTGCAGAGCTCGCAGTATTTAGAACCAATTTACAACAGCTTTGTGACGGGCGCGGCGGCGGCTACGCTGTCTACGGTGGTGGCGCTCTTTGTCTCGTATTTGCTGGTGAAAACAAAAGTAACCGGACGTTCGCTGCCGGATCTGTTGGCGACGCTGGGCGGAGCGACGCCGAGCGTGGTTATCGCCCTGGCTTTGATTATCACCTTTTCCGGCGAATTTGCCTTGAATTTATACTCTACGCTGACCATTTTAATTGTGGCCTACATGGTCAAGTACCTGACCATGGCGGTGCGAACCATTGCGGCGTCCTTGAGCCAGGTGCATCCTTCCTTGGAGGAGGCGGCTCTCAATTCCGGCGCTTCCTGGCTGCGCACTTGCAAGGACATCCTGCTGCCGTTGGTAGCGCCGTCCATCGTGGCCGGCTGGTTTTTGGTGTTCATGCCGTCTTTTTACGAGCTGACCATGTCGATTATTCTCTATGGCGCGGAAACTAAAACCATCGGCGTGCTGCTCTATGAACTGCAAACCTATGCAGACCCGCAGAACGCTTCGGTGCTGTCGGTGCTGGTGCTGCTCATTGTGTTGCTGGGCAATCTGATTGTCAGCAAGGTCAGCAAAGGCAATATTGGAATTTGATTACATTTAGGAGTGAAAGAAATGGCGCAGGTACGAATTGAACATATATGGAAACGCTTTGGAGCGGTGACGGCGGTGCATGATTTTGACGTCACCGTGAAGGATGGCGAATTTGTCTCGATTCTCGGACCCTCCGGCTGCGGCAAGACGACCATGCTTCGGATGATTGCGGGCTTTGAAAAAGCTTCAGAAGGAGAGATTTACATCGGGGAGCGCCTAGTGAGCTCTTCGCGGGAGAAGACCTTTGTGCCGCCGGAAAAGCGGGACATCGGCATGGTGTTCCAGTCGTACGCCGTCTGGCCGCACATGACAGTGGCGGAAAACGTGGCGTATCCTTTGAAAATCAAAAAAGTTCCTCAGGCCGAGCGGCGCGAGCGCGTGCAGAAGGTGCTGGAAATGGTGCACTTGGAGCCCTATGCCGAGCGCTACCCCCATCAGCTCTCTGGAGGACAGCAGCAGCGCGTGGCCTTGGGGCGGGCGCTGGTAGCCGAGCCGGGCTTGCTGCTCTTAGACGAACCGTTGTCTAATTTGGACGCCAAGCTGCGGGAAAGCATGCGCTTTGAGATCAAAGCGCTGCAGAAAAAACTGGGCGTAACCGTTATTTACGTAACCCATGATCAGGCCGAGGCCATGGCCATGTCGGATCGCATTGTGGTCATGCATCAGGGCGTTATCCAGCAGGTAGCGGAGCCGATGGATATCTACGAAAGACCGGCGAATCAGACGGTAGCGGATTTTATCGGCCTGGTGAATCTTCTTCCCGGCGAAGCGGCGGACGGCGTAGTGCGTTTAGCCGCAGGGGGCGAAGTAAAACAGGAAACAAGCTGCCGCGGACCGGTACAGGTAGCGGTGCGGCCGGAAAATATTTCTCTTTCTCGCAGTAGCGGCTGCGTGCAGGGAGTGTTGACCCACCGCGTCTATTTGGGGGATGCTGTGGATTACCGGGTGCAGGTAGGGGACAAGGAAGTACGCGTCATTGCCAGAAGTGATGAGTACGGCGATTTTGGCGACGGCGAGACTGTTTATCTGAACTTTTCCAAAGCTATGTTTTTTTCCCAAGAACGCTGCTGAGTTCGAGTGATAACCTTTATAAATAAAAGGTTTTTTTCAGGAAAAAGAGAATAATAAAAGGATAGTCTGGCGCATAGTACGCGTTTTGACGAGAATCGCTGCGCCGCAGGCCTTCGGCGCAGACTTTGCAGGCAGTGTTTGCCTCCGCAGAGAAGAGAAATAGGGAGGTTGTAAGGATGCGCTTTGGGGACACCTTATGGGATGTATTTCAACGTAAGGATATCAGCCGCAGAAGCTTTTTGAAGACCTGTGTCACCTTGACGGGTATTTTGGGGCTGGGCCCTAATATGGTGGCCAAGGTGGTAGAGGCGGCGGAAACAAAGGTGTTGACGCCGGTAATTTGGCTGCACGGACACGAATGCACCGGCTGTGACGAATCGTTTTTGCGTTCGGAAACGCCTTTGGCTTCGGATTTGCTTTTGAACATGATCTCGCTAGAATACAATGACGTCATTGGCGCCGCCGCCGGCGAGCCGTTGGAGCATCATTTGGCGGAAACCGTTAAAAAATATGCAGGAAAGTACATTTTAGCCATCGAAGGGGCTATTCCTTTGGCCGATGACGGCATCAGCTGCATGGTGGGCGGCCGACCGGTAAAAGATATGGTTAAGGAAGTATCCAAAGGCGCTATGGCAGTGCTGGAAATTGGCTCCTGCGCCACCTGGGGCGGCATTCAGGCGGCCAAGCCCAATCCGACGGACTCCCGCTCCTCCAGCGAGGTGCTGAGCGGCGGCAAGGCGGTCATTAAAATTCCCGGCTGTCCTCCTATCCCGGAGGTCATTACCGGCACGATTATGCATATAGCCTTGTTTGGCACGCTGCCGCCGGTGGACGCCAAAGGGCGGCCGAAACAGTTTTTTGGCAACCGCATTCATGATACCTGTTACCGACGTCCCTTCTTTGATTCCGGCATGTTTGTGGAGAACTTTGACGACAAGGGATCTAAGGCGGGCTGGTGCCTGTACAAGGTAGGCTGCCGAGGCCCTGTAACGTATAATTCCTGCGGCAATATGCGCTGGTGGAACGGCTTGTCCTATCCCATTCAGTCCGGCTCTCCTTGCATCGGTTGCGCAGAGCCTTCTTTCTGGGACAATGACCCGCTGTTTGCAAGGCTGCCCAATATCCCTGTGCCCAATACCTTGGCTACGGCGGATAAGGTGGGTCTGGCGGCGGCCGGCGTGGCGGTAGCCGGTGTGGCGGCCCATGCCATTGCTTCGGTCATTCAGCAGAAGAAAGCCAGTCATGACGACCAGGATGAATAGAAGGAGGCCTTAAGCGATGAAACGCATTGTAGTCGACCCGGTTAACCGTATTGAAGGCCATCTGCGCGTAGAAGTGCAGGTGGATGAAGCTACCGGCAAGGTGAGTGACGCTCTTTCCAGCGGCACCGCTTGGCGGGGCATAGAAGTGATTTGCAAAGACCGCGATCCGCGGGATATTTGGGCTTTTGTGGGCCGCATCTGCGGCGTTTGCACCAGTACGCACTCCTTGTCTTGCTTGCGGGCCGTTGAGGACGCCTTGGGTATTGAAGTGCCGAAGAACGCGAACTATATCCGCAACATCATGTTAGGGACCCAAAGCGTACATGATCATGTGGTGCATTTTTATCATCTCCACGCCTTGGACTGGGTTAGTCCTGTGAGCGCTCTCAAAGCGGATCCGGCGGCTGCGGCGGCGCTGCAAAACACCATGCTCGATAAATACGCCGTGCCTTTAAAAGGACCGATTGTCAACGAAACGCAGGCGTATCCTAAAACCTTCCCCAAGGCGACCAACGCCTATTTTCGGGCCATTCAGGATAAGGTGCGCAAAATCGTTGAAAGCGGTCAATTGGGCATTTTTGCCGCTCACTACTGGGACCATCCGGATTACAACATCCTGCCGCCGGAAGTGCATTTGATCGGCGTCGCTCATTATTTGGAGATGCTGGATAAGCAGCGGGAATTCATTCTCTCCCATGTTGTCTTTGGCGGGAAGAATCCGCATCCGCACTACATAGTCGGCGGCATGCCCTGTTCTATTTCGATGGATGACATGAACGCGCCGGTCAATACGGAACGCCTGATGGTGGTGGAGAAGTCTTTGCATTCCGTGCTGGATGCCTGCAATTTCTACTATCTGCCGGATGTGCTGGCTATTGGCGAATTCTACGTCAAGGCAGGCATGCTCGACGGCGGCGGTTTGGCGGGCGTCCGTGCTCTAAGCGTTGGCGATATGCCGGACGGCACCTTTAAGAGCGTTAGCAACGGCAGCTTCCATAAAAACCTGCTGCTGCGCTCCGAGGGCGTGGTGGAAAACTTCAGCGCTGGTTTGGCGGCGGCTACCTTCTCGACCTTGGAGCCTAAGGATTATGCAGACCCGTCAGTGATCGCCGAAGGCGTGGCTCATTCGTGGTATGAATATCCCGCAGGCAAAAGCGAGCTGCATCCGTGGGACGGCGTCAGCGAGCCTAAGTATACGGCTCCCAAAGAAGGGACGAAGACCAATTGGAAGTACCTTGACGAACAAGGCAAGTACTCCTGGGTTAAGACGCCGAAATGGCGCGGCAAGATGGCCGAAGTAGGTCCGTTGGCCAAATACATTGTCATCTATGTCAAAGTAAAAAAAGGCATCATCACCGAGCCTACGTGGCTGGAAAAAATGATGGTGGATCAGATCGACTTTGTCTCGAAAGTGCTGGGCGTAGCGCCGGAAAAATGGCTGCCCACGACCTTGGGGCGCACTGCCGCCAGGGCACTTGACGCCCAGGCCAACGCCTATGTGGCTAAATACTTCCAAGATAAGCTGCTGGCCAACATCAAAAGCGGCGACACCGTTGTGGCGAATACGGAAAAATGGGACCCTTCCACTTGGCCGAAAGAGGCCAAGGGCGTGGGCCTTGTAGAGGCGCCTCGCGGCGCGTTGAGTCATTGGATCGTGATTAAAGACGGCAAAGTGGCCAACTACCAGGCGGTGGTGCCCAGCACCTGGAACGCCGCCCCTCGGGATGACGCTGCCGGTCACGGCCCTTATGAGGCCAGCATGATCGATACTAAGGTGAAAATCCCCGATAAGCCCCTGGAAATCTTGCGGGTCATTCACTCTTTTGACCCTTGCCTGGCTTGCGCCACGCATCTGTACGATACCAAGGGCAAAGAAGTGGCGGTTGTGCGCTGCGGGGAATGCTAAGCAGTCAGCTCCCTTAAAGGGAATTTTTTAATCAGCGGCTCCCTATAAACTTCTGAAAAATTAAAGAGGAAAGACTCACGAGTACGGTTCTCGTGAGTCTTTTAGTTTTTGGGGAGCAGGCTTTTGTGAGTTAAGATACCACGGGAAACCTTAAAGTGATGGTCGTGCCTTGGCCAGGAACGCTGGCTACGTGAATGGCAGCATCATGCTGGGCGGCGATCCAATGGGCGATGGAAAGACCTAAGCCGGTACCGCCGGTGGTTTTGGAACGGGACGAGTCTACCCGGTAAAAGCGATCGAAGATTTTTGCCTGCTCTTTTTCCGGGATCCCTATGCCTGTATCGGTGATGGTAATCTCTAAATGGTTGTTGATTTTTTGCGAGGCCAACGTAATGCAGCCGTCATCTGGCGTATATTTGATGCTGTTTTCAATGAAAATACGCAGCATTTGCTTGAGGGCTGCAGCATCAGCCAAAATGGAAGCCGGTTGGTTTTCGGTTAGCAGTACTTGGTGTTGGGAAGCGATCAGGCAGGTTTCTTGGAAAATTTCTTCTAATAGAGGCTGCATGGAGAGTGCTTCTTTTGTTAGTATTTGTTTGTTTTGGTCGGTGCGTGCTAAAAAAAGAAGCTTTTCGATTAAATTGTGCATGTTGGCGGCTTCTGATTTTATCGCTTCAATTCCTTCGGTTAAGGCGGCGCCATCTTGCTTGCCCCAGCGGTCCAGCATGTCGGCATAGCCGCTAATCACAGTAATCGGCGTGCGCAGCTCATGGGAGGCGTCGGCTACAAAACGTTGTTGTTGTTCAAAGCCGGTTTGAATGCGGTTCAGCATATGATTGAAAGTGGCTGCCAACTCGTGCAGCTCATCCTTGCTGCTGCTTAGGGGAATTCGTTTGCCAAGGTCATTAATCTCAATCTCCTTGGCGGTGGTAATAATGGTTCGTAATGGCTGTAGCGTTTTGCGGCTGATAAACATGCCGGCTAGGATGGCGATCAAAAGTCCAAGGGCTGTTGTAAGGAACAGACCTTGGATCAATGTCTTTAAAAAGCTTTTTTCAGCCGCCATCGTTTTAATGATCTGCAGTTGGTAGGTGTGGCTGTTATAGGATACATGTGTAGTAGCGTAGTAGAAGTACATATCATTCAAATGAAGGATGCGCAGCGGCGTGTTCAGCAGTAAGGCGGGATTGAGAGGGTCGTGCTCTATCTCCGCTTTCTCCACGACAGCTTGATTGCTGAGCATATGGGGGGCGCTGTCGACAAGCAGATGGTTCTGCTCATCGGAAATGCGCAAAATGATGCCCGGGAGGAGAAGATTCTCTTTGAGCAAGCGCTGATCAACCGGCTCGCCGGAAGCGATATGACGGGAGAGGGTATCTACGCTTAGATCAATATCTGCGACTGCTTGATCATAGAGCACGTAATACAAGCCCGCTACGGTCAAGGAACTGGTGAAGAGCAAAATGAGGCTAAGTATGGCCGTATATAAAAAAGTCAGCTTGATGGAAATGGGGACCGGAAAGCCTTTAATCTTTGACCACATAACCGACTCCTCGCACTGTATGAATGTATTTTTCACCGAAGCGTTCATCCAGCTTGCTGCGCAAATAACGGATGTACACGTCTACGACATTGGTATCGCCCAGATAATCATATCCCCAGACCTCTTGGAGAATATGTTCACGGTCTAGGACGACCTGCTTGTTGCGGACTAAATACTCCAGGAGGTCATATTCTTTTTTTGTTAGTTCCACCAACTGATCGTCAACTTGCGCTTCATAGCGGCTAGGGTGCAAGGTTAGGTTTTTCAGATGCAAAGTATTTTCCTTGAGGCCGGAGACGTTGCGTTTGCGAAGCGCTGCGCGGATGCGCGCCAAGAGCTCCTGGATGGCGAAAGGTTTGGTCAGGTAGTCGTCGGCGCCGATGTTCAGTCCTTCGACTTTATCTTCAAGTTCGCCGTTGGCTGTAACCATGATAATAGGAATATCGGATACTTCCCGTACACGCTTGCAAATTTCAAGGCCATCCATTTCGGGCAGCATGACATCCAATAAAACGAGATCAAAATTTTCCTGCACAATTCGTTCCAGGGCATGGCGGCCATTGGCTTCAATCTCGGTGGTAAAGCCTTCATGCTCCAGCTCTAATTGCAAAAAGCGAGCGATTTTCCATTCATCTTCGACAATGAGAAGATGGGATGCTTTGATTGGCATACAAGTAACCTCCATCGTTAGCGTAGCTATAAGTATATAAAACCACTTTTTTTCTTGGAACGAAAGAGGAGTTTTTCTTTTTAATCTAATTCTAATCTTTGTGTAATCTCTGTCTAATCTTTGGCTTTTATGATGATACTTGAGAAGAACGCGACGGGCGTAATGAAAGAGAGGCTGAAGATGAGTTTGCTTGCAGAACGGGCGGAGTTTATGCTTCGCTTTCTAGAAGAGCCTGCTAAAATCGGCAGTATTACTCCTAGCTCCCTATTTTTGACGCGTAAAATGCTAGCCGGGCTGCCTTGGGAGCGTATGGAAACAATTGTCGAGCTGGGAGCTGGAACAGGAGTTTTTACGAAATACATGGTCGAGCATAAACCGGAATTTTGCCAAGCTTTAATAATAGAACAAAACTATGAAATGCGGGAAAAGCTGCGTCGTCGATATCCTGGGTTTTATTACGGAGCAAAGGCGGAAGACGTGAGCGTCTTACTGCAATATTTCGCGCTTCCTAAAGCCGACTGTGTTATTTCTGGTTTGCCTTTTGCTGCTTTTTCCCGAGCGCAGCAGCATCAAGTACTGTTGGCTGTAAGTCAATCGCTGCAGCCGGACGGACGTTTTGTGGCCTTTCAATATTCACTGCAGCTAAAAAGTGTCTTGAAAAAGTATTTTCGCGAAGTGAAGGTAGCGTTTATGCCGTTGAATTTTCCGCCTGCCTTTATCTATTACTGCAAAAAATAGCGTTCAGCGGACAGTACACTAAAATACTAGCGGTGCTAATGAAGTAGTACTGGCTATTTAAATAGAGCCTAGCAATGTCCGCAATTTTGCGGACATTGCTTTTTTGCGCAGACTTAATCTTTTTCTCCACCTTTTTAATCTGATTTTAATCTCCTTCTCAGACTTATCTAATCTTGCTTCTATATACTGCAAATAGTGGCAAACGCCAATAAGCATGATATGAAAGAAGGTAATTGTATGAAAAAGAAATGGCGCGCTTGTGTTTTTTCGGTAATGGCGTTGGGCGGAGTGATTATTGCCGGCCCGGTTTTGGCGGCTCCGCAGGAAGAAGCTCAGCCAATTATTATCCAAAAAGAAGACCCGGAGCAAGCAGATAATACTCGTGAAAAAACAAGAGTGGCGGAGCAAGTTGCTTTGGTTAAAGAAGTAAATAACATACAGAAATAGCAAGAGAAGCCCCTTTGTTCAGGGGCTTCTCTATAGTTTCTTAGAGTAAGATAACAAATACAAAGAGGAAAAAATAGTAGTACAATGTATTTCAAGGCTGTAGAACGGCAAAAAGGAGTATGCGTTTATGAAATACATGAGCACGTTGCTTGCGGTCCGCGATATGGAAAAATCGAAGCAATTTTACACAAAAATACTAGGTCTTGCCGTTATATCCGACTTTGGGGACAATGTAATTTTGACAGGCGGCATTGCGCTGCAGACGGTGGCAACTTGGGTTGCTTTTTTGCAAAAAGAGGAGGAAGATATTTCTTTTGCAAACCATGCAAGCGAGCTTTATTTTGAGGAAAATGACATGGTTTTTTTCATGGAATCGCTGCAGCGGCAAGAGATACGATATGTTCATCCTCTTTTCGAGCACCGCTGGGGGCAAAGAGTGGTGCGCTTTTATGATCCTGATGGGCATATTATTGAAGTTGGCGAGAACATGGCGATGGTGGTACAGCGTTTTTTAAAGAAGGGCTTATCGATAGAAGAAACGGCTTTGCGAATGGAAGTATCCTTAGAATATGTGCGAGCCTGCCTTAGAAAATGCGAGAGTGACTAAGGATTTTGAGAGCTGTGAAAAAATAATGAAACTCTTGCGTAAAAAACAGGTAAAAATTACTTGCACTTTGCAGCGTGCGTGATACAATCATCTTGGTCCTAGAACAACGGTGACGGCAGGGAAACCGGCCGTTAGGCCAAAAGACCGTCACAAAGAAGGGAGAGGGATATGAACGCGCAAATCCGACTGACAGAAGAAGAAACAAAAGCCTTGGCTAAGGAGCATGGCACCCCGTTATTGGTGGTGTCTACCAAGAGGGTAACGGAAAATTACCAATACTTGAAGCGAAAGCTGCCCCGCGTTGAGGTGCACTATGCAATGAAAGCCAATCCAGACGAACATATTGTCCGGACGTTGGCCGATCTGGGATCTTGTTTCGATGTCGCCTCGGCAGGCGAGATGGAAGCGCTCACAGCGATGGGCATTGCTGCTGCGAGGATTGTATATGCCAATCCCGTAAAGACGGCAGAAGGTTTGGAAACGGCGAAACGCCTGGGTATTCATAGATTTACTTACGACAGCGCCAGCGAGGTGGATAAGATGGCCGCGGTGATTCCCGGGGGCGAAGTGCTCCTGCGGGTGCGGGTGGAAAACCCCGAGGCGCTGGTGGATTTGAACAAAAAATTTGGCGCCTCTGTCGGCGAGGCCTTGGAACTTTTGCGTCGGGCTCGGGACAAGGGCTTGTGCGTGAAGGGCCTTTGCTTCCATGTGGGCAGCCAGTCTGCTACAGCGGACGCCTATGTGCGCGCTCTCAAGCAATGCCGGGATCTTTTTGACCTGGCGGCGGAAGAGGGCATGCACTTGACCACGCTGGATATTGGGGGCGGCTTCCCGATTCCTATAAACGGTCAGGACATCAATTTGGATGAAATGACGGAAACCATCCAGAAATACGTCGATGAATTGTTTCCCGATACCGAGCTTTGGTCCGAACCGGGGCGTTTTCTCTGCGGTACGGCGGTGCAGTTGATAACCCAGGTTATCGGCGTTAAAAATCGGGATGAGCAAGTGTGGTACTTCTTGGACGAAGGCGTGTATGGCTCATTTTCCGGCATATTCTTCGACCATTGGAATTACGAATTTGTTTATTTTAAAGACGGGGAGCAGCATCCGGCGACCTTTGCGGGGCCTAGCTGTGATTCGTTGGACATCCTCTACCGGGGCCATAATGCGCCGGCGTTGGAGGAAGGCGATCTAATTCTTGTGCCGGACTGCGGCGCGTATACGTCTGCTTCCGCCACGACCTTCAATGGTTTTGCCAAAGCGAAGAGCATTGTTTGGGAGACGGAGAATACAAAGAGCTACACAGTTTTGAAAAATGAGCAACGTCATTTTATTGCTGACGCTGTATAAAGAAGCAAGAAAGGCCCCTAATTCGCTGCTGCGGATTAGGGGCCTTTGCCTTGTGGGGGGCTGTAGAAAAATGCCTTGTATTGACGGCGGCGAGGGCATCACGTAAGCTGAAGGGAGAAAACGTTTGAGGGAGGTTAAAAAGGATGATCGTAGGGCATATGCGTTATTTAGAGCAAGACCGGCAATGGCTGCCGACAGAGGTAGTGAAAGTGCTGGACTGGATGGCGGCGGCGGATTGGAACCGCTTGGAGGATGGCCGTTATGAGCTGGAAGGTGCAGAGGTTTATGTAGGGGTGCAGCACTATAAAACAACTCCGGCCGCAGAAAAGCAGCCGGAGTCGCATCAAGCTTATGTGGATATTCAGTATATGCCTTTGGGGCGCGAAGTGATCGGCGCGGAGCCGCTGACAGACGAGCATGAGGAAAGCAGTATTGAGCTGGAAGAGCGGGATTTGATTTTTTACCATGAAGGCGTGCAGGAGAGTTCTTTGGTTTTGGCTCCCGGCATGTACGCTGTATTTTTTCCCTGGGACGTGCACCGTCCGGGCTGCAGGGCTACAGAAGCGGCGGAGACCGTCTGCAAAGCCGTGGGCAAAGTGCGCGTAGAGCGGCTGGTGACGGAATCCGAATAAAACGTATTCCGTAGCCCTCATTCGGACCCTCCCTTTACTCCCTCTACTCTTGTTCAAATTCACGTACGCCATTACTCGTTAATGCAGCCACTGCGGCTCGGTTTGTTGTCGCAGCACCAGGCTGGCGCCGATGAAGGACGTGAAAAAGAGGGAAGAAGCCAGTTCTTCTTCAAAATAGGAAGCGCAGTAGGCGTCGTCGGAGGTAGTAGCCCAGTCGGCAAAAGCGGCAAAAAACAGTGTGCCTCCTGGGTAGGCGTTCTCGAGCAGCGCATCTAAAGACGCGTCGCCCAGGCCGCGACGATGACCGCGCCAAAGCTCAACGGCGGCAAGCGGCTCCAGGTCGTCCAGGCGTTCAGCTTGCCACAAGAGAGCTCCTTCAATTCCTCTGGTAAAGGCGTAGCCGAAAGCCAGCGGCAACGCCGCTGCTAACGGCAGAGGTCTGGACGCGTCGTAAAGCAGCAATTGCGTTAGTCGATGCGTACAACTATGCAGACAGGCTTGCAACTCTGGGGACAACGATTGGATATCGGTGTGATTTAAGCCGCAGTGAAAGGCGGCTTTGCGCAAAGCGGAGGCTGCTTGGGAATCGAAGAGATTCATGTGTCATCCCTCCTCTTTTAGGAATGGCGGTGTGCTGTCGAGCAGACGCCAATATTACAAGATTGATAATTCTGTCAATACTGTATGAGGACTTCGATATATACGGAGGCTTTTCCTGCTGTGAAAAAAGATTCGCTATTATTCAAAGGAGGCTGTAAAGATGGCTAAACGAAAAATTATTCGTATTGATGAAAACTTGTGCAATGGGTGCGGGCGCTGCGTGTCGCCTTGCGCCGAAGCGGCAATCGAATTGGTGAACGGTAAGGCGAGGGTATTGCGGGACGAACTTTGCGATGGCGCCGGTTTTTGTATCGGCGCCTGTCCGACAGGAGCGTTGACGCTAGAAGAGCGGGAGGCTGTCGCTTTTGATGAAGAGGCGGTTCAGGAGCACAAAAAAGCGGTTGCGCAGCGGCCGGAGTTCCACCATTTGATGCAGTGCTCTCTGTGTGATATCTCGGAACAAGAACGGCCCTTGCTGCCGATGAAGTACAAGGGCGAAAGCACCTGGGTATGCGTGCGCTGCCTGCCTACGTTGATTCATGGGTAGTAAAAAATGAAATAGGAAGCATTCAGGCCGAAGAACGGGGTAGAAAGAAACCCGTCCTTCGGCCTATTGTAATAGTAAGGAATAAAATGTAAAATAAAACGTGTTTTCGAGAAGTATAATAAGTTCATTTTATAAAAGGAGGCGGTAAGGTGAAGAAAAAATTAGTTTTTTTGATGTTTGCGTTATTGTTAATTGGCAGCGTGGCTTCGGCGGCGCCAGTGGTAGAACCGTTGCAGACGGTAGATATTCAAGCGGATAACAATGTGAATATTTTTGATTATAACTTTATGGACGAGCCTGGCGAAGCGCGCCTGGAACTGACACAGCTTGCTAATATCTGGGGCGGCGGCGCGGTACTGCGGGTGGATATTGAGACCGATAACGGCAAGGAAGAGCTGCAAGTGGTTGTCAGCGGCGCCTATAATGGCGACAATCTTACGACGCACATGCTGAGCGTGTCTTTGCGCAACAAAGGACTTATTAATGTAGGTATTGCGAAAAGCACGCCGCTAGTTTTGAATGTGAAAGACGGCAAGCTGACCGTAGCTGCCGGCGGCAGCAAGCGTACGGTGGATAAGGTATATTCCTTTGGCGGCTCCTTGCACACACAGTCGATTACAGGAACGCTGCGGGTATATCCGGGCAGCGACAGCGTTAACGCTGGCAGCTTGGTGTCCGGTGGTTCCGGCAGCAATGGCGGCAACGCCTCTGTTAACGATACGGTGGATACCGTGTCCCGGGTTGTGAACATTTTTCGGTAAGTTTTGTAGGAAAAACGAAAAAGGCGCTTGCAGCGATTTTGCTGCAAGCGCCTTTTGCTTATATGCTAGAATTTGTAAACTAAAACGAACCGCGAAATACACGAAAGACGCGAAAAGGGTTTTCAAGATTAAATATCGTGCGTTATTCTTCTCCTGCGTACCCTCTAGAGGACGTCGGTTGCCATGCCATCCTTGGCGCAACCGACCCTAGCCGCATCCGGCGGCGTCGCCGGTTCTCCTGTTCAATCTCCATTCTCGGGTCTTTTCTCCATGAAATAATCCGCGATCAGCTCTTTGGCGGCGCGGCGGGCAAATTCCGCTTGGGCGGCTAAAAGCAGCACCGTCAAAAAGCGTTCTAGCGCCAACTTAGACTCGTCATCTTCGATGTGCGTCAGCCGCTCCGTCAGGCGCAGATTGCTGGCCTGGGCTTCGTCGCAGAAGGCCTGCAAGTCGGCAGCTTTCAACTCGGTGAAAAGATCATATACCTCTTCCAGCGGCAGAATGTCATCGTGGGGGGAGTCAATATTGCGCAGCACAGGGTTGAAAAGAGCCTTGATTTCCTGGATGGAAAGGACTTGCTTGAGCTTGCTCAGCATAAGGAGCAGCAAAATATGGTAGCGGTGGTATTTTTTCTGCTGGCTGCGGGCTAAAACCCCATCTTTGGTGTAATTATTGACCATGGTACGTGTTAACAGGTCATCGTTGCTGGTAGCCTGACGGTTGACCAATGATAAAAGCTGGTCCATATACAGCCCCAAATCCGGCAGAGACTGAGAAGTTGTCTCAGGGCATTCCAGTAAGCGCGTAAGGCGCTCTTGTAATGTTTGCATAGCAGTGATCCTCCATCGTGCTCTATATCTTTTAGTATATGGTTTTCAAAACAAGGAGTCAATGCAGCCCTAGACGAAGATAGACGCTTCTTAAAAACAATTAACATAGTTTTAATAAAAAACACTTGTGGTTTTAAAAACTACATGATATTCTATTTGTAGAAACTCAGAAAGGAGCTAATGCGCAATGGAAGCAGTATGGCAAAGCGTTGGAATGTTATTTTCGCTGGAGGCCTTGTTGCAAGCAGTGACCAATCCGGTCAACTGGGGCATTATCGGGACGTTGGTTTTATTAGAAGGGTTGTTGTCGGCGGATAATGCGTTGGTGTTGGCGATGATGGTCAAGCATTTGCCGGAAGAGCAGCGCAAAAAGGCTCTTTTTTATGGTATACTTGGCTCGTACGCCTTTCGCTTTGTGGCGATTGCCCTGGGAACGGTATTAATCAAAATCTGGTGGGTGAAACTCATCGGTGCGATCTACTTGTTATATTTAGCAGGAGCGTTTTTTTGGAAGAAACGTAAGCAAGGCGAAGAAGCCAGCGCAGACGGCTGTGCGGGCTTTGGGTTTTGGCGTACTGTGGTAGCCGTAGAGGTTATGGATATCGCCTTTTCCGTTGACAGCGTACTGGCGGCTTTCGGCGTCAGCGACCAGGTTTGGGTGCTGTACTTGGGAGGCATTTTGGGTGTGTTGATGATGCGCGGCGTGGCGCAGTTCTTTATTACCCTCATTGACCGCTATCCGGAGCTGGAGGGTACGGCGTATGTCTTGATTGGCGTGATTGGCGCTAAAATGATGGCTTCCTCTGCTGGCTACGAAATGGAACACGGCGTCTTCTTCGCGCTCATGGCGGTTGTTTTCGGCAGCGCCTTTGGTATGCATTATCTGCGGCAGCCGCAGACGGTGCCTGTGCCCATAAAAAAAGAAGATCTGAAATAGAACGATATAATTTCTTAAATGATGAAAAAGGAGAGTAGAATGGGTATGTTTAAAACCACTCTTTTGTTGGCGGGACTAACCGGGATTTTGATGTTCATGGGCAAGGCCGTTGGCGGTAATGGCGGCATGATGCTGATGTTTCTCATCTCGATGGGTATGAACTTTTTCAGCTACTGGTATAGCGATAAAATTGTGTTGAAAATGTATGGCGCGCAGCCCGTGACCATGCAGGATGCCCCTGGCTTGGTTCATTCCGTGTCCAAGCTGGCGCAGGCGGCGCAGATGCCGATGCCGAAAGTGTATATTATCAATGAAGCCGCACCCAACGCCTTTGCCACGGGCCGCGACCCGGAGCATGGCGTAGTGGCTGTAACTACCGGGATCATGCAGGCGCTGAGTACAGAGGAACTGGAAGGCGTTTTGGCGCATGAATTGGCGCACATCAAGAACCGAGACACCTTGATCAGTACCATTGTAGCCGGTATTGCCGGAACGATCACCATGATTGCCAATATTGCCCAATGGGGAGCCATTATGGGCGGCTTTGGCCGCAGCGACGACGACGAGGAAGGCGCGGGCGGGCTGGTTGGTTCTTTGTTTATGATTATTTTGGCGCCCTTGGCGGCGACCATTATTCAGCTAGCTATCAGCCGGACCCGGGAATACGGGGCCGACGCAAAAGGCGCTGAATTCTGCGGCAATCCCCTGGCGTTGGCGGAAGCGCTGCGCAAGATCGAGTATTATGCTAAGCATAGAACGCTGCCGGAAGCCAGCCCTTCTACAGCGCATATGTTTATCATCAATCCCTTTGCCGGCGGCGGCCAGTGGTTTATGAGCCTCTTTTCCACCCACCCGGCTACAGGCGATCGCATCGCTAAGCTGGAGCAGTTGGCGCGGGGACGCTAAACCGGATATTGCCTTCAAGCCCGTACCGTTATGGTGCGGGCTGTTTTTGTTGCGCTGGGCGCTGTTCGTCATAGCGAGCCGTTTGTCTGCTATGATAAACAATGAAAGTAAGATGGTGGCATAACGTGACAAAGTTAGCCTATGGAAAAGGACTTGAGGACTAGTAGAAATGAGCATAAATATGATAAAATTAAATAGAAAGAATATTCCTTCCTGAAGGGAATATGTGGGAAAAATAACAATAAAGAAGCGATGAAAGAGCTTCAAAAGGAGGCCATATGAAACTTAGCAGCAACAGCATTCAAACACGTTTAACCTTGGCCTTGGCGGGATTGGTAGTGGTGGCTCTGCTTTTATTGGGAGTAACCAGTTATTGGCAAGCGAAAGGAGCTCTTTCGGACAGCGTGGATGAAACAGCGTACGCCTTGGCGGACCATTATGCGCTGCAAACGGAATTTTTCACCAAAGAGGCCATTCTCCGTTTGGAGGATTTGGCGAGCATTCAACGTATGCGCGAGAGCGAGGATAATGCGGCTTTGACCGCGTCTTTAGCGGAAACAGACAAACGCCTGAAATTGTTTGAGATGCTCAGCTATGTGCGGCTAGACGGCTCCTCGTTGCGTATGGATGGCAAACCGGATTCGTTGGGAGATCGGATTTATTTCAAAAAAGTACTGGAAACTAAAAAAACCTATATATCAGATATGATTGTTTCCCGCTCTACGGGCAAGCTGGCGGTTGTAATCGCCGTTCCAGTCTTTAATAAGGACGGCGGTCTGAAAGCTGTCTTGGCGGGGACGTTGTCGCTGGAAAAATTGAATGATGTATTAAAGAATGTTAAGTTTAAGGAGAGCGGCTATGCTTTTCTGGCGGATGACAGCGGCGTTATCCTGGCGCATCCTAAACGGCCGGATTTGGCGGGTAAGCTGAATGTGGCCCAAAAAGAGGTTAATCCGGAACTCAAGCTGCCGGTTAACACCTTGGATGACCGGATGATCCAGTTGTTTAAGACGGCATTGGAGAAAAACGATGGCGTGCGCGGCGATTATACCTTTGTGGATGGAAAATCTCAAATTGCCGTCTACCAGCCGATAGAACTGGTTGGCGGACAAAAGTGGATGATGGTCATTACGGCGCCCATGGATGAAGCTACGGCCGAAGTGCGGCAGTTGAGCTATGTCATGCTGGGGCTGAGCGTATTCTGTCTGCTCTTGGCCGTTGGCGTAGCGGCGGTTATCAGCAAGCGCTTTGTAGCGCCTATACTCAAGTTGCGCGATGCGGCGGAGCACATTGCAGCGGGAGATCTGCGCCGCCAGGAAGTGGCGGTACAGTCTCAAGACGAACTGGGGCAATTAGCAGGCAGCTTTGCCGACATGAGCGGCAAGCTGCGCGATTTGGTGGTACAAGTGCAGCGCGAGTCCCAGCAGGTGGCGGCGGCCAGCGAAGAGCTGACAGCCAGCGCCGAGCAGGCGGCTCATGCGGTGCAGCAGGTGGCAGGCAGCGTGACTGAAGTAGCAGGCGGTGCGGATCGGCAGCTGACGGTAGCGCGGGAAGCCACAACCGAAGTGGACGCGCTGGCGAAAGAATTGGCCGGGGCCTCAAAGCGGGCTGGTGAAGTGAAAAAATCAGTGGAGAAAACGTCTCAAGCGGCGGAAAGCGGCGGCGAAGCCATCGGCAAAGCCATTCGCCAGATGCAGGCTCTTGATACGACGGTGACCCATTCGGCGCAGGTTGTGGCCAAGCTGGGCGAACGTTCTCAGGAAATTGGCCAGATTGTGGACACGATCAGCGGCATTGCCGGACAGACCAACCTCTTGGCCTTGAACGCGGCTATTGAGGCTGCGCGGGCGGGCGAACAGGGCCGCGGCTTTGCGGTGGTGGCGGACGAAGTGCGCAAGCTGGCCGAGCAAAGCCAGGAAGCCGCCGGACGCATTGCTTCTCTCATTGGCGAGATCCAAGGCGAGACAGGCCGTGCCGTAGAAGCTATGAATAAGGGCACTGCCGAGGTTAAGGAAGGCACCGTTGTTGCCGGCCAGGCCGGAGCGGCCTTTGAAGAAATCGTCGGCCTCATTCGCAAGGCCAACGAAGAAGTGGCGGCCATTACGGCGGCCATCGAACAGACCGTCAGCGGCAGCGGCCGCATCGTCCACGCCGTGGACGACATGCAGCGAGTCAGCCGCGATACGGCGGAGCAAACCCAAACAGTGGCGGCTGCCACCGAAGAGCAGGCGGCCTCCATGGAAGAGATTGCTTCTTCCAGCCGCTCTTTGGCTCATTTGGCGGAAGAGCTGCAAGTGGCGGTCAGCCGCTTCAAAGTATAAGGGGAAAAGGTAAGCGCCCTCTGCCGTTAGGCAGGGGGCGCTTTTTGAACATGTTCAATTTCTCCCGTGGCGGTGATTTGGTTTTTTAGGGGTCTGTGAACGGTTTTTCCGTTTTGCTTCAATCGCTAAACGAGCGGCGGCTTTGGCAGCTTTTGCTTGATGATGCGTCCAAAACTTCCAGATGGCGTAAGCAGTCCCTAGAATTACCGCCGGCAGCAGGTTCCAAAAGAGCAAATCTATTTCTTCTGCGGACATGGCGTTCCTCCTGGTATTTTTTAATTTGTTTTATTGTACCGGCAGAATGAAATTTTGTACATAGAAAGAAGCTGGATTATAAAAATAAAGTTGCGGCCAGAAAGCATGGCTTTGAAAACCATAGGAATCCGTGTACAATAAAACCATCATTACAATAATAAGGGGGGCCTTGGGTATGACGGATTGCAAGCGGCTTATGGAAGAGCGGCGTTCCGTGAATTTCTTTGATGCGGCGCAGCCGTTGACGCCGGAGCTTTTACGGCAGATTGTGGAATTGGCGTCGCTGGCGCCGTCGGCCTTTAATTTACAGCCTTGGCGGCTCATCGCCGTGCGCAGTCCGGAGGGGCGGGAACGGCTGTGGCGGTTAGCGCAGCAGCAGCCCAAGGTGTTGGAAGCGCCGGTGACGTTGATCGTCGTTGGTGATCGCGGTGCTTGGCAAGGCGACAATCCGGCCTGGGGAGAGCTGGCAGCCATGCTGGGTGGCGCAGAGGCCGTGAAACCCTACTTGGCCATGGCGGAAGCGCTCTATGGCGCCACGACGGAGCGGCGCATCAAATTTGCTGAGAGCAACGCGGCTCTCTTGGCGATGTCGGTGGTATACGCGGCGCGATGTTTTGGAGTGGAGGGACACTTCATGTCGGGCATTGATTTTGCGGGCATTAAGCAAGCGTTTGCCTTGGATGAGGATGAGGAAGTGGTAATGCTTTTGGCGCTGGGCTATGCGGAGGGAGGCAAAGTGCTATACCCCCGGAGAAAACGCCAGTCTTATGATGAATTGGTGGAGGAAGTCTAATGGAAGTTGTGAGCGCCTGTTTAGCCGGCATAGCCTGCCGATATGACGGAACGGCCCAGGAAGCGCCGGAGATAGTGGCGGCGGTGCGCCAAGGGAAAGCGCTGCCTCTTTGCCCGGAGATGCTGGGCGGGCTGCCAGCGCCTCGGCAAGCGGCGGAAATCAAAGAGGGCTGCGTAGTAACGGCGGAAGGTATTGATTTGACGCAGTCCTTTCAAAAAGGCGCGGAGATTGCCACGCAAATCGCCATTCTCGCAGGCTGCCGCAAGGCGGTCCTCAAAGCTCGTTCGCCCAGCTGCGGCTGCGGGCGAATTTATGACGGAACTTTTTCCGGTCATCTGGTTGAAGGCGACGGGGTATGGGCGCAGGAACTAAAAAAAGCCGGCATTGAAGTGTCGGTAATATGAACAATTGTGGTTGTTTTTAGACGCAGGAAATGGACGATGCAAAGAGAATTTCTGCAAAGAAAGCTTGGTGTGCAAAGAAGTCGTGCAGGCGCATGAGTGTCAGGCTTATCTTAGGCAGGAGGCGATTTTTATGAAAATCAGCGGCAGAAATAAACTAGGAGCTACGGTAAAGGAAATTGTACGCGGCGGCGTGGTGGCCAAAGTGGTCATGGATTTTAAAGGGGAAGAGCTGGTGGCCGTTGTTACGAACGACTCCGTAGATGATCTGGGACTCAAAGTCGGCGATGAAGTGACGGCTCTGGTTAAAGCCACGGAAATGATGATTTTGAAATAAAAGCAGTTAGAAAAAACCAGGCAAACGCGTACTAGGCGGCTGCCTGGTTTTTGATTTAGGATACCTAGAAAATTAAAGTACTGTAAAAAATCCCCCTGGCCCTGTGGGCCATCCCCCTTTAGCAAGGGGGACTTTTACTTTGCCTCCCTTGTTAAAGGGGGGTGCCGCCACAGCGGCGGAGGGATTCAGTTTCGCTGTATTTTTTTGCTCTCCGTCGTACCCTCAGAAGATGTCGGTTGTTATGCCTTCCTTGGCACAACCGAATCTAGGTGCATCCAGCACCGTCGCCGATTCTCTTGTTCGAATTCCTGTTTTCATCGTACCCTCCCTCTACTCATTCTACTCCTGTTAAATTTTATTGGCCGTTCTTTCTTCACAGAAATCCAGCAGCACATGGCAGGCTTGGGACAGGTAGCGCTCCTCGTTCCAGGCGAAACCGGCTTGGATAGAGAGAGGCGGCGTCAAGGGACGACTGACAATACGGGGGTGCTTGCGGGTAATATCGGCGGGCAGAAAGCCGACGCCTGCATTTTGTTCCACCAGGCTAAGAATGGTTTCGATTTGTCGCGAAGAGAAACGTATCTGCGGTGTAAAGCCGTGGCGGGAGCATTCTTCCAAGATGAGCTGGCGCATATAGGTATCTTCTTGAAAGAGCAGAAAGGGTTCTTTGGCCAACTGCGGTAAAGAAAGTGTTGTTGCGGAAGCCAGGGGGTGCGCAGGGGAAAGGCAGACATGGATGGCGCTTTGTGCCAGGGGGCGCAGCGCCAGGCCAGGCGGTGGGTCAGAGATAATTAGCAGTCCTAGGTCAAGTTCATCTTCGAGAAGTTTGCGGCGTGTAGCTAGGCTGCCCGTTTCCGTGCACTGCAGCTCGATATCCGGATGCGCCGCGTGAAAAGCGGCGAAAAGAGACGGAAAGACGAAAGCGCCGATGACCGGCGTAATGCCTAATAGGATGCGGCCTTTACGGGACGCCTCGTAGTCCTTCATCTCTTCTTGGGCGTTATTGCGGCAGCGCAGCATAGTCTCGGCGTGCTGCAGCATGCGCTCCCCGGCTTGGGTGAGGCGAAGCCGCCGCTGCTTACGGTCAAAGAGAGGCACCCCAAGCTCTTCCTCCAATTTTTGCAGAGAAATGCTGACCGAAGGCTGAGCCACGTGTAGTTGCGCAGCGGCGCGGCTTACGCTGCCCAGGCGACAGACTTGCTGAAAATACTCTAATTGTCGCAGTTCCATAGAAACCTCCATATAGTTTTAAACTATATATGAATCAAAAATATATATTTTTATTCTATCAAAAGCTGCGGTATACTGCAAAATAGAAGAAAAAGCGGGAGGAATTACGATGGAACTGCTAGGGTATTTGATTTTAGGGGTAGCGGTGGCTGCATTCGGCACGCTCGTAGGCATTGGCGGCGGTCTGATTTTGGTGCCCCTTTTTATTTTGGTATTTCATTGGGAGCCCAATTTGGCGGTGGGTACGTCGTTGGTAGTGGTTTTTTTTAATGCGATTTCCGGTACCGTGGCTTATATGCGGCAAAAGAAGGTATACTATGACGCCGGTATTCGGTTTGCTCTGGCTACGCTGCCAGGGGCGTTTTTCGGCAGCTACGCGGTAAAGTACATCCCGGAAGCGGAATTCAAAGTATTCTTTGGCGCGACGCTGATGGTCATGGCGGCGCTGATGTTTTGGCGCAATCATTCTAAAGGCGCGCCGAATAAGGGAACTGAAGTACCTAAGAATTACAATCGTACCGCCGGCGTGCTTCTTAGTTTGTGCGTAGGGTTTTTATCCAGCATTCTAGGCATTGGCGGCGGCATTATCCATGTGCCGGCCATGGTCTATTTGCTGGCGTTTCCGGCGCATATTGCGACAGCGACCTCGCATTTTGTGCTGGCGATTTCCTCGATGGTCGGTGTGTTTTCCCATTTCTTGCTGCACAACATTCTGATCAAGGAAGCCTTGATGATCGGCATTGGGGCGGTAGTGGGCGCGCAATTGGGGGCGAAAATGTCCCTAAAGGTGAAGTCAAAGGCTATTTTGTCTTTGCTGGCGTTCTGCCTGTTCGGATTGGGCGCACGCTTAGTCTTTACAGCAGGCGCTTTCTAGTAAGGAGCCGCTGCTTTATGTGCATCTCGCGATAAATCAATCTTTTTTTCGTCAGACTTTGTTAGAAAGCCTCGGCATAGCGCCGCTATTCCTCCGTTTTCTTTCGCGTCTGACCAAAAAAATCTGCGATTTTTCGGAGCGCTCATTAAAGCAGTGGCTCCTTATAATTTTGGTACGTATTCTTCTTTGGTTCAGGGGGACGGTTCTCTTGAACCAAAATGGCAAGAAAATGACTCAGGAGAACCGTCCCGTGCGCCAAGAAGCGCACGGAGTATAGCGGGTGGAACTCCTGCCCGGGAAGGTCTAGCCAGCCACCCGGTATCCAGCCTTGGGACTGAAGCGGTAACGCCAGGTCTAAGCGTAGGTAGGAAAGGTAGTAGGCCGAAAGCGTAAGCTGAAGATGTGGAATCCCGAAATCCCTCTTGGGAATGGTCGATGCATGGGACGAGCAGAAGACAATACTGGGTTTAGCGATAAAGGCGAGCTAAGCTTGGCGCCCCGGGATCGTAGGTCTTGGCATGCTACACAACGTTACTCCGTGTGAACTTGGGAGACCCTGCCGCCCTCAAAAGAGAGTATGGCCAACAAGTTGATGACGAGGAAGCCAAATAGACGGCGGGGAGTCGGATTACGCCATAGTACTGAGGAAGCAGGGTAATGCCTGTAGAGGGAAGGGCGTAACATAACAGTGCCCTTGAAAAGGGAAACAATGCTGCACTGGAGGCGGAGAGAAACATTGGAAACAAAACTGACAAGGATAGCCGATTTAGCCAAACGAAGACCAAGAATGAAACTGCAAACACTAATACATGCTCTTGACGAGAAGAGTCTGAAAGCCGCCCATAGCGCATTAGCAGCAGATAGAGCAACCGGGATTGACGCCGTAACAAAAGAGGAATACGATGATAAACTACAGGAAAACATCGATAATCTTCTAGAGAAAATGAAGCGGCAGGCGTATAAGCCTCAACCTGTAAAGAGAGTATATATTCCGAAAGGTGACGGTAAGAAAAGACCGTTAGGATTACCAGCCTACGAAGATAAAATAGTACAGAAAGTACTCAATGAAATCTTGACTGTAATCTATGAAGTGGAATTTCTGGATTGCTCGTATGGATTTAGACCGGGAAGAAGCTGTCATGATGCGCTGAAGAAAGTCACTAAAATCATCGAAACCAAGAAAGTCAATTTTGTTGTAGATGCGGACATTAAAGGCTTCTTTGATAACGTAGACCATGGGTGGATGGTGAAGTTCCTGCAAGAACGAATTCAAGACCCGAATCTACTGAAGCTGATACAGCGATTTTTGAAAGCTGGAGTCATGCAAGAGGGCGAAGTCTATGAAACCGATACTGGAACGCCGCAGGGAGGAATTATCTCCCCAACACTAGCCAATGTCTATCTGCACTATGTGCTAGACTTATGGTTTATGGTGAAAGTAAAGCGAGAAAGCAGAGGAGAGGCATACCTGATAAGATATGCCGATGATTTCGTATGTTTCTTTCAGTACCAAGACGATGCAGAAGCTTTCTACGGGAAGATGATAGAGCGACTGAGAAAATTCAACTTGGAAATAGCCCAAGATAAGACAAAGATAATGGAATTTGGGCGTTTCGCCGAAGAGCGACGAATCAGACGCAATGATGGAAAACCGGAAACATTTGACTTTCTCGGGTTCACGCACTACTGTGGCAAAAGCAAGAATGGCATATTTCGCGTCAAGAGGAAAACCAGCAGGAAGAAATTCAAAGCGAAGCTAAAAGACATCGCGCAATGGCTCTTTAAGAACATGCACATGGAAATCGGAGACTTAGTTAAGAAAGTGAACGCCAAACTGATCGGTCACTACCGCTACTATGGGATTACTGACAATAGCAGTGGTATTAATGCGTATGGATATCGCGTACGGCGTAAGTTGGTTGAAGTTCTTAATCGCAGGAGTCAGAAGAAAAGCCTGACCTGGGAAGGGTTTGCAAAACTTGAAGAGCGGTTTCCGCTTGCAAGAGCAAGAATTTATGTGAATATCTATGGCTAATTACCGGTAAATGCTGTTATGAAGAGCCGGATGCCTTAATAGGGCAAGTCCGGTTCTGTGAGGGGGGCGTGCCGCGAGGCGCGCTTCTACTCGACCTTGAACCAAAAATCTCGAAACCCTCATTCGAGCCCTCCCTCTAAGCAGTAGACGTCGGTTGCAATGCCTTCCATGGCGGTCCCTCGTTTGTGCCTTCCATGGCACTCGGGACACTAAGTGCATCCAGCACTGTCGCGCCGACCCTAGGCACATCACGTGCCGTCGCCGCGACTCTTGTTCAATCTTTATGCTTCGTTCTTCTTCCCTGCTGTTCCAGCACGAAGTCTCGGAACTTCAGCGCCGCCGGGGATAGATAGCGTTCTTTGTGCCACGCGAGGCCGATGGTGCGGCGGCAGGGAGTGTCTTTGACAGGTAGAAATGCCAAATGCAGGTGCTCCAGGCCTGCTAAATGGGGGATGAGAGCAACGCCCAGGCGGGCTTCTACCAGGCCGGCGACGGTCATGATTTCTTCGCCTTCAAAGGTGATTTCCGGCTGAACGCCAGCTTGCTGCAGCAAGCGATCCGCTAACAGGCGCAGGCCGTAGTTGGGCTTGAAGGTAATCAGGGGTTCTGAGGCAATGTCCTGTAAGGATAAGCTTTCCTGCTGCGCCAAGGGATGCTCACGGTGAACGGCGACAAAGATGTCTTCCTCAAAAAGCGGGCGCCAGGCTAGATAAGGTGGCGGCGCAGCGAAGGAGCAAAGGCATAAATCCGTGCCGCCGCTATGGAGCTGTTCCAAAAGAGCGGCGGTGCTGTTTTGGTAGAGCCGGAAATGCACCTGTGGATGCAGGCGGCGAAACTGCTGTAGCAGCTCCGGTACCAGATGCGTGCCTTGAGAATGCAAAAAAGAAAGACTGACGCTGCCGCGTTCCGGATGAATGAGGTCTAGCGCTTGTTGCCGTCCGGCTTCAATGCTTTGCAGGCCTTGATCCAGATGTTCTAGAAAAATACGTCCGCTGCGCGTCAGCTCCAGGCGTTTATGACAGCGGTGGAAAAGCGGAAACCCTAGTTCTTCCTCCAAACGGGACAGAGAACGGCTCAAGGCTGGCTGGGAAAGCGCCAACTGGCTGGCGGCCTGGGTCATGTGGCCCAAAGCGGCAATGGTGCGAAACGCATAAAGCTGTTGTAAGTCCAAGGTTATCGTCCTTTCTAAACATAAATATAATAACGGTGAACAAGAGAATCGGAGTAAAGGGAGGGTGCGCAGGAGGGAACTCTCTATCGTGCCCTCCCTTTACTCACTCTACTTCTGTTTAAAATTTGTTCCTTCTACCCTCAGCATACTGCTTTTTTGAGCCCTTTTCCAGAAATACATAACTAAAATGCATCAAAACAATAAAAATGATGCATTAGACGCAGGGGATTGTAAGGAGTAAGATAAAAGAAAGGAAAGTGTTTTGGAGGCGGAGATTGTGGGTTTGGAACGAGGGAACCGTAACTATTGGCGTGCCTTAGCAGCGCTGTTTATGGGCAGCTTTGTGGAGTTTGCTCTTTTGTATGTAACGCAGCCGCTTTTACCGGCGTTGACGGCGGATTTTTCGTTATCGCCTTCGGTGGCTAGTTTGTCTGTGTCCCTGACGACCGGCGCTATGGCGCTGGCTCTTTTACCCCTGGCGGCGGTGTTCAGCCGGCTGCAGCGCAAACCAACCATGTTGTCGGCTATGTTGGGTGCGTCGCTGCTGGCGATTGCATCCGGCTGCAGCCCAAACTTTGAGCTGCTCTTAGTCTGTCGGGCTTTACAAGGCATGTTGATGGCGGCGTTTCCCGCTGCGGCTATGGCGTATGTCAATGAAGAGTTTGAGCCGTCCGGCGTGGGGCTGGCTATGGGCATCTATATTGCCGGTACGTCTATTGGCGGTTTGGGCGGACGTCTTTTGGTAAGCCTTCTCTCGGACTTTATGTCTTGGCGGACGGCACTTTTGGTGATGGGCGGATTCTGTCTGCTTTTGGCGATTTGCTTCTTTTGGCTGCTGCCGAAGGCGCAAAGCCGCCGCAGTACCGCAGCAAAGCAGGCCGGTCTGTTGGCAGCGCTGCCCTCTTTGCTAAAGACGCCGGGCATTCTTCCTCTATATATTGTTGGCTTTGTAGCGCTAGGCTCGTTTGTAGCTTTGTACAACTATATCGGCTATATATTGTTGGCGGCGCCGTATTCTTTTAGTCAGAGTCAAGTGGGAGCGGTATTTCTGTTATATTTGCTGGGGACGGTGAGCTCCATGGTATCCGGCGGTCAGGTAGACAGGCGCGGTCCGGGTCCGGTGCTGGTGGCAGGCTTATTGATGATGCTGGGGGGGGCGCTGTTTTCGCTGGGGACTCCGCTACTATTTAAACTCGGCGGGATGGGCTTGTTTACGTGCGGCTTTTTTACCACCCATGCGACGGCCAGCGGCTGGGTGGGGCGCTTGTGCCGCGGCGATAAGGCGCAGGCGGCCTCGTTGTATTTGCTCTTTTACTATGCTGGCGCCAGCGTGATAGGTACGGGGAGCGGTGTTTTTCTGGCCAGCGCCGGCTGGGCGGGCGTGATTGGAATAACTGGGTTCCTTTTGACAGGAGCGCTTTGGCTGGCGTGGCGGCAGCAGCATCTACAGAAATAAAAATGCAAAAAAATATTGTCATAAAATAAAAAGAATCGGTTGTTTTATGTTGCGCGGTTGACAAAACGTCAAGCATCCCATACACTAAATAAGACAATTTCATAAGAAATGGGATAGGTGCCCGTAAGGGCTTAATAGGGAAGTCCGGTGTCATGCCGGCGCGGTCCCGCCACTGTATTAGGGAGCAAATCCAAAAGATGCCACTGGAGAATACTCTGGGAAGGCTTGGAGGCGCGATGATCTAGAGCCAGGAGAACTGCCTATCTGTCGATCACCGTTTAAACCCACGAGCGATGGGGAGGAGATTTGTGAAATAGCACTTCTTCCCGGCCTTTGAGCCGGGAATTTTTATAAGTGACGTTTTTTTGCAGAACCTGTCCGCGTAAGAGGGCAGGTTCTTCTTTATTATTTATGAAGTCAAGTATGGAGAGGAGTGAGCGGAGAAAACTAAAAACTATGGAAATAGAAATGTATTAGGAGTGTTATTTTTGATGAAAAAAAGAATAAGTGTACTTCTTTCCTGTATTTGTATCTTGGGGACTGCATGCGGAGTAGCTGAAGCGGCAGAGGGAACCGATATTCAACTAGATGGAACCTATGTAGTTCATTATAGAGATCAGCATGATCAAAATCCTGGAGATCGTACGCGGACTGGTTATAAAGAGACGCTGACCCTGAATGCGACAATTCCTGTTCAGGAGAAGTTATCGCTATACGCTCGGTTTACTTATCAGACGTTACAAAATAATTATGGTATTTTTTCCGCAGATTATGTTAATTCAAAAAAACAAAATAATGCGGCGTTAGATGCAATGGGTATAACATATAAAAACGCGGCATATTCCTATAAATTAGGATTACAGGCGCTTACGTTTGGCGGCGGCGCTATATATGATAATACCTACATAGGGCATCACTCGTTGCCTTATGCGGTAAAAATATCTGGGAAAGTGGGTCGGGTTGAATCTACGTTTATTGGAGCAAAAACAAACTATCAGACAGGTATAGAAAATGATACTTTTTATGTTTTACAAGGAAGCTATGCAATTGACAAAAAAACTTCGGTAGGCGCGATGCTTGCCAATGTTTCTTACGGGAAGGATACGGCAAGCAGATATTTTCTACCTAATCGAAATGTATGCTATCTCAGCTTATATGGAAGTAAAAACCTTACCGATAAAATTAGCCTGTCAACTGAGATCGTACGATCGAATTCCAGCGAAAATAATACGGCAATACAAGCAACTATCAAAAAAAAGCTTGATGCTAAAAATACAATATCCGCCGGGTACTATCGTATAGAGAATGATGCGGTTGTAGTTGATTACAATGCGGCCGAGATGAGTACATATCCAAACAGCAATGCGCAAGGCTATACCGTTGCGTGGACGCATACTTTCAATCAAAATATTTCCATGAAAATCGGTGAGTATAGCTATAAAAAAATAAATGCCGCCAGCAGTTCTGGAGCAGCCACCGACCGAAGCCGATTTACGGCTACCGTTACGGCTAAGTTTTGAATAGTGGGGCATAGTGGAAGCAATAGATATATAGAAGAATAAAATGAGAAATACAGGAGGATGTTACATGAACTGGAAACGATGGTGCTCTTTGTGTTTGGTTCTGATGGTGGCTATGGCGTTAGTCGGCTGCGGCAAGCAGGCCAAAGACAAGCAGGAGCTGGTTTACGCCAGTACGAAAGACATTCGCAATATTAATCCGCATCTTTACGGCGGCGAAATGTCTGCGCAGAACATGGTTTTTGAGTCATTGGTCATCAATACGGATGAAGGCGTTAAACCCTGGCTGGCGGAGAAATGGGACATTTCCGCCGATGGTAAGGAATATACTTTTTATTTGCGCAAAAATGTGAAGTTTACCGACGGCGCTCCGTTTAATGCTGAGGCGGTAAAAATGAATATTGACGCAGTGCTGGCCAATAAGCAGCGCCATGCGTGGCTGGATATGGTCAATCAAATTGATCACGGCGAAGTGCTGGATGAGCATACATACAAGCTGGTTCTGAAGCAGCCGTACTATCCTACGTTGGTAGAATTGGGGCTGACGCGCCCTTTCCGTTTCATTTCGCCTAAATGCTTTGTGAACGGAGCAACTAAGGACGGCGTAAACGGCTATGTCGGTACAGGACCGTGGGTGCTCAAAGAGCACCAGGCGAATCAATTCGCTTTGTTTACGGTTAATCCCGAATACTGGGGCGAAAAGCCCAAAGTTCCAGCGGTTCGCTGGAAGGTGATGCCGGATCACCAAACGATTTTAATGGCTTTGAAAAAAGGGGAGGTTGATCTTCTCTTTGGCGCGGACGGCGATATGTTAGACTTGGATTCTTTCAAGGCGTTAGAAAAAGAAGGAAAATATAAAGCCGTATTGAGCCAGCCTATTGCATCCCGCGCTATTTTGCTGAACACGGCGCAAGCCATTACCGGGGATAAGAAAGTGCGCGAGGCCATCCAATACGCCGTAAATAAACAGACCATTGTCGACGGAATTCTCAATGGTACGGAAACGTTGGCGGATACGCTGATGTCGCCGACGGTGCCGTATTGCAAGGTTCCCCTAGCTGCGCGCGGCTATGACGCGGCGAGAGCTAAAGCGTTGATGGAAGAAGCAGGCTGGAAAATGGGCCCCGATGGCTATCGTCATAAAGACGGCAAGCTTTGCGAGCTTACCATTTCGTTTAATTCGAACAATGCCCAAGAACGGGTCATTAGCGAGTACATTCAAAACTCTCTCAAAGAAATTGGTATTAGCTTAAAAATTATGGGCGAAGAAAAACAAGCCTTTTTAGACCGGCAAAGAACCGGCGAGTTTGATTTGCAATATTCTCTTTCGTGGGGCACGCCGTATGATCCGCAGTCCTATGTGTCTTCCTGGCGCATTCCGGCGCATGGCGATTACCAAGCGCAAAAAGGACTGCCTAAAAAAGCCTGGCTGGATGAAACAGTGGGCAAGGTGCTTGTCGAGCACAGCCCTGAAAAACGCCAGTTGCTGTATAATGAGATTCTTACTTACATTCATGACGAATGCGTTTATTTGCCGCTTTCTTATTCCCGTACCAAAGCGGTATATGTGCCGAACCTGAAGGGAGTTTCCTTTAATCCGTCGCAATATGAAATTCCTTTTGAAAAGATGTATTTCGAAAAGTAACCAGACGGTTTTGTTTGGCAATGCAGGCGGAAAACGGCAAAAGCCGAATTCCGCCTGCTATTTGCAAGAGAGAAGGAGTCCGAAGAAATGCGGCAATATGTAATACAACGATTGCTTGGATTGGTACCATTGTTGTTTGGGATCTCTTTATTAGCGTTCTTTTTGATTAATATTACGCCTAGCGATCCGGCGGAGGTGGCTTTACGGGTCAATGAAATTACACCGACCGCGGAGGCGGTCGCTTCCATGCGCCAAGAACTTGGCCTTGACAAGCCGATTGTCGAGCGCTATACGGATTGGCTGGGAGGCGCGCTGCAAGGGGAATTTGGAAAAAGCTACGTCAATAAAAAACCGGTTCTGGACGAATTGTTGCGAGCGTTGCCTGCTACGCTGGCGCTGGCGGGAGTCTCGTTGCTGCTTATGGTGGTTTTAAGCGTTGGTCTTGGCG
Source organism: uncultured Anaeromusa sp. (assembly GCF_963668665.1). Classification (NCBI taxonomy): domain Bacteria; kingdom Bacillati; phylum Bacillota; class Negativicutes; order Selenomonadales; family Sporomusaceae; genus Anaeromusa; species uncultured Anaeromusa sp. The sequence continues at coordinate 1,337,128 of NZ_OY764902.1, read as the reverse complement.
TTTGGTGTGCGATGCATGAGGGGAGCGCCGGAGATGTGGTGAGCCGAGGCTTTGTTTTTGTGAGCACCGCTATGCCCAGCTTCTGGCTGGGACTGCTGCTGATGTGGTTCTTTTCAGTTCATTTGGATCTGTTTCCTACAAGCGGCATGGACGGCGTTTCGTCCGTAGTACTGCCGGCGGTGACCTTGTCTTTATCCTATATTGCCACGTATGTACGGCTTATTCGCAACAATATGATTGAAAACAAGCAAGAAAATTATGTGCAGTATGCGCGAGCGCGGGGGCTCAAGAAAAGTACGCTTGTAAAGCACATTTTGAAAAACTCGTTGCAAGGCTCCTTGACGGCGTTGGGAATGTCCATTCCCAAGCTGATTGCCGGAACGGTAATTGTAGAAAATATTTTTGCTTGGCCTGGCGTGGGGCGGCTTTGTGTGACGGCTATTTTTAATCGCGACTATCCAATCATTCAGGCCTATGTCGTAATGATGGCGGTGCTCTTTGTGTTGTGCAATTTGCTTGTGGATGTAGCCAGCGCTTGGCTGGATCCTCGCTTACGAAAGGAGTGCTAAGATGATTGTTTGGCAACGCCTCCGTAAGGATACGCTCGCCATGGCTTGCATTGGCATTTTGTTGGCAGTGCTCGTGCTGGGGCTTTTGGCGCCTCTTATTGCCCCGCATAGTCCTATTGAACCAAATCTAAAAGAAAAATTTGCGTCCTTGAGTCTCTCGTATCCCCTGGGGGCCGATCATTTGGGGCGATGTATTTTATCAAGATTGCTGTATGGCATTCAAACTACGGTTGTGTTAGCGCTGGCTACAATGGGCGCCACTTTGTTCATCGGGACGATGCTGGGCTTGTTGGCCGCGGTTTTCCGGGGGAAGGTCGATGAAGCGGTAATGCGTCTTTGCGATATTTTATTGTCGTTTCCCAGCGAAGTGATGATTTTAGCTATTGTCGGCATGCTGGGACCCGGCTTGACCAATGTGATTATCGCGAATATCGCCGCTAAGTGGGCTTGGTATACACGGATGATTCGTTCTTTGGTCATGCAATATATGGATAAAAACTACATTTCCTTTGCCCGGGTGTCCGGCTGCAGCGCCGGGCATATTATGAGGAAGCATCTGCTTCCGAATGTATTTGGCGATATCGTCGTGCTGGCGACCTTGGACACAGGCTGGGTTATCTTAAATATTTCCGCCCTTTCCTTCCTAGGACTCGGCGTTCAAGCGCCCACTCCCGAATGGGGCATGATGCTTAACGAAGCGAAGAACATTATGACGACCCATCCGACGCAGATGCTGGCGCCGGGGCTAGCCATTCTGATTGTTGTGGCGGCGTTCAATTTTCTGGGCGACAGCATCCGGGACGCATTAGATCCTAAGCACTACCGTCATAAGGAGGCTGCGAAATGAAACTTTTGACTGTAGACAATTTGCGTGTTTATGATACTCGGAGCGGCCAGTTTTTAGTGAACGGGGTCAATTTTTCCCTCCAGGAAAATACATGCCTAGGGATTGTCGGCGAAAGCGGCAGCGGCAAGTCGTTGACGTGTAAAGCGCTAATGGGGCTTTTAGCGCCGGGGCTTCGGGCGGAAGGAGAGGCTGCGCTGGAAGGAAAATCCTTGCTGCAGGCATCGGAGGAAGAGCTGCGCCAAGTGCGCGGACGGCGCATTGCCATGATCATGCAAGATGCTATGACCGCCTTTGACCCCCTGTATACATTAGGGGCGCAGATGGTGGAAACCTTACAGGAGAAAATGGCTCTTTCCTCGAAAGACGCCTTAGACGTGGCGGTGGATTCGTTAGAAAAAATGTGTTTGCGCGAGCCTGGGCAAGTCGTGAAAAAATACCCCTATCAGCTTTCCGGCGGCATGCTGCAGCGCTGCATGATTGCCTTGACGCTGGCCTTGCAGCCCGATATTATTATTGCGGACGAACCTACTACCGCGCTAGATTCCATTAACCAACGGGAAGTGATCGAAGAGTTCCAGCGTTTGCGGGAAATGGGGACGATGTCTCTTGTTTTCATCTCGCATGATCTGGGTATTGTGCAGCGTTTGGCGCAAGAGGTTCTTGTTATGTGCAAGGGAGAGCAAGTGGAATACGGCCCGGCAGCAGATGTTTTTGGCTGCCCGCAGCATGCCTATACGCGCTATTTGGTGGATACCAGAAGAGAGTTGACTCAGTTTTTCCGGGAATCAATGAAGGAGCGGTGCGGTTGATGCTGGAAGTAAAAGAGATTTATAAGCATTATACAAAAGCGGGCGCTTGGCTGCGTAAAGACCGCCACCAAGTGCTCAAGGGCGTTTCTTTTTCTGTTCGCCAAGGGGACTGCGTGGGCTTGGTTGGTGAAAGCGGCAGCGGGAAAAGCACCTTGAGCCGCATTATTATGGGTCTGGAAGCTCCAGATCAAGGGGAAGTATTGATGGAAGGCGAAGCCGTCAATTTGTGGAAGAAAAAGCATCGCGGCCAAATGAGCGTGGTCTTTCAAGACTATACGACATCGGTTAATTCTCGCTTTCAAGTGAGCGATATTCTCGCCGAGCCGTTGCAGGGGAGCGCAAAAAAACAGCAGGAGGCGAAAATTCGCTCCTTGCTGGAAAAGGTGGAGCTTTCGACGCAGCTATTGACGCGTTATCCCCATGAATTGAGCGGAGGGCAACTACAGCGCGTATGTTTGGCGCGGGCTATTTCCACGGAGCCGAAGTTTTTAGTGCTGGACGAGGCTCTTAGCTCGCTGGATGTGTCGATTCAGGCGCAAATGCTAGGCTTGCTGCGGCGTCTTAAACAGGAGTTCCATTTGACGTATTTGTTTATTGCCCACGATTTGCAGACCATTACCAATCTATGCGATCAGGTGCTGTTTTTATACCAAGGAACCATTGTTGAAAAAATCCCTAGCGCAAAACTATATTGCGCAAAAAATGACTATGCCAAACGTTTGCTGCAGTCAGTAGTAGCGTTTGACGGATAAGGAGCCGGGATTCGCTTGCATCAAAATTGGGTAATACGGGCTATCATGCCGCAAGATATAGAGAACGTTCAAAAATTTTTATTGGAACAATGCCGCGCCCTGTACGGAGGGCAAATCAGCGCCAATCAGTATCGGGATCTAGAGCAGCTTCACGCCAATTACGTGGCGCCGCCGAGGCATACCTTGTTGGGCGCTTTCGGGGACGAAGGGCGGCTGGCGGGGACCATAGCTATTTCCGCGTATAATAATCGCATTGCCTGTATTAAGGATCGCTACGCCCCTGGAGAGGCGGCGGAAGTGGGGCGCTGCTATATTGACGAATCTTTGCGGCGCTGCGGCTTGGGGTCGCGTCTTTTTGAGGCGGCGCGTTCTTTTGCGGCGGAAGCGGGATTTGTCTCGCTATACCTTCATACTCACTATTTTTTGCCAGGCGGCTTTTCGTTTTGGCGGAAAAAAGGCTTTGAGATCCTTGTCGATGAAAAAGACGCGCACCAGACCGTGCATATGGAGCGGCCAGTGGGAGACGCAACCGATGCATGAGACAGCCTGGCGCGTGGTAACAGAAGCGGCGGCTATTTGGAAAGCCGCCCTGCCGGCTATGTTTTTCGGCTGTTGGTGCGGCGTGGCGTTGCGGCAGGGGAGGGTATTCGCTTTTTTCAGCCGGCTGTGCCAGCCTTTTACAAGAGCTGGGCGTATGCCGGAAGAATGGGCGCCGTTTTTTATTCTTTGTCTCTTGAATCGCTATGCAGCCAACGCGATGCTGGCGGAATGGCAGCGCGAAGGACGTCTTGGGCGTCGTGAAACGGTCGCTGTCTATTTGCTGGGTTCTCTTCCGACAGGGGTCTATTTTACGTTGTTTTATTTTACGCCGGTTTTGCTGGCTTCTTTAGGAACCGACCTGGGAGGGCGTTTTATCGCGCTGCATGTGTTGCTGAGCCTGCTTGTAACGTTTTGCGGCTTGGCCTTGCATTGGTTTAGCGGCGGCGGGGCGGCCGCTTCTGAGTGGAAGAAGGAAGAAAGCGTACCCGCCAGGCAGGGCGCCTGGCTCGGAAACGTAGCGGAAGCATGGCGGCAATTTTGGGGCATTGCGAAAATTTTTATGCCTGTAACCTTTCTCTTTACAGCGGCATTGCACTCTTCCTGGATGGAAGCGGCTTGGCCGCAATTGGATGCGTTTTTGCGGACTTTTTCTCTTTCCGCGGCAGGGATTCTGGTGATTTTAGCCGGTATTCCCACGCTCATTGCCGCCATTGGCATGGCGGGAACCTTTATGGCCGGAGGCGTTTTGTCGGGACAGGAAGTTTTATTTATTCTACTGCTGGCCTCTTTCGGGCATAATGTGTACGACGGTCTTTCACGCGTATTGCCGAGTAATCTTTCAATTTTCGGCGCATCCTTGGGGCTTCTTGTTACAACGGTCGGCACAGGCTTATACCTGGTGATGGTGGCTCTTTTAGCGTGGGGACTGGCGTAAACAGAGATGTTTGCAAAGCTAAAAATTATTTTTGCGAGCCTTCGGGCTTTCTTTTTTCTTGCAATATCCCCCCTGGGGGGATAAGATGAAGAAAAGGAGGTGCAGGCGATGCAAGGAATAAGGATATTACTAGCGCTAGCCGTGTTAGCTCTGGAGATGCCGGAAGCGCATGCGCACTCGGGAAATGCTTTGCGCGCGGCAACGCAGCTTTGGCCCGTTCTTTTAGCAGGCGCGCCGCTTCTGCCGATGCTGGCGAAGAAGGCGCTGGCCTGGTTGAAGCGTTGGCGGCGGTGAGGCAGCCCCTGCCTGGCGCTAGTCGGCTGCAAAAAATCTTTTTTCTAGCCGGTCCTGTGCTGGTGGAACAGTTATTGTTCGCGTTAGCGGCTTTTATCGATCTGTATGTGGCTGGGAAGCTAGGGGCGGAGGAAGTGGCGGCAGTTGGCCTGGTGCAGGCCCTTTTGGCGGTATGCGTTGCTGTCTTTACGGCATTGGGCACGGGGGCGGCGGCGCTGATTAGCCGCCAAGCAGGCGCGGGTCAAAGAGAGCTGGCGCAACAGACGGCGGGGCAGTCAATTTTAGCGGCTTGCGGCGCGGCCGTGCTCTTTGCGCTGTTGGGCTTTGCGCTGGCGGAAGAAACGTTGTCCTTGTTAGGCGTAGCGAATGCGGCGCTACCGGTGGGAAGGGCGTATCTTCAGATTCTTTCGCTTTCTCTTGTTTTTCTTGCGCTTATGACTGCATTAGGGCAATTGCTGCGCTGCGCCGGGGACGCGGCAACCCCTTTTTATATCGGCGTAGTTGTACAAGTGTTGCGGCTGCTCTTTTTGTACGGCTTGGTTTTTATCGGCTCCTGGGGCGTTGCCGGCTTGGCGTGGGCGACCGTTGCGGCGCAGCTTGTCGGAGCGATGTTGCTAGTACTTGCGTTGCGGCGCTCTTGGCTAGGCGGGTGGTGCGTCCAGGAAGCGCTGCAAAGTTCGTGGCGGTTGTTTTGGAACTGCAGCGCCCCTCTTGTGGCGGAACGCCTGGTTATGCGATTGGGACAGCTTTTATACGCCGGGATGATTGTATATGTAGGGGCTGATATTTATGCTGCGTTCGTGCTGGCTGGAAGTATTTCTTCCTTTTCGTTTCTGGCGGGCTATGCGTTGGCGGCGGCGGCGGTTATTCTTGTTGGCTATGAATTTGGCTCGGCTCGCTTTGGCGAAGCGCGGCGTTTTGTTTGGCTGCTGTGTCGCCTTGGCATAGGAATTATGGGGCTTTTGGGCTTGGCTTTTTTTGTTTTCGCCTCTTGGATTGGACCGTTGGCTTCGGCGGACAAAGTGGTCGCGGATTTAGTTTGTTGGAGTTTGCAATTAGACGCGTTTGCTCAGCCTTTTATTGCGGTAAGCCTCATCCTGGCCGGTGCGCTGCAGGGAAGCGGCGACTGTCGCAGCTCCTTGTTTAGCACGATTGCAGGAATTTGGCTGATTCGCATTCCCGGTATCTTTTTTCTTTGCCTTTGGGGACATGGAGGTATTACTGGCGTTTGGCTTGTAAACGGCTTGGACTACGTATTGCGCGCGATCTTTTTAACGAAACGATTTCAAATACATTTGAAACAAGCGGTTCATGAAGTATAATGGCCCTAAGAGGTGAGCGAATGAGCGAGCATGGTCATGTACATCAAAACCAAAAGCAAGTGTTGAATCGTTTGGCTCGTATTGAAGGGCACGTGCGGGCTGTGAAGGAAATGGTGGCTTCAGGGCGGGATTGCCCGGAAGTGTTGCTGCAAATTGCCGCTGTGCGTAAAGCGCTGGATAATACGGCAAAAGTCATTTTAAAGGATCACTTGGAGCACTGCGTGGCGCACGCCTTAGAAGAGGGGCAGCAGGAAAAAGCGTTGCGGGAGCTGCAAGAAGCATTGGATCGCTATTTGCGATAAATTCGTATTTTTTTAGGAGCTTGTTGTCGTCTTGCCTTTCTTTCTTGACGGCGGCAGGCTCCTTTGTTATAGTTGGGATAAGAAAATATAAATAAGTAAGCAGGTGTCCCTAAGGGGCTTAATAGGGAAGTTCGGTGCAAGGCCGGCGCGGTCCCGCCACTGTAATGGGGAGCAGGTCCGTATATGCCACTGGGAATTTCCTGGGAAGGCCGGATGCGCGAAGAACCAGAGCCAGGAGAACTGCCTGTTTGACAATCGCCGCTAGTACCTACGAGTGATGGGGAGGAGATTGCAGACAGCTTGTGTTCCGCTGGTCAGCGGTTCGCCTGCCAGAAAGCAATCAAGAATTCATCAACCCGGCGGTGCCGGGATTTTTTGTTTTAAAAGCGAGTTTGAACAAGAGAATCGGAGTCACGGGGTGCGATGTTTCAACAGGAGTAGAGTGAGTAGAGTGAGGGCTCGAATAGGAAGGAATAGATAGAGGAAATAGAGATGTCGTTGCGAGAAGCGGAGCGACGCGGCAATCTTTTGGGTCTTAAAACTTGTATCCTGTTTTCTATTGCATACCCTCCATTTACTCCCTCTACTCCTGTTCAATTCCCGTATTCCCCTTCGTTCCCGGCCAAGCTTGTTTTAGAAAGGAAGTACTTTGGTGAAAGTAAGAAGTTTCGTTCTGGCAGCGCTGCTGTTAGCGTTGCTGGTTTTCATGGCTGGCTGCGGCTCGGCCCCTGCGGCGCAGAAAGAGCAAAGCGGCAGCGGGTTTTCATTTCAAGATGATACCGGGCGGACACTGGCGTTGGCGAAAAAGCCGACTCGCATTGTCGTGTTGACGCCGTCACTCTTAGAACCGCTCTATGCGGTAGGCGGTCAAGCGGTTGGCAGAGCGGCTTCGCGCTTGGGCGATATTCCGGAAGCGGCAAAAGGGCTGCCGGAAGTAGGCTTTGTCTACCAAATCAACAGCGAGGCGGTCTTGGCTTTGTCGCCGGATTTGGTGCTGGGTTTTCAGGGAATGCATGAAAACCTAATTCCTCTTTTCCAAAATGCCGGCGTGCCTGTGGCGTTGCTGCGTCTGAAAGGCTATGAGGATTTGCTGCGCAACATTCGTTTATTAGGAAAACTGAGCGGCGATGAAGCCAAGGCGCAAGCGGAAGTGGCGCGCTTGGAAACGGCGAAGGAAGCGCTGCAAAAAAAACTGCCCCAGGCGAGCAAACGCATAGTCATTCTCCACGCTACTGCCAAACAGGTGACGGTGGAGCTGCCTAATAGCCTGACCGGCGACATGGCGAACTTGCTCAAGGTGCAGAATGTAGCCGCTGGTTCGCAAGGCGTGGCGGCGGATGCGACAGCTGTTCCTTATAGCTTGGAAACCTTGGTCCAGCAGGATCCGGACATGATTTTGATCACCTCCATGGGCAGTACCAAGGATATTGAAAAACGCATGCGCGATGATGTTATGGCCAGCCCGGCTTGGTCGTCCTTGCGGGCGGTGCGGAATGGGCAGCTATTCTTTTTGCCGCCGGAATGGTTTCAGGTGCATCCGGGCTTGAAGTATGACGCCGCCTTGCTGCGCTTGGCGCAGACGATGTACCCGGAGGTCTACGGTCATGCGCCCTGATGCAGCGGCCAGGCGTGCTTGGCGATGGCCGCTCTTAGCCTTTTTTGCGCTGCTGGCGGCGGGGGCTTGTCTGTTGGGAACGGTCAAAGGCGCAGCAGGGCTTTCCCTTCCGGAGGTGTGGCAGGCGCTCCTGGGCGAGGGAAACGGCGGCAGCGCCCAGATTGTGCGCAACATCCGTCTGCCCCGGGTGCTTACTGGTGCGGCGGTGGGAATGAATCTGGCCTTAGCGGGGACGCTGTTGCAAGGAGTGCTGCGCAACAGTCTGGCGGACCCTCACATCATCGGCGTTTCCGCCGGCGCGGGTCTGACAGGCATCTTGATTTTAGTGATGTTTCCGCAGGCGGAGGCATTGTTGACGCCTGCAGCCTTTGTGGGCGCCATCGGCGCGGCGGCGCTGGTCTACGCGCTGGCCTGGAACGGCGGTCTACGTCCCGGACGGGTGATTTTGGCCGGCGTGGCCGTAGCGGCTTTGTTCGGGGCGGGTATTACTTCGCTTTTGATTTTTTACAGCGACCGGGTTCACGGAGCCTTGGCCTGGATGGCCGGGGGGCTGGCCGCGCGGACGTGGCCGCATGTGTACATGGTCTGGCCGTATGCGCTGGTTGGCGGTTTGATAGCCATGGCCATGGCCGGGCGTCTGAACCTGCTGCAGCTGGGCGACGATGTAGCGCGCAGCCTGGGCTTGGCGGTGGAGAAAACGCGGCTGCTGCTGATTGCCCTTGCGGCGCTCTTGGCGGCCAGCGCGGTCAGCGTAGCCGGTTTGCTGGGCTTTGTGGGACTCATCGTGCCGCACGCGGCGCGGCTTTTGATCGGCAGCGACCATCGGTTTTTACTGCCGGCGGCAGGCCTTTTGGGAGCGGCTACGGTGACCTTTTGCGACACCGTCGCGCGAACGGCTTTTGCGCCGTTAGAGCTTCCGGTAGGCGTACTGATGGCGGCCTTAGGAGCGCCCTTCTTCCTCTATCTTCTGCGAAAGGAACTGTGACATGAATATGCTCGAAGCGGAAAAGCTGGTTTTTTCCGCGGCAGGACGTAACATTATTGAAGATCTTAGTCTGCAGGTTCCCGCAGGAGACGTGCTGGCCATTATCGGCCCTAACGGCGCTGGAAAAAGCACGCTGCTGAAAATGCTTACAGGGCAGTTGACTCCTTCTGCCGGAGCCGTTCGCCTGCAGGGGGAGGCAGTGAACTCCCTGGCGCCTTCGGCGATGGCCAAGGTGCTGGCGTATGTGCCGCAGGGGCCGCAAGCTCCGCCGGACATTCTCGTGCGGGAGCTGGTGTCCTATGGAAGGCATCCGCACCGCGCCTGGTACATGGGCAGCCGCGCCGAAGATGAAGAAGCAGTGGAGCGGGCGCTGGAACGCACAGGTCTAGTGGACTTGGCGAAGCGGCCGGTTGGGCTTTTATCCGGCGGCGAGAGGCAGAGGGCCTGGCTGGCGCTGGCGTTGGCGCAGCAGCCGCAGGTGCTGCTTTTGGATGAGCCGACCACCTTTTTGGATGTGTGCCATCAGTTTGAGCTGCTGGATCTTCTGCGGCGTTTGAACGAGGAAGACAATCTGACGGTGGTGCTGGTGCTGCATGAAATCAACCATGCTCTGCGTTACGCCAAACGGGTGGCTGTCGTCAAAGACGGTCGTCTGGCGGCGCTGGGGTATCCCTGGGATGTGGTGACGCCGGATCTTTTGCGGCAGGTCTTCCGCGTGCAGGGCGAAGTGGTGGCGGACAGCGACGGACGCGCAGCGCTGCTTATGCAGGGGCTGGACAGAAAGAGTGAACAAGAGAACCGGAGAACCTGAGGGTACGTCTGAGGGTTGAGGGGTGCGGTTTTTAACAGGAGTAGAGGGAGTAGAGTGAGGGCTCGATTGAGGGTTGCAGATGTTTAAAGTAAATAGCAGAGTTTTTCTGTTTCATATTTCGTATTTTGTAAATTAGGAGACGATGGTTTAATGAACCAGCGCCTCCGTCAGGTAGATGAAGGAGGATTTTCTTATTATGGCAGGTTGTTTTATTGGCATTGGCGTAGGTCCCGGGGATCCGAAATTGTTGACCGTTCGGGCGGTAGAGTGCATTCAGGAGGCGGACGTAATTATTGCGCCTCGCTCCGAGAAAAAAGAAGACAGCCGGGCGCTGTTTATTGCGCAGAGCTATATCAAGGCGGAAACGCAGATTATCAAGATGGTATTTCCCATGGTCAACAGCAGCGAAGTGCAGCAGGAAGCCTGGAAGGAAAACCGCAAGGTGCTGCGCGAGCTGATGGAGCAGGGTAAAAAAGTAGTATTTCTTACCCTGGGCGATCCCATGTTTTACAGCACCTATATGTACGTATTCCAGGAATTGAAGGAAGCTGGCTATGAAGTGGAAAATGTTCCTGGCATCCCCGCTTTCTGCGGGATCAGCAACTTCTTGGGCTATCCGGTAGCCGAGGGAACTTCAGTGTTGACGATCATTCCGGCTACCATGGAAGAGGCGGAGCTAGACAAAACCTTGGCTACGGCGGACAATGTGGTGCTGATGAAAGCCTATAAGAATGTAGCTTCCTTAATCGGCAAGCTTCGTACCGCAGGCTTTAGCGGCGTCCTGGTGAGCAACTACGGCCTGCCGGACCAAAAAGTCAGCGAGTGGGAAGAAGTAGAGCGCGTTGGCGCACCGTATCTTTCGACCATCCTGGCGCGCCGGGCGTAGAGAACAGAAAACATAAGAACGGCACACAGAACAGAAAAAACAGGCTTGAACAAGAGAATCGGAGAACCTGAGGGTTTGACTGAGGAAAAATGAAGAGCAGAGTAAACGGATACACTTATCCGTTTGCTCTGCTCTTTTTGGTTCTTGTCCTCCTTTTACTCCCTCTACTCCTGTTAAAATCACGTGCCTTGTTTTTCTCCTGCGTACCCTCCCGCGACTCAGATTCTCCTGTTCAAAACCAATTTTTCACCCCCAAACTTCCCGTTTACGAACAAAACTCCCCGTTTACGGAAGGTCTGTTGTTTTTTCCTATTTAAACCGTTATGGTAAAAGATGGAGTAGTTATTTTAGAAATATAGTTAGTGGTAGTTTTTATAGATGAAGGAGGCCGTTTTATGCAACGGAAGTGGAAGCGGAATTGGCGCAAAGAAGCGCTGCGGAAGGTTTACGCAGGATTTTTGGCAGGGGCGCTGCTTTTGGGCGGGTACAGCACCGCGTTGGCTGCGCCGCAAGGAGGCGCGGTTGCGGCGGGAAGCGCTACGATCAGCCAGAACGGGGCGCTCACGACGATTAACCAGGCCAGCCAAAAAGCAATCATCAATTGGAACAGCTTTAACATTGCCAAAGGGGAGACGGTGCGCTTTAATCAGCCTGGAGCGTCTTCCATCGCCTTAAACCGCGTTACCGGCAACAACGCCAGCGCCATTTACGGCACCTTGTCCGCCAACGGCCAGGTGTTCTTGGTCAACCCTAACGGCGTGCTTTTTGCCAAAGGGGCGCAGGTGAACGTCGGGGGCCTGGCGGCTTCAACGTTAGGTATTTCAGATAAGGACTTTTTAAGCGGCAATTACCAGTTCAGCGGCGACAGCGCCAAAAGCGTCGTTAACCAGGGCGAGCTGTCCGCTGCCGCCAAGGGCTACATAGCGCTTCTGGGGGCGAACGCTGTCAATGAAGGGGTCATTGTCGCCAAAGAAGGGACCGCCGCTTTAGGAGCAGGGAGCAAGGTGAACCTCGACTTTACCGGCGACGGTCTGCTTCAGCTGTCCGTAGACAAAGAGGCCGTGGCTGCGTTGGCGAGCAATAAAGGGCTCATCCAGGCCGACGGCGGCCTGGTGGTGATGAACGCCAAGTCTGCCGACGCCTTGGCGGGAACGGTGGTTAACAACAGCGGCGTTATCGAAGCGAAAAGCGTCAGCACGAAAAACGGCGTCATCCGCCTTGAGGGCGGTACGAATGGCGCGGTGGTCAACAGCGGCAGCCTCAACGCCTCCGGCCTGGCGGCGGGCCAGACTGGCGGCACCGTGAAGGTGCTGGGGGACAAGGTATCCTTGAGCAGTACGTCGGTGCTGAACGCCTCCGGCGATGCTGGCGGCGGCACCATTCTCGCGGGCGGCAATTACCAGGGCAGCGGCACGGAGCAGCGGGCCAAGGAAACCACTGTTGCTGCGGGCGCGTCTCTTAAGGCCGATGCCGTGACCAACGGCAGCGGCGGCACCGTGGTCGTCTGGGCCGACAAAAATACCACCTTCGGCGGCGCCATTTCCGCCAAGGGTGGCAGCCAAAGCGGCGACGGGGGTAAAGTGGAAACCTCGGGCAAGCAGAAGCTGAAAGTCGCTGATACGGCGAAAGTCGACACCACTGCCGCCAAGGGGAAAACCGGCAGCTGGCTGTTGGATCCGAAGGATTTCACCATTGGCACGAATGAAAATGACGGCGACATTACGAACACCTCCTTGCAAAACTTGCTGAGCTCCAGCGAGGTGACGATTACCACAAATGCTGATGGGTGGCAGATTAGTTCCCCTGGTGCAAGTTTTAATCCTAATGATAGTTATGCTGGGGCTGCCAACGGCGACATCAACATCCTCGCGCCGTTGACCTGGAGCAAAAATAAGCTGACCCTGTCGGCGTACCGCAACATCAATATCAAGTCTACTCTTTCCGCTACCGGCACGTCCAGCCTGGATATGACCAGCGGCACGAAAGGGACGCTTGGCGTTGATGGTACTATCGACTACGGCCTGACCGCGTCCGGCTTTACGGGTAAAGTGAATTTTGATCGTTCGGGCAGCGGCTTTTTTGCCATCAATGGCAGCGGCTACAACGTCATCAACAGCCGGGCTGATTTGCAGGCCCTCCAAACCGGAAATAGCAGCGTTAGGTACTATCTGGGCGCTGACCTCGCCGCTAGCGCAGCGGTTTTCACGCCCGTCGGTAGCTCTGCTCAAAATTCATTTAGAGGAGTATTTGATGGCGGCGGTCATTCCATCAGTAATCTGAACATCAACCAGGCGGGGCTTAAGAATACCGGCTTGTTTGGCTATACCGATGAGGCGATAATCGCCAATTTGGGGATGACGGGAGGAAGCGTCACTGGTACTGAGATGGTCGGCGGCCTGGTAGGGTACCTGGATGGCAGCATTAAGAACTGCTACAATACGGGCAGTATTATCGCTAATGCTACAAGCGAAGTCGTAGAAGCCTACGCCGGCGGAATTGTGGGGTTCAATAATGGCAATATTGCAAACTGCTACAATACGGGCAGCGTTACTGTCTCTGGCGCAAGCAAGACACTCAGTGCCGGAGGTCTGGTAGGGTTCATGCGAGATTACACCAACATCAAGGACAGCTATAACACGGGTAGCATTACCGTCATCAGTGCAAGCGGAACCGAAACCACCTATGCCGGCGGTTTGACGGGGTATTTACGGGACTACAACAGCATCACAAATAGCTACAATATGGGCAGTGTTACCGCCACTAATACAAGCGGAACCGAAACTACCTATGTTGGTGGGCTGGTGGGGTATATGTATGCAGGTAACCCTGGTGTCACGAACAGCTATAATACGGGAGACGTCACTGCTACCGGCATAAGCAAAATCAACTATATCGGCGGCGTGGCGGGGGTCAATAAAGCTCCCAAAAATGGTATCACGAATAGCTATAATACGGGCAGTGTTATAGCCGCAAATTCAAGCGGAACCGAAACCGGCTATGTCGGCGGCATAGCTGGATACAATAGCGGCATAATCAAGAACAGCTATAGTACAGGCAAAGTCACCAATTCTGGTGAAAGCGCAACTATTTATAACGGCGGGCTAGTAGGATTTCTTCAAAACATAGGCACTATTAATAACAGCTACTGGGATACCACATTGAGCGGAATTAGCGATCTTTCTAAGGGCGTTGGCAATGTGCCGAACGCAACTGGCGTGACCGGCCTGACTACGGCGCAGATGAGGGAAGACAGCCGTTACAGCACTTGGGATACGGAACTTACGAATCCGACTACGTCTGCTTGGTACCTTAACGGCGGGCAGACAGCGCCGCTCTTGCGGAGCTTCCTGACGTCCCTGACCGTCTCGGCGGATTCGCAGTCAAAAGTCTACGACGGCAACGCCACGGCGCCGCTGAATCATGTCACCGCTTACGACGCTTCTAAAGTGGACGGCACTCTGTCCTGGAACGGCAAGGATGTGGGCAGCCATGGCTTGACCGGACTTTATACCACCAGCCAGCAGGGGTATTTGATTAGTTATGACAATGCTGCTAAATTGACTATCACTCCAGCGACGCTGTACTATACAGCCACGCCAGCCAGCGTTGTGCAAGGAAGCGCCTTGCCGACGTTGAGCGGCACGATTACAGGCCTTAAGGGCAGCGATGCCTTAGGGACGGTCACAGCTGGCACGGCGACTTGGTCTACTACGGCTACCCATACCAGCCCTGTGGGGCAGTACTCCATTACTGGCGACGGTGTGACTGTTTTAAGCAATAACTATAAGGCTGTTTTAGAACAGGCTGCGGCGAACGCGACGGCTTTGACCATTCAGACGCAGCCTGCACCCACCCCGAATCCCGACCCGACGCCTACCCCTACACCTACTCCGACGCCAACTCCCACACCGACTCCCACACCGACTCCGACACCTACGCCTACGCCGGAGCCAACCCCAACGCCAACTCCCACGCCCGATCCTACCCCAACACCTACACCGGTGCCGCCGCAGACTACAGCGGCGACCTATACTTCGGTGATGCAGGGCGTGCATCAGACAGCAGCTAACAGCGGCATCGGCGGCACTGGGCTTGGAGGCGGCATTGTCTCTGCAGGCTTTAGCGGCAGCGCAGGGGCGTCGGAAACTGGTTCGGCAAACGCAGCCCAGCCTGCTGGCTCAACTGCCAAAGCGGAGGGCGGCGCGGCTACACCAGTTAGCGCGGCCCAGCCTACCCGCCTGGTAGGCGCGGACGGAGCTGCGGGACGCAGCATCCAGACGAGCGGCTCGGTCATCACCCTTAGTCGCAATGCTGTGGTGCAAATCAATTTGGAACCGGTCCATCACGAAGTAGCGGTCTACCGGAACACGGGCGCAGGAGCGCAGCTGTTGTCCACGTACCAGTTGGACGGCAACCATAGCACGCTGTCTTTGCGGGATCCCAGCCCAGGGGCGGCGGTCCCGGCGGCAGCGCCTGCACCAGCACAGAGCGGTGCTTTGCGGGAATCGACCGTGTTCCAGCTGCTTACGGCGAGAGGCGAAGCGGCGGTATTCAGCCTTACTCTGCAGGGAAGGCAGGCTTTGATTTCCGCCGTCAATCCGGCAGCGGAGGGTTTAGTGGACCAGAATCAGATCCAGACGGTTGCCGCGGCGGCACTGGCCGCAGGACAGGACCAACTGGCGATGGACCTGAATACAGTGGGAGAGGTCATCGTGCAGTAACGATTAAACAGGGATTATACAAGGATTGAACAGGAGTAGAGTGAGTAAAGGGAGGGCTACGGGGCACGTTTTACACAGAGGAACAGAGGAAAGGCCAGAGTTAACAGAGAAAAAACCGGATTGAACAAGAGAATCGGAGAACCGGAGGGCCCGGATGAGGGCCTGAAGGAGCAAAAGCGGAACGCAGGAAAAAATTTATAGAATAAGAGGAGGATTTTTTATGACAAAAGCAAGCGTATGGATGAAACGGACAATGGGGTTGCTGACATTAACGTTGGTATTGGGACTAGGGGGCGGAGCGGCGCAAGCAGCGCCAGAGGACGCTGCGGCAAAGGCGAGTGAGGTCTTGAAGACGGAGAGCGATGCGCTGCTGCAGGAGCTTCAGGCGAAGTCGGAGGATCCAAAGGACAAAGCCGCCGAGACTAAAGACAAAGCAAAAAAAGACAAAGACAAGGACAAAAAGGATAAAGAGAAAAAAGATGCCAAAACGGACAATCCTAGCAAACCTGACGCTAAACCTGAACCTAAAGACGATGATGATATAGACACCGATGAGCACAATGATGCCAATCCCCCTACTAACGTTCCAGACGAAGCGCACGATGACGAAAATTCCCACAAGGATACGGACTCCCACCCAGACGCTCACAACGATGAGGATTGATGCGGCTAGTTAAACAGGCGTAAAGGGAGTAGGAACAGAGAAAAGCCAGAAAGAATATTGGCGGGGAGATTGCCGCGTCGTTGCGCTCCTCGCAACGACCGTGCTAGGCTGGCTTTCGGGTCATTGCGAGCGCTAGCGCGGCAATCTCTCCGGTGTAAGAGGATTGAACAAGAGAACCAGAGTCATGTGAGGGATCGAATGAGGGAAATGGGCACGGTTCACACAGAGAAGCAGAGAAAGGCCCGAGAAATGCCAGAGAGAGCGGATTGAACAGGAGTAGAGTGAGTAAAGTGGGGGTACGTATTTGATGAAGCTGACAGGAAAAAAACAAGCCGTCGCTTTGGCGGCTTTAGTGGCGGCGGTGTTAGGACTGCCGTGGGCGGCGGAGGCGGCGCCGCTGGAAGGTAAGGAGAATACAACGACGCCGGGCGGCTTGAAGGAGCATTTGCTGCCGCCCCAGGAGACGCCGAAGCCAAAGATTGAGGTGGAGCAGGCAGCAGTGCAGCCGGGGCCTGCGGACGCAACGAAGATTCATATAGCGCACATTCGCGTGACCGGGCAGGAGCTGTTCGGCGACGCAGAGCTGCAGCCGCTGCTGCAGGAGGCGTACGGCAAGGAGCTGACCCTGGCGGAGCTGGAGCATTATGCGCGGCAGGTGAGCCAGTATTTTCACAGCAAGGGGTACTTGGTGGCGCGGACCATTTTGCCGCCGCAGTCCATTGAAGAGGGCCAGGTGGAGATGCAGGTGCTGGTAGGGCGCTACGGCAAGATCCGCGTAGATAATCAGTCGCGCTTTCATACGGCCAGCGCCGAAGGCTTGCTGCAAGGGCTGCGGCCAGGGGCGTACATACGAGAAAAAGAATTAGAGCGGGCGCTGCTGCTGCTCAGCGATACAGCGGGCGTGCAGAGCGCGGCCAGCTTGACCGCAGGCGAGGAACCGGGCACGGCGGACTTGGTGGTGCGTTTAACCGACGGGCCGCGCAGCAATGGTCAGCTGTACACGGACAATCACGGCAGCCGCTATACCGGTAAGAACCGCCTGGGTCTTAATTGGAACTTTTTGAATGTCAGCGGCCAGGGAGACAGCGCGGGAGCTGGCGTGATTCTGGGAGAAGATCGTACCGACTACAACCTGTCCTATCAGCGGCCGCTGGGTGCTTCCGGCGCGAAATGGGGCCTTTCCTACGCGCGCCAGACCTATTCCTTAGGAGACGCCTTCGCTAATTTGAACGCCGACGGCGTTTCCGATACGTGGAGCCTTTTTGCCAGCTATCCGATGGTGCGTTCGCGGGACTACAATCTCAACGGACGGTTCGGCTACGACCATAAGAAGCTGGAGGATCGCATCGGCTATGCGGGTACGAACAACCGCAAAAAAGCCGATGTGTGGAATCTGGGCCTTAGCGGCGACAGCCGCGATTCCTTCGGAGGCGGCGGCTACAACAGCTTTTCCTTGAGCTTGGCTTACGGGCATTTGAGCCTGGATTCGGAGGATGCCGTTACCAACGACGCCGAGGCGCATACGGCGGGGAATTATACCAAGGGAAACCTGAATTTGTACCGGGTGCAAAACGTCAATTCTCGTTTAGCCTTGCATTTGTCTTTGGCGGCCCAGGCGGCCAGCAAGAATCTGGATTCGTCCGAGAAGATGTCCCTAGGGGGACCGAGCGGCGTACGAGCGTATCCGGTGAACGAGGCTTGCGGCGACAGCGGCTATGTAGCGACCGGGGAGCTGCGCTGGAATTTGCCGAATCCGACGCTGCAGCTGGCGGCGTATGTGGATCAAGGCCATGTGAATGCCAATAAGAGCCCTTGGGCCGGGGCGGGCGTGAATGGGAGAACGTTGTCCGGGGCCGGTCTGGGTCTTATTTTCAGCCGCTCTGGAGACTATGCCCTGCGGTTGGATTATGCGTGGAAGCTGAGCTCGGAGGACGCCGTGGCGGCACCGGACAGCAAGGAGCGTATCTGGATTCAGGCAGTTAAGTACTTCTAAGTTTACGGAGAGTGAACAAGAGAACCGGAGTCGCGGGAGGGTACGAAGGAGGGGACGAGGCGCGGTTTTTTAACAGGAGTACAGGGAGTAGAGTGAGGGTTTGACTGGGTTGAGTTAAACAAGAATAAGTTCGACCAGCGGAGTGCTCATTAAAGCTGCCATTCCTTATTGAATGAGCGGAGGAAGAATTTTTAGAGGAGGTTTTTTAATGAATCGAGAGATTTTTGCCGACGCGATTAGCGCGGTGCATGTGACGGGAAATTTGGTGCGCCTGGATTTGATGACGGTGCAGCCGCATTTGCAAAGTGATAACGGCCAGCCGGTGGTGGAGGTCAATCAGCGCCTGATTATGCCTCTCGACGGGTTTGTGCAGTCCCTGGCGGTGCAGGAGGATTTGGTGAAGAAGCTGCTGGAGGCGGGGGTGCTGAAAGCGGCTCCCCAAGGCGGCTCGGTGGAAGTTCTGAAAGAAGGGGAAGGCGTGTGACGTATTCCATGAAAAAACCATCAGTTTTCAAAATGGCCCTAGCATTGGTGCTGAGCTTTTTTCTTATGTTTACCGTTGTGGGCAGTCGGGCGGCGGCTGCGTATCAGTCTACCGATACGTGGACGATCTACTGGTATGTTTGCGGCACCGATCTAGAGAGCAAAAGCGGCGCGGCTTCCGCGGATATACAGGAGCTGTTGCAGGTGCAGCTGCCTGCCAATGTGCGGGTGCTTATTCAGACAGGAGGCGCTGTAGAGTGGCACACGCCAGCTATCCCTGCCGGGGCGGTGGGCCGGTATCTTTATGATAAGGACGGGATTCACACGCTGCAGGAACTGCCGGACGCCGATATGGGTTCGCCGGATACGCTGGCTGATTTTCTGCGTTATGGCGCGAAAAACTATCCGGCGGATCACCGCGTCTGCATTCTCTGGGATCATGGCGGCGGCAGCGCGGCCGGCGTCTGCTATGACGAGCGGACGAAGCGGTCTTTGAGTCTTAATGATTTGCGGGCGGCTTTTGAAGCGGCGGCTGCGCCGGACCATGAGAATCCGCCGTTTGAGCTGATTGGCTTTGACGCTTGCCTCATGGCGACAGCGGATGTGGTGCATGATCTTCACGGCCTTACACGTTATATGGTGGCCTCCGAGGAGATTGAACCAGGCAACGGCTGGGATTATACGGGCTGGGTCGGTGCGCTGGCGCGGGATCCGTCTATGAACGGCGCGGCCTTGGGCAAGGAGATCTGCGATACGTATCTTGCTGGCTGTGAAGCGTACGGTACTGCCGATGCGGCTACCTTGTCGGTGGTCGATATGCGCGGGCTGCCGAAGCTGCGCGAAGCGTACGAGGCGTTTGGCACGGCGGCGCTGCGACAGGCGGAGAAGAACCCGCAGACTTTCTTTGCCGCTTTTTCGCGGGCGGCGGGAAGCGCGGTAAACTATGGCGGCAATACCCGCGAGCAAGGCTATGCGAATATGGTGGATTTAGGGAGTCTTTCGCAGCATGCACACCGCCTGTTGCCAAGTGTTGCAGATGCTTTGCAGCAAGCGGTGCAAGAAAGCGTAGTGTATAAAGTAAGCGGGCCGTATCGCCGGGAAAGCAGCGGTCTTTCGGGCTATTATTCCTACAATGGCGACGCGGATCATTTTATGGCCTACGCCGAGCAGGCGGCGCCGCTCTTGCCTGTGAAGTGCCTCTACTATGGTCTGATTTTCGGGAAGATGCCGCCCCAGGCTGCGCCGTATTTGCAGGGGGCCGCTGTTGGCGAGGCGACACCTATCACGCAGCCGGAGGAACGGAAAAAAATCTTTGATGTAAGTCAACTGGAGGATACACCGGTAGATATCGACAAAGACGGCAACGCTTTTGTGAAACTGTCTGCGGCGCAGATGGAGAATCTGGCGTCCGTGCATTGCCAGCTTGTTTTTCGGAGCAAGGAAGATGATGTGCTTCTTTATTTAGGCAGTGACGCCGACATCAATGCGGATTGGGAAACAGGCGTCTTCAAAGACAATTTCCAGGGGAACTGGCCCATGCTTGACGGTCATCCTGTCTATATTGAAATCACCTATGAAGGGGACGGGTACAATCTGTATTCCGTTCCGATCAAGCTCAACGGGAAAGAAGGAAATTTGCAGGTGGTGTATACGTTCGACGACCAAGCTTATCATATCTTGGGCGTGCGGCGGGGGATTGAGGCGAACGGGATGGCGGACAAGGAGCTTACGCCTCTTAAAGCAGGGGATACAGTGACTACGCTGCACTACGCCATGAAGCTGAGCGGCGGTGAGGAAGAGTTCCAACAGTTTGAGGTGGATACATTCACCCTTGGGGCGCAGCCGCAGATCGCGGACGAGGCGATGGGAGACGGCGTCTACGGGTATTGCTTTGAGTTTGTGGACCCGCAAAACAAGAGCGCTCTTTCCCGGGTTGTCACGTATACCATTAAAAACGGTAAAATTGTTACGAGCGTTGAAACGAACAATTGAAGCGCTTCCGGGCGGTCTAGATTCCAGTAAGGGAGGTGAATTCTAGCAGGTACGCGGCTTAGGTAATGAAATCATAAAGAGGAGGAAAAAGTATGTCGAAGAAAAGTATTGCAATCGCTGTTGTTTTGGGCATTTTTGGATTTGGAGGGTTTTATGCGGCCGGCTTGAAAAAGGGGTTGCTGCTCTTTATTGGTATTGCCATTGGAGGGGCGTTGATTTCCAATTTCATTTCCCCGGAAATGGCGATTATTGCCACGATCGCCAGTGTTTACTTCAGCTACAAATGGGCCAGCGATTATAACGCGGCATTGGACGCGGGAAAATAGCAGGACGACTAGGCAGTATGGCAAACCTATCAGGGGGACAAAAAATGTTGGCGGCTGCGGCCCATTGCGGCTGCTTTTTCGGGGGCCTGGGTTTTTTTCTGCTGCCGCTGGCAATCTGGCTTTATAAGCGCAAAGACATATTTGTTGCGCATCATGCGAAGCAGGCCGTTCTTTTTCAACTGTTCCTAGCGCCAGCAATGATCGCGCTTGTTTTGGCTCTTTCTTTGCTAATGGCGACAGAAACCGCAGCGTGGATCGTCGTCATTGGCGGCGGACTTTTGTGGCTAGGCTGCGCTATGCTGGCGACGGTTCGAGCCTTGAGCGGAGAGTACTATGTCTATCCGATTTTACAATTTTTGGAGTAACGACGCTGCAATAAATAAATTTTTTTACTACATCCATTGCGGTGATGCCATTTTGGCAGTAAACGATAAAAGTACCCGGCAGAATGATCTGTGCCGGGTACTTTTTAGTTGGAAGCTTCAGGAAACGAATCAAGGCGAACAAGAGTCGAGGGAGGGATACGGGTTTTTAACAGGAGTAGAGGGAGTAAAGGGAGGGTACGAAGGAGTGGTACGGGGTACGATTTTTAACAGGAATAAAAGGCGGAACTAAATTCCTTATAAAACTCTTTCGCGTCTTTCGTGTGTTTCGCGGTTCATTAGCGTCCTTAAGCAGGATTTAGTGTTCAATTCTCGTTTGAGGGCAAGGTAAGCATGACGGAGACTTTGAACACATTGGCGTTCGGTTCGATGCGGAGGACGCCTTGGTACTTTTCGGCGATGGCGCGGACGCTTTGCAGGCCGATTCCTTCGACGGCGCCGCCGCGTTTATGGGAAAGCAAGGTGCCTTCGCGATAATGAAGGCTGCCGTCAAAACGGTTGTCCAGCGTCAGCAGCAGCATTTCGCCATGCTGCTTTAGGTGCA
Organism: uncultured Anaeromusa sp.; assembly: GCF_963668665.1. Classification (NCBI taxonomy): domain Bacteria; kingdom Bacillati; phylum Bacillota; class Negativicutes; order Selenomonadales; family Sporomusaceae; genus Anaeromusa; species uncultured Anaeromusa sp. The sequence continues at coordinate 1,315,356 of NZ_OY764902.1, read as the reverse complement.
GGTGCAGGACCTGCTCGTCTTGCGCCACCCGTCGGCTTCCCTCTAAGGCGTTTTCCAGCAAATTTCCGAGGACGATGCATAAGTCCAAATCACTTATGCTGACTTGGGGCGGGATATCGATGAAGGTGCGGAACTCGCAGCCTTGTTCGTTGGCCTGGCTTTGGTAGTGCTGTAAAACGGCGTCGGCCAGATAGTGCCGACACAGAGGCGCTTGAGACGGCGAAGAGAACTCCTGGGCGTATAGGGAAAGGTAGTCTGTGAGTTGTTCGTATTGCTTGCCGTCCAGATACGCTTGCATGGCCAACAGGTGATGGTGAAAGTCGTGGCGGATAGATCGGGCTTCCTGGATGCGGTTGGTAAGCAGTTGATAATGCTGGCGCTGCATTTCCAGTACTTCCTGGGAGGTGCGGATTTTTTCCTGCAAAACGGTATTTTGCCGAGTTTGCTCCATGATTTTCACCAGGATATAGTAGCTGATCATGACGACAGCGCTCGCGATCATGCGGTAACCAAGGTAGCGCCAGTTCCAGATGACGTCTGCCTTTAGCTCGGAGCCGAAGAGGAAAGAGCCGACTACAAACATGCTGGGAAGGGTCCAGATGTACTTCCAGACCGGACTGTCCAGAGTTAAGAGCGGAATGACTCTGTTTTTAAGAAAACGAAAAACAAGGGGGTACGTCAGAAGAAGTTGCAGGATGATGACGATATTGGCAACAAGCAGGTCCGGCGCTTCTTCCCAGTATACAATGCCGAGAAATTCAAAAAAATGCGCATTTCCGCATACGAAGATCACATAGGTCACCGTCATGGTATAGACAAAAAATTGTTTAAAGAAGTCGGCTTTGATCAGCCAAAAGGAGAGTACGCCGAAGGCGATGGCGAAGAAAAAGCGATAGGCGCTGTAAATGTCAGAAGACCAAAGCCCGTAGTAGCGCATCAGCACCATGACGAGCAGCTCTAAAAGCACGACTCCAGTGTACAGCAGGCAGACCGTGCGCAGGGAAAAGCGCAGGTTTTTTAAAAAAGGGTAGTATCGCAGGAAACTGAAGGGTACTATGGATAAAATCAAGTATATGCAGGCTAAAATTGTTTCAATCATAATGCTCGGCGTCACTGCTCCTGGTGGTCGCAAAAAGATAGTCTAAGTAGCGCTGTTTAAGCGTTTGCCTGTCGTTTTTGCGTATAGGGATGAGGTGCTGGTCGTGAACAGTGAACTGCGTATCCTCCATTCGGGTAATGTAACTCATGTTTACCAAATAGCTGCGATGGCAGCGCAAAAATAGGTTGACAGGAACCTGCCGCTCGATTTCGTCCAAGGGGGTATAGGTTTGAATGGTGTTGGTTTTCGTATGTATCAAGCACAGCTTGTCATAGATCTCGGCGAATACAATCTCATCTGCGTTGCAGCGTACTTCCAGCCGTTGTGATCGTACGGTGATATACGCAGGCTCTTTTTTTTGGAGGCGCGTCAAACGTTGGAATACTGTGTCTAGCTGCGCTGCGGTAATGGGTTTCAGGAGGTAGTGCAGAGCGTTAACGTTAAAGCCGTCTACGGCGTGTTCCTGACTTGTGGTAACAAAAACAATGGCGCAGTTTTCGTCTTGTTCCCGTATCGTGCGGGCTGTTTCCACGCCGTTGAGTTGATTCATGTAGATGTCTAGAAATAGTAGCTGGTAGCGTCCGGGGACAAAGGCGTGTAAGAAGTCTTCGCCAGTGCTCCATTGATCTACTGACAGCTCGAGGTTATTATGTTGTCCGTATTCTTCGAGCAGACGGCAGAGCCGTTCTCGGTCTTCGGTTCTGTCGTCGCAAACCGCCAGGTGCAGCAATGCCATCCCTCCTTATGTTTTGTTTTATATATTGTAGCATACTCGTATTGGCAAGAAACAGCGCTTCACGCAACCAAGATGGAGAACAGGACGTTTGGCGGGCCGGGATAGACTTAGAGGGCTAGAGGGAGATAGAGCGCAAAGCAAGACTCTGGGGTTGCGAAAGGGAACGCAAGAGGCCGCGGGGCTGATTTTTAACAGGAGTAGAGTGAGTAGAGGGAGGGTTCGGCGGAGTTATAAGATTTAACGAGGACTCGCGGAAGGGTACGCAGGAGGAGTATTAAAATTTGGCAGAATTTTGATTTTAGCAGGGAACTGTATTAGCAAGAGCGAAATCTTCCCTTGTCAAGGATGATAAATCGCGGCAACGCGAAGGAGGAAGCACATGGAAGTTACAGATGAACAAAAACGAGATTTAGCCCGGCGGATGCTGGAAATTATGGAAACGATGGAAGAGGCGCTGCAGTACATGCGGGCACAGCTGGATGAACTGAAGCTGGAAGCGGGGAAAGAGCTCTTCAGCGATTTCGCCATGGCTGCGGGGCGTTTAACGGAATTGCTGCCGGAATTTTTCGTGGAAGAGCGCAAAGAACAGTTAGTGCAAGTATTGCGAGACTTGCGAGACGCTATTTCCGGTATGCAGGACGCGTTTGCTGAAGGGGAACTGCCACAGATGAAACAGGTGCTGGCGCAGGTGCTGCTGCCGGCGTTTACAGCTTGGCGCGAGGAAGCAAGAAAGCTGCTGCTTCCTTGGGCGGCTATGTAATTTAGGGAATCGTTGATGCATTCACATCTCACGTCAAATTATCTCTTTTTATCCCATACATCGTCAGAAAGCCTCGGCATAGCGCCGCTATTCCTGCGTTTTCTTTCTCGTCTGGTAGTGAAATAGATGCCGGTTGCAATGCCATCCATAGCGCAGCCGGCACTAAGCGCGTCCAGCGCTGTCGTAATTTGTCGGAGCGTTTATTGCATCATCGGTTCCCTGTTTTTTTGGTATGTTCAGCCGGACCATCCTTGTTAAAGGCAATCACCCTCTCAATTTCTTTTGATTTCTTCGCAACCCTCATTCGAACCCTCCGGTTCTCGTCGCGACTCTTGTTCATACCTAATGGATCGATCCTTCCAGCTACTCCTGTTCAAAATTTCGGATATTCGTATCTCCTGGAGGTGTGGCCTTATGCGCAAGGTAGTGATTTTAGGCGCCGCAGGACGCGATTTTCATGTTTTCAACACTTGTTTTCGTAATGATGCCGACAGTCGGGTAGTGGCTTTTACGGCGACGCAAATACCGGATATTGCAGGCAGAAGGTATCCGCCGTCATTGGCGGGGCGCTTCTATCCGCAGGGCGTTCCCATTGTGCCGGAAGAAGAGCTGGAAGCGTTGCTGCGGGCGGAAGCGATAGATGAGGTTGTTTTTGCGTACAGCGATGTTTCACATGAAACGGTGATGCATGCAGCGTCAAGAGTCTTGGCTTCTGGAGCTGATTTTCGTCTTTTAGGTCCAACTAGGACGATGTTGCAAGCGTCTAAGCCTGTTATTGCCGTATGTGCTGTGCGGACTGGCGCGGGCAAAAGCCAGGTTTCGCGAAAGCTGGCGTCTTGGCTGAAGGAATGGGGGCTGCGGGTGGCTATCGTACGCCATCCCATGCCGTATGGAGAGTTGGAGCGCCAGCGCTGTCAGCGCTTTGCTACTGTGGAGGATTTGCAGCGCGCTCGCTGTACGGTGGAAGAACGCGAGGAATATGAACCGCATCTAGCGGCAGGGCACATTGTTTATGCGGGCGTGGATTACGGAGAGGTTTTGGAGGCGGCCGAAGCGGAGGCGGAGGTGCTTCTTTGGGACGGCGGCAATAATGATTTCTCTTTTTTTCAGCCAGACTGGCTGGTTGTGGTAGCCGATCCTTTGCGGCTAGGTCACGAGCGTTCGTATCATCCAGGAGAAACCAATTTGCGCATGGCGGATACGGTGCTGATCAACAAAGTGGACAGCGTTTCGCAGCAAGAGGTGGCGTTGCTGCAAGCTTCGATTGAAGAGGTCAACTCCAAGGCGAGGGTGGTGTTGGCGGCTTCCCCGCCTCGTTTGGACCGTGGCGAAGAGCTAAGGGGTAAACGGGTGGTGGTGGTGGAAGACGGGCCTTCCGTGACGCACGGCGGCATGCCCTATGGCGCGGGTCTGCTGGCGGCTCGCGCTGTCGGCGCTGAGGTTGTGGAGCCGTGGGAATGGACCCGAGGAACTTTGGCGCGGGCGCGGGAGTTGTATCCGCATTTGCAGCAGGTCCTGCCGGCGCTGGGCTATCAGCCGGAGCAGCTGGCGGAACTGGAGACGGCGTTGAATGCCGCAGCCTGCGAGGCCATTGTCTCGGCTACGCCCAGTCGTTTGGAGAGGCTGCTTCATTTGAATAAGCCGTTGTATCAGGTTTACTATGATTTGGAAGAGCGTCCAACAGGAGTTTTATATGATCTTCTTCGGGAAAACGTGCAAAAATGGAGCGAAACAGGGCGGATTCGGGACGTATTTACCGGTAGAATTTAGTTTTTTTTTGTGGGTTAGCAGGAAAAGTGATGAAAAACAAGGAAAACAAACATAATCCGACAGCGACTAGCTGGAAAGGAGAAGGTGAGAATGCAACAACGCGTAGCAGCACTCATCGTAAAAAAAGGCAAGGTATTAATTGCGCGGCGCAGCGAGGGCCGTACACAGGCAGGTTTATGGGAATTTCCCTGGGGGACTTGTAACCAGGATGAAGCGCCAGAAGCGTGCTTAGAGCGGAATCTTGTAGACGTTATGGGTCTAAATGTGTCGATTGGAGGACGCTTTGCTTTGCGCTCCTATGGGGACCTGCGTTTGTTGGCTTATTGGGCGCAGTGGCAGGAGGGGAATTTTTCACTTTCCGGTCATGATGAGCTGGCTTGGGCTGGTCCGGAAGAGTTGAGCAGTTATGAATTTATGCCCATGGATGTTTTTTTGGTAGAAAAGCTGATCCGTCAAGGCATGGGAGGTACGGCCAGCGACAGCAAGGCCATAGGGGGATAATAGAAGCTTGCATTTCTTAAACCCTGAGGTTTATTGTTGTTGCTCCGCTATGTTGAGAGGTTAATTTTTAACTAGGTTTAACCAATTTTTAACAGAAAGTACAGGAGCTTTTTATACAATCAAAGTACAGAACTTGGTAACTAAGAATGTATAAGCCTGTAATGGTTGAACTGTTTTGCCCAACGCGACATACGGACAGTAACAATGAGAAGGGGTGTAGGATTGTGAGCGATAAGGTAGTTTTAAAAACGGTGACAAAGCAGACCTTGCAGAGCAAATTGATAGTGCTGTTGGTTCTGTTCGCCTTTTTGTCCGCCGCGCTAGTAGGCGGCGTCAGTACTTACATGAATGTGACGCAGAAAAAAGACAATATTGCCGAAAGCAATCGTGAGCTGACCGGACAAGCGGCTAGCGAAATCGAGCGCTTTATGAGCGATGCCAAAGGCTTGACAGAGGCATTGGCGGCGACGCCGACGGCGCGGAGCATGGATGCGGCGCAAATCAAGGAAATGATTGTAGCGGCGCAGCAGAAAAATGCTTATATGGAATTGATTTATGTTATGGACGCCAGCGGCATGCAGATCGCTAGAACGTCCGGCTCCTTGGCCAATCGGGCGGACCGTCCGTATTTCAAAGACGCCATGGCGGGGAAATTGCATTTTAGCGACGCCTATATTTCTTCCTTTACCAAGGCGCCGACGGTGACCATTTCCACCGCGATTCGTGATGCCGCAGGCAAGCCTATCGGTGTTTTTGCGGCGGATATCAGTCTGAAATCGCTGTGGGCCATGGCGGAAGCGGTCAAGGTGGGGCAAGGCGGTTACTTAGATATTGTAGATAACAAAGGCAAGCTGTTGGCCCATCCGGATAAGGACAAAGTGCAGCAGAATGAGTCGGTCGCTGACCGGACATATATCGCGGCGGTGCTGCAGGGACAAAGCGGCAGTCAGGAAGCTGCTTCTACGCGAGGCGAGCAGGCGATGATTTCGTACTCGCCAGCCAAGTCTATCGGCTGGGGGGTTGTGGCGTATTTGCCTTCCAGCGAGGTGAGCAGCCAGATTTGGACGATTGTGTTGACTATGGCGGGCTTATTGCTGTTGGTGGCCGTTTGTGCGGGGGCAACGGCGGTTTATTCGGCCAAAGGACTGGCCCAGCCGTTGTTGGTGTTGGATGAAGCGGCGGAACGCATGGCGGACGGTGATTTGAGCCGCAGCTTTGAGGTGGATGGCGTAGAGGAAATTATGCATTTGGGCGATTCCATTACCCGGATGCAGCAAAACCTTCATGGTATGATCAAGCAGGTAGCCAGCTCATCGGAACATCTAGCCGCTTCCAGTGAAGAATTGACAGCCAGTGCGGACCAGTCGGCGCAGGCGTCGCAGCAGGTGGCTCAGTCGATTACGGATGTTGCCCATGGCACGGATGATCAGTTGAAGGCGGTACAGCAAGCGGCGCATGGCGTCGAGGCGATGTCCTCGCGGATTCAGGAAGTGGCGGCGAATTTGGGACAGATGGCGCACTCTTCCACCGAAACGGCGCAGGCGGCGCGGGGCGGCGAAAAAGCGGTGCAAACAGCCGTGAAACAGATGCAGTTGATCGAGTCTTCGGTCAGCCAGTCGGCGGAAGTGGTAGCGCGTTTAGGCGAACGGTCCCAAGAGATCGGGCAAATTGTCGATACCATCAGCGGCATTGCCGGACAGACGAATCTTTTAGCCTTAAACGCCGCCATCGAAGCGGCTCGGGCAGGCGAACAAGGACGCGGCTTTGCGGTGGTAGCCGACGAAGTGCGCAAACTGGCGGAGCAGAGCCAAGAAGCGGCCAAGCGCATTGCGGAGCTGATCAGCGAAATTCAGGGCGATACCCAAAGCGCGGTTGTGGCTATGCAGGATGGCACGCGCGAAGTGGAACGCGGCACGGCGGTGGTGGATGACGCAGGTCATACCTTCACGCAGATTGTCGGCTTGATTGACTCTATGTATCAGCAGGTGCAGCATGTAAGTCAGGCGGCGCAGGAGATTGGCGCGCACAGCCAAGACGTGGTGCAGTCGGTGCAGCGCATTGAGAGCATCAGCCGCGAGACGGCGGGCCATACGCAGACGGTATCCGCCGCGACGGAAGAGCAGTCGGCCTCGATGGAAGAGATTGCTACATCCAGCCAGGCGCTGGCTAAGATGGCCGAAGAAATGCAGCAGACCGTGGGGCGGTTCCGGTTGTAAACTTTATGCAGAAGCCCTTTGCGGGTCATGAAGGACGGACCTCGGCAAGAACCATTTACAACGGTTCTTGCCGAGGTTTTAGTGTCTAAATTTGGCGGCATACTTGTATTTGAGACAAGATTTGCGCGCGCCTCGCAAAAGCAGGCGAAGGCGGCAGTTTCTTAACTCGCTGCGCTCAAACAGGCGAAACTGTTCTCCGCCTCCTCCTGTTTTTGCGTCCTGCGGACCGCCTTGCTCCAATAAAAGTCTCAAATACAATTACGGACGCCGCAGCCTCATTGATCCCTCACTTTACTCCTCTGGTCTTTCTTTGCTTTTTTTGGTGGAGAGATTGCCGCGCTGGCGCTCGCAATGACCCGTAAGCCGGTCTATCCCTTGTATTTTCTGATGTTTCTCCATCGTACCCTCCCTCTACTCTCTGTACTCCTGTTAAAAAACTTGTACCCCGTAGCCCTCTGTCGTGTCCTCCCGTGACTCCCGCGACTCTTGTTCAATCCCCGCTCCTTGCCCAATACTTATCCGAAAAAATAGTTTTAATTTTGCAAAAACTAATTTTTTTTGTTACAATAGAAGCGACGGAGACACGATTCGGCTTGTTTATATGCAAGGAGGAATCAATATGGAACGTCGGTATTCTTTTTCATGGGAACTTTTGGGAGGTTTGAATGAAGGCCGGCCTACGCTGGGACGTTATGCGAGGCTGGAGGCTTACCGGTTGATGCAGTATACGATGAGGGACGTGCTGGAAGAGCGCCTGGGAACGCAGCAGACGGAAGGGCTGTTTTACCAGGCCGGTCAATTAGCAGGCAAGGAGTTTTACCAACATATGATTGGAGAAACTCATGAAGGCCAATGGCTCTTGCGGCGGTTGCAGCAAGTTTTACGGGAAATGGGGTTGGGTTTGCTTCGGCTGGAAGAGGCGGCGCCGGACAATAGCCGGTTTGTGTTTGTGCTGAAGGAAGACCTCGACTGCTCGGGTGGCCCAACGAAGGGCTATTCCAGCTGTTACTTTGATGCGGGCGTCTTTTCCGGCGTCTTGGAAGCGTTTTTTCAACAGCCCTATGATGTAGTGGAAACCGAATGCTGGAGCCTGGGCGATGAGCGTTGTCGCTTTGAGGCCAAGGTGGGACAGGGGCTAGGGCAGGCTTTTTGTGATTCGAGTCTGGTGCACGGATAAAAAAATAAAAGGTTGCGGTAAAATGAGAATGTGCATTTTACCGCAATCTTTTTTTTGTCTATCGAAAAAATTCGTTTAAAAAGAGTAGCTGTATTTCGGCGGCATACTTGTATTTGAGACAAGATTTGCGCGCGCCTCGCAAAAGCAGGCGAAGGCGGCAGTTTCTTAACTCGCTGCGCTCAAACAGGCGAAACTGTCATCCGCCTTCGCCAGCATTTTCGTCCTGCGGACCGTCTTGCTCCAATAAAAGTCTCAAATACAATCACGACCGCCGTAGACTTGTTCGTTCCCTCACTTTAAATGCCAGCAGATGTCGGTTGCTATGCCGTCCATGGATTTCTAGAAGAGACCGACGATTATGCCATCCTTGGCATCGCCGGCATTAGGTACATCACGTACCGTCAACCGCATCGGCGGCGTCGTAAATTCCGTAACCCTCAGTCGAACCCTCCGTGACTCTCGCGACTCTTGTTCAATGTTTTCTCCATCGGTCCCGTCTAGAGAGTGTAATGGAGTTGTCATGCCGTTGTCATAGCTCTGTAACATGGAAAAAGGTATAATCAAACTAACAAAAGGCAAAGGAGGATGCGTCATGAGACATAGCGGTTGGATTTTAGCCTTAGCGGTACTGGTTCTTCATGCCTGGAAACCAGACTGGCTTTCTTTTGAAGGATTTGGCGCTCTTTTGCCCTGGACGGAAACCATGCGCGGCGTAGCCGGAACGCTGTTGCAGACATTTTAAATGTTGCCATGGCGCGCCTTCTTGGCAGAAAAAATTTTTCGCAGTATGATATAGAAAAGAGATAGGTCCAGGAGGGATGGCTGTGGAAGAAAATTGGTGTTTGGTTGTAGAAAAAGGAGTGCCCTATCCTTCCGGCAGCCGAATTATGCTGGAAAAAGGGGAATGGCTATTGGGACGCAGCGGCCAGGGAGAGGCAGGGATGTATTTTGCCAGCCCTTTCGTCTCGCGGCGTCATTGTCTGGTTTGTTGCGATGAAACGGGTGTGAGCATAAAGGAGCTGGGCAGCCGTCATGGTACCAGCGTCAACGGCGAGCCATTGCAACAGGAAGTACGTCGGCTGGCGCCGGGAGACCGTTTGGAATTGGCGTCTGGTCTTGTGGCGTTACGGCTGGAGCATGGGGGCGACGAAAAAACGCTCGACTTGAGCCGCACGCTAATGCTGCGTCAAGGCTTGGAGCTGCCGCAGGCGCTAGCCATTTTTCCAGAGCGGCAAGAATGCCAAGTGTACGGGGAAAGCGTTTCCTTGAGCGGCAAAGAATGGCATTTGCTGCAGCTTTTGTGGGAAAGCGCCGGCACGTTAGTGGACTATGAGACGATCAAACGCGAAATTTGGCCGGAGCGGTTGCCGAGCGAAGAGCAAGGCTCTGTAGACGTGGGCACAGACGAGCTGAATGTGCTCATCTATCGATTGCGTAAAAAGCTGGGCGACGCCTCACGGCTTTTGAAAACGGTTCGCGGCAGCGGCTTACTTCTTAAAGGAGCCAATGATTGATTCACATCTCGCGCCAAACAAGCTCTTTTTCCGTCATGCTTCGTCAGAAAGTCTCGGCATAGCGCTGCTATTCCTGCGGTTTTCTTTCTCATCTGACGAAAAAATTTCTATGCTTGTCGGAGTGTTCATTCAATCACTGGCTCCTTAAGGGGCTAAAAAGATACGGTCGAAGCACAAAGAAATTGAATCCCTCCGCCGCTGTGGCGGCACCTTCCTTTGACAAGGGCGGCAGGAGTTTTTGCCTTAGTCTATCGAGAATGCTGCGGCTAAATGTCCCCCTTGCCAAAGGGGAAGGCCCGCAGGGCCAGGGGGATTCTTCGGAGCGACGTGGTAATCTCTCCGCGTTGCTGCTTCGTATCATACCAGGCTAAACGAAAAATCCGGTCTAAGAAAGTAAATCTTTCTAGACCGGATTTTTGTAGCTATATAGGAATTTATAATAGTTACTCTGTATCTCGTTCCCTCTGTCGTACCCTCCATTTACTCCCTTTACTCTTGTTTTATATTGTCGTTTTTCATTTTCCGCCACAGCTGCCAGGGGCCTTGCTCTTTTTCAAGGCGGTACTGGGCAAAGAAGGCGTCGGCTCGGTCCGGCGCTTCACCGCGGACCAGCAGCCAGGGAACTTCAGGATACAGATTTTCATAGCTCCAACGCCAAGAAATCCATTCATCATAGCGGGGCAAAGTGGCTTCATCAACGTGGCGGCGGATGGTGCCGAAGCGGTAGTCGATGAAGGCGTTGACAGCGAGACCGCCTTTGTCCAGCGTTTGGTAGTTGGCAAAATGAAGATACACCGGGCGTCCGCGAAAAGAGTTGTCATAAAGGAGCGGCGCTACGAGGCCGCTTTCCGCTGCAGGCAGCAGGGAAGCATTGAAGCTGGCGCTGTCTTGGCGAAAGGACCAAAAGTATTCACTCCAGGCAGCGCCGTGCAGCAAAGACACCAACAGCATGGCAGCCACAGCTCGCTTGCCGAGGGGACGGACGCTGCCGGCTCCGGCAAGGAGCACTAAACCTAGAAGCAAGAACACGCTGAAACGTTCGTAGATAATACCGTGGCCGTCGATTTCCCGTGGCAGAACGAGCACGCCGCCCAGGGAGAGGAAGAGGAGCAGCCATACGGAAAAAAGACGATGTTGTTTCCAGGGCTTGCGGCTGTACCTACAGCGATTCCAGGCGAAAGCGCCTAAGACCAGGGTGAAAAAAGAGGCCGCAAGATAACCGGCGGCGCCTTCGTACAGGGCGCGGTTGTCCAAGGTCACCGCGTCGGCCAGACGTTGCGGCCAGGCGGCTAGAAACTCACCGCCTAAGTAGTAATCTTGCAGCAGGTGGCCGGTGTGAGAACCGGGCTGAAAGCCGCCGCCAGCGGTGAGCCAAGCGGTGACGAAGAGCAGCACCGGCAAGGCGGCGGCTCCCAATGGTATAAGGGATGAAAGCTGTCTGCGCCGGTTGTAGGCGGCCTGCAGGCCGAGAAAGAAGAGTGCAAAGAGAGTGGTCTGACCGTGCAGAAAAAAGAGCAGCACTAAGAACAGGCTAAGTGGGAGCAGATGCTTGCTTTTGCCATCGCGGAGCCAGGCTAGCTGGCAGGACCAGGCGCCGCAGAAGGCTGGCAAAGAGGCCGTATAGCCCACAAAGCCCCAGGTGACGCTGTAATGGTAGAGCAAAAGCAGGGAGAGGACGGCGCCGCGTCCATCGCATCCGAGGCGCCGCAGTAAACTCCAGACGGATAGCGGTAATGCCAATATGTACAGGCCATAGAAAACGCGAGCGCCCTGCTCTACGTTAGCAAAGACCGGGAGGCTGCAAAACCAAGGGAAAAACGTATTCGGTTGAAATAGACGCTCCAGCAGCACATAATTCCGGTAGAGACTGTCCGGGGCGTCATAGTCTCGGTAAATGGCGGCGACCGCCAAATGGTTAGGCAGGTCGGTAAAAGGCCAAAAGGGCAAAGTCAGCATCCAAAAGAAGTGAAGTAGGCCCAACATGCCTGTGAGGGTCCAGAACATGCGCGAAGAAGAGAGCGCAGTAAAGATGTTTTTCATGCTTAGCCTTTCAAGGTGGCGACAATCGCGGGCAGCTCGGTGGTGAACAAAGCGGCCAGACGATCATAGGAGGTGCTCATAAGTCCTCCTTCAGGCGGGGTCATGCGCTTGTCGACGACAAATTGCTCATCTATAGCGGTGAAGGCCTTGCAGTCTACTACCATGTCTAAGGGGTTGACGGTAAACAAAATGACGTTTTTGACCTGGCGGTCTACGCAATAAGAGGTGAGATTCGTCGTTTGGGCGCTGGCGGCGTTAGTGATACCATGGCGATTCAAGTCCCGGAGCACATCGGTGCCTACATAAACTTCGCTGCCCAAAAGAAGGGAGCTCATTTGCATGCGCAGTACTTGGTTCAGGCCTTTATTGAGAAGATCCAGACCGGGAATGTCCCGGTCTCCGGCGTCAATGTAAAGGGCTGTGGCCACAAAAGCGCTGTCGCCAGGCAATTCCGCCGCTTGGGCGGCAGGGGGTAAAACGAGCAGGGCCAGAAGCAAAAACGGTAAAAGACGTTGTAACATAAGAGATTCCTTCTTTCGTTGATATTGGGAGTAGGGGTATGAAGATTGAACAAGAGTCACGGGAGTCGCGAGAGGGTACGCAAGAGAAGAACGGGGTACGGATTTTAACAGGAGTATAGGGAGTAGAGGGAGGGTACGAAGAGTCCATTAAATTAAACACCAAAGGCTCAGCTGATTTAATGAGTGCACCACCAGGGCAAGAGATTTTTTCGCCTGGCAAGAAAGAAGGGCGCGAGAATAGCGGCGCTCTGCCGAGGCTTTCTGACAAAGTCTGACGGAAAAAGAACCGCTTTGGCGTGAGATGTGAATAAATTATTGATTCCTGTGCCGGAAGTACCACTGAAAAAAAGGCGGGATGACGAGGAGGATGAACAAGAGCCGGAAGAGCTGGTAGGAGATGATGATGGAAAGGTCTGCGTGGACCATCATGGCGGTGAGGCCCATTTCCGCCATGCCGCCGGGAGCGGTGGCGATGAAGGCCGTAGCCAGGCTATAACCATGCAGATTGGAGAGAACCAGGCCAATGCCTAAGGTGGCGGTGAGCAGCAGGGCGACGGACAGCGCTGTTAGGGGCACTAGGCGTTTCCAAGAAGGAAGCGCTACCAAAGGAATGTTGAGGCCCATGTAAGTCCCGACGCACCATTGGGCGGCTTTCAGCAGTTCCGAAGGCAAAGGCGGTGTTGTGTATCCTTGCAAAGACCAGATGGCTGTGCCTAGAATGGGACCCAGCAGCTGCGGCGTGGGCAAGTGCAGCTTTGTGGCGATAAGCATACCGCCAATAGCCAAACCCAGCGGCGGCAGATAGGCAATAAGCAGTTCTTCGGCGCTGCCGGACAGGACAACGCCAACGACATCCACGTGATCCGCCAGGCCGTGCAAAACCAAAAACGGCACCGTGAAGACCGTAGCCAAAAGACGAAAAGTCTGCAAGAAAGTAACGACGCCAGGATCTGTATGCGGCATTTCTTCACTTAAAGCGGTCATTTGCGTCAGTCCGCCGGGCGTACTGCCCAGAAAGGCGCTGGACAGGCTGATGTCGGTGTAGCGAGCCGTTACAGAGGCCATCCAGAGGCTAATGGCGATCACCAAAACGGTCGAAAGGCAGATGGCAGGCAACTGCTGTAAAATGGCCTGCGCCGTATGCGGCGTGAAGGGAGCGCCCATGGCGTAACCCAGAAAGAGCATGCCGCCGTTACGAACCTGTATCGGCCAAGCAGCCGGGCGGTGCAACAAGGCTCGCCAGAGGAGCACCGCCGCTAACGGACCTAGAGTCCAGGGGAGAGGCATGTTCAGCCAAAAGAATAAAACGCCTCCGCAAGTAGCGATAAGGCCGGTTTGAAACATGAGAAACATAGTGAGTAAAGGACCCCTTTCAAGATTGGGCTAACGTGGAGAAACCGGGGGAAAAACGGAAATACGGGGATTGAACAGGAGTCACGGGAGTCTCGGGAGGGCACGCAAGAGGGCTTCTGGTAAAGCGTGTACTTTCGTAACCCTCATTCGAGCCCTCAGATTCTCCGATTCTCTTGTTTAAAACTCGTGTATTTGAATTCAGCAATCTCCTTGAGTATAGCGCAAGGTGTTGGAGATGTCACCGTCCTATGAGGAAACTGTAGGGAAAAAGTCATTTTGGTTTCCTAGCGCCCGAGGGAACGGTATAATAGTAATAATAAAGAAGTTTTCCGAGTAGGCTGGAATAAAAGGGGGGGCTGCGGATGTTTCGGATATTGGTGGTCGAAGACGATAGTAAGCTGCGGGACTTGATCCTGTTGAATTTGCGCAAATGGGGCTTTGAACCGAAGGGCGTAGAAGATTTTTCCAAAGTTATGGAAGCGGTAGAGGAGCAGGACCCCCATTTGGTGCTGCTGGACATTAATTTGCCGATGTATGACGGCTTTTACTGGTGTCGCAAAATTCGCAGCACCAGCAAACGGCCTATTATTTTCATTTCCTCCCGAGGCGCTAACATGGATGTTGTTATGGCCGTAAATATGGGGGGCGATGATTTTGTACAAAAACCATTTTCCCTAGATGTCTTAGCGGCCAAAATGCAGGCCCTATTGCGGCGCACGTATTCCTATGGCAAAGAAGAGGGAGAAACCGTAGAGCACCGGGGGGCGGTGCTTCATTTGGGAGAGGGAGAGCTTCATTATCAGGATAAGAAGATCACACTGACGCGCAATGAACTGCGTATTTTGCATCTTTTGATCAAACATGGCGGCGAGGTGCTTAGCCGGGAAAAGATTATGCGCGCTCTCTGGGAGGATGAAAATTTTGTCGATGATAACACCTTGACGGTCAACATCAACCGCCTGCGGCGCAAACTGAGCGACGCGGGCCTGGAAGACTGGGTTGAAACCCGCAAGGGACAAGGGTATGTGCTTCTATGAATTGGCGTGATTATGCGCGCGATCAAGCTGGGCTTGCGGCGTGTCTGGTTTGCGTGACTATTTTTGTCGCTGCGATGACGGCGCTTGATAATACGTTGCATATGGATTCTGGGAATGTGGTATATATGATTGGCGTGTGCCTGTTCCTTTTCCTGCTCTACTGGCTGTGTGACTTTGCTGTGCGGCGGCGGCACTTGCGCCGTCTGCAGGAGGTACTGGCGGACGAAGAAGGGCTGGCGGATGCGGTAATGCCGCCGCTGCCGCGGCCGGCCAATCGAGAGCAGGCGCTATATCATGAGCTTTTGCAACGCATTTTTGCGGCGCAGGAGCGTCGTTATCGCCGCTTGCATCAAGAACGGCAGCAGCAGGGAGAATTTCTGGCTACCTGGGTGCATGACACCAAGATGCCGATTGCCGTATCGCGCCTGCTCTTGGAAGGGGCGGCGGATAAAGCGCCGGAAGAGTTACTGTCCAGCTTGGAAGAAGAGCTGGATCGCATTGAAGCCGGCGTGGAAAGGGTGCTCTATTCGGCCAAACTGGAGTCCTTTGCTAAGGACTATTTGATCCAGGAAGTGTGTCTGGAGCAGGTACTCAAAGAAGCCGTGAAGCGTCATTCGCGAACCTTCATCGCCAAGCGGATTCGCCTGGATTTGCGCGAATTGCCGGGGTTGGTGTTAAGTGATCGCAAATGGCTGAGTTTTATTTTGGATCAAATTTTATCCAACGCTCTGAAATATACGACAGTGGGAGGCTGCATCCGCGTGTTTTCCGAGGGCAAAGGCCGTCATTGGCGGCTGTTTTTGGAGGATAACGGCATCGGCATTCCTGCCGAGGATGTGCCGCGCATTTTTGACAGGGGTTTTACTGGCCGCAATGGTCGAGAATTTCAGCATGCTACCGGCATGGGGCTTTATTTGGCGGCGCAGTTGGCGGACAAGCTGGGGCACCGTTTAGAAGTGGAGTCTAAAGAAGGAGAATATACGCGCCTGATTATTGATTTTTCTTGGTAAGGTGCGGGAAAGGAGGAGGCCTGTGATTCCAGTGTTGGAAATGGAGCATGTTACTAAGATTTATGGCGCTAAAGGCGGTGCAACAGTCGCGTTAAATGATGTGTCGTTGCGAGTTATGCCTGGGGAGTTTATTGCGGTGATGGGGCCTTCCGGCGCGGGTAAGTCGACGCTTTTGAACCTGGCGGGAATGCTGGACCAGCCAACGTCGGGCAGCGTGTTTTTGGAAGGCCTGGATATGCAGCGGATGAAAAAAGAGGAGCTGGCGATGCTGCGAAGGCAAAAGCTGGGCTTTATTTTGCAAGAGGCCAATTTATTGGCTACGCTGACTTTGAAGGAAAACATGCTGTTGCCGTTATTACTGGCGAAGATGCCTGTGGAGGAAATGGAAAATCGGGTGGTTTACTTGGCGGAGCGCTTGGGTTTGCAGCGGGTATTGGAGCATTTTCCGCAGGAAGTCTCCGGCGGCGAGCGGCAGCGAACGGCTGCGGCGCGGGCTGTCATTCACAGGCCGCGGCTGGTGTTGGCGGACGAGCCTACTGGCGCGCTGGACTCCAAGGCCACGGCGGATTTGCTGCGCGTGCTAACCGAACTCAATGAAGAATATCAGACAACCTTGCTTTTGGTGACGCACGATCCTTTTGCAGCCAGCTACGCTAAGCGTATTTTGTTTATTAAAGATGGTCTGATTTTTACGGAGCTGCGCCATGGCGGCGACCGACGGGAATTTTTCCAGCGCATTTTGGACGTGTTAGCCATGCTCGGAGGTGACGGACGTGACCTTATTTAAGCTGGCGCTTTTAAATGTGCGCAACAATCTGGAAAACTATACGGTATATTTTCTTTCCATGGCTTTCAATATTACCATTTACTATCTTTTTGCGTCTTTGCGCTTTTCTCAGGCGGTTCGCATGGTCGTAGAACGCGAACAGGAATTAGAACTTTTTTTTAATCTTTCTTCCGGAGCGGTGGCTTTATTTGCCGTTTTGTCCATCTGGTTTTCGACCTCTTTCTTTTTGCGTCGTCGGCGGGGAGAATTGGCGATTTACGGTCTTGTAGGCATGACGCGCCATCAAGTGGGAAAGCTGATTTTTTTTGAGACTTTTTTGGCGGGAGTGGCGGCGCTCTTGATCGGTATAGTCTTTGGCGTGGTTATGGCTAAATTCTTTCAACTGTTGTTGATTTGGTTTCTTGGTTTTACAGGCGCAGTACCTTTTGAAATTAGTTTGGCTGCTATTGGGCGGACGATAGCGATTTTTGGCGTATTGTTCATGATGGTGGCTCTGTATGGTTATGCCTTGCTGGCTAAGGTGACTCTGGGAACGATGCTGCACAAACGGCGGGAGACGCCGTCGCGGACGGAACCTTGCGGCTGCAAGGCCCTATGGATGCCACTGCTGCTGCTTTGCGGCTATGGTCTTTTGCCCTGGCAGCGGGGGCATGAATTTATTTGGCCTCAAGTGATTTTGGCGGTGCTTTTTCTGTGTCAGGGAACCTATGCGGCGTTTCGCTATTTTTTGCCCTGCTTGCTGCAGCGTTTGAAGAAGCAGGACCGCTTTTTTCATCTAGTGCCGTTTTTAGCAGTGAATCAATTAAACGTATTTTTGCGCGGTCAAGTAAAACTGTTGACGCTGGTTACCCTCTTGGGCGCTGCGACCTTAACGGCTGTGGGCTTAAGTTATCATATTTACCAGGAGTTGCTGCAGGAGCGTATGGCGCAAATGCCTTTTTCTTTTGCTTATATGAGCGACGACCTTCAGGTGGATGAAAAAGTGCGCGCTATTATCGACGGTTATCCGCAGCATTTTATTAAAAAAGAAGTTGATGTGCGGTTTCTGCTGCTGCCGTTGACAGAGAAAGATCTGCCAGGGTGGCATGAAAAAGCAGAGTTGCAGGTAGTGTCGAGAGAAGCCTTCGCCCGGGCGGCGGCGGCCAAGGGCTTGGAGGTGTCATTGCCGGCGTTGGGCCCTCAAGAGGGCATCTATCTTTCGTATTATCGGGAGCCGGAGGAGCAGATGCCTGCCGGGAGGAATTTAGATTTGGGCAGAGCAGGCACGATTTTACTGGTGAAGCATTGGCCGTGGCCGGTATTGAATGAATCGGCGCGCGGACCGGCGTTAATCGTGTCGGATGAGACCTATGCCCAATGGAGCCGTTGGACGCCGTCTTTACGGGGGAAGGCGTATATGGTCGATAATCTGCGGGAAAGCCGGGAACTGACAGATGACATATACCGCGTGGTGCCGGCAGAAGCGCAGTTGAGCTCTTTTTACGTCGATTTTCACCAGGCCGTAAAGCTTTGGGGCGTTTTTCTGTTTATGGGACTTTTTATCGGCACCATTGTGATTTCTTCCAGCTGCAGCATTCTTTCCTTTCAGTTTCTCAGCCAGATACAAATAAATAAGGAGTTTTATGAGCTGCTGCGGGGGCTGGGGGTAACGGCGGAAGAGATACGTCTGATTTTGGCGGCGCAGCTCTTTCCTTGTGTGTCGTTTTCCTGGCTTTTGGCCATTTTTCATGCTTTTGTCGCTTTCTTTCTGTTCGGCAGCGTGTTTCAAGTATCAGTGCTGAGCTCCTCCCTTTTGAATGTGGGGATTTATACGGTCGTGTACTGTGGATACTATTTTCTTACCATTCATTCCTGCATCCGGGGGCTGGAAGCCGAATAAGCTTGTGCCCGATAAAAATCGCACCGCGAAAATTTTTCGCGGTGCGATTTTTTGACGTAAGGATACTTACACTTTGAATTTCTGCACGTTTTCTTGGAGAAGTATCGACATTTGGGCCAGTGATTCAGAAGAGGCGGAGACCTGCTGCATGCTGGCGGATTGTTCCTCCGTGGCGGCAGAAATGACTTGAGCGGCCTCCAAGGTTGCCTGCGCGCGTTCCTTTGTGGTTTGAACCGCTTGTTCCATTTCACCGGAAGCGGCAAATACTTCTTGGGAAGCGGCGGTAATTTCATTTCCCTGCAAGGACAACTGATCTACACAGCTGACGATGGACTGGAAAGAATGCCCGGTTTCCTGAATGACGTCCAATCCTTTCAGAGATTCTTGCGAAGCTTGTTCCATGGAAGAGACGGCTAAACGGCTTTCTTTTTGTACCTCTTGAATGTTTTTGGCGATTTCATCGGCGGCAGTCGCTGATTGTTCCGCAAGATGCCTGACCTCTTCGGCGACGACAGCAAAGCCGCGTCCTTGCTCGCCGGCTCGGGCCGCCTCGATGGCGGCATTTAAGGCTAATAAATTGGTTTGGCTGGCTAACTGCTTGATGATGGAACTGATGCTGCCAATTTGCTCAGCCGTAGTTCCTAGTTTTTGGATGGCTTCACTGGCTTGTTCATTAGCGATAGAAATATCCTTCATTTGCTGGATGGAGGCCTGAACAGAGCGGCTGCCGCTGGTGGCGGCCTTGCTAGCTTCTGTGGTTTGGGAAGACATTTGCTCGGTTTGCTGGGTAATGCGGAGCATGTAGCTGCTGATTTGGTTAGCGGCATACTCCGCGTCTTCCACCGCTTTTAATTGCCGTTCGGCATCTTCCGCTACTTGCGTGGTTTGGTTGGCTACCGCGATTGCATCCCGAGCGGCTTCTTCGGAGCTTGCGTTGAGCTGCTGACTGGCGGCAGATATCTGTTCCGCCGCCTCTGCCGTTTGGGCAAGAAGTTTTTTGACGGCATGAATCATTTGTGCAAAGGCGCTTTGCAAGGAACCGATTTCATCCCTATTTGCAGTAGTTTCTTCGAGGTGTTGGGAAAAATCGCCGGCGGCCATTTGCTGGGCTAGCTGAACCATCACACTGATTGGTTGAAGCTGCCTGCGGATAAGCCAGAAGATGGTAGTTGCTGCAAGCGCGATGGCAATGAGGCCCAACAAAGTATTTTGCAGGATTTTGGCTTGAATCGGCGCCATCGCTTCGGCCACTTCCATACGCACAATCGTTGCGTATGGTGTTCCCGGAATCGGAGCATAACCTGCGACAATTTCCTTATCTTCAAAGCGATAAAAGCGAGAACTCGTTTCGCCGGTTAAGGCGGCTGTGGCCAAAGCAGCTAACTCTGGCGGGATTTTTCCTTGTGAAAAAGAGTCTGTGGCGTCCAATACCCGGAGTTTGCCGACAAAGTCTTGGTTGGGGTGCGCGAAGACCAAGCCGGTTTTCTTATCAATCGCAAAGGCATAACCGCTTTGGCCATATTTTTTGGTAGTGACGATGGATTGCAGGCCTTGGATGCCGACAGCCGTACCGAGGTAGCGTTCCTTGCCTGCGACAGATACGGGCGTGATCGCCATAAGGGAGAGCTTGCCGGAATAGGAAGAGGCCAGCACTTCTTCAGAAAAGACGCTTTTTTTGGTGCGGAAGGCTTGCTGGATATATTCGCGATTGCTTAGGTCGGCCCATTGACCATCGGCATTAAGGCGCTGGCCATTCTTTTCGACCAGGAATACATTATCGATAGTAGGCTGGCTGTCTCGAAGACGCTTTAGCCGGTTTTGGAGTACGTCCAAATTTTCGGATTGCCAAATTTCATCAAGAGCCGAAGTTTCTAGAGTTGTCAGTGAGCGACTGGTTTCCAGGGCGATTTCCTGGGATACCAGCTGCGCTTGCTGCGTCATATTTTGTAAGATAGCCTGTCTGGTTTCTTGCACGTCATAATAGGTACTGATGCTGATAATTACCGTGATGGTTACGGCAAAAAGCACGGCCGTAACAGCGGCGACTTTCCAACTTAAACTAGTGCGAAAACGATTAAAAAGAGAAAACTGAGGTTGTGGCATGCAAAGCGGCTCCTTTCACTATGTACGAATAATACAGAGGAAGCGGGACAATGGAGAGGGGGAGTTAAGCTTTTTAAAACGAATAGTCCCTGCTTATTAGTAAGTATGGCATGGAAGCTAGCGCTAAAAGTTATCCGGCAGTTAACTTTTGGTTAAATGAAACGAAAACTTAACTAAAAATTTACGGGAAGTTCACCTTTGCCGGGACCGGACCTTCTACAATAAGAATTGCAGGATCAGAATAAATAATAGCAGGTGTTGCAGGCATGAATAAACTTATAGAGCCAGCGGTTCGCTGGATGAATCGCTTGAAATACGCCTATAAATTTGCCGTGATCGGCGTTTTAATCGTTTTGCAGTCAGCGGTTTTGATGTATTTGCTGGTATCGGAGCTGAATAAAAATATTGAATTTGCCCGGCAGGAACGTCTGGGCGTGCAATATGCGCAGGCGTTGGGGACTGTATTTGTGGAAGGCGCGGAATATCGCCGGCTGCATTATTTGTATATACATAATGATCCGTCTTTGCAGGGGCGGGTGTTGGCGCAGCAAAACCGTGTGGATGTGGCGCTGGAGCGGGCGGAGGAACTGGATCAGGGAGCTGGGGCGAACCTGAATGTATCATGGAAGCTGCAAACGCTGCGTCAGGACTGGCTGGCGCGCAAGCAGAACGCCGCTTCGCTGGAAACAGAGGCGCCGCAGGTAGCCTTTGAGTTGGATGGTCGCTGGCTGCGCAGCGTAGGGGATTTGATGCAGCAAATCGGCTATGCTTCCAATTTGGCCTTAGATTCTGATTCCGATACGTCGTATTTGGTAGATATGGTTCTGCGGAAAATGCCGAATTTGTTGGAACGTTTGAATGCGGCGCAGACCTTGGAGGTAGAACTGTTCAGCCAGGCTCTCTCAAGAGAGAGAAAAAATCAGTTTTTGCAGTATGTAGGCTTGATCCGTTCGGATTTGGATCTGGTGGACTACAATGTCAAACAGGTATTGCGGCATAACGAGCCGGTACGCAGCCGTCTGCAGCCGGTGACAACCGCGCTGGTTGATGCGGCGCCTATTTTTGCCTGGAATTTTGAGCAGAAAACCATTGGACAGCAAGGCCTCCCTATATCCCGGGAACTGCTGAAAGCTACAGGGACGCGAGCCGTTCAAGAAGCGATCCGGACGCAGGACGAGACCTTTCAAATGATTGACGAATTGCTGGCGTTGCGCATTGATGCCTACATAAGCTACCGTAACGCCGTTAGTGTTTTTGCCGGCGGCATTCTGCTCTTGTTGGGATATTTATTCTGCGGCTTTGATATGTCAGTGCGCAAACGGATGTATCAGTTGAATTCGCTGATGGCCTGCGTAGCCAAAGGAGATCTGCAGGCGCGAGGGCGCAGTGATGCAAATGACGAAATGGGCGAGCTGACTTGCGAAATCAATCGCACTTTGGATTCGCTGCAAACGATGTACGAAGAAGTGCAGCAATCTCACGCAACGTTGGAGCGGTGGAACCTGGAGCTGGAAGGAAAGATTAAAGAGCGGACGGCGGCGCTGCAAAACTTGCTGGATTACGCCGGCCAGGGCTTTTTGTCTTTTGGCGGCGACCTGCAAATCGACAAGGAATATAGCGCCGAATGCACCGCCATCTTCCGCCGGGAGATAGCGGGAGAAAACGCCTGTGCGCTTCTTTGCCCGGAGGCGGAGGCGCAGCAAGTGTTTGTAGCTGCGGTGCTCGCGAAGATCTTGGCGGAAAAAAGCGCTGCTTTGCAGGAAACGTACTTTTCCCTTTTGCCGGAAGCTATTTCTCTTGGAGCAAGGTATATCAGCGTTACATACAAGGTTATTGAAGGAGGGCAGCAAGGAGGGTCACGTAAAATCATGCTGATCCTGACCGATCGGACGGCGCAGAAGGCCCTAGAGGAACAAATGCAGGCGGAGCGCGACGTGCTGGCGATGATTGTGCAGGTGGTGACCCATGCGGCGGATTTCTTTGCCGCGGTCAATCAATATACTCTCTTTTGTCGGGAAGGTATGGCGGAGCTGCTGCGCAGCAAAAAAGAACCGGCCGACGTATTGGCGGATTTATTTCGCGTAGTTCATACCTTCAAAGGCACTTTCGGTCAATTGCGGCTGCGTCAAACCATGGGCTTCTTGCATGAGATGGAGGATCGCTTGGCGGCGATTCGGACGCAGGAAGGGGCGGATATGGAAAAAAGCGAGCTGGAAAAGAATCTGGCTGGCTTTACGCCGGAGCGGATGCTGAGCTGGCTCCAAGAAGATGTGCGGGTATTGGAAGATAAGCTGGGACTGGATTTTTTCCAACGGAAAAATGTTTTGGTTATTGACAATGAGAGGTTGCTGGAACTCGAAGAGAAGATGCAAGCGGCACTGCCGCCGGAAGAATGCGGCATGCTCTTGACCGCTATTCGTCGCCTTCGCTATAAGCCGCTGCAGGAGCTGCTGCAATCCTTTCCTGAATACACATGCGGCTTGGCCGAGCGCCATGGCAAAGCGGTCCATTCTTTTACTGTCAATGGCGGGACGATGATGGTGGATCCGGCGCGGTACTATGATTTTGTAAAGTCGATGGGGCATGTTTTTCGCAATGCCGTCATGCATGGCTTGGAAACGATGGAAGAACGCTTGGAAAGCGGCAAGGATGAGCTTGGCGTTATTGCCTGCTCTGTTCGAGAGGAAGAAGGCGGGGTTTGCATTACTGTCGCCGACGATGGCCGAGGTATGGATCCCAAAGTCATTCGGGATTTGGCGTTGGAAAAAGGGCTGTGCTCCTTGGCGGACGTGCAGCGGCTGGGGCCGGAAGAGTGGCTGCGGTTTATTTTTGCCGACGGTTTTTCCGCAGCCGAAGAGGTGGATGAACTGGCTGGACGCGGTGTCGGTTTAGCGGCGGTGCGTATGGAGCTGGAAAAGCTGGGCGGGATGGTTACTGTGCGCAGTGTTTTGGGTGAAGGCACGGAGTTTTCCTTTTTCCTGCCCTATGAAAAGGCGGAAGAAGCCGAGTCGCTTTCCATACGAGATTTGGCCAAACCGCTGCTCCAGGCGGCGGAAGGGCTGCTGCAAGAGCAATGCGGCTTAGCGGTAACGCGCATTCATTATTTGGACAGCGCGTCCGAAGGGAACCTGCAGCTGCGCAAAGTGTCCTCCTTTTTGAATGTCAAAGGCGGCCTTGCGGGCAAGATCCTGCTGAGCGCCGACGAAAAGATTGTGCAGGCTGGAATAAAAGCGAGAGTTAGGACGGCGGCGGAAGACAAGCTGGAGAATGTGCTCTCGCAGTATGCCCAACAGCTTTTTCGCCAAGCCCTAGAAGCCTGGCCGCAAGGTCCGGCCGAAGTGAATGTGGAGCCTTTGCTCAGCCTGTTGGCAGAGGACGCTTCCGCCAAGTATTCGCACTCGCAGACATCTACGTGGGTGCTGGAAACACCGGTGGGCAGTCTGTCCCTAAGCTTAATTTACTAGAAGGGAGGCGCTGCTTTACTCACATCTCACGACAAAGCGGCTCTTTTTCCGTCAAACAGCGTCAGAAAGCCTCGACAGAGCACCGCTATGCCTGCGTTTTCTTTCTCGTTTGACGAAAAAAGCTCTTGCTTTGTCGGCGTGTTCATTAAAGCAGCGCCTCCCTGGAATTATTTTAAAATTAGTTTTTAGAAGGGAAGGAAGAAGCACATGGCCAGAGTGATG
Source organism: uncultured Anaeromusa sp. (assembly GCF_963668665.1). Classification (NCBI taxonomy): domain Bacteria; kingdom Bacillati; phylum Bacillota; class Negativicutes; order Selenomonadales; family Sporomusaceae; genus Anaeromusa; species uncultured Anaeromusa sp. The sequence goes on along the minus strand of NZ_OY764902.1, from coordinate 1,291,167 downwards.
ATTGTGGACGACGCCCTGATGATGCGTAAAACCTTACGGAGGATGTTGGAGAAGATTGACTGTGAAATCGTAGAGGAGGCCGCCAGCGGCGAGCAAGCGTTGGTAAAGTATGCGCAATGTTGTCCGGATTTGGTGACCATGGACTTGACCATGCCGGGTATGGGAGGCTTGGAAGCCATTCGGCAGCTAAAAGCGCAGGAGCCTGCGGCTAATATTCTCGTCATCAGCGCGCTGGGGCAAAAGCATGCGGTGTTTGAAGCATTGCAGCTGGGAGCAAAAAACTATATCGTCAAACCGATCAATGAAGAAAACCTGCAGTCGGTGGTGCGCCTGCTGTTAAGTGAAACTACAAAAGAGGCGGCTCATGGTTAGAAAAGGATTTCTAGGCCAAGCAAAGACTTGCAGTCCTGGCGAGGAGAGAGTATGTTAAATCAATTTTTTGGGCATTATTTGTTAAATAGGGGCTTGCTGGCGTCGGAGGAGCTTTGTAACGCCATCCGCCAGGAAAAGCAGGTCAAAGTTAAATTGGGAACCCTCGCGGTCAATCAGGGGTTGATGACGGCGGCGCAGGTGGAAGAGGTGCATGCTCTGCAACAGCGCTGCGATCAGCTATTTGGCAAGCTGGCGGTAGAGATGGGGTACTTAAACCAGGAGGAGGTGGAGCAGCTTTTGGCGCAACAGCAAGAAGAGCCACTGGCGTTGCTGCAGACTATTTCCGATCAAGGGTATCTGCCATTAACAAAGCTAGAGCAGGCGTTGCGGGAATTTCGCAGCGAATACGGCATGAAACCCGGCTATGACGCGACGCTGCCGTATCCGCTGCATTTGTTGTTTCCTTTTTTAGTGGAAGAAGATGCAGCTATCTATTTAGAAGCCTATGTGGGGCTGTTGCTGCGTAATATGGAGCGGTTTTTAGATGTGCCGTCGTATTTGCCTTGTGAAGAAGAAACGAAACTGTCGGTCAACAGCGCCGGGTATGTGGTTACGCAAAAAATTTATGGAGATAAAAGCTTTTTTACCGGCCTGAGGCTGAGGGAAAAAGCCTTGCTGGAGTTGGCCAGCCGTTTTTACGGCGAGCAACTGAACAAAGTAGACGAATTGGCGCTGGATTGTGTCGGAGAGTTTTTAAATGTACATAACGGTGTTTTCTGCGGACTTCTTTCCGGCAAAGGCGTCTGGGCGGACCTGGAGGCGCAGCAGGCTAACCCCTTTGGCTGCGAGTTGCAAAGCCGTATTTATCGTTTGGACATTGGCACCTCCTTTGGACCGTTGGAAATGTTGTTTGCCGTACAATAACTTAGTGATAGTTTCTGATATAAAAACAAATGAAAACCGGCATTCTTGGTTTCTTGTGACCAGAATGCCGGTTTTATTTGTTGGCAGACAGGATTTAGCGCCTAAAGCGAGAAAGAACATAGAAGCAGTAAAATGTAAATAAAAGATAAAGCTCTTTACTGAATTAAGATGTATCCAAAATTAACAAGAGGAGAGAATTAAATGAAAAAAGTGTGCCTTATGTTTGTATTGATGATGATTTTGGGAATGGGAACGGTCTGGGCGTCAGAAGACGCAGGTAAAGCGTCACAAGAGCAAAACAGCAAGCTGCCGCGGGTGGCTTTTCTCTATGTAAATAATGCTAAAACTGATTATGATGCCGAAATTGACGCGAAAATCCTGGAACATATGAAAAAAGTAGCCGCAGGCCGCTGGACTCTGGTGGCTGGCGATGCGTATAAGGACAAGCTGGCGTCCATGGGCATCCAAAGCGTTACCATGGCGGAGCGGGCGGATATTTTGGCGGTAGCCAAAGATTCCGACGCCGATGCCTTGTTGGTAGTGGAAATAGAGCCGTTTACGGTTCGTGATGTGATGACCTTCTTTACGGTGGGCAAGAAAGTGACTGCTTCCATTCCGGTAAAGGCCATTGACAGGCATACAGGGCTATACTTATATAATGGCAAATTTGTTGAAATGGGGCAGGACAATACCATGATCGGAGCCCTTGGCAACAAGTCGGTCAGCATGAAGGCGTTGGATCAGTTTTTTAGCAAGTTTGATGCCGTGGTACCGGAGAAATTTGCTAACGTGAAACGACTGGGCACGCCTGCGGAAAACAAATAGACAAGCTTAACCGAAAAAAGAAGAAAACCAGGCGTTTTTTAAAGACGTCTGGTTTTCTTCTTTACCGATGCTCGGCGGGAAATAACTTTTTAGCTAGTGAAACGAAATGCTGCAGTTCGGGGGAGGTGTTCGTTTTTAGCCAGGCGAGGGCGGTGTGCAGAACCGGCTCTGCATGAAATAGCGGGCGGAAACGGACGCCGCGAGCTTGACTGTGGCCCATGCCTTCGGGGACGAGCGCCACGCCCATGCCGGCGGCGACAAAAGTAACGGTGGTTTGCAGTTCGTGTACTTCCTGGGTGATTGTGGGGCTGAAGCCGGCTTGGTGGCACTGCCGCAGGGTTAAGTCAAAGTAGCCTTTGCCTACGGAGCGGGACGTCATAATAAAATTCTCTTGAGACAGATCACGCAACGCCAGGGGGCCTGGCTGAAAAGCCAGGGGATGACTAGCGGGAAGGGCGATCATGTACGGTTCTTGGTTGACAATATGGCAGCATACGTCGGGAGCGTCAATGGGCAGGCATAAAAGACCCAGATGGAGTTTGCCGCTTTCGATATCTCGCAGTTGTTCGCTGGTTCCTAATTGCACTAAGGAAAGCTCCATGGAAGGATAAAGAGCTTGATAAGCGGGAATCAAGCGAGGCATGACGGAAAAGGTAGCAATGCCAGCAAATCCGATGGCTAAGCGCCCCAGTTCGCCGCGGTGCGCTTTTTGCGCTAGATGGCATGCGTCATCTACTTCGTCGAGAATATGGCGCGCTTTTTCCTGAAATAAGACGCCGGCGGGGGTCAAAGAGATTTTTCGTTTTTGCCGGTAGAAAAGCGTAACACCGAGTTCTTCTTCTAAATCTTGAATTTGTCGGCTTAAAGGCGGCTGGGCGATTTGCAGGCGCTGGGCGGCATGACTGAAATGAAGTTCTTCCGCGACAGCTAAAAAGTAGCGCAAATGACGTAACTCCATTAGAAATACCTCCACTCATATAATACTTTTAAAGTATAAAGAAGCATCAATTTATATATTGGACAGTATAAAACTTTTTAACTATACTAGCACTAAGGACAAAGAGTTTCAAGAAAAGAATAGGGTTTGCAGTTCGAAGAAGAACGTTCGATCTTTCGGGGTCGGAGGTTCTTTTTTTATTTGTCCTAGTGACTGTAAACACAGAAAGATGGTGGAAGTAATGAAGCATGAATATCTCTTGCAGAATGTACAGTTGGTGGACGTAGTCGCTGGCGAGGTAGGGGAAAAGAGCGTTTTGCATGTTCGCGACGGCGTGATTGAGGGCGTATATTCATCCGGAGAAACTTTGCCGCAAGTGGCAAAAAGTATGGACGGACAAGGCCGCTACGCGTTGCCGGGATTGATTGATTTGCATGTGCACTTGGTGTGGGACGGCAGTCCATCGCCGCTGACGACCATGCGGGACGAGGGCGTATACCAGGCGCTGGGCAGGGGCATTGCCAATGCGCAAGCGTCGTTGGCGCAGGGTGTGACGACGGTGCGGGACGTGGGGTCGGTGGATAATGTGGCGGTTGATATTATGGCTTTGGTGGACCGTGGTGTGCTGTTGGGGCCCACTGTTGTGGCGGCGGGAAGCATTATCCAGCCTACAGGCGGACATGTGCCGGAGTTGGGACATATCGCTGATTCGCCGGACGAATTAGTTAAGGCGGTGCGTACGATGAAGGCGCGCGGCGCAGCAGTGATAAAGGTAGCTTCTACCGGCGGCGCGTACGGGCCGGAGGAGATCGGTCCTTCGCTGTATTCGAAAAAAGACTTGGAAATTATTGTACGTGAAGCCCATCGTTTGGGAATGAAGGTGGCATCGCATTCCCTTGGCAAAATAGGGATTGAAAATGCTGTCTGCGCCGGTGTGGATACTATTGAGCATGGCGCGGATATCACCGATGAGGTATTGCAGCTTATGAAGCGGCAAGGAACTTTTTTAGTGCCAACGCTGGCAGTATATAAAAAATTGGCTGAAAGCAGCGGCGAAATTCCAGAAGAGTATGTTGAAAAATCACGGACCGTGACGGCATGGCATCAGGATACCTTTCGGAGAGCGATGGATTTAGGGGTGGGTATTGCTTTAGGTACTGACGCAGGTTCGCCGAATTTTGGACCTCATCCGTCTGTGTTTGTGGAAATGCAGGCGATGGAATTGTACGGTATGAAAGCGCCGGATATTTTGCGCTGCGCCACTTGTGCCGCCGCGCGAGCCTTGGGACGGGAAGCGGCAGTTGGCTCATTAGAGGCGGGAAAACAGGCGGATATTTTACTGGTGAAAGAAAATCCGCTGCAAAAGCTGGCCGCGTTGTTTGCGGACAAGCAGGTTATTGCCAAAGGAGTAGCACTGTAAGGATAGATCGGTAATCTGGCGGGGTTAAGAAAGGAGACGATGAGTATGAAGGCGGCCTATGCGGTGCAAGAAGAAAAGCGTTCCGGCGGAGCTATGGCGAAAGCGGTTCTGGCCGGATCGGTGGGAAATGCGTTAGAATGGTTTGATTATGGTTTGTACGGGTATTTTGCTTCCATTATTTCTTCCCAATTTTTTTCGTCTAAGGACCCGGTGACGGCGCTGATGCTGTCGTTCATCGTTTTTGGTGTTGGATTTATTATGCGGCCAGTAGGAGGCTTGGTTTTCGGTCATTATGCGGACCGGGTAGGGCGGCGTCAAGTGCTGACCTGGACGGTCATGCTGATGGGATTGAGCACCTTTGCCGTAGGTTGTCTGCCTACGTATGCGCAGATCGGTGTTTGGGCGCCGATATTGCTGGCGGTCTGCCGGTTGCTGCAGGGTATTTCTACAGGCGGTGAATGGGGCAGCTGCATGTCTTTTTTGGCGGAGTATTCAACGCCCAAAAACAGGGGCTTTATTGTCAGCTGGTCGCAATTCAGCATCGCCGTCGGCCTGCTGTTGGGTTCCGGTTCTGGAGCCTTGTTAAGCGCTATGCTGTCGCCGGAGGATATGAATGCCTGGGGTTGGCGCATCCCGTTTTGGACGGGTTTGCTTATTGCTTGTTTTGGTATGTTTATTCGCAAAAAGGTAGATGAAACGCCAAGCTTTAAGGCGTGCGAGGAAACGCAGACCTTGGCGCAAACGCCGCTCATGGAAGTGCTGCGCAATTATAAGAAAGAGACCGTTTTGAGTTTTGGCATTGTTATCGGTTGGACGATTTCGTATTGGCTGGTTATGGCTTATATGCCGACGTATATTTCTAAAGTGCTGAAATTTCCTCTGTCTGTGGGATTGTCGCTCAATACGCTGTTGATTGTAGTTTTTATGCTGGCCATTCCTTTTACAGGAATTTTGGCGGATAAGATTGGCCGCAAACCGGTGATTATTGCCGCGTCTCTGGGGTTTATTCTGTTGGGATATCCGCTGTTCTTCGTGCTGAGTACGACGCAGGATTCGATGGTCATGCTGGCTGTTTTAGTGGCGCTGGCGCTTTTAGAAGCTCTCATTTGCGGTGGTGCGACGGTGTACATGACAGAAATTTTCCCCACTAATATCCGTTGCAGCGCTATTGCCATCGGCTATAATATTGCCGTGGCTTGCTTCGGCGGGACGGCTCCTTTTATTTCGACTTGGTTGATTGCTTCCACTGGGGATAATCTGGCGCCCACCTATTATTTGATGGCTGGTTCCATTTTATCATTGTTGGTCATGGTATTGCTGGCGCATGAGACCAAAGACAAAGAGCTAGCCTAAACGGTCTTTTTGAAGAGTCCTTCTTGTAAAGGGGGACTCTTTTTTGCTTTTCCAAGATAGCCCTTTTAAGGCAGTGCGAATTTCATAACTTTTGTTCAAAAATTGCGCCTTGTATTTTTTAGTTATTGTATGTTTCGTTTTCTTGCCCTGTTGTAGTGTATTATTTTCAAGCGGCAGGATTTGGAAGTTGTGAAAAGAATATGTACCCCAATAGTATTCATTGGAGGAGTAGCTATGCGTATTCGAGAGAAGCTGACAATTTTATTTGCCGGATTGACAGGCGCAATGCTGCTGGTGGCGGCCTTTTTGGGGTATTATCTTGTTCAGCGTGAGCTAACGTCGAAGATAGAGCGGGAATTGGCGGTCAACGTGGTGACACACACGAATGAACTGAATAACAATATTTTGAGTAAAGCCAAGTTGCTGGAAATAAGTTGGTATAATTTGGAGAGAGAGGCGCAAGAAGGAACGCTGACGGCTGACCGGCTGTCCGGTTACAAGCAGGTGGATCCGGAACTGACGGATATGTATTTTGGCTTCATGAACGGAGACTTTATCGACGGTAGCGGCTGGAAACCTCCCTCCGGTTATGATCCGCGGCAGCGACCCTGGTATAAGGAGGCTGTAGAGGCGGGGCGTCTTAAGGTGACGGCTCCTTATTTGGATATGGTGACCCAGCAGATGGCTCTGGCCATCGTGATGCCTATACATGACGCGCAGGGGCAAGTTTACGGCGTTGCAGGGGCGGATGTGCCCCTGAAAACCCTACTGGAAAATCTGAATTGGGCCAGCGAGTACGAAGGAGGCTATGCCTATCTTCTGGATCGGAACGGAGTGGTGCTGGTGCATCCGGAAAGCGCCGTCTTAGGGGTAAATGTTTTGCAGTCTCCCGATTACCAGGAGGATATGAAAGAAACCATACGCCGTATGCTGCGAGAGGAACAAGGCTGGGGACGGTACTATTACAATGGGAATTCGCGGCTTGTGTATTTTAAACAGGTCCCTGCGATGCAGTGGTTTTTGGTTATGTCGGTACCGGAGGATGTGGTTTACGCGCCGTTGCGGCAGCTGGCTGTCTGGTTTTTAGGGTTGTTCTTGGCGTCCATGGCGCTAGTGATCTCGTTTTCTTTCTGGGTAGCCAAGCGCCTTAGTCAGCCTATTGTCGCGCTGGCAGCGGAGGTCAAACGCATTGGCGAAGGCGATCTGGCGGCAAAAGTACAGGCGTCAGGCTATGAGGAATTGGACGAACTGGCAGCTTCTTTTAACCGGATGGTAGAGGGATTGCAGCAATCCTTTGCCGAAATTGCGCGGCAAGGTGAGGATGCCGCGGCACAGGCCCGCTCTTTTCAAGAGATGACCGGTCACTTGATTACGGAAGGGGAATCTACGCAGGCGTTGATGGCGGTGGTTACCCAGGATGCCATTCGTTTGGCGGGAGGACTTCACAGTGTAATCTCTACGCTAAATGAAACCAAAGATGGCTGGGTTGTACGCCAGTCCGCCGGGCGTTATTGCCTGCCAGTGGGTTTTCGGGGAGGACTGTCTGAGGGCTTGACGCAAGAGGTGCTACAGCGTGGCGAAGTCGTTTTTGTGCCGGATTACCACTCTTATGCGGCGAAGCTGTCTTTTTTTTATAAGGCGCCTATTGGCAGTTGTATCGGTTTACCGCTAAAGTTGGGTAAAGAAATCATTGGAGTGCTGGTGGTAGCGTGGTCGGAGACAAGCTCTGTGATGGATGCTAAAGCCGAAGCCATTTTGCGTCAATACGCTAATATTGTTTCCGCAGCTCTGGCTAGGGCGCAAGACCATGAAAGCATGTATCAACTGGCGTATGTTGATGAGCTGACAGGACTGCCCAACCGGAGAAATTTTTACAGGCAATTACAGGAAAAGATTTCAGCTGGTGACGAAGCGTTATCAGGCTATATATTCTTACTGGACTTGGACAACTTGAAGCTGATCAATGATTCGTTAGGGCATAGCAGGGGAGATCATTTTATTTGTACCGTAGCGGCGGCGCTGAAACGCCATGTGCCTGTAGGCGGCATGATTGCCAGGCTGGGCGGAGATGAGTTTGGTTTGTGGCTGCCTGAAACGGCATGTAAAGAAGCGGGGCCGGTAGCGGAGCAACTGCTGCGGGCGATTGAAGCGGGTGAAACAGTGGACGAGCATCCGCTCCATATAACGGCTAGTATGGGTATTGCCGCTTATCCGCGTGATGGCCTGACTGTAGAAGAGCTGTTGCAAAATGCTGACGCTGCTCTATATGAAGCCAAAGACAGCGGTAAAAATACTTGGCGTATGTGCACGCGGGAATTGTTGAAGGAAACTCGGGAAAAGCTCTTTTTATCCAACGCCTTGCGCAGCGCCATTGCCAATCGGGAGTTTAGCCTGGTATTTCAGCCGATTGTTGATGCTGCGAAAAATCTCGTGGCCTTTGAAGCGTTGCTGCGTTGGCGTAGTGCAGAATACGGGCAGGTGCCGCCAGGTAAGTTTATTCCGCTGGCGGAGCAATGCGGCTTGATGCCTCGTATCGGTCTGTGGGTGCTGGAGGAGGCTTGCCGCTTTGCTGACAATTTGCGGCAGCAAGGGTTGGGGGCGGTGCGAGTGCATGTGAATGTATCGACACAACAGTTGGAAGATGAAGGCTTTTGCAGCATGGTCGAAGACCTTTTGCATAAAAAGCTGCAAGATCGCAATGCCATTATCTTGGAGGTTACGGAAAGCGTGTTTATGGCTTCGATCGGGCAAGCGGTAACTAGCTTGCATGAGTTGAAGCAACAAGGCCTAACTCTTTCCATGGATGACTTTGGCGAAGGGTTTTCCTCCTTGGCGCAGTTGTTGCGGTTACCTTTTGAGTCTTTGAAAATTTCTCGTACGTTGGTGCAAAATTTAGGCGACGATGAACGCCATATGCAGTATATAGCGGCCATTGTGGAAATGATGCATGCGTTGAACATGGAGGTGGTCGCCGAAGGCGTGGAAACGGAGTTGGAGTGGCAGAGTGTCGGACGTTGCGGCTTTGATTTAGTGCAAGGTTATTATATTGCGCGCCCTTTGACGGCGGACGCTGCGCTGGAGTGGGCGCAGGAAAACAAAAATCAACAAACTGTTTAATTGTTACAAAAAATGTTGACAATGTGTGAGCCTTCTTTTAAGATGGAAGTATTCCATGTTGAAAGAAGGTTGCTGTTCTATGAAACGGATTTTGACGGTGTTGGCGGGCTGTCTGTCCATAAGTCTGGGCATTTTAATTTTCAAGTATGCGCATATTACCACCGGAGGTACGACAGGCCTGGCTCTTAACCTGGCCTATTGGTTCCAAATTCCCTTCGACGGCCTGTTTTTTGTGGTGAATACGCCGTTTTACATTTTGTCGCTCAAGCGGCTGGGTTGGAAGTTTACGGCTAGCACCTTGTTGTCGGTTGTGATAGTGGTGTTGCTGACCGGTGTGGAGCGTATCGCTCCGGCGATGCAATTAGATCCCTTGTTTGGAGCTCTTGCGGGTGGCGTGCTGGCCGGCTTAGGTCTGTCGTTGCTCTTTATGGGGCAAAGCTCGCTAGGTGGGACCGGCGTGTTGACTGTGTATTTGCAGCAGCGCTATGGCTGGGATCCGGGGAAGCTCAATTTTTGCTTTGATGCAGTAATTGTAGGCTCCAGTATTTTAGTGGTCGGTGCCGGAGAAGCCTTGTTTTCAGCGCTGTCCATTGTGGTGGTGTCTAGCGTGATCAGCTTGTTCCGCAAGCGCATCGCCAGTTCCTATCGGACGCCGGCGGCGCATGCCGAAGCGGCGTAGACGCGGGAGTTACGAACCAGAGAACCAGAGTGACCGGAGGGTATGGCAGAGGGTTACGGGGCACGATATTATAAACAGGAGTAGGGAGTAGAGTGAGGGTTCGGTGGAACAGAAAGAGCAATACGATTCATAGAGATGAAAAGCCGTTTTTAGCGGCTTTTTTCATGCCCGGAGTTAGGCGGATCGTCTTGCACCAATAATAATCTCCAATATAATCATTGGTAGCCCTCCCTCTACTCACTCTACTCCTGTTAAAAATCATACTTCGTAACCCTCCTTCGAACCCTCCCGTGACTCCCGCGACTCCTGTTCGTTTTTCGTTTCTGTGATATGATAGAGACAAAGGCGGTGAAAGTTTTGCAAAAAGAAGCGGCTCTGGAATTTTTGGATCGCTTGGCGGCAGGAGTGGCGCAGATGTTTGGCCCGTCCTGCGAAGTGGTAATCCATGATATGAACAATAAAGAAAGCTCCATTGTGTCGATCTATCATGGCGAGGTGACTAAGCGTCAGGTGGGCGACAGCTTGTCTATTTTGGGCGTGCAGAAGCTGGACGAATTTTTTGAGGGCCGGGACTTTGTGAACAGCCAGGGGAAAACGAAGGAAGGGCGGCTTTTAAAAAGCTCCACTTTTCATTTGCGCGGCGAAGATTATCATTATGCCATAGGCATCAACTACGATTATACCCATCTGGAATTAGCCAAATCGGTGCTGGCGGAACTGACGGCTGTGGGCGCGCCGATTGAAGAGGAGCTTCATGCCTCGGCGCCTACGTTGGATTCCATTTTTGAGGCTTGCTTGCAGCGTTTGGGAAAGCCCGTAGCCTTGCTCAACCGTGAGGATCGGCTGCAGATGATTGCGCTTCTGAGTGAGCAAGGGGCGTTTCAATTTGCCAAAAGCATTCCTGCGATTGCGGAAAAATTAAATGTGTCCCGCTTTACCATCTATAAGTATCTAAAAGAGCGGTCTTGAGGGGAACGGAGACTTGGAGAATAAATGCGACCTTCTTGGCGCAGGCGGCAGGATTTTGAGAGACAACGTATAATATCACAGTAGAGAGAAATGCGGGAAAGCAGCGTGGCGGCGTTGGCTTTCCTTTTTTTGCATAGCAAGGAGTGTTGGGGATTGTCGGAGCAGCGCAGGCAGTTGGTGGCCCGCAATTTTTGGGAAAGCGTACCATTAGAGAAACGGGCTTTTGTCGCCGCTAGGCTGCCGGAGTATTTAGCCAAACTTTCAGGGCCGTTGTTTGCCCAGACGAAAGGGATGTATGTTCGCTCACTACAGGGCGGCGCGCGGACGGTTTATAAATTTCGCGTCAACAGCGGCGACCGAATTTTGTTTTTGTATGCTAGAGATATTCCCGGTTTGCGTCGGGAGGTGGCATCGGACAGCGTGGTGCTTTTAGAATACTGTAAGCATGATACGCAGGTGCGGCGAGGTGTTTCGCTGCAAGCGGCTGCAGCTGCAGCCGGAGCGGAGGATGCGGCATTTTGCGAAGAACCTTACGAAGAAGTCGGAGAAAGTGAGGCTTTGCGCCGGAGTCAGCAATACTGGGGCAATGTGCCGCAGATTCTTGATGCAGCCGCCTGGTATTTAACTACCGATGAAGGCTTGGCTCGATTGGTAGAGGAAGGCCGGGGCGACTGGCAGCTATATCTCAGCCAAGAGCAGTATGACTGTGTGCTTAGCGAAGGCGAGCCGTTGTTTCTTGCTGGCGGAGCCGGTACCGGCAAGTCGACCGTGGGGCTGCATAAGCTGATGGCGCGGAGTTCTCAGGAAGCTAAGCTGGGCTATTTTACGTATGCCAAGCGGCTGAGGGATGATACGCAGGCCTTGTATGAAGCGTGGTGTGAGGGAGCGTCGGAATCGGTCCGAGCGCAAACGGAGTTTCATTGTGTAGCATCCTACTGTCGGGAACGGTTGGACGTCAGGGAAAAAGACGTAGTCTCGTTCCGGGTTTTTGAAAGCCAATTTTGGAGGGTCTATGGGAGCGCCAGCAGCTTCTCTGCTTCCGACGCCTGGCAGGAGATTCGAGGGCTTTTAAAGGGTGGCATGGGGCGTCACTGGCTGCGGCAAGATTTGTTGCTGCAACGCAAGTATTCAATAGAGGAAGAAACGGCGCGCTGGCTGGAGGACATTGGGTTTTGGCAAGAAGACGGTCACGGCTGGTGGCGCATTTTGCGCCGTGACGGCAGCCAAGGTTTATTTCAAGGCGCTGTCGGAGCTCCTTCAAAGGCGGTAAAAAAAGAAGCCTTGGCGCTTTTGGCGCGGCTGCAGCAGGAAATATATCGGATGTCTTTGCTGCCGAAGGATACGTATTTGCAGCTGCCGCTGGACCATTCTCTCTTTGGGGCGGAACAGCGCGAGCAGCTTTATGAAGTGGCGCTGCAATATCAACAGTGGCTGGAAAGCCAGCAGTTGCTGGATGAAAACGACATGGCTCGGCAAGGTCTCGCCAGGTTGGCGGCAAGGAGGCTGCAGCCGGAGTTCGATTACCTGGTGATTGATGAAGTGCAGGATTTAAGTGAGCTGCAGCTCTACTTTTTACTGGCCTGCAAGAAGCACAACGACCATGATTTTCATTCCTTTTTATTCAGCGGTGATGTGCAGCAGACAATTAACCCGACGTATTTCGACTTTGGCCGTCTGCGCATGCCTTTTCATTATCGCGGGCATCTGCGGACGCAGCTGCGGGTTTTGACGAAAAATTATCGCTGCCGGGAGCCCATTGTGGCTCTAGGCAATGCGTTGGCGCAGTTTCGCAGCCGTTGGTGCGGCGCTTCAGACCAAGAAGAGACGCAGTTGCTGCAGCCGCTTTTGCCGGGGGTGTTCAAACCGCAATGGCTGCAGGCGCAGCCGGATAATGCCAGAGAACTCTTGGCGGCGGCGGCGGATGTACAGCGCGGCTATGTAACGGTGCTGGTAGCCAATGAACAAGAAAAGAAGCGTCTTTTGTCCGGCGGTTACGGACGGCATAACGTCTATACGGTTCAGGAATTTAAAGGGGCGGAAGATGATTATATCATTGCTTATCGCTTGCTTAGTTCGGCCAAGGACGCTTGGGAGGAGCTGCTGGGCGGCCAGGGACGGGGGCAGCTGCGCCTTAGGTATCAGGCTAATCTTCTCTATGTAGCTATTACCAGAGCCAAGGAACGCCTGTGTTTCTATGAAGATGACGCACCGGCGGGGGTGCTGGCGGCGTTGGCGAACTGGCTGGAAGAGGTAGCCGTGTTTGATGCATCCCGTCTTGGCTTGCAGGGAATTTCGGAAGCGGCGGCGCTGCTGGAAAAGGCGCGGGAGCGCGAGCGCGAAGAATACTATTTGGATGCCAGCGATTTGTACGCGCAAGCTGGCGATAGCGTTTCCGCTTCTCGCTGCTTGGGGGCGGAAGCCGAGGCGGCAGGGCAGGCGGAAGAGGCCTTGACGCATTATGAGCGGGCCGGCGAATGGGAGCGCGTACTGAACTTGGTGAAGGATACGACGAATGAGCTGGCGGCGCTGCGGGCGATGCTGCACTTGCAACGCTCCTATGAAGAGGTGGAAGGGTATTTTGAGCCCCATGAAGAACGCTTGCCGTCAGTCATGGCGGCTATTTCCCGGGAAAAGGATATGGAGGCTCTGGCGGTGGAAGTCTATTGGCTGCCTAAAATGCAAGCCTTTACACAGGCCTGCGAGGAATGCGCCTACGAATTGGAATTTCTTTCTCTGGCGAAAGCGGAAGGAGGTAAACCCTAATGGAAGAAACGGAAATCCAGGTGCTGTTGCACCAGTTTAGTCAAAGCAGTAATGCTTTGAAGAAAGTAACCAAACGGATTATTGCCTTGCAGACCCTGGCGCAAGAGCTGCAGGACGCGGCCAGCGCTTTTGAAGAAGATCAACCGATGGAAGCTGTGGTTGAGCATTTGGAGCGGCAGTTGGGCAGCTTTGTTTCGGTCCAAAGCGAGATCAAAAGCTTGCGCCAAGATCAAGACGAATTGCAAGTTCAAGTGCGGTTGCTGGAAGAAAAGATAGGAGAACTGAGCCGAGGGCAGGAGGCGCTGCACCAGGACGTGAAGGAGTGCAAATCGCTCTTGCAGGAATCCTTGGCCGTGCAGCGGGCGCTTTTGGACCGCCTGCCGCCGGTGGTGGAAGAAGTAGAGTAAGAAGAAAGAAGGAACTCGATTCATGACAAACGCAGCAGACTGGCTGCTCTATAACGCCCGCATATGGACGGGCGAGGCGGAGCAGCCTTGGGCCCAGGCCTTGGCGGTGCGCGGCGAGCGCATCGTCGCGGTGGGCGCAGACGAAGAAATAAAGAAGCTGGCCGGCTTGAAAACGTCCTGCGTAGATGCTGGTGGCAAGCTGGTGCTGCCGGGCTTTATCGACAACCACACCCATTTTTTGATTGGCGGCTTCCAGCTTTTGTCGCTGGACTTGCGGACGGTAACGTGCAAAGAAGAATTCATCGCAGCTGTGCGGCAGCGGGCGGCAGAATTGCCGTCCGACGCTGTCTTAGGAGGCGGCGGCTGGAGCAATGATCAGTGGACGCAAACAGATCTGCCGCATCGCTCCTGGGTGGATTCCTTTACACGGGAAAGACCGGTTTTTTTACATCGCAGCGATTTGCACATCGCTTTTGCCAACAGCGCGGCGTTGCGGCTGGCGGGCATTGATAAAAATTCGCCGGACCCGGTGGGCGGGCAAATTCTACGGGACGAGGACACAGGCGAGCCAACGGGTATTCTTAAGGATAATGCGGTAAAACTGCTGCAGGAGAAGCTGCCCGCTCCGTCGCCGGAAGAATACGATCAGGCGCTGCAGGCGGCTATGGACTGCGCCCTTCGTTCCGGTGTCACTTCGGTGCAGGACGTGACGGCCTGGAGAGATTGGCTGGACTGGGAGTGCCTGCTGCGCTTTCAGAAAAAGCAGGCCTTAGCGGTGCGCATTTATGCGCGTACCCAGATTCATGAGTGGGAAAAACAGCTGCAGCTGCGCCAAGACGGTTTCGCAGACGATGCCTGGCTGCGCCTGGGCGGTCTCAAAGGATTTGTGGATGGCTCGCTGGGGTCCGGTACGGCGTATATGTGCGAGCCTTATGACGATGCACCGGAAACCTGCGGTTTGTTGACGGAGCAGATGCTGCCGGAAGGCATTATGAAAGAACGCCTTGCCGCGGCGGATCGCGCCGGTTTGGCGGCGTCGCTGCACGCTATTGGCGACAAGGCCAATCAGCTCTTACTGGATATTTTTGAAGAAGTTGAGGCGGAAAACGGGCCGAGGGATCGACGTTTTCGCATTGAACATGCCCAGCACTTGCGTCGCGAGGACATCGGACGCATGGCGCGTTTGGGCGTTTTGGCGTCGGTGCAGCCGGGGCATGTGGCGGATGACGGTTGTTGGGCGGAAAAACGCATCGGCGCGGAACGCTGCCGTACGACCTATGCCTTCCGCTCGCTCTTGGAGGCTGGCGTGCCCCTTTCGTTCGGGACCGATTGGCCGGTAGTGCCCTTAGACCCTTTTCTGGGGATCTACACAGCCGTTACGCGACGGACGCTGGATGGCAAGCATCCAGAAGGCTGGGTGCCCGAAGAAAAGCTGACGCTCGAAGACGCTTTGCGCGCCTATACCTTGGGCGGCGCCTATGCGGAGTTCGGTGAGCAGGAAAAAGGCTCGCTAAAAGCAGGAAAACTGGCGGATTTAATTATGGTGTCACAGGATGTTTTTCAGGTTCCCGTGGACGAGCTGCCGAAGACCAAGGTGCTGCTGACCATGGTCGGCGGCCAGGTTCGCTATAAAAATAAGGATTGAACAAGAGTCGCGACGAGAATCGGAGGGCACGCACGAGGAGTGGTAAGTGCGGCGAATCCATCCGCCGCTGACGCGGCACCTTCCTTTGGCAAGGGAGGCAGGGCTTTGGGTTGGTACTGTCGAGGTGGCTCTGGCAAAATGTCCCCCTTGCTAAAGCAATGTCAAAAACCTATCGTGGAATAAACTGTAAAAAGCAATAAAAAGACTTGACAACTAGAACGTCACCTAATAATCGAAAAGGATACGTTTTATAGATCGTATACTACTTTCGATGATGGTGATGTAGCGTGATAAACCAACTATTTACCCAATTGAGAGATGCTCTTACGGACGTAAGTTTTATGTGTACGCATCGAACAAAAGCTACGTATTTTACTCGTTCTACCTGCACATTGGATTTCAAACGGCTTATGGCATTTACTTTGAAATTACCCAAGGGGGCGATGCAAATTGAATTAAATCAGTTTTTTAAAAAGTTTTTGCCAAGTTCAGAGCCCCAACGTGCTGCTTCTCTAAAAAAAGCACGGTTAAAAGTTGCGCCGTCGGCCTTTGTAGAGCTGATTAATGATGCGTTATCCACGATATACAAAAGTCCTTTTCAAGGCTTTCGAGGGTATCGAGTAGTTGCTGTGGATGGTTCGGTTTTCGAAGTGCCAACTTATGCTAAATCTATATTTGGCACGTTAAACGCATCGGGTGCCAAAGTGGCAAAAGCTCAGATTTGCAATTTATATGATGTATATAACCATATCATATTAGAAGGAGAAATTGCTCCTTACGTAACTAGCGAAAGGACGCAGGCTGCGCGGTTAATTGAACGTCTTGAAGAGAAAAGTCGTCACTTAGAAATAGAAAACCTCTATCTGTTTGATCGTGGTTTTCCTTCGAGGGAACTCATCCGCACATTAGGAAGCAGCCCGTATATCTTTCGCGTAAGCAAGGCTTTTTTAGCGCCGATTAATCGCGCAAATCAAGCGGATCAGTTGGTTGAAATCACGGATGATCAAGGAAATCAGCACCAAGTGCGAGTCCTAAACATTACGTTGCCATCAGGTGCAACCGAGAAACTGTTTAGCAATATCATTGACGAGAAGGTTACAATAGAGGATTTTAAAGAGCTCTACCAAAAACGCTGGGAAATTGAAACGCAGTATCGTACGTTAAAATCTGTCTTTGAAATTGAGTGCTTTAGCAGCTCTAATCTTCAGCTAATAGAGCAAGATTTTTATGCTGCAATTTATGTTTTCAATTTGCTAGCAGTTGCTCAAAACTATGCCAATGAGGAATTGAAGCAAGAAAAAGCAGACCTTACTTATGAGTATAAGACGAATACTAATGTCGCATTTTCCGAGTTGAAAGATATGGTTCTGGACATTGTATTGAGCAAAAACCCACTCAAGAAGCTTTTTGTCATGCGCAAGCTTCTAAATCGAATCAAACGCTATAGTTTGCCGGTGCGTCCAAACAGAGCCTCTACGCCTCGGAAAGTTAGGTTTGCTTGCGTCAAATTCCCATTTAATACAAGGAGAAATCATTGAAATGGATTTTTCTGGAATTATAGGTTTTTGACATTGCTTGCTAAAGGGGGATGGCCCGCAGGGCCAGGGGGATATATTTGACATATCTAAAGTAGAGTGCTATGCTAATTCAAACAAACGATTGTTTGAATTAGGGGGGCGAATAACTATGGAAGATAAAGACAGCCGCGCCAAGCTACTGGCGATAGCGACGGATTTGTTTGCATGTAAAGGCTTTGCCGCTGTATCGGTACGAGAGCTGACGCAGCAGGCTAAGCTCAATGTGTCGGCGGTATCCTATCATTTTGGAGGCAAAGAAGGCTTATATCAGGCGGTATTGGAGGAGCAGTTCCGGCCTATTCGCGAGAGCATGGAAACGATGCAGGCGCAGACGCCGTCGACGCCGATTGCCAAGCTGGAGATGTATGCGAATCGAGTAACCTACATTCACGGGCAGCGGCCCTATTTGTCTCGTTTTATCATGAGAGAGCTGCTGAAGCCCACTGCCTATGGCGGACCGATCGTGGAGCGCCATTTAGGCGAAGTATATCAATTTGTCATGGAGACGCTGCGCGAAGGCATGGAGCAGGGCCTGTTTCGGCAAGGTCTGGATGTGGCACATGCGGCAGTATCCATGGCGGGCATTCTTAATTTTTATTTCATCACGAAACCGCTGGCAGAAAAAATGGTGCCTTTGGGGGAAGATTCGGATGCTAAATATGCGATGCAGGCGTTTCAGCTGTATTTATACGGCATTGTAGATTCGAAGACAAAAGGAAACGAGAATGGGTGAGCGCAATGAAGGATAAAAAGAAACTATTTCGGATTGCCTTGCTTTTTTTACTGGCCGCGTCTGTAGCCGGCGGCTGGTATATCTGGCAGGACGGCAAGGTTACGACGGACAATGCGGCTATTGAAGGTACGATCGTGACATTGAGTCCCAAAGTTCAGGGCTATGTCAAAGCGGTACATATTAAAGATAATCAAGTCGTGAAAGCCGGCGATGTGCTGGTAGAAATCGATCCTGCGGACTATCAGATTAAGCGGGATCGGGCGGCGGCGGCCTTGTCGGCAGCCAAAGCGGCTGCTGGTGCGGCGCAAAGCAGCCTGGCCACGACGTCCATTTCCGCTCCGTCTGGCTTAGAAGGGGCTCGGGCGCAGGTGGCATCGGCACAGGCGAACTGGGAGAAAGCGGCGGCTGACCGGCAGCGAATGGAAAGCCTTTTCCGCGAAGGCGCCTGCTCGCAGCAACAGTGGGATCAAGCGGTAGCTACGGAAGCCTCCTTACGGGCGGCGCTGGAAAAAAGCCAAGCCGACGCTCGTTCGGCGTCAACGGCGCCCAGCGTTATCGCTACGGCTCAAAGTACAACAGAGCAGCTGGCGGCGCAGGTGCGTCAGGCCGAAGTGGAGCTGGCGCAAGCGGAGCAGGATTTAGCAAATACGAAAATTATTGCTCCGGTGGACGGGCGGATTACCAAACGCAGCGTGGAACTGGGAAACTACGTCCAGGCGGGGCAGCAACTGGGCTCTTTAGTTGGGACGGAGTTGTGGGTTGTGGCCAATTTTAAGGAAACCCAGCTTAAGCGCATGCACCCGGGACAGACGGCGGAAATACGCATTGACGCTTACCCCGGCGTTACGCTAAAAGGGCGCGTGGACAGCTTGCAGGCGGGAACAGGCGCGCATTTTTCCTTGTTTCCGGCGGAAAATGCCACCGGTAATTTTGTAAAAGTGGTGCAGCGGGTACCGGTCAAGATCGTTTTGGAAGCGCAGCCGGAAAGCTCCATCCATCTGGGGCCCGGCATGTCCGTAGAGCCCACGGTATTTACGGAAGGAACGGTTCTTTAAGATGGAAGCGGCCATGCATCGTCCCGAACGGCCTTTTCTGGTTTCCGTAGTGGTCAGTTTGGCGGCGTTTATGGAAGTGCTGGATACGACCATTGCCAATGTGGCTTTGGCGTATATCGCCGGTTCTTTGGGGGCGAGCTCCGAGGAGAGCACCTGGATTTTAACGTCGTATCTTGTAGCGAACGGCATTGTATTGCCCTTATCCGGCTGGCTCTCGGCGTTGATGGGGCGGAAGAATTTTTTCATTGTCTGCATTCTTGGTTTTACGGCGGCATCGTTTTTGTGCGGCATTGCAACTTCGCTGTCCATGCTGATCGTATGCCGGTTGTTGCAAGGGTTGGCCGGAGGGGGCTTGCAGCCGGCGCAGCAAGCCATTATCAAGGACAGCTTTCCGCCGGAGAAGCTGGGCCTGGCCTTTGCCATTACCGGCGTTACTACGGTGCTGGCGCCAATCATCGGTCCGGTGCTGGGCGGCTATATTACGGATCAGTTCAATTGGCGCTGGATTTTTTTCATGAATGTTCCTGTGGGTATTTTAGCGGCTTTTTTAGTGCGTATGCTGGTAGAAGACCCGCCGACGGCGCGCAAGCAGATTGTGCCCTCGATCGACTATATCGGCTTAGGATTGATTGCCTTAGGCCTGGGAGCGCTGCAGATTGTTCTAGATAAAGGGCAGCAGGAAGACTGGTTTGACAGTTCTTTTATTCTGCTGTTTGCCGTTATTTCGGCAGTGGCGTTGGTCTTGGCCGTCATGTGGCTTTTGAAGCAGGAGAAGCCGGTGGTGGAACTTCGATTACTCTCCATGCCCAGCTTTGGCTTGCCCTGCGTGATGATGTTTTTTGTGGGCTTTGCCTTGTATTCCGGGACGGCGCTTTTGCCCATGCTGGTGCAGACCTATTACGGCTACGACGCCACCTTGGCGGGTTTGCTCTTATCCCCCGGCGGGCTTGTAGTATTTTTCCTCATGCCCCTGGTGGGCAAACTGGTGAACCGCGTACAGGCGCGATATCTTGTAGCTTTTGGCATGGCGACGATGGCGGGCGGTATGTGGGCTACCAGCCTTTTGACGCCCCAAAGCGATTATGAAATGTTTGTGATGGTTCGTATTCTGCAGACCATTGGCTTGCCTTTTTTGTTCATACCGGTGACGACGCTGGCATTTTCGCGCATTCCTCCAGCGCAGAGCAGTAATGCCTCGGCGATTATTTCTCTCATGCGCAACTTGGGGGGCAGCGTGGGCATTGCCTTGGTGACGAACGAAATGATTCACAGTCAGCAGCGGGAACAAGCGTATTTGGTACAGCATTTGAGCGCCGCAGAACCGGTCTATAACCAAGCGTTAGCGTCGGCGAAACAGGCGCTGCTGCAGTTGGGCGTTTCGCCAAACGAAGCCGGGCCGATGGCGATGGGTAAGCTGTACCAGGAAATGCTGCACCAAGCAGGCATTCTGGCGTACCGAGACGCTTTCCTGTTTTTGGCGACCTTGCTCTGTTTTATGGCCGTAGGCGCTCTTTTCATGCCGAATAACCTGAAAAAGAAAGAAGTTGAAGCCGATAAACCGGCGGCTAGTGAAGCCTAGGCTGGTACTGGCGGAACAAAGGAACCTACAGAGAAGACCGTATCCTTTTTGGGAGTACGGTCTTTTTCTTTACGCCAGCATTTATAAGTTTTTATGGCTGGAAAACCTAGAATTATCAAGGGCTGGGAGCTTCTGTGCAAACGGCGGCCATGATTGTATTTGAGACAAGATTTGCGCGCGCCTCGCAAAAGCAGGGTAAGGCGGCAGTTTCTTAACTCGCTGCGCTCAAACAGGCGAAACTGTCATCCGCCTTACCCTGTTTTTGCGTCCTACGGACCGTCTTGCTCCAATAAAAGTCTCAAGTACAATCACGGCCACCGTAGCCTCATTGTTCCCTCACTTTACTCCTCGGGCCTTTCTCTGCTTTCCTGTTGGAGACCGGATGCTACGCCATCCATGGACTTTCAGAGGAGACCGGCAATTAGGCCATCCTTGGCATTGCCGGCATTAGGTACATCACGTACCGTCAGGCACTTCACGTGCCGTCGCTGTGTGACGTTCTCTTCTAAAAGATCTCGTAGCGGTCTTTTTCTGTTTAGTGGCGTTATAAAAACAGCAATTATCTAGCACTTTGTATACTTATTTCAAATTGCGCAAAAATTAAAAAAGGAAATATCCTTAATGTGGCGAATAACGTACTGTGGTTGCAAATGTGCGTATAGAAAAAACATTTTTTAAGGAGGCGAATTGGTAGATGATTTGGGTGGGAGCTATTATTGTCTTGCTTACTTTCGTTGCTATTGTGAAACGCTATGAAACAAGATTGGTGCTCTTTTTAGGCGGTTTAGCCATGGCGGCGGCGGCAGGGAAGCCCTTGGCGGCGATGGACGCGTTTGCCAAGGCCATGGTGAATGAGGGTCTGGTGACGACGATTTGTACGGTTATGGGTTTTTCCTATGTCATGAGCGTAACCAATTGTGATAAGAATTTGGTGCATTTGCTGGCGGGGGGGCTCAAACGGGTGAAGCCGATCTTGGTGCCTGGCGCCGTGGTGGTGACCTGGGTGCTGAACATCGCCCTGCCTAGTACGGCTGGCTGCGCCGCTGCGGTAGGGGCGGTGCTCATTCCCACGCTGATTCGCTCCGGCGTGCATCCGGCTATGGCTGCGGCTTGTGTTATGTCGGGGACTTTCGGCAGTACCATGAGCCCGGGTCTCAGCCACAATCCCTTTGTGGCGAAGCTGGCCCAGGTGGACGTCATGACGGTCATTGCCAACCACGCGCCGGCGGTGCTGGTGGTGCTGGCTATTGCCGCGCCGATGTTGGCCATGGTGGCGTATTGGCGCAAGGAAGGACCGGACGCGGAGCGCGCCGCTGCTTTCCAGGGGGATGGGCAGGATTTCAAGGTCAATCCCTTAAAAGCCATTATTCCGGCGCTGCCGCTGCTGCTGCTGGTATTGGGCAGCAAGCAGCTTGGCGTGATTCCGACAGTAACTGTGCCGCAGGCTATGATTATCGGGGCTATGCTTGGATTTTTGGCTACTTTCCAGAGTCCCCAGGAAATTTCCAAAGGCTTTTTTAAAGGTATGGGCGATTCTTACGGAGATATTATGGGGATTATTATCGCGGCTGCTGTGTTCACCCAGGGGATGCAGATTATTGGTCTGACCGGTGCGATGATTGAGAAAATGAAAGCCTCCCAGGATATTGCTATTTATGCGGCGACTTTTGGACCGTACTTCTTAGCGATTCTAAGCGGTTCCGGCGATGCAGCGGCGCTGGCCTTCAACGGTGCAGTGACTCCCCATGCGGCGCAATTTGGCTGGGCTATTAGTGACATGGGTTCTCTGGCTACCATTTCCGGCGCCTTGGGACGCACCATGTCGCCAGTAGCGGGCGGCTTGATTGTCTGTGCGACCATTGCCAAGGTCAATCCCTTTGAGATTGCCAAGCGGACGGCGCCGGGCATGGTGCTGGGCGTGATCGCGGTCTTGTTGGTGTTTTCTGTACGCTAAAGCCGCTTGGCAAGGTTAACAAGAGGCAGATGTTCAGATGGGAATCTTTCCATGAAAAGCAAATGGTTTAAGGGAAAAGAAAAAAACAAGACAAGATTACGAAAAAGAGTTATAATTAAAATTAATCGTTGCATAGGCGAAAAGCAAAGAAGCTTGAGAAATCAAGCTTCTTTTTTGCTTTTTGGAAACTATGTTTTCTTGGCGGAGAGACATGGAGGGAATGCTATGAGAGCCTGTACCTTAGTTTGTTCATTAGGAGTCGTTTTCTTGTTGATCAATCAGTTTTATCGAGGTCTAGACTGGGCGCAGTTGATTTTTACCGGCTTAGTCGTGGTTGCGATTTTGACGGATAGCGAACGTTGGCTGAAACATCAACTTCGCCATTACCGAACGGCGGCCGTGTCTAAACAGGTTAAAAAGTAAAATGCGGCGCTAAGGCGGCGCTGAGAAAGTCATTTTCGGGACAGAGTAAGCTTGCCTTCAAAGTAGTGAATTCTTGTTCAGTAATAGGGCGGTATTATGGCTTTGTTTATACCGGTATTTACAGAGAATATCGCTAGCCGTATCCTGTAGATGAGAACACTGCGGGGAGAAGGCGGAGTATGGAAGCCTATGCGATCTTAAGCCCGGAGGAAGCGGCGGAATACGTACGGCAGGCGCTGCCTGACTTTTTCGGCAGCGGTCCTTTGACGTGTAAGCGTCTGGCTGGCGATAGCCGCAGCGTAGACGGGCATGTAAACGAAATTACTCGTGTGGCAACGTCGGACGGCCGCTCGCTGATCCTTAAGCAGCTGATGCCGCATGTTCAATTGGCGTCCCACGGGGAATTTTATGAATTGCCGTTAACGCGCATGGCTGTGGAAGTGCATGCGCTGCGCTTTTGGGAGCGTCTTTGCCCGGGGACGACGCCGCAAATTTATCATTGGGATGATGCGCAAAAATTACTAGTAATGGAAGATTTGGGGCGGCTTTGTTTGTTGAGCGAGAGTATTCTAGAACGCAGGCGTTTTCCGGAAGTTGGCAAGCAGCTAGGGAAATTCCTGGGAAAAACGTCGTTTTATACATCTGAGTTTTTTCTTGGTTTGGAAGAAAAGCAGCAGATGCAAAATACCTTTGCTGATGGGCAAACCAAGCCGTTTTGGAATCATTTGTTTTTTCAAAGCGCTATGCTGACGCCGCCGCTGGAAGCGGTCAATCCGCTTGTTCGGGGGGCGCTGGCGGAGCTTTGCGCCTTGTCGCCAGTGCGACGAGAGGTGGAACGCTTGCAGGAGCGCTATGCCTGGCAGCGGCAATGTTTGATCCATTCGGATTTGCATACATCTAATGTTTTTGCGGACGAGCGGGGAATTAAGGTCTTTGATGCTGAATATGCTACTTACGGGCCAGTGGCCTTTGATTTGGGGCGGCTTTTGAGCAGTCTGATTTTAAGTTACGCCGCTTTGTATGTTAAAGACGAGGTGCCGGAAGCGGAAAAAAAGGAGTATCAAGAATATCTTTTGGATTTAATAGAAGAGATTTATCAGGAATTTGGCGATTCTTTTCAAACGGCTTGGGAGGGGCATTTCGGGGAGAGCAATCCCTTTCAAAGTCCTTACAACCGTTTTTACAGGCAAGAACGTTTGGCCGATACCCTTGGCTTTATCGCCTGCGCTTCGGTAGGGCGTTTATGCGACGCCGGCTTGCCTTTTGATTTCAAAGAATTGACAGATCCTCAGGTGCAGGCGGCAGGGCAGCGGCTGGTGCTGCGCTTGGCCAAAGAACTGCTGCTGTATGGAAAGAAGATGAAGGAGATAAGCGAGCTGACCGCTTGTTTGCGGCGGCTGGCGGCTCAAGCGGACTGAATGGAATAGCAGCCCTCCAGTTGCTCCCTCTACTCCTCGTTCAATACTTCGTTCTCCTGCAGGATTTTGCCCGTCAGAGCGGAAGTATTGCAAGAGTACGCATTTGGAGGAGGAGTGGCAGAATGAAGCTAGAGACTTTGCGGCAAGAGTGGAAAACAGACGGGGATTGGAAAAAATCCCAAGAGGTTTGGGATTTGCGGGCGGCGGAATTTGCGGGGAAGGAGAGTGACAGCAGTCGGATGCGTTCTACCCTATCCTATTTGGAAGGGAAAGGCGTATTGGGCGCTGGCGCTGCCGTGCTTGACGTTGGCTGCGGTCCGGGCGCGTATGCCTTAGCGTTTGCCAGACTCGGCGCCAGCGTGGTAGGGACGGATATCTCCGGCAATATGCTGCGCCATGCCAGGAATCGTGCCGAGGAAGAAGGATTGTTGGAAAAAACCGACTTTGTACAGGCGGTTTGGGAAACGGTTGATTTGGAAGCGCAAGGCTGGCAAGGCGCTTTTGATCTGACCTTTGCTTCGATGTGTCCGGGGATCAGCAATGTGGATGCGCTGTTGGCTCTTTGCCGCGCCAGTCGCAAAGCGTGTTTTTTAACAACCTTTGCCCGGCGGCGCGATGTCGTCCGCGAGCAGTTGGGGCGGCAGTTTTTCGGAGATTCCTACCAAGCGCCCTGGGGGAAAACGCTTTCCTATACCGTGGCGACGCTGTTTGCCGCCGGTTATTATCCGGAAGTAACCTACCAGCAAGAAAACTGGCAGTGGGAACTGTCGTTAGACGAGGCGGTTCGCGCGTATACGCCGTTTTTTAAGGAGCTGTGCGCGTCGGAAGAGGAACTGGTCTCACGGCTGCGTGCGAGCTTAGCGGCGTTGGCGCAGGGAGGCAGCGTGGCGGAACGCTCCGAGTCGTTGATTGCGAGAGTATATTGGCGAGTGGATGAAAAATGAAAATAGCATGGGATAGCCTCCCGGCGGTAGCTTAAACAAGGCTGATCTGCTACAATTTCTAAGGGACTACCTTGTGAATAAAACAAGGATTTTCTAAGGAGTGTTACTATATATGCAATGGATACATAGAGTTTTTGCTTTGGCGGCAGCCTGCTTTTTTCTGACAACCGGTGCGGTTGAGGCTGCGCCGGTAGTGGAGCCGCCAGCGGTGGTCATTACGCATAACCGTATTATCGGCGATTCGCCGGCTATTTTATTTTCCGGCAGCGCTTATATGAAGCCGTTAGCGCCGGTGGTGCTGCATTTGCGCGCCAACGAGGAAAGTGAAAAGGTAGCTTCGTTAGAGGCTGGCGAAGGGGCTAAGGTCGTTGGCTTTGAGGTGCATTCGTTTCCGAATAACGGACGCATTCAAATCACAGGTGAGCTGCCGATAGCTCCCAATTTGGCGGCTAATAAAGGGAAAGCGCTTCCTAAACCGGGGGATACCGCGTACATTCTTTTTTACGCCGGGGAAGGTTATTTTTATGCTTGGTTTAAGAATAACCTGATTTACTTGCCCGGTTCCGGTATTTCTTCGCTGCCCTTTAACGGCGATTTAGGTATTGCCCGCTTGTGGGCCGGTTATAAGGGCGTGGAGAATCGCGGCGAGGAAATGTGGTTTTGCTTGCAAAAAAGCACTGGCGAAGAGGGCTGGGTTAAATTTGCGGATCGTGCTCAGTGGCAGCCGGGAGCAGCCGGCAATGGCGTTTTCTTAGGGCAGCCGTAAAGCGAAAGGTAGAGGAAAGGGAGGGGATTTTATGTTCAAGGGAGCCATTACTCCGGTGATTACGGTGTTTAACAAGCAAGGGAAAATCGATGCGGCTGGCAATACGCAGCACATCAATCGTCTGATTGACGAAGGCATTAACGGCCTACTGTTCTTGGGCAGCATTGGCGAATTTTTCGCGCTTACGATGGACGAGAAAAAAGAGTTTATTGATTTGGTCGTGCAGGTTACGGATAAGCGAGTTCCTGTATTGATCGGTACAGGGGGCACTATCTTGGCGGAAGTCATTGAACTGACTAATTATGCGCAGCAGGCTGGCGCTGATGCGGTAGTCGTCATTTCTCCCTACTATTTCCAGTTGGGGAACGAAGTGTTGTACCGTTACTACGCGGAACTGGCGAAAAACACCACCATGCCAATTATGATTTACAATTTCCCGGATCGGACGTCGGTGAACCTCGATCCGCAGCTGGTGCTGCGTCTGGCGAAGGAATTTCCTCATATTATCGGGATTAAGGACACGGTTGACGGTATCAGCCATACGCGCAAGCTCATTCAGCTCGTCAAAAAAGAGCGCCCGGATTTTTGCGTTATGTCCGGTTATGACGAATACATGGTGCCCAATTTGCTCGCAGGCGGCGACGGCGTCATTGGCGGCCTGACCAACGTCATCCCCGGCGTGTTCCGGGATTTGCTGGCGGCGTATGAAAAGCAGGATTTTGCCGGTGTGGCCGCAGGGCAGGCTAAAATTTCCGTGCTGATGAACCTGTACGATTTGTCGTCCCCCTTTATAGCGGCTATTAAAGGCGGCGTAGCCTCTCAAGGCATAAATATCGAGACGGTCACGCAGGAACCGTCTTTGGCTTTGCAGCCTGAGCAGGTGGCGGCTATTGAAAAGTTGGTGCAAAATGTCAACAATATGTAACGATTTGTGGGGATGTTTGTAAATTTAATAGTTATATTTTAAAGAAAATCCCGGTAAGCGTTGGTGCTTGCCGGGATTTTTAGGATAAATGCAAAGAACGGTCCTGTAAGATGATGGAGCATGGTAAAATGAATACTGGAAATGAAGCTAAGAAAGCAGGGGAAGTATGAACGGGATGCTGTTGCCATCGGCAACTTTGTTGATTATTGACGTGCAAAATGCGATTGATGATCCGACGTGGAGTCGCTGGGGGGTAAGAAACCATCCGAAAGCGGAAGTAAAGATGGAACAACTGTTGCGGGCCTGGAGACAGGCAAGACGCAGGGTGATTCATGTGCACCATTGGTCAACAGAAGCAGGCTCAACCTATTATCCTGGACAACCAGGTTGTGAAAGTAAAGCGTGTGTATCCCCCTTGGAGGGAGAAACTATTTTTTGCAAAGATGTAAACAGTGCTTTTATTGGTACAAAGCTGGAGTCATATTTGCGAGCAAAGGAAGTGAGCCAATTAGTAGTGTTTGGGGTAATCACAAATAATTCCGTAGAAACGACCGTGCGTATGGCCGGAAATTTGGGTTTTGAAGTGTTTTTAGCGGAAGATGCCTGTTTTACTTTTGCTAAGGCTGATTATAGCGGGAGAGTACGAACCGCGGAAGAAGTGCATGCCATGTCCTTGGCCAACTTAGAGGGAGAGTACTGCCATGTTGTAGAAACTGCACAAATAGAACAATGGTTATGAATATAAACGATCATAATGAGAGGAGCCGGTAATCGATGCGGCAAAAGTTAAATGTAGTGACTTTGGGAGTGCGTGACTTAGCGAGATCTCGGGAATTTTACCAAAATGGCTTGGGCTGGAAGCCCTCTTCGGCGAGCCAAGAGAGCATCGCTTTTTTTGATTTAGGCGGCGTGGCGCTGGCCTTGTATTCGCGGGAAGAATTGGCAGCCGACGCGACTATCGCTGCGGCGGGGACCGGTTTTTCCGGCTTGACTCTGGCTTATAACGCGAAAAGCGAAAAAGAAGTAGATGCGGTGTTGAAAGAAGCTCGGGCTGCCGGAGCTGTCTTGGTTAAAGCCCCTCAGAAAGTGTCTTGGGGCGGCTATAGCGGCTATTTTGCCGATCCGGACGGCCATTTGTGGGAAGTGGCCTGGAATCCGTATCTGGAATTGGATAAAAAAGATGCGTTAGTGCTTCCGTGAACTAAAAGCTTACCAGACTCGTTTGAGCATGGCCGTGGCTTGCCAGTAGTGACTGTGCTGTCCTTTTTCGCCGCTGACCTGGCTGGTTAGGCTCCAATTGTTGCCTAAGCTGCCTTCGCTGGCTAGTTGCCAGGTGAGGTAGTTGCGATCCTGGGTAATGCCGGTGACGGTCAGCTTGTCTTGGGGGTTGCCGCTGAAGGTTACTGTCATTTCTGGATTGTAGCCGCTGAGCACGTGCTTATAGCCAAGCTTGGCGCTGAGACGGCCGTGGGGCAGAGGCCGCGTGAACTTCAGGCCCGCCTCAAAGGTGCTGTAGGTGTTGGTGAGGTCGTCCGCCTGTTGATTATAGACGCCAGCGTCTGTTTCTGCATAGCTGTCCTGGCGGTAATGGGTGATGTCCAAAGCGCCGTAAGGGATGGTGCGCCAGGAGGATGGTCCCTCCTGATAAGTCTTGTAGTTGGCTGCCAGACTGGCGCTGAAGGTGCGGCTGTGATACTGGCTGTTGGCGTTCAGGCCCAGATTTTGCAGGGTGCGCGTGCTTTCGCTGCGCTGCTGCCCATAGGCCAGCTGAGTATCGATGCTCCAGGTGTCGCTGGTGTAACCGCGGTACCAGCCCAGACGGTAGTCGCGGCTGTTGCTGTTGGCCTGGTCGGAGGAAGCGTCTGTTTTTTCGTAGGACAAAAACCAGCCGCTGCGGCTGGCAAGGCTTTGGGCGCGGTCCCAGCCGAGAGTGAAGCCGAAGCCTTGGGTTTGAATTCCGGGAATGTCATTTTTGGCGTCCAATGAGCCGCCGCTGCGGCTGAGTTTGAACCACCAGCTGTTGCGTTCGTCCCAAGGCAGGGAAACGACGCTTTTCGCGGTGACTTCGGTTTCTGAGAGACCATTGACAGGAACGGCGACTTCGAATTTTTGCAGCTGCCGCGTTTGTTCCAGACGGGCGGTGACGGCATTTGCAGTCAAGGGGCTGCGCTGTACTAGCAGGCTTTGGTTGACTTGGGCGCCTCCGTAAATGGAGGAGAGAGCAGTTTTTGCAGCGGCGGCGTTCAGGCTGTAGAGGCTGTCCAGTTGGCGTTGCGTCGACTGGCCTTCCAGACGGTCGTACATAGTATTTACGGCCGCGTAGGTTTGCTGCTGCTGCGGGCTGACTGCACCCAGGTTGTTGTTCTTTGTCAACTGCAGATAGGCGCTGCTACCGTCTTGGCTGCCGGAGGCATTGAGCAGGCCGGTAAAGGCGGAACTGGTGAAGGCGCCGCTGACCGCGCTGGCGGTCAGCACGGTATAGGGGCTGGTGCTTGCAGTGGGCCGGTAGATGCTGCCAGGGACCGCGCAGAAGGAAGTTCCGTTGATGTCGGCAGCGCCTGTGACCGCTACTTTAGCGGCAATGCCGTTTTGGACGGCGATGGCCAACTGGCCGGAGCTGGCAAGATTGCCGTCGATGGAAAGCGTGCCTGGTTGGCTGTAGCTGCCTGGTTGCAAAATGCCGCGGTTATAGACGTTTTGCGCAAT
Source organism: uncultured Anaeromusa sp. (assembly GCF_963668665.1). NCBI lineage: Bacteria > Bacillati > Bacillota > Negativicutes > Selenomonadales > Sporomusaceae > Anaeromusa > uncultured Anaeromusa sp. The sequence goes on along the minus strand of NZ_OY764902.1, from coordinate 1,261,676 downwards.
GCGACCAGAACCGGCCAAAGTGCCGGCAGGGAGGCTGTAGGCATCGCCGGCCACAGAGCCGTCGATTTGCAGGGTGCCGCCGGCGGCAATACTACTGCCCTGATAGGTGTTGTTCCCCGATAGAGTTAAGGTGCCGGAGCCCTCTTTATAGAGCCCTACAGGCAAATCGAGCAGACCGTTGGCTGCTGCTTTTTGATTGTAGAAATTGATGTAGTCTTGGCCTTGGGAAAAAGCATAAAAAACGTCGCCTTGCTTGTAGTAGGCGTAAATGCTGCGCAGGTCTTCGTAGGGGCTGTCGGCAGCCAAAAGTCCGGCGCGCTTTTCGCCGATGTTATTGCTCCAAACGCTGTTATACCCTTGAGTATTGATGGCGTAGAGAGCCTGGGTTTTCCCGTAAGCGGCGGCCGGACTGTAGCTGGAAGCGTCCAGGCGGCGGGCGTTGAGCAGTCCGGGGCCGCGGACTGCGGAGCCGGCATCGAGCAGGCCTTGGCCAAAGACCATTTCCCGCGGCGTATTTTCGTAAACAAGCTGGGGCAGAGCCAGAAACTGGTTTAGCGAAGTATAGCCATAAAAAGAAGCGAGGGGAACTTGGTTTTGCTGATAATACGAGGTTAAATCAGCAAGCACCTGTCCTGCTGCAGGACGCGGGCCGAAGTAAAATACATTAATCTTTGAAGGGTAGGTTATTGCGGAGTTGCTTTTGGGATCTTCCGTATCTTCTTGGACGACCAAGGTGAACGAAGGCAGGGCAAAGCTTTTATTAGCGCTGGAGAGTACGACGTCCGTAAGCTGCTTGCCTGTCATATAAGGGAAAGCTTGCTGCACAAGTCCTACCGTGGCCGTGACATAGGGGGCGGCCATGGAGGTGCCGCTCATCAGAAGATAACCTCCTGTGGCGGAGTTGAGAGAATTGATATCCCAGCCTGGTGCGGCGATGCTGTTTTCTTCTACATATTTCGTCAAGTCGCTGAAACTGGCTAAGGCCTGTGTATCTGTGCGGTTTTCAGCAAGGTGGAAAGCGTTTTTGTTTAAAGCCACGACATTGACAAAGTTTCCGGCGGTTTCCGGCTGCAGATAGGAAAGAAGGCTGCTGCCGCCAGCCGCAGTATGGCCATGATTGCCGGCGGCGAACACCAGTACTTTGTCGTAGTTTGTGATGCTGTTGCGCAAGGTAGGCAGGGTGTCGCTTTCGCGGTTAAGTAAGTAAATGATTTCTTCTTTACCTTCGCCAATGACGTCAATGTCATAGTTGAAGCCCCAGCTGTTGTTGATCACACGGATTTGCGGATTGGTGTTGTAGTATTGGTAAACAGTAGCAAGAGGCTCATTGGCAAAGGCATTTCCGGAGAGAAGATCGGCATCGAACGCCAAACCATGCATGCCGATGTTGTTTTTGGCGGCAGCCATGATTCCGCCTACATGACTTCCATGGGTATATTGAACCCAATCGTAGTCAAGGGGCGGCCCGGCGATGTAGAAAGAGTGGCTTTTATTCGCAAGTTCCGGATGCGACAATAAGGCAAACTCGTCGTTAATGCCAAGGAGAATGCCGCGTCCGGTATAACCCAAGGCGTAGGCTTCAGCGGCGTTGACTAATTCCAAGCCCGTGCTGGCGTAGTATTCCGGTGTTTTAAAGGCGTCGGCGTTCGTGCAGTGGCCGGTGCTGGTTAAAAGAAGAGACGCACCGATCAGCAGCGCCAAGGAGCGGCGAGAGCAGTTTGTTGACGGCATAGAAAAATCCCCCTCTTGTTGGTGCGCGGCTTTTGGTTCAAGGGGACGGTTCTCCTGAACCAAAAACCGCTCAGACTGAATCGGAAGAACCGTCCCCCTGAACCAGGTAAACCTAGCGACGTTTCATGAGAAGTATGTTTCTCTCCATATCGGCTTCAAAACGCTGAAAATCCTCGCGCAGCTGCTGTTCCAAGGCGGCTTTGACGGAACCTTGGGGCGGGGCGGTTTTGAGGCGGTTGAAGTCGCCGTTGATAAAGAGGCTTTCTCCGGGCAGGTAAGAATACTCCAGGCTGCTGAAGGCCAGCCACTTGAGATGGCCGTAGCTCAGGCCGAACCATTGGGCGGCCCTGGCGTATTCCATGGTCAGATTGCTGCGGGAGATGCCTTCGTCGTCCGTGCAGAGCGTTACAGGAACATCGGCGTTCCAATACAAGCGGAAGGGATGCTTGTCGCCGCCAGCGACATTTAGGATGCCGTCGTTGCTGGTTAGGCAGATTTCTACGGCGGTTTTATGGTCCCGCATTTGACGCAGCAGGCCGTAGACGTCGTCTTCCCACTGAATGCTGAGGCCATGGCCGATGCGTGAGGCATGTCCCAAGGCGATGCTTTGGCTGATGCGGTTGCGCATGGGTTCATACGGCGAATAAGCCAAAGTAAGCTCGCCGGCATGAAGGTTGACCTTTAGTTTATCGGCGTTAGCTGGATTTTCTGCAACCAGGCGGCGCCATTCGCGGTCTAAAATACGCATTTGCGCAGTAAACTGGGTGCGGGAAATCCAGGAATCCTCAGGATCTAAAAAAGTAAGGCTGCGGATGCCTTGGTCGGAAAAACGAACAATCGAGGTAAGCGCTTGGCGTACTTCTTGCGTGAAAAATTCCTCGTAAACTTCTTGGTTCCATGGTCCGCTTTTCAAGGAGTTCGGCAGGGCGTTGCGATTGATGGGAACGATATAAGCTACGTCCACATTCCAGGCGCCGCCGGCTTGGGAGATGGTCTCACGGCGCGCCGCCTCCATCTGCTGCAGCCAGGTGCGAATCGCTTCTTCTTCACGCGGCGGTTCGGTCATGAGTTCCAAGTAACGGATTTTCTGACTGATGGCTCGCCCTACTTGTTCGCGCAGCAAGTCTTCTTCGCTAGGTACGGCGGCGGCAAAACGCCCAAAGGAATCGAAGAAATGGTCATGACCATTCTCTTTTTCTTTCGGTTGATTGCGCAGGGAAAGAGCGGAGAGAGCTTCGCCCATTTTAGAATTGCTTTGTTTTAACTCTTGCGCGGTATAGCAGGGGGTTGTGGTTTCTTTGACAAAGGCTTTGGCCGTGCGGTCAAAAACGAGGTTTTGGGCGATGGCCGAGTCTAGCAGCGTTTCCGTGTAGACCGCGCCCCAAGGATGATTGTGCAGATCTGCGCCTTTGGGCATTTTGTGCAAAAAGGCGACAAGCTCGGCTTCGTTTTTCTTGGCGTTTTCAAAGTATTGAGCAACTTGGGGGCTGGTGTCTTTCTCGACGGAGTCGCCAGCGCAAACGACAGCGGCAGGAAGGAGAAGAACGCTCAGGAGTATAAAAAACGCACATAACGCGGTCGAAACCTTTTTTCTATGTTTCATGCTCAAAACCTCGCTTTTTCTTGTTTTTTGGTTCAGGGGGACGGTTCTCGTGAACCACGCGGTCCTGGCTTGGTTCAGCAGAACCGTCCCCTTGAACCACCCCTGAACCGGAAATTACTTATGAACCTCAATATTCTGGAGAAAAAGCAGGATTCCTGTGCAGAAAATAAAGTTAGCAGTGTTTCTTTTGCAGGATTCTCACAGGCAGACGAGAATGTACAGGGCAGCAGGCGGAGAGGAATTTTTTCTGCGAAGGAGGAGCTTATGCGCAAGGATGCGGTTCGAATTGGTGTTTTTTGCCTATACATACAGCTGTTATTTATGTCCGTTGCCGCTGCAGATGCAGCGCAAGTGACGGTCTGGAACGAACAATTGGCGGTTATTGACGCGCAGATTCAAGCGCAGGGTTTGGAGCCGACTCAAAGTGTGTCGGGCCAGGCTGCGGCGAAGATTGTGCCGGGAGTAACGGCGGCGCTATTGGAGCAGAAACGCCAGATTCTGGTTAATGCAGGGTTTACGAAGTTTGCGTCGGTCAATTCGTACGGCAATTTCTATTCTTTTACAAGCCAAAACGGCTATACGGATACGCAGGTGCGACTTGTAGAGACGACAGCGCCTCTGCAGCTCCTGCGCCGGGGCAATCATCAAAATGCAAATGAAATTGCCCAGGGCTTTTTGGGAGCTTGGTGGTCGCCGTCTTATTATTCGGTGGAGGACTCTCGAAACCGTCAGGCTATTTTAAAGCAATGGGGCTCTGATTTGCAGGATATTTACGTTATCTCTGTACCGGCCGGCACAACGCTTGTGGCCGGCGAGGCGTCGCCGATGTCCCAAAACGGGGAAAGTCGCAGCGGAGGGGCCTATCAATACTGGAAGCGCAGCGGCCAGTCGGAGAATACGATGAACTGGCTGGTGTACGCGTTGTACGCGCCTAATTATTTGAGCAGCTACAGTCAGGCTTTGGTGGGCGCGCAGCGTTTAGGTAGAGAAGCTTTGGGCGACGTGTCGCAGCATTTGCTGGAGCTGCGGACTCATAAAGCGTCTGCGGAGGGCTTGTGGATGCAGCCCTATGGAAGGAATGGCGCATATGTAGATAACGCAGGGAATTCCTTTCATAATCAGTCCTATGGTTTGCATCTGGGCTGGGATCGTCCGTTAAAAACCGGACTGGATCAGCAGGCTTACTGGGGGATTGTAGTTGGACAAGGACGCGGCAGTTTAAGTCAGAGCGCTGCCAATGTGACGAATCAACTGTCGGCAAACTACGGCGGCGTGTACGGTGTACAGCGAAGCGGCATTGGGAGTGCTGTGTCGCCGTATTGGCAGGGATCTTTTTTGTATGGGCATCTGAGCATTGATAATGAAGTTCCCGGCTATTATGGTTATGGTTTGCGTCAACGTTATGGAGGCAGCATGGTGGCAGCTTCGCTGGAACATGGGATTACGCTGCGACGTACGGCCGAACTGACAGTAGAACCGCAGGTGCAGCTTTTATATGTATCTGTAGATCATGCGGCGATTTCAGATAAACTGGGAGCGACGGTTTCCGTCAAGCAGGGCGCGTCGTTGCAAGGGCGTGCGGGTTTGGAAGTTCGCCATGCGTCGCTGACGGCACAACAATTACCCCAAAGTGTTTGGCTTCGCGGCGATTATATCCGCGAATTCAAGGGCGATGCGATCGCTCTTGTTTCAGGGGAAGAAGCGCATAGCTTTGGCGGCCGGCAACGGTATGTGTTGAGCGTAGGGGCGCAGCGAGCGCTGCCGGGAGGATGGCTGCTCCAAGGGCAGGTGGAAAAAAGCTTTGGCAGTGAACGGGGGCTTCAAGGACAATGGAAGCTGAGTAAATCTTGGTAATGTTGGAGGGAAAGATGAAACTAATAATTGATGCAGACGCTTGTCCGAAAGCGGTGTTGCAGCATTGCTTGGCGGCGGGAGTTCGCTGGGGGCTTTCGGTAGTGACGGTGGCAAGCTTCAACCATCAGATTGTTTCGGATCAGCATATCACGGTAGGGAATGCTTCGCAGGAGGCGGATTTGAAGATCGTGAACTTGACGGAAGCGAATGATTTGGTTATTACTCAGGATTGGGGTTTGGCGGCGTTGGTACTGGCTAAGAAAGCGTGCTGTTTAAGCCCCTCTGGGAGTGAGTATCGATCCGAGAAAATGGATTTTCTGTTGGAGGAGAGGGAAATCAAAGCGAAAGTACGCCGCGGCGGCGGGCGAACGAAGGGGCCGCGTAAACGCCAGGCGGAGGATGACGCTCGTTTTGCGGCGGAGCTGGAGCGCTTGTTGCAGCAATTGACAGCAGAAGGGAATTCTAAGGCTTGAGGCGAGGGCGAGTCTTGTAGTAAGCAAAAAAGTAAAATTTTTCAAGAAAGTCAAAGTGAGAACCTTGACGGCAAGGATTTTGAACGGTATAGTAAAAGTAAAAATATACCATTGCTCTTTAGTTGCTAGATTCCATTGCACTACATATCCACTAAGAAAAGGACTTCAGCGAGAGTCTCTTCTTTGTGGTTTTTTTTATAGGCGGCTGTTGTTTTTGTTGTGTAGAAAGGCAGGGAGGCAAGAACATGTGTAAAGGCTGTGGATGCTCCGCGCCGGGGGAGGCGCGCCTGGTGCTGCGAATTACGGGGATTCCGAAGGGGAGCAAGCAGGCGTTGGAGCAATATTTGCTGGATTTGCCGGGAGTCAATCAAGTGCATCTGCATATGCCCCTATTCGGGCATAACGGGCAGGTGAAACTGGATTATCTGCCGGAGAAGACGACGCCGGAGCAGATTACAGCGGCCATGGAGTCCTGGGAACCTTGGAGATGGTGAGAAATAGGCCTGCTAGAGCAAATTGCTTTAGCAGGCCTATTTTTAAAATCATTATTCTTGCAGTTGTTTTATGAATTTTTTTGCCGCTGTAGGTAAAGCGCTGTTTCTCTTGGTAATTACATAGACTTGCGAGTCAATGGATGGTTGTTCAATTTTTTTGAGAAGCAGTGATTTTTTATTGTCATACAGCATGGCCGACGTGTAGGGCATAACGGCAACGCCGATTTCAGCGTCGATCAAGTAAAAAGAAGAGCCAATATAATCATTTTCGCAAACAATTTTCAAAGAGATGTTTTTTTCTGCGCAAAGCTGATCTAAAATTTTTTTATAGCGCCGGTGTACAATAAGCGGCTTGCCGGTTAGCTGTTCTAAGGTGATGGCGGAAGAGGCCGTATCGGTAAAAAATTTTGACGCTCCAATGGCAACGAAAAAGTCTTGTTGATGCTCTTTCAGAAAAGGATTTTTGACAGGCGCTGCATGATAGCGTTCTTGCTTAAAGGGAGCCCGCACAAAAGCCAGATCGACTAAGCCGTTGTCAAGAAGCTCCATGGCGCGAAAACTGTTGCATTCATAGATTTTATAGTGGACTTCCGGATAGGCTTGTTGGAACGTTTGAATGCTTTGAGGCAGGACGCAGCCGCAGACGGAAGGAACCGTAGCGATCGTGAGCGTGCCGACGGTTTCGTTGTTCATGTTTTGCATCAAGGAAATGGACTGGTTGGTTAAGGATAGTATTTGCTGGGCTTTATCCTGGAAAATACGGCCTTCGTTGGTGATGTGAAGCGCGTGGCCTTCGCGGCTGAACAATTGGACTTGCAGTTCTTTTTCCAGCAGCTTGAGCTGATAGCTGAGCGGCGGCTGGGAAATGTTCAGCTTTTTTGCGGCAGCGGTCATATTGCTTGTTTCGGCAATAGCCAAAAAATATTCTAATTGTTTGTACGTCATAAATCGTTCCCCATTATACAAAAATTGAATAAGACGATTTGAATTTAATATTTTCAATATGGTGATGATACTGCTATAATTAGGCCAAGTCAAGAAGCATAATAAAATACTAAATTGCCGCATACACAATGCCGTGTGAAGTTCCGGACTTCACACGGCATTTTTATGTTTTTGACGAACATAGTCGAAAAGGGGGAAAAGAAACGTAGCATATCGATTCTGCTGCTGGATGGATTTTAAAAGGAGGTTGTTTCGATGAGCGCTTTGACGATGGAAGCCGTAGTTGGTCGGATGGAACGATTGCCGTTCTCTAAGACGCACAAGAAGATTTTTACTTTAATTGCCGCCGGGTATTTGTTTGATGCTTACGACATTTTGCTCTTGAGCTTCATCATGCCGTCCTTGGCTAAGGAGCTGGCGTTATCGCCGGTTCAAATCGGTTTTGTATTTAGCATTTCTTTTTTAGGCATGTTTATCGGAGCTCTTTTGGGAGGAACGCTGGCGGATCATTTTGGACGACTGCGTGTCTTCAAATATACGTTATTGATCTTTTCTCTGGGAACTGCTGTTACCGGATTTATTAATTCCTATGAAGCGCTTTTGGTGATGCGTTTTATTACAGGTCTCGGCATGGGCGGGGAACAGCCGGTGGTGTTTACGTATGTCAGCGAGATGATGCCGAATGCGTATCGCGGCAGGCTCAACGGTTTGACGGAAGCCCTTTGGGGCGGCGGCGTACTGTTGGCTGCGGGCGTCAGCTTTTTGATTGTTCCTGAGTTTGGCTGGAGAAGCGCTTTTTTTGCAGGTGTGGCCCCTGCACTGTTGATCTGGTTTTTGCGGATGGGCATTCCGGAGTCTCCCCGTTGGTTTATGATTAAAGGTGATGCGGCGGAGGCGGAAAAACAGCTGTCATTGCTGGAATCATCTATCGAAAAAGAAACAGGCAAGACGTTGCCTGCGGCGAAGCCTGTGGCGAAAGTACACACCGAGAAGGGGAATAAGTTTTCCGTTCTTTTTCGGGGCGGTTTTGCTAAACGGACGGTGATGCTTTGGATTCTTTGGTTTGCGCTAATGTTTGGCTATTGGGGTCTTAATACATGGCTGCCTACGCTGCTGAAGCAAGCCGGCTATTCGATTTACGCCTCCATAGGCTATGTGTTTGTGATGAACCTGGTTTGGATTCCCAGCGGCATTTTGGGATCGTACCTGGCGGATAAAGTGGGACGCAAAAAGCCGACAGTGGTGTATTTGCTTTTGGCCGGGGTTACGAGTGTTGTGTACGGCTGGGCGCTGGCCAACAAGCTGCCTGTAGAGGTGATGCTGGCTTGCGGTACGGTTACCATCTTATTCTTGGCAGGCGCGTATTCGGTAGTCTTTGCGTATACGCCGGAGAACTATCCGACCGAGGTGCGGGGTACGGGAACGGGTATGGCCAATTCGTTGGGGCGTATCGGCGGCATTCTGGCGCCGTCAGTGGTAGGATTCCTATTTCCTGTGATTGGCTTATACGCAACCTTGTCCGTGGTGGCGATGGGCTTCGTGGTTGCAGGCTTAGCAGTAGCCTTTCTCGGTATTGAAACGAAAGATCAGAACTTGGAAACGGTTTCTGTTTCCGAGAAGATATCCGCCTAGCTGGTTATACAAAAAACAGATAAGACGATTTGAATTTAATATTTTTAATATAGTCAGAGTGCTGTTATAATAAGACCAAGTCAAATCTTGGACAGATACGCACAATGCCGTGTGAAGGTCATCCTTCATGCGGCATTTCTTTTTGACTGAATTCAGACATACGTTCAAAGGAGCTGGAGGCATGGGCAAAGTACTGATTCAAAACATTGGCAGGATTGTAAACGGTAATGTGAAGAGTCCTATTTTAGAAGGCGATTCTATTTTAATTGAAGACGGGCGGATTGAGGCCGTCGGGACCGCTTTGACGGCGACAGGCGCGCAGATTATCGATGCAAATGGCTCTACGGCGACGCCGGGGCTGTTTGACTCGCATGTGCATACGACTCTTGGCGATTTTGCACCGCGTCAAAGTACGCTCGGCTATATTGCCAGCGCGTTGCACGGCGGCGTGACAAGCATGATTTCTGCAGGGGAATGTCATACGGCTGGGCGTCCGAGTGATCCGGTCGGTGCGAAGGCGCTGGCCGTGGTGGCGAGTAAGTCTTTTTACAAGGCGCCGCCAGCAGGAGTCAAGGTGCACGGGGGTGCGCTGATTTTGGAAAAGGGCTTGGTGGAAGAGGATTTTGCGGAACTGCAAAAAGCCGGCTGCTGGCTAGTTGGCGAGATTGGCCTTGGCAGCGTGAAAAAGCCGGAAGAAGCGGCTGTGATGGTCGAATGGGCTCGTAAATACGGTTTTAAAGTGCAGATGCATACCGGCGGGACGTCTATTCCAGGAAGCTCGACAGTAAGCGCCGCCGATGTCATGGTTGTTAAGCCGGATGTGGTGTCCCATATTAATGGCGGTCCGACGTCGATTTCGGAGGAAGAAATCGAAAAAATATTGACGGATACAGACTTGACCGTGGAGATTGTCCAGTGCGGCAATCCTAAGACAGCGCAGTTCGTGCTGGAAAAGATAATCAAGCTTGGAGCGTTTGAACGCGTTATTTTCGGCAACGACGCTCCGTCCGGCACCGGCTTAATTCCATTGGGTATTTTACGCAATATTGCTTTTGCCGCATCGATGACAGATCTCGCGCCGGAATTGGCCGTTGCTATGGCTACAGGCAATACGGCTCGCGCCTACGGTCTAAATACGGGAGAAATTGCGCCGGGAAAAGAGGCGGATCTTGTGTTGATGGATGCGCCGATGGGCTCAGTGGCGAACGATGCCCTTGGAGCGTTTAAGGCAGGGGATTTGCCGGGGATCAGCGTGGTGATGATTAACGGCCAAGTGTTGGTTTCTAAAAGTAAAAATACGCCGCCCGCTCAAAAAGCGGCCGTGGTGCAATAAGAAAGGAAACGGTGAAGTCTTATGAAAGAGCCGCAAATCAGAAAGATTGTTACGCAAGTGGAAGAAGTACGCAGGGAAGGCTTTAAGGAATTGGCTGCGCCGCTGCGCCGTTGCCTAGTGGCTGCGGTGATCAAGAATCCGTATGCAGGGGCGTACGCGGAAGACTTAGGAGAGCTGACGGAGATCGGCGAATATCTTGGCGATTATTTGACTCGTATTGCCGTAGCGCAGTTGGGCGAGAAAATAGAAAGCTACGGCAAAGGCGCGATTATTGGCATGAACGGCGAGCTGGAGCATGGCGCGGCTATTTTGCATCCAAAGCTGGGCAAGCCCATGCGTGAAGCCTTGGGCGGCGGCAAAGCCATCATTCCTTCCGCGAAGAAAAGCGGAGGTCCGGGAACCAGCCTTGACGTACCGCTTCACTACAAGGATGCGGCTTTTGTTCGTACTCATTATGACGCCATGGAAGTGCGCCTGGCGGACGCTCCTAAAGGAGATGAAATTGTTGTAGCTGTGGCCTTCACCGACGGAGGACGCCCGCATCCTCGCATTGGAGGGCTTCAGGTCAGCGAAGTTAAAGGAGAAGACGGTTTGCGGTAGGTGTGTATGAATAAAAAGTTAATAGGGTTTCTCCTGGCTCTTTTGGCAGGAGGCGGCATTTTATTTCTGCCGGAAATTCAGCATCTGTCTGGTGCAGGGCAGCGCTGTCTGGCGGTATTTGCAGCGATATTTCTGCTGTATCTGTTTGAATCGGTTCATGTGGCGGTAATTAGCCTGATGATTGTACCGATTTTGGTGCTTTTTCAGATTGCCGATATCAATACGGCTCTCAAAGGATTCTCTTCTACCTCAACGTACTTGATTATTGGCTCCTTTGTTATGGCTGCGGCCATGCTGAAGTCGAATTTAGGGGATCGAATCACCTATTGGGTGTTGGTTCAGGTCGGTACAAGCACGAGACGGATTTCGTTCGGAATTTTATGCGTCAACTTGGTGATGGCTTTTCTGATCCCGTCGTCAACGGCGCGCACGGCGATGCTGCTGCCCATTTGTATTAAGATTATCCGTTTGTTTCAAGATAAAGATGTAAAATCAGGTCGTTTCGGCGCGAATTTGCTTATGACGTTGTGCTGCACAAACTCTACCATTAGTGCGGGTATTCTAACGTCGACGGTAACAAATCCGATGGCGGTGCAGTACATTGAGGCGGCAACCGGTCAAGCGGTATCGTTTATGAAGTGGCTGGAATGGGGTTTTTTACCGGCGTTTTTGATGACGATTATCTGTTGGCTGCTGATACAGGTGTTTTTTTCCTCGAATATAGATGGAAACGGGCATGGTCGCGAGTATTTTCGGGCTAGGCTGGCTGAGATGGGACCGGTCAGTAGTAGAGAGCGCAATGTATTTTTGGTATTTGCAGGAACCATTCTGCTCTGGGTTTTCGGGGATAAGGTCGGCCTTGACAGCACGACGGTATGCCTTTTGAGCGCTGGCGTGCTGTGTCTGCCGATGCTGGATTGTCTGGATTGGGACGGCTGCCAAAAAAGCATTTCCCTGAGCGTGGTGTTTGTTTGCAGCGGCGGTATCAGCCTGGGCGCCGCCATGAGCCATACAGGGGCCGCCAATTGGCTGGCGGAAAGTATTTTTTCCGTGCTGCAGCTGAGCCAATATTCGCCGGAGGCGCTAATTAGCGTTCTGATTATTATTGTGCAGTTCATGCATGTTGTTTTTGTAGGCACGGCAACCATGGCTAATGTGTTTTTTCCGATTTTGGTAGGGATTGCTCAGGTTTCCAATTTGGATCCAGCGCTGACGGTATTGCCAGCGGCCTTTATGATTGGAGGCTATCCCATTTTGATGTTTTTCAACACAACCCCAAACCTTCTTTGTTGTGATACGGGCGAGCTAAAGGCGAGGGATTTTCCGCTCTTTGGCTGCGTCGTATCGGTTGTCGCCTGTGTGGTGTATATTGCCTGCGTGTATTGGTATTGGCCGCTTCTTGGTTAAAAGAGCGGTAACAAACGTGAAGTAGGAGCTGCATATGAAAATTGGATTTATTGGTTTAGGAAACATGGGCAAGCCGATGGCGATGAACCTGCTGCGAGCTCAAGGCGAATTGGTTGTCTACGACGTCAATCAAGGCGCGGTAGACGAAATGGCGGGGCTTGGAGCGACGGCGGCGGCTACGCCGAAAGAGCTGGCGGCGCAGGTGCAGGCGGTGATTACCATGCTGCCGAACGGGGCGATTGTTGAGTCAGTGCTGGCTGGTGAGAACGGAGTTTTGGACGGTGCGGCTCCGGGGCTGTATATTATCGACATGTCCAGTGTCGATCCCGGTTTTTCACGGCGCATGGCGGATTTGGCCGCAGCAAAAGAAGCAGGCTATCTTGACGCGCCGGTTAGCGGCGGCGTAAAGGGAGCCACCGCGGGGACGCTGACCATTATGGTTGGCGGTTCAGCAGAAACAGTGGCTGCCTGTCGGCCGATTTTAGAAATATTGGGCGAAAAAATTTACGAAGTCGGCGAGGTCGGTGCGGGAGACGCCGTGAAAATGCTGAATAATCTACTGCTGGCGGTGAATATGGCGGCAGCGGCGGAAGCCTTCGCCTTGGGCGCTAAGCTCGGCCTTGATTTGGAAACGCTCTATGAAGTGATTGGCGTCAGCTCCGGCAACAGTTATGCGTTGCAGGCCAAGATGCCAGGCTTTGTTTTACAGGGGAATTTTGCTCCGGGGTTTACCATCGACTTACAGTATAAAGACTTGGAGCTGGCCGTACAAACGGCTAAGGATGTAAAAGCGCCGCTGATGCTGGGAAATGTGGTGCAGCAACTTTACGGCCAGGCGCAGGCGGCTGGATTGGGGCGCGAAGATATTGCCGCCATTATCAAACCGCTAGAAGCGTTAACAGGCGTTCCTGCGAGAAAAAAATAGCTTTGAGTATGGCAAAGAAGCCGATGCATGCTTGGCATGCGTTGGCTTCTTGCGCGTTGGAGGAGTTTACATGGTTTTAGTAGAGAAAACGGCTTGCAAAGGCTGCGGGATTTGTCAGAAGAGCTGTCCCAAGGAAGCCATTGCAGTTCAGGATAAAGTGGCCTTTGTTAATGAGCAGTGCGTGGACTGTGGCGTATGCAGCCGGGTTTGTCCGTTTGGAGCCATTCTTCGCGGCCCTATATTGGCAAGCGCCGTCAGCTGCCGCTGTTGCCCGGTAGAATGCCGCATCGAACCGGGATTTGAAGGTGCGTGTAAGCGGTATACCAATATTGGCGGGCAGTTAGTTCGAAATCGGGATTTGGTATTGGAATCGCTGCCGGCGTCGAAGGCGCAGCTGCCGGAGAAGCCACTGACCACCGCCGTCGGCGCGGGGACGTCGTATCCTTGTTGTCGTCCGGCGCCGCATATTGTGGAGGCTAAGGTAAACGACGTAGATGTTGTGACGGTAGTGACCGAAGCGCCTCTTAGTTATAGCGGCATCAAGGTAAAGATTGATACCAATTTGCATATCGGTTCCGAAGGTGCGCCGGTTCTCTGCGAAGGAGCGGTGGTGGGCCTTGTAGATACCGAGGAGTATGGTGCGAAAATGCTTTCTTTAGGCGGAGCTAACGTACTTAGCGGAAAGCAGGGGTTTGTGGCGGCGAAAGTGGTTGTGGCTCTGGCTAACGGTGAAGCGGTGCGTTTGCAAGTAGCGAAAGGCAGTGTTTTGGATTTGCAGGTTGGCAGAGCGCCCGTAATTGACGGCAAGGTGGAGAAAAAGATGCGTGTCGGCTGCGGCAGCGCTACGGTGGGGATGTTTGCTGAGCTTTTGCGGCAAGTGGCGGACGAAACGATTGTGCTTGACTTCCATGTGATTGGTCTTTTGAGTGAACATCGCGCTGGTGAAGAGGTAGGGCTTAGCTATAGCGGTGTGGTTCCCAACGGGCGCAAAAGCACTCGAGGCCGCTATTTTGGCGAAGCCGGGCATGGCTGGGGCGGAACGACGATTATGTCGGCGGCGGAAGCGGTGCAACGCGTGGATATGGACGTGGCCTGGCCGGGATTGCGAATTTTGGTTACGGAGACGACGGGACAGGAAGCGGGAATGCTCGAGGTGCAGGCGGATGGGAGCGTGCGGGATATTCCTCTAACACAAGAGGTAAAAGAGGCGGTAGCTTTTATTGCTGAAAACTGCGAAGACGCGCGGGTTTCCGCTGTGTATGTAGGAGGAACCGGCGGCAGTGCTAGGGCCGGCGTGACGAAGAAGCCTTTGCAACTGTCGCGGGCCGTGCATGCCGGAGAGGTAAAGCTGACGATCGGCGGGGGGGATACGTATATTTTGCCGGGGGGTGGCATTAACTTTATGGTGGATGTGGAAAAAGTAGTTCCCCGTGCGTTTTCCTGGGTGGCTACGCCCGCGACCGTCGCCCCGGTTGAATATACCATGAAGAAAGAGACATACGCTTCTTTAGGAGGACATCTGGAGGCTGTCAAACCGCTGGCAACGATCAGAAAGGAGAATTTCTGATGAAGGAGACCGTATGCTTGTCTATAGAGTATGGACCGATGCGCCTGACGATTCAGGCGGCGGTTCCTGCGGGGCGGCAGCATCTTGTGGGCGCAGCAGGTCAGTATGCTAGAAGACTGCTGACGGAAACGGCGCGGGAAAAAGAAATAGCCAAAATGACGCAGCAGGAGCTTTTGTTGAAAGATGTTAGGCCGTCATCAGCGGTTGTGGCGAAGATGATAGAAGCGGTAAGGACTTCGGGGGATGACTCGTTGACTCCTATGGCGGCCGTGGCTGGAGCGATTGCGGATTTGACGGCGGACTATCTGGAAGAGCGAGGCGCTTCCATGGTGGTGGTTAATAATGGCGGAGATATTGCTATTCGTTTGCAGCCGGGAGAGATGCTGCGCCTTGGGGTGGCTGCCGGCGGGGCGGGGTCGTTTTTACCGATGACGATCATTACCTATGACAGCGGTATCCGTGGTATTGCTACAAGCGGGCTGGGAGGCAGAAGCCTTACCAAAGGGATTGCCACGGCAGCGGTGGTGGCCGCAGACTCGGCGGCGCTTGCGGACGCTTGCGCCACAAGTCTGGGAAATGCGGTGTTTGTTCATCATCCATTAGTGAAAATGTCACTGGCCGAAGAACTCGATCCGGCTACCGATCTTCGTGGTCAGTACGTAGTTAAAGAAGTGGGGACGCTGCCTTTGGAGTCAGTTCAGCACGCCGTGCATGAAGGGCAAAAGCGGGCGTTAGAGCTTTTGCGCCGACAGGTGATTTTGCGGGCTGCTGTTTATATTGATGACTGGGGCGTATGTTTGCCGGAGTCCTGGCTGCAAGAGAGAGCGTCCTGAGTGAATAAGGGGTCTAAGGGAGTGGTTTCGTGGAAACGGTAATCAATGTGTATCAAGCGTATCAAACTGTGCTGCCGACGCTTCACCTGCTAAACAATGGACGCATCGGGCTTACGCTTACAGATGAAGAAAAAATCATCCTATATCTTCCAGCGCAGAATTTGGATTTGAAATGCAAGGCAGGAGATGTCTTGGCGCCTGGTACCGGTATTTACCGGGCAATCCATGAGCAAAAAAGAGTTACGGCGCATATAGACGAGTCTGTATATGGCGTGCCTTATATTTCGATGGCGATGCCGATTGCGGATGCCGAGGGAAAGGTGAAAGGCTCGATCGCTGTTACGCAATCAGTGGAAGTCGAAGCGCTGCTGCGACGAATGGCGGAAGAATTATCGACGAATATGGAAACGCTGGCAGCGGCGACCGAAGAGATATCCGCACAGACTAAAGAAGTCGAAACCATTGGGCTTAGCCTGGCGGATGTGGCTAAAGCTACGCAAAGCTGTGTTGGGCAGACCGATCAAATGGTAGACTTTATTCGAAGTATTGCCAGTCAGACCAATTTGCTTGGCTTGAATGCGGCGATTGAAGCGGCCCGCGTGGGTGAGCAAGGGCGCGGCTTCAGCGTGGTAGCGGAGGAAATTCGCAAGCTGGCCCTTGATAGCGGCAACTCGATTCAAGGCATTGCACAAGCGTTAGGGAAGTTGAAAAGCGGCAGCGGGGAATTGTCGCTTAAATCTTCGCAGCTACAGGAAATGATTCACGAAATTAGTGAATCCGCCGGAAGCCTTGCTGATGCTGCGCAAAAGGTTAGCTCGGCTACGCAGCAAATGAATGCAGCGGCAGATAGTCTTTTTAGAGAATTGTAGCTAATAAGGAAGAGGAGGTGTGAAACGTGGCTTCATTTCAATATGTACGGGCTGCATCGATAGATGAGGCGTGTCAGTTGGCGGCGAGAACTCCTGGGTATATATGGCTTGCAGGAGGGACGGATTTCATGGTGCAGCTTAGGCTGAAGCGGCGTCACCCCTCTTTGGTTATTGATGTTGGTCGTCTTGAGGAGCTGCGGCGTATTCGCTTGCAAGACGGCAAACTGTCTATTGGCGCGGCGGTAACGCATACTGAACTAGTTCGGTCTGAACTGGTGCAGCGCTATGCTCCGGCTTTAGCACAGGCGGCGCGCCAGGTAGGATCGCCGCAGATTCGCAATCGAGGAACGGTTGGAGGAAATATGGGCAACGCCTCGCCAGCGGCCGATACTGTTCCGGCGCTGCTGGCTTACGGTACGGAGGCGGTACTGGCAAGTGCAGCAGGGCGGAGGCGGCTGCCGCTGTCGGAACTGGCGGTGGGGCCGGGGAGGCTTGCCTTAAAAGAAAGTGAACTAATTCATGAGTTTCTTCTTGCTCCGCAGCAATCGGACGAAGGCGCATGTTTTCAAAAAATAGGCAAGCGCAAAGCGCTGGCTATTTCAGTGGTCAATGGTGCGGCATGGTTGAAGCTGTCTGGTGATGTAGTACAAAAGGCGCGCCTCGCTATGGGGTCGGTAGCGGCAAAAACCATCCGTCTTTATGAGGCGGAGGCGGTTCTTACAAATCAGAGTCTTAGTTTTGCGAAAATAGAAGAAGCAGCTGAGCTGGCCAGACAGATCATTCATCCTATCGATGATGTGCGCTCAGAGGCGGCGTATCGTAAAAATGTAGCCTTTGTAGTAGTGAAGCGCGCGTTGGAAGAAGCTTGGCGGCAAGCGAAGGAGGGGGCGTCATGAAGGAAGAAGCCAGTTCCATTCGGTTTCATTTGAATGGGAAAGAAATCAGCGTGGAGGTTTCCCCGCAAGAGCGATTGGTCGATATGCTTCGAGATACATTGGGGCTGACAGGAACTAAAATAGGCTGCGGTGAAGGCGACTGCGGCGCTTGTACGGTATTGGTAGACGGGTTGACGGCGAACTCGTGCATGATGCTGGCTGTCCAGGCGGACGGGAGAACGATAGTGACCATTGAGGGCCTAGGGGATTATGATAAGCTGCATCCGCTCCAAGAAGCGTTTATTGCCGAGGGGGCGGTGCAATGCGGATTTTGTACGCCAGGCATGATTTTATCGGCTAAAGCGCTCTTGGACTATAATCCGCAGCCGACACGGGAAGAAATTCTTACGTCCATTTCGGGAAATTTGTGCCGCTGTACGGGGTATCAAAAAATTGCTAACGCCATTGAACGGGTGGCAAACTCTCGCGGCGAATAGCGTTAAGAGCTTTTTTAATGAGTCGAAGCAGAACCGATTACTAAAAGAGGTTTAAAACACCGGAAGGGGGGAGCGTTATGAAAGAATTTGCAGTCATCGGGAATCCAGTTGCGCGCCAGGATGCACTGGATAAAGTGTTGGGAAAAACAAAATACAGCGGCGACATCGTGCTTGCGGGAATGCTTTATGTCAAAGCGCTGCGCAGCGAATGCCCTCATGCGCGCATTGTACGGCTGGATACGTCGGCGGCGAAAGCCCTTCCTGGTGTGCATGCCGTGCTTACGGCCAAGGACGTTCCGTATAGCAACTCCCATGGCATTGTCGTGAAAGACGAGCCGGTGCTGGCCCAAAAGAAAGTACGTAAAATAGGCGAACCTTTAGCGGTGGTCGCCGCTGAAAGTGAAGCGATTGCCGAGGCGGCTTTAGCTTTGATTGAAGTGGAGCTGGAAGAACTGCCTGCAGTATTTGATCCGGAAGAGGCTATGCTGCCGGACGCTCCTGCCATTCATGAAAACGGCAATGTTATGGCGCTGCGCAAAATTCGCAAGGGAGATGCAGCCATCGCTTTTTCCCGGGCGGCGATTGTTGTGGAAAATATTTACCGTACGCAGATGCAGGAGCATGCGTATATTGAACCGGAAGCAGGCATTGCCTATTGGGAGCACGGTACGGTGGTGCTGATGGTGTCGACGCAAAATCCGCACTTTGATCGCAAGGAAGTGGCTCGTAATTTGGGCTGTCCTGTCAATAAGGTGCGCGTCATTCAAGCGCCTACAGGAGGCGGGTTCGGCGGCAAATTGGATATTTCCGTACAAATTATTTTGGCTCTTCTGGCGACTAAAACAAAGCGGCCGGTTCGCTTTGTTTATACTCGGGAAGAATCGTTAATTGCTACAACGAAGCGACATCCGTGCATTCTTCGCTATAAGACGGCTGCGGATGAGGCTGGGCGTCTTTTGGCGGTAGAAGCGACGATTATCGGCGATACCGGAGCCTACGCTTCTTATGGACCAGCTACGTTGACTCGTTCGGCTGTGCATGCTACAGGTCCGTATGAAGTGCCACATGTCAAAATAGATGCGTATACGGTCTATACCAACAATCCTACTGCAGGCGCCATGCGGGGATTTGGCGTTCCGCAGGTTGCCTTTGCGCATGAGCAGCAAATGGATTTGGTGGCCCTTCAAGCGGGAATTAGTCCGTTTGAAGTGCGAAGAATTAACGCTTTGCAAAATGGGAGCGCCACGGCTACTGGGCAAATCCTTCAAGGCAGCGTCGGTTTATTGGAAACATTGGCTCGGTCTCGGGATAAAGCGGAGGAGTTTTTTGAATCTCGATTGCGGGAGCGGGAGAAGCGAGCATGAAGAAACGAGGATATGGCCTTGGGTGTATGTATTACGGGATTGGCAATACAGGGCTGCCGAATCCAGCAGGCGCGTTTGTTGATCTTTTGGATGACGGCAGCGTCAATTTGTACATTGGCGCCGCTGATATAGGACAAGGCTCGAATACGGCCATCGCCCAGCTAGTGGCTGAAGAACTAGGCGTAACCTTTGAAGACGTTCGTGTTACCTCGGCGGATACGGCCTTGACTCCGGATGGCGGCGCTACTTCCGCCAGTCGGCAGACCTACGTTTCGGGCAATGCAGCCCTATTGGCGGCGCAAGAAGCAAAACGCGTGTTGATGGCGGAAGCGGCGGCTTTGTTTGCTGTGGCGGAGGACGAGATTGTATTCCGGGAACGACGGGTTTGGGTAAAGGAACGGCCAGACCTTGGCGAAACAACCTTAACAGAGGTGATTGCTTGCTGCCGGCAGAAAGGAAAAATGACGATTGGCCATGGCTGGTTCAATCCGGACACGACCGGTCTGGATGACGAAACCGGCGAGGGGAGTCCGTACGGTACGTACGCTTTTGCAACGCAAATTGTAGAAGTTGAAGTAGATACGGAAACCGGGCAAGTAGAGGTGCTGCATATTTTTGCCGCTCATGATGTGGGCCGTGCAGTGAATCCCATGCAAATTGAAGGGCAGATTGAAGGCGGCAGCACGATTGGTATGGGGCTGGGGCTTTGCGAAGAAGTAAAAACAAGGGAAGGGAAAGTTCTTACGCCTTCTTTTGCTACCTATTTGATTCCTACGGCCTTGGATGTTCCTGACGTGCATTCAGTGATTGTAGAAGAACCAGAAGCGACAGGGCCTTTCGGCGCTAAAGGAGTGGGAGAGCCTTCCTTGATTCCTACGGCGGCGGCTATTGCCAACGCCGTCTATGACGCAGTTGGCGTCCGCGTTACAGAACTTCCGATTACGCCGGAACGTCTGCTGCGGCTTCTTCAGGACCAGAAGCAAAACGAAAGTAAATAGAATACAGCCAAAGTGGTTGACAGTTCAACTACTTTGGCTGTATTCTATTTATAGTTGAAAATTCAACGAAAAGAGGGATTTCATGTTAACTCACCAATTCTTGAGGGAGGTCGGCGCTGTCGCTCGATGCGTGCAGTCTCTCAGCGATGTAACGTTTAAAAAGCTTACGCTCCAGCGAGGGCAATTTGTTTTCTTGACTCGTATCTGTGAAACCCCAGGCATTCACCTGCTGGAGCTGTCTCATCTTTTAAAAGTAGATAAAGCCACTACGACGAAGGCGGTGCAGAAGCTTGCGGCGGAGGGATATGTACGCAAGGTGCAAAATGCAGAAGACAAGCGGATGTATCAGCTGTTTCCTACCGTACGGGCGGAAAAAGTATATCCAGAGCTGATTGCCGAGGAAAATCGCTACCTCGTCTGTTGCTTTGCAGGGATGACCAAGGAAGAGCAGGCGTTAGCGGAAACGCTTCTGCGGCGCATACGTGAAAATATTGAAGACGAGTGGATGGAATGGAAGACTGGCAAAGGAGGCGCTTCGCATGAAAATTCGTGAATATCAGCTAGCGGACCAGCAAGGGGTTTTGGATTTGATAGTGCCTATTCAGCAGCAGGAATTCGGTATTGCCATTACGCTGGAAGACCAACCGGATTTGTGCCAGGTACGCTCCTTTTATCAAACCGGGAAGGGGAATTTCTGGGTGGCCGAAGATAACGGCGTTGTAGTGGGCACGATTGCGCTGATCGACATTGGCGCAGGGCAGGGGGCGCTGCGTAAAATGTTTGTGCACAAAGATTACCGCGGCGCTAAACAAACGGCAAAAAAGCTATTGGATGTTCTTTTGAACTGGTCGCGGGAGCAGGGCTTGCGAGAAATTTATCTAGGTACAACCGTTAAATTTTTGGCGGCGCATCGTTTTTATGAGAAAAATGGCTTTGTAGAGATGGCGAAAGAACAGTTGCCCTCTGCGTTCCCGGTGATGAAGGTGGACAGCCGGTTTTATAAATATATACTTGAAGCTTGTAATTAGTAGTACGGCTTTTTGCCGAGAAGTTCTTCCCGAGAAAAAGGATTTTACAGGGTATTTCTTTAATTTACCATAATGTGAATTCCGTTTGCTCGGGAGGAGAGTGCGCTCTGTTATGCATCTAATGCAAAAGTTGACCAAGGGGCTGACAAATCAAAAGCATTTAAAGGCGATTCGACAGGGCTTTTTATTGAATCTGCCGTTAATTGTCGTAGGCGCCTTTGCCATTATGTTGGGGGCGTTGCCGACATTTATGCCATTTTTGAATGCTGATGTATTTGCGTACTTCGGCATGCTGGGGGTAGCCGCTTTAAAAGGCATGAATCTCACCGTTATCGGGGGGATTAGCTATTGCTTGGCGGAAGCGAACGGAAACCGCAGAATTCATCCGTTGCTGGCGGCGTTAGTTTCGTTAACGGCGTTTTTTGTTTTGATGCCGTCATGGAATTTGCAAGAGCTGTCGGATCTTCCTTCCTCCTGGACTGGGGCGGATGGTCTTTGGCTTGGCGTATTTACTGCGATTGTTGCAACCGAGGCAACATTGTATTTTACGGCTCTTGGAGGGCGGCGTTTTTCTTGGCTGGCGGATGTAGGGGATCCGTTGTTATCTCAGATTTTATCTAATATGGTCCCTGCGACGGTTACGATTCTAATTTTTTATGGCATCCATCTTTTGGCGGCTTGGTCAGGCCTATTTGATGTGCAGGCTTTCATTTACGCATCCTTGTCGAAGTGGCTGAGTAGTCTAGAACATGCGGAATTGACGATGGTGCTCTTTTCCTTTTTAGTGCATGTATTTTGGTTTTTTGGCATGCATGGCAGCCGGATGATGAATCCGGCCCTGGACTATCTGCAAAGTTTAGAGATAGTCCAGGCCTCGGGCGCGACGGTTTTAGTAGAACCGTCGGCGTTTCTTCGTTATTTTGAGGTTTTTGTGCTTATGGGCGGTGCGGGGATGACCCTAAGTCTGATGGCGGCCTTAGTGTTGGTATCAAGACGAGGGGCCATGTCTTGGCTGATTAAGCTGTCATTTATTCCTGCTGTTTTTAATATTAACGAGCTCTTGGTTTTTGGCTTGCCTATTGTGCTTAATCCAACCTTTCTTTTGCCCTTTCTCGCGGTACCCCTAGTGGCGACGGGGTTAACTGTTGGCGCGCTATATTTGGGCGTGCTGCCGGCGGAAGCGCCAGCAGTGTCTTGGACGATGCCGGTGTTTTTCAGCGGTTATGTCGTAAGCGGCTCTTGGACGGGCGTATTTTTGCAGGCGTTGAATTTATGCATAGGCGCGCTGCTATATCTCCCTTTTGTAAAATGGAATGAAAACCAGAAAAAAGAAGAAATGAAGAGCGCTTTTCAAGGCTTACAGCAGCGAGTTTTTCGAAATGCCGCTCCAGACGCGCGCTTATTGGAACGCGGTGATGAGCAAGGCACGTTAGCTCGCTCATTGGCGCATGATTTGAAAGAAAGCTTAAAAAAGAAAGAACTTTTTTTGCTTTATCAGCCTCAGGTGAATGCAGACGGAAACGTGGTGGCTGTAGAGGCGCTGCTGCGCTGGAATCATGCTGTATATGGAGCTGTCGCGCCACCGGTGATTATTGCGATTGCCGAAGAAGCGCGCCTGATCCACGGCTTGGGACAATGGATTATTCAAGAAGCCTGCGCCGAATGGAAGCGTTGGCAGGGTATCGGCATTTTTGGAGTGCGCATGTCGGTCAACGTTTCGCCGAGGCAGTTGCAAGCGGCTTCTTTGAGTGAGCGAGTGCGGACGATTTTGCAGCGAAATGAGATGCCGCCCCAGGACTTGGAGATAGAGATTACGGAAACCGCCGCCATTACTTCCGATGTTAATACGGAGAAAAATTTAGAAGCGCTGCGAAACATGGGCGTACGTTTAGCGATTGACGACTTTGGCATGGGTCATACTTCGTTGCGTTATATTCGTAGTTTTCCCATGGATACCCTTAAAATCGACGGCATGCTGAGCCGTGATGTACTTCAAGATAAGAGCAGCCAAGAAATTGTTTGGTCTATTACTTCGTTGTGCGCCTCCTTAGGAATCGAAACGATTGTTGAATATGTTGAAACAGAAGAGCAGCGCCAGTTGCTGCAGTCCTTGGGATGCCGCGTTTATCAAGGCTATTTGTATAGCCCGCCTCTTGCGGGACAAGGGGCGGCGGCGTATGTTCTGAAGTGTAATTTTAAACGTTTGCTCCCGCAGGGAAGCGAGGAAGGCGCGGCGCAATAAACGGTGTTTAATCAAGAGGAACGCTATGGAGGCGCTGTTTTATAGCCTGCGCCAGACGGCGCACTCCTTCGCGGATCTGCTCTTCCGGCGTGTTGGAATAGTTGAGACGCAGGGTATTGGTAACGCCGCCGTTAGGGAAGAACGAATCGCCGGGAACGAAGGCGACATTTTGCGCCAAGCAATCTTGCAAAAGTTCCATGGCCTTGATCGACTCCGGCAACTGCAGCCAAAGGAACAGACCTCCTTCAGGGCGGGTAAAGGAGACGTCGGCGGGCAAAAAGTCATCAAGAGCCTGCAGCATGGCATTGCGCCGCTGACGATACACAGAGACAATTTTTTGAATCCGCGCTTCAAAATCATACTGATCGATAAAACGGGAAATTTCCATTTGCGTTTTTAGCGAGGTGCACAAGTCAACGCCTTGCTTAAGGAGTACGCACTTGTTCCTGATTTCCGGATGGGCGGCGATCCAGCCGATGCGCATGCCGGGGCAGAAGATTTTCGAGAACGTACCCAAAGAGATAACCAGACCTTGTTGATCCAAGGTTTGCAAGGACGGCGGAATTTCGTTTTCAAAGCGCAGCTCCCCGTAGGGGTTGTCTTCAATGACCGGCAGGCGGTACTGATTGACAAGTTTCATGAAAGCCTGGCGTCGTGAAGGCGACCAGGTTTTGCCTGTGGGATTTTGAAAATCGGGAATAACGTACGCAAATTTAATGCGCTCCCTAGTTTGCAAGATGCGTTCCAAGGCTTCGGGAACCATGCCTTCTTCATCGGTAGGCACTTCGATAAAACGGGGGCGGTAAGCGCGAAAGGCGCTGAGGGCTGCTAAATATGTCGGACTTTCGCAGAGTACGACGTCGTCCTCGTCGAGAAACACTTTGCCTAATAAATCTAAAGCTTGTTGCGAGCCGGAGGTAATTAGGATGTCTTCGCCTTGAAACGAGGTGTGAAATTTTTGCTGCATGCGCTGAGCGATTTGGCGGCGCAGGGGTTCATAGCCTTCGGTGGTGGAGTACTGCAGGGCTTTTTGGCCGGCCTCTTCCAATACCTGAATTGATACATGTTTTAATTCTTCTACGGGAAAAAGCTCCGGCGCTGGCAGGCCGCCGGCAAAAGAAATGATTTCTTCGCGCTCGGTGATTTTTAAAATTTCCCGGATTTCGGACGCTTTTAAGGCGTCCGTGCGTTTGGAAAAAGAAAATGAAGGCGGGGAACAGGGAGCGGTCATGGCGTTCATACAAAAACCTCCTCATAGTTTATGTCAGAATAAAAGAACAGCTATAGAGTACTTTGTATTCATAATAAACACCAAAATGTGAGTCGTAAATATCCAATTAAAATTTACAAAAAGAGTCCAATTTTAAAATAAAACAAGAGAAAGGTTAACTATCTTTCGTGTAAATAGACAATAATTTTTTAAAAGCATTCTTGGCGGGAGCTAACAGCGGTATTATATTGCTTTTTACTAGTAAAACTTAAAGCTGTGTTCTTTGCGAACGCTTGCAGTAGCAGGCTTTTAAGAAGAGGCAGAGAAGTTCTTATAAGAAGAAATGAACGATACGATAGATAAGGGTGTGGCGTTTATGGATAGAGAAATAGCAATGTTAGCTGAATCTTTGGAAGCAAAGACCATACAGCGGCGACAGGATTTGCACAAATATCCCGAAGCGGGTTGGACGGAATATCGTACAGCGTCCTTGGTGATTCAGGAGCTGCGCGCATTAGGGTATGAGGTAGCGGTCGGCAAGGAAGTGCTGCAAGAGGAAAGCCGCATGGGTGTACCGGATGCGGACGCGTTGGCGGCGCACGCCAAGAGGGCGGTGGCGGAAGGAGCGGACCCGGACCTTGTGGCGCAAATGGAGGGCGGCCGTACGGCGGTCGTGGGAATTCTGCGTTTCTCCCGGCCCGGCCCGGTGGTGGCCCTGCGCTTTGACATGGATTGCAACGATGTCGCGGAAACGGCGGCGCCGGAGCATCGCCCCTCTCAAAAAGGCTTTTCTTCTATTCATCCGGGGCTGATGCACGCCTGCGGTCATGACGCGCATACGTCTGTAGGGCTGGGCGTGGCGGAAATCCTGGCGTCCTTGCAAGAAGAGCTGGCGGGGACGGTGAAATTGATTTTTCAGCCGGCCGAAGAAGGAACGCGCGGCGCCAAAGCCATTGTGGATAAAGGCGTAGTGGATGACGTGCAGTATATGCTGGGCGCTCATACAGGGGAAGCGCCGGCGGGGAGCATTGCCTGCCATGTAGGGCATTTTTTGGCGACAAGCAAATTCGACGCTGTCTTTACCGGCGTACCGTCTCATGCAGGGGGCGCTCCGGAATGCGGCAAGAACGCCATGATGGCTGCGGCGACGGCGGCCTTGAACATTCAGGGGATTTCTCGGCACAGCCAGGGAGCGTCGAGGGTGAACGTAGGTGTGTTGACGGCAGGGAGCGGCCGCAACGTCATTCCCGGCCAGGCGCTGCTCAAGGTGGAGACCCGGGGAGAAACGTCCGAAATTGATGATTTTGTGCGCACCGCGGCATACCGCATCCTGCAGGGAGCCGCGCAAATGTACGATATTGACGTTGCCATTACCAAAGCCGGCGGCGCGGCCAGCGCAACGAACTCGCCGGCTCTCTCGGACCGGTTGGAACGGCTGGGACGTAGGCTGGGTATTTTTGATAACATTGTGCCGTCTCATGCGCTTAACGGCAGCGAGGATTTTTCCTATTATATGCAGCGCGTGCAACAGAATGGAGGCCAGGCGGCGTTTGTCATATATGGCGCAGCGGCTGCGGCTCCTTATCATAATTCAGCCTTCGATATCGACGAAGCCTGTCTAAGAAAAGCGATGCAGTTCATGGCCAGCGCCGCGGCGGAGCTGCTGCGGGAGAAGGAAGAAACTTAAATCTTAAAACGAGTCTAAAAAGGTAATAGCAGGCGGAAAAAGTACGAAAAATGGTGCTCAAAGTCGCCTGTAAATTCTATAAAGAAAAGAAACAGGCAAGCTGCGCTCGTGAGGGCGCGGCTTGCCTGTTTCTTTTGCATTGTTTAGTTTTCTTACCGCAATCCCGTGTTCCACGCTAAGGTGCGGGCCAGATGCGGGCGGTTCATGGTATAGAGATGGATGCCTTCGATGCCGTGCTGTAAGAGGTCTTCGATTTGCTGACTGGCGTACTCTAGGCCAGCTTCTTCCATAGATTCCTTCTGGTGGCCGTATTTGTCCATGATGAGAAGCAGCGCTGGCGGCAGGGACGCGCCACAGAGCGAACAGATGCGTTCCACCTGCGCGCGGCTGAAGACCGGCATAATGCCGGCGGTGACAGGGACGGCGATGCCGTGGGCGCGAGCTCCGTCCAAGAAACGGTAGAGCATGGCGTTGTCAAAAAAGATTTGGGTAATGAGAAAATCAGCGCCGCTGTCTACTTTTTCCTTGAGGTGTTTTAAGTCTTCTTCGCGGTTAGGGCTTTCCAGGTGGCCTTCCGGGTAGGCGGCTGCGGCGATGCTGCAGGGCTGGTTACGGCTGCGAATCAGACGCACGAGATCCTGGGCGTAGCAGTTTAAAGGGCCAGGAGGTGCGTCTTTGGGTTTGTCTCCCCGCAGAGCCAGGATATTCTGAATGCCGTGGGCGGCAAAGTCGTCCAAAACCGCTTGACTCTGAGCGGGCGTTGCGCCGACGCAGGTAAGATGTCCCAAAGCGGGGATGCCTTGGTCGTCCTGGATATGTCGGGCTACTTCCAGCGTGCGTCCTTGGGTGGAACCGCCAGCGCCATAGGTGACACTGATAAAGTCCGGCTTGATTTGCTGCAGCTCTTCAATACATTGGAAAATGGACTCTAGCGGTGAATCCGGCTTGGGCGGGAAAATCTCAAAAGAAACAACTGGTTTTTTTTGTTGAAACAGTTCGTGTATCAGCATAGGAAAGTCCTTTCTATAAGAAAATAATGAGGAGTGGCGGAGAACGAGGTGTGAACAAGAGAATCGGCGACGGCGCTGGATGCGCCTAGGGTCGATTGCGCCATGGACGGCATGGCAACCGACATCCTCAGAGGGTACGAAGGAGAAATACAAATTAAACAGGAGTACAGGGAGTCAAGGGAGGGCACGTATGAGGGAATGGATGAAAACTATTAATAATTTGAAATCGTAGCCCTCTGGCTTGCCCTCCGGTTCTCCCTTGACTCTTGTTCGTTTCTTATAACGGTGAAAGCCTTACTTGACCGATAGCGCCGATGCGGTCGCCAATGACGATAACGCAGCCAAGGATGTCTTCTTGGGCGTCGGCGTAGGCCAGGGCGGGTTCAATGTCGGCGGCGGAGCGCACTTGGTTGCCGACGGCCGTGGCGTAGGCATCGGCGACAGCGCCGTTTTTGGCAAGAATGGTGACGGCGTCGGCTTGACCTAGACTAAGGGAAGGGCCGACAGTAGCCGAAGAGGTGCAGAGGCTTAGCGGTGACTGGGCTGGTTCTATTTCCAGGGCCAGCTTGCCCGAAAGAGGCGAAGATCCGGCCCAGATGGCGATGCGCCGAGGCTGAGTAGCGGCCAGATAGATGTCACCGCCATTTTCGACGATAATGTCTTGGACTTTAAATTTTTGCATCAACTGCTGCGCTACTTCTTCGGCAAAAGCACCGGCTACGGCAGCCATGGGGCCTACGTCGGCTTTGGCGGCAGCGGCCGCCATTTTCAGGGCTACCGGCGGTGCGCCGAAATGCGGCGTATGGGGCGTCAGAGAATGCAAAAATACCGGGTCTTTTAAGATATAAGCGTGCAGTTCTTCCCAAAGGGCGGTAGCCGCTTCTTCGCAACATTGGCGCAAGGCCGGTGTGTTTTGACGCGGCGGCACGGCTACCCAAAGATCGGTTTCGCGAAAGCGCACGGCAAATGGCGCGAGGCTGGAACGGTGCAGCTCTTTGCGGTACCAGCGCGGTTCAAAGGAACTCATGCTTCCGGCGTTTCTTGCGCTGCTGGCGCGACCATTCCCTGGCGGATGGCTCGCATAGGACAGGCTTGCAGACAGAGGCCGCAGGCAATGCATTTTTCCGGGCGGAAGGACAGCTCCCAAGAAGGCTGTTCTAAGATCAGCGCCTTGGAGAAGCAGACTGCCGTACAGGCGCCGCAATGGGTGCAGCGTTCTGCGTCTACGCGAATCTGGCGGCGGACCGAAGTGGTTTCAATGCCTTCGGACGTAAGAAATTCCAGGGCCGCGGCGATTTGGGCGTCTTCTCCCACCAGATCCAGCAGCAGGTGTCCTTCTTCACCGGGGGTGATTTCCGCCCGGAGAATGTTGATTTTCAGTTCAAAGTCTTTGACCAAATGGTAGGCGATGGCTTTATCGTAAGACTCGGCGGTGAAATTCAGTAAAATTCGTTCAGTAGCCGGCATGTTATTCACCCTCCTTGCGGATTTCCAGGCTGTTCAGTTTCGCTGTTTCCGGCAATGGCGCTACAGGGCGGCTGACTTCAAAACGCCCGGCGGCAATCCAGTCCTTGAGCTGTCCGGCAATCTGCCGCGCTTTCGGGAGGCTGGACATGGGCGCGGTGCGTAAGCTGCGGCCCTTGAAGGAGATACTGCCGCTGCGCAGCTGTGCATAGGTGTAGGTTCCCAAAGCGGGGCGGTTGCGCGAGGGTACGCTGTAATCGAAAAGAGAGGTCTCGATGTCGGCATTAGTTACCGAGACCGCCCTGGCGACGTCCTCGTCCAGCACCGGAATAGGAATGCCGACGCCCACGGAGAGGCTGATGCCGTATTTTTCAAAGACTGCGGCGCGGATGAATTCCGGGCTCATGGCTTTGAGGTCTCCCACAAGCGACAAGGTGGCTGCGCCTCCGGTGGGGATGCCGCAATCGTTACGAGGACGCGAGGGATTGTGCTGTGTGCCGTTCCAGGCGATATAGCCTTCGGCGCCGCCCAAGAAGATGCGCGTGCCCAGGCCAATGGTGCGCAGATACGGATCGTTGAGGAGCGGGCTGAGCTCGCCTGCGGTGGAATAGGTAACATTACCGCAGCGGGGCAGCAGCATGCCCATATAGGTGTAGAGAATGCGCTCGGACGTATTGGTGGCGGCGCCGTAATTTTGGTAGGCGTTGCGGGGGTTAAAGAGGAAGCATTCGTTTAAATCGTCCTTAGAGATCCAGGTGTCGATGCTGCGCCGGGGATAGCAGTCCGTGCCGGGAGACGTAGCCCGCAGATGCACTTTTTTACCGGCAATGAGCTCCTCAATGACATGGGCGCCGCCGTAGTGCTCGTCACTGTCGGAGACTTCCGTAGCGCCGATATAAGCGTCTACGGCGGCAATACCTGCATAAGCCGGCACGTCGTTAAGCCAGACGCGCTTCATGCGGATGGGAGGCTCGCTGTGGCCGAAGTTTAAGAAGGCACCGGAGGAGCACATGGGACCGAAGGTGCCGGTGGTAACGACATCGACCTTGCGGGCTACGGCGGCTACGCCTTGCTCTTGGGCCATTTTGCTGACTTCTTCTGCGGTGAGCACGACCGCCTGGCCTTTGCGGATGCGCTCGTTGATTTCTTCATAGCTTTTTTGCGTGGACATAGTAGGCCTCCTCTTCTTATTATGCAAAAGCGTCTCTTTTCAGAAGAAAAGAGACGCGTAATGGCGGTAATGCTCTCCCTCATCTGCCGGAACGCATGCATTCCGCTGGATTTAGCACCGGACGCCTCGGGAGGCCGGTTGCCGCGGTTTCAAAGGGCCAGTCCCTCCGCCGCTCTTGATAAGAGTTACTCTATACAGTTTTTTGTAACTAGAACTAATAATACGGCGCAAATGTATTGTTTGTCAAGGCTTTCCGGGACAATTTTCTCCTGGGGGCTAGGTGAAGGGTATGGGGATTGAACAAATTTTGAACATGAGTATAGTGAGTAGAGGGAGGGTTCGATGGGGTGGGTTGAACAGGAGAATCGGAGAACAGGAGGGCTGCGAAATGTTTTAACGTCGTTGCGAGGAGCGCAGCGAACGCGGCAATCAATCTATTTATGATTGACCTAAGTTCCGTTTTTTCCTCATTCGAGCCCTCACTCTACTCCCTTTACTCTTGTTCAATATTCATACTCTGTTTTTCTTTTTTTTCGCCAAAAGGCTCTGGCGGTGTTTCCTGCAGCCAGTTGGAGAGCTGGGCCGGATTTTCACCGGCATCCAGGCGGTCCTGGAGCCGCTGTACAGCGCCGGAAACCTGGCGGGCTTGCAGAGTGAGGGATTCCAAGGGGCGAATGAATTGATTCGCCAAACGGTGAATGCAAAAGAGAGTTAAAATTTGTGCGAAACACGTTAAAAAGAGGTAGCGCAGCAAGAGCTCGCGCAATGGTTCGTCAAGATAGCTGCGCGGCAAGGTAATGACCAAGGTCCAGCCTGTGCTGGGAAGCTTTCCGAAATAGGCTAAGCGATCTTCATTTTGGAAGGAATATTCCAGAAAGCCTTCGCTTTGTCGCAGCAGGTCGCTGCGCATTTGCGGCGGCAGCGAACGCAGCGGTTCCGCTTGATTGATGTCCAGCGACTGCAAACTGGGGTCAGGGTGGGCCAGAATGATGCCGCGCTGATCCAGCAAAAACGCATAGCCGCCGTCAAAAGGCTGGATATGACGAATATATTCCAAGAAGCGAGACAGCGGCACATCTTGGCTGAGGACGCCGGCCAGCTCTTGGTTATCAAG
Organism: uncultured Anaeromusa sp.; assembly: GCF_963668665.1. Classification (NCBI taxonomy): domain Bacteria; kingdom Bacillati; phylum Bacillota; class Negativicutes; order Selenomonadales; family Sporomusaceae; genus Anaeromusa; species uncultured Anaeromusa sp. The sequence continues at coordinate 1,230,750 of NZ_OY764902.1, read as the reverse complement.
GCGGACCTGCTTGGCGATGGAGATAGTGTATTGATTGGTTACTAAATCCATATAAGGTTCAATGAAGACCCTGTCGGCGGATAAAAGCGCTTGGCGATACCAGGGGCGCTTTCGGGGATCGTAGCCAGATGGAGGCTGCCAGTGGGAGCCGTCAACAACCTCGCCGTTTTCCGTGCCGAAATAGAGATCACTAATATCACTGTCAAGGCTCATTTGACGCGCCAATAATGGTTGCAATTTTTCCGGCGAACGCGGGAGAAGCGGCAGCAAACTGGCGGTTTGTTCCAAGGAAATCGCTTTGCGCTGCAGCCAGAAATCAAGGCGAGCTACTTCTGCTTGGGTAATGGCGTTGCTTTCCTTTTGCAGGTGCAGCAGCAATTGTTGGCGGGCAAACTGATATTCCACCAAACTGGCCAACACCAAACTGGTTGTAAGAAGCAGCGAAAATAGGAGGGTTAGCTTGATGCGAATGCCCATGTTAGCTTCCTCCTTGCAGCGGCGTCACTGGCGCTGCTTCTTCTTTTAAGGGGAAGGAGAAAAGAAAGCGCGCGCCTTGCCCTGGTTCACTTTGGCAGGTAACACTGCCGCGAAAGCTTTTGGTTGTTAAAGAATATAAGATATACAGGCCTAAGCCGGTGCCTCCTTGGCCGCGTTTCGTGGTGAAGAAAGGATCGAAAATTTTAGCCAGCACCTCCGGGGTCATGCCGACGCCGTTGTCGCTGTAGATGAGTTCCAGCGATGTTTCAGCGGGGCGGACTTCTAGGGTTAGCTCGCCTGTCTGTTTATTTGGAAAAGCATGCTGCAAGGAGTTGCGGATCAGGTTGGTGATAATCTGGGAAAAGGCGGTGGGGGGGCCGAAGAGCTGCACGTGATCCGGGCAGGAGATAGACAGGTGATGCGGCGTGTAGTTCAATTCGTTTTCCAGGCTGTGGGCGATGGCGTAGAGGTATTGCTTGACATCAAACCACTGAGAAGCGCTGCTGTTTTCTACATCCACCGTGCGAAACCGGCGTACTAAATCGGCGCTGCGTCCCAGATTGTCTTCCAAAAGCTGCAGACTTTGCGCCAACAATTCCATGTGGCCCTGCAACTGTTGGCGGCTGACGGCGGGCGCATTCAGAAATTCCTGCGTTTCCTGCAGTACTTGCTGGGCATGGGACGACGCGGTAATGCTGATGCCCAGGGGAGTGTTGAGCTCGTGGGCGATGCCGCTGACCAAAATGCCTAAAGCGGCCTGCTTTTCCGCCTGCAGTACATGTTCTTGGGCGCTGCGCAGCTGTTCCAGCGTTTGCGTGAGTTGTTGGTTGCTTTGCGCCAGCGCCTGCGTGCGCTCCTGGACTTTGCTTTCTAATTGTTCATTGGCTTCGCGCAGCTGCCGCTCGGCGTTTTTGCGGTACTGGATATTAGACAGCGAGCCGACCATGCGCAAAGGGCGGCAGCCATCTTCTGTGCGCAAGCTGTCTCCTTTGAGAAGACGCCAAGAGGGGCCTTCGGCGGTAGCAACACGAAATTCAGCCCGCAGCAAAGGATATTTTCCCTTGAGATGCCGGCGAATCAATAAGGAAAGCTGTTTGCGGTCCTCAGGCATGACCTGCTGCAGGCAATGACGCAGGGGGAGAAGCTTGTCCGTCTGTTCCAATCCCAGCAGATGCTGCGCCCGACAGGACAGAAAAACAAGACCTGTGGGGATGTCCCAGTCCCACAGGCCGTCGCTGCTGCCCTCCAGCGCCAATTGCCAGCGCTCTTCGCTAAGCTTTAGGTTTTGGTTGACTTGCTGCAGGCGGCTGATGACGCTGGTAATACCGGACAACATGACTTGGTGGGCTTCCGCCAATTGGCCAATTTCGTCCTTGGACATGCTGCCTCACGCCTTTCTCTGCTAGAGATACGGGGAATGAGAACGAGGTTTTGAACAGGAGTCGCGATGAGTCACGGGAGGGTACGTAGGAGGGTTTCGGGGTACGATATTTTTAACAGGAGTATAGGGAGTAGAGTGAGGGCCCGTAATGAGGAAAAACCAAATTTTTGAGAAATCGATGCTGTAATGAACGCTCGGCCAAAACAAGGAGTTTTTTTGGCGGACGAGAAAGAAAACGCAGGAATAGCGGCGATCTTCCGAGGCTTTCTGACAACGTCCAGCGGAAAAAGAACTGTTTTGGCGTGAGATGTGAGTACAACAGCGGTTCCTTTACTCAGCTAGCTGCGCTTCAGTAATGCCTTCGAGCTGGCTTAAATCTTTAAGAGCGGTCTTGGTGACGGATGGATCCGGCGATTTGATGGCGACAAAAAAAGTGGTATGGCCTTTTTCTCCTTTTTCTAGGCGCATATCTGTGACAGTCAAGCCGGCGCTGCTGAGACAGGAAGCCACTTTGCCGATTTGCCCTGGCTTATCCAGAGAATGAATGACTAATACGGCCTCGCTCGGTCCTATGGCGCGATGCGATTCAACGCGGTACAGCCAAGTCAAGGTCACTACGGATAGGACGGTAGTGACAATGGCCCCCAAGTAGTAGCCGCTGCCTACCGCCAGGCCGACACAGGCTACCACCCAGAGGCTTGCGGCGGTTGTCAGGCCTTTGATGGTAGCGCCTTCCTTCATGATGGTACCGGCGCCGAGAAAGCCGATGCCGCTGACTACTTGCGCGGCTAGGCGAGCGGGGTCGGCATTGGTTTTGCCTTCGACGCCGCCGTAAAGATTCATAGATAAAATCATAATCAAGCAAGAGCCCAGCGCCACAAGAATGTGCGTACGCAGACCGGCTGCTTTCTGGAAGTAGCTGCGCTCGTAGCCGATGACACCCGCTAGAACCAGCGAGAGGACTAAGCGCAGCGTGGCGGTTAAGTCGTCAATAATCACGAGCCGGAAGCCTCCTTTTGAAAGCGCTGACCGCAAGCGGCGTAGTGGAGCCATTCGGCAATATTGGTAGTGCGGTCGGCTACGCGTTCGATGAAGCGAACGACGATTTGCAGATCGATGGCTGCTTCCAGTGTCCAGGGATGGACCATGGCGGCCATAATGATTTCCTTGTAGATGTCGCGACACAGCTGGTCGACAATATTGTCTTTTTCGTGCAGGGCGGAAACTAAAAGAAGTTCGGCATCCGCTTGCCCGTAGGCTTGCATGATGTCTTGGAGCATGGACAGGGCGTGCTCCATCATAGAACGAATTAAGGTCAGCACCTTTTCAAACGGAGTCATATCGTAGCAGCAAAAGCGCCGACGCACCATTTTAGCGATGTTGTTGGCATAGTCGCCCAAGCGTTCCAGCTCGGCGATGATTTTGACGCTGGCGACGGCGCGAGACACTTCAGACGGCGAGGGGTGCTCGTTCAGCCAAGCGATGCAGGCTTCGTCGAGACGAATCGAGGTGCGGTCAATTTCTTTTTCTTTTTCCCGAACCTCTTGGGCGAGAGTGGTATCAAGGGTAAGCAGCGCAGTCAAGGCGTCGCGCAATGCAGTATGTACCATATTGTGAAGTTGGCAAACGTCTGCCGTAAGTTGGAGTTGGTCGGTCATGGCGCGGGCCTCCTTTTTATTTTCTTTATTCTTTAGTTCGACACAGGAGGCAGGCATCCTGCCTGAAAAGACAAAAGACGCCTGCGTCTTGGAAGACAGCAGCGTCTTTTTGAGTGGGAGAAGATAGAGGATCGAACAAGAGTCGCGATGAGAATCGGAGGGTACGCAGGAGTAGCACGATGATGGAACAGGAGTATAGGGAGTAGAGTGAGGGTGCGCTGGAGCAGTATAATGATTGTTTTTTGTGCTTCTGTTAATTCATATACCGTAATCCTCATACGGCCCCTCTGGTTCTCCGGTTCTCATGTTCAATCTCTTACGTAGCCCTCCATTTACTCCCTCGACTCCTGTTGAATTTTAAAACCCTTGCTTCGTGAGAATTTCCGCAGCCTGGCGGCTGACATAGGTGCGGCCGGTGTTGGGCGCATAGACGGTGATGCCGTCAAGCTGGTAGGTTTTGTCGCCGTAAAGCAGCAAGTCGGTGCTGCAGGGCAGTCTGGCTTCCTTGGCGCCGCGGCGGACGACCAAAGTGGGATCGGCCAGTTCGTTGGTTTCTAGAGAAATCGAAGCGCCTAAGGGGGCAAAGAGAGACGTGGCTTCTACATAGAGGCGCTGATCGACTTCATCCAGGTTGAAGCCCATGCTTTCGGCGCATAACGTGGCCAGGCGGGTGTTTTCGATAAGGCCGCTGGGCTTGTTGGGGCCGTAGGCGTAGAGCATGACATCCTCGCCGGTATGGCCGGTTGTAGTCCAGGCCAGGATGGAGCGTTCGCTGAGAAGGTGTCCTAGCACCGTATTGAAACGGATGCCAGGGGCCTGTTGCAGGCGGGTAATTTCTTCGTCGCTCAAATCATCCACGCCGTAGTAGCGTTGAATGTATTCGCGCAAGGAGGCGGCGGAACGATCACCGTTAAGCAGCGTTGCGACTCCTTCGGCGGTCAGCGTAGCGCGGCGCAACGGGGCGACGAGATTTTCATAGGGCATGTGATCATAGGTTTTGTCGCTTTTCTTGCTGCCGATAGCCAGGCCGCCGTTGCTGTGGTCGGCAAAGCAGAGAACCAGGGTCTGGCCGTCTTTTTTGGCAAAGTCCAGTGCCGTGCGGATCGCGTTGGCATAGGCGACGGAGTCGCTGATGACGCCGATGGGATCATTGGCATGCGAGGCCCAGTCTACTTTGCTGGCTTCTACAAAAAGAAAAAAGCCTTTCGGGTTTTGGGACAGCGTTTCAATGGCTTTGGCGGTCATTTCCGCTAAGGAAGGCTGTTCCGGATGCAAGGTCGTGCGGTCCATGTCGTAGTCTAAATCATTCGAGGCAAAAAGACCCCAAAGGCGAGGGCTTTTGGCAGCTTGCATTTCTTTGCCGGTGGCAGCAATGGCGTAGCCGCGCTGTTTCAGCACGTTGTATAAATTAGCGCCGTCTTTGCGGCTGCCGCCGGCGTTTTGGGGCAGCAAATACTGGCTGCCGCCGGAAAGGACAACGTCAATATCTAAATAAACTTGCTGTTTGCCGATTTCTTCATAGTTGCTGCGATCCGGCCAGTGCGCTGAAAAGGCGGCCGGACTGGCGTGCTGGATGTTGGAGGTGGCTACAAGGCCGACGGCTTTGCCTTGCAGCTTGGCGCCTTCCAAAACAGTGGCTACTGGTTTATACTGCCGGGCTAGCGGCGTCGCTTCTACGCCGGGGATGGTGCTCTTGGGAGGCAGGACGCTGATAAATTTGTCATCGGTCTTATGGCCGGTGGCAAAGGCGCTGGCGGCCGGGGCGGAATCAGTAATAATCGAATCGGCTCCATAGGTGCGCACGGCTCCGACTACATACGGATCCTGCGGCAGAAGCTGGCCGCCCAGGTACCAGCGGGTGAGGGTAGTGTGGGTTGTTCCTGTGCCGTCCGTCATCAAGACAATGACATTTTTGACCGGCGCCGCCCAGACCAAAGAGGGCAGCCAAAAAGAAAGGGCAAGAGCGAGAAAAACGGTCTTGCAGGAAAAACGATCATTCATTACACGTTCGACTCCTTCCAAGGTAGACTGATACGTCCGTTAAGTCCTATTTCGCTGCGGAGAGCAAGGCTCCTGCCGGAAAAAGTAAAAGACGCCCGTCTTAAAGACAGTGATATGCTCCCCCTAGATAGGACAATGAAAAAATACATTGTCCTATCTAGGGGGTAATTTTATGCCACAAAAAGAAAAGGTATCGACCACTTTGAAGGTAGAGGCTTGCAAGAAGTATTTGGCAGAAAGCATAAGCATAGCTGACATAGCAAAAGCCCTAGAAGTTGACGGGAAAATAGTAAGAAGATGGATTTTTCAGTACCAGTCAGAAGGTAAATCCGGCTTAGAACCACAGAAACACAATCGAGTATATCCGCCTAAACTGAAACTGGCAGCTGTGACTGATTATCTGCAAGGCAACGATTCTCTATTAGATATTTGCAAGAAATATCAGATTCACTCAGATTGCCAATTGAGTCGCTGGCTAAAGCAGTATAATGGACATGAGGAGTTCAAGCTCCGGTCAGGAGGAAGTCGAATCATGTCGAAAGCTAGAAAAACGACGCAGACTAATCGTGTAGAAATCGTTGAATACTGTCTTGCTCATGATATGAATTATGGCGAAACAGCCCTAAAATACCAGGTATCATACCAACAGGTATACCAATGGACAAAAAAATATCTAGAAATGGGAAAAATGGGTCTGGAAGATCGGCGTGGGCATCGGGTTGGAACCTTGCCTGGCCGTACCCCGCAAGAAGAACTAGAGGCTGAAGTTGCCCAGTTGAAACACAAGAACTGGAGGCTGCAGATGGAGGTTGATGTGCTAAAAAAACTGCAGGAACTGGAAAGAAGGGATGTCTTGGCTTTACGCGGCAAGAACGAGAATACGAAGCGGTAAAAGCTTTAGCTGAAGATAATCAAAAGCATTACCCAGTTGAGATATTGTGTAAAATCCTGCATGTCAGCCGGTCGGCCTACTACCATTGGCGCAATGATGGTAAAAGCTTGCGTGAACAAGAAAACGAACGGCTAGCCAAAGAAGTGATAGAAATCCATGCGCAGCATCCGGATAAAGGGTACCGCCGGATTCGAGACGATCTAAGTCGCAAATACAAGGAACAAGTAAACGACAAACGCATCCTGCGGATTACTCGGAAACTCCATATCCAGTCTACAATAAAGAACCCGCATAACTGTTGCACTCGTCGTGCATCGAATCCGGCTTATATAGCAGACAATATTCTGAACCGCAAGTTCCATGCAGATTGTCCTAATGAAAAATGGTTGACTGATGTAAGTGAGTTTAAATATTTTGAAGGTCCAGTCATGCGCAAGCTTTATCTGAGTGCCATATTGGATCTCTATGATCGCAGAATTGTGTCGTTTGTAGTGCGCGACCATAATGATAACCGGCTGGCGTTTGATACGTTCGATACAGCAATAAAAGCAGAACCAACCGCACATCCACTGTTTCACAGCGATCGCGGATTTCAGTATACGAGCCTCGGCTTTCGCAATAGACTCGTCAAACAAGAAATGACTCAAAGCATGTCTCGCGTAGCCCACTGCATTGACAATGGGCCCATGGAGGGCTTCTGGGGAATACTAAAGCGCGAGATGTACTATGGCCGGAAATTCACCAGCAGAACCGAATTGATACATGCAATCCGTAGCTATATTCACTACTACAACTTTGACCGGTTACAACGAAAACTGGGTGTTATGACACCTTGTGAATACCACGAACATTACAAGGCTGCATAGGGAAAACAGCCCATCCAACTGGATGAGCTGTAAAGAAAATCTTTATGTTTTTAATTGTCCTATTGACGGGGAGCACACCACAGCGGCGTCTGTTTGTACGTGGGAAGAGTCGTTTACGCAGAGGAACAGAGGAAAAGCCAGAGGGAACAGAGAGAATGATTGAATAGGACTGTGTTTCGTGCCTATCTCGGCTTTTCCTTAAGCTAGCACGGGTGTTCTACCTAGAGCGGCGTCGGCCGTACGCAAGGCGTTGGCCAGTTCGCCGACGTTTTCAAAGATAAAGGTCGGTTTGGCGCTGCTTGTAGCCACATCGCTGCGGGTGGATTCTCCGCTGAGGACTAAGACGCCGCAGACGCCGCTGTTGGCAGCCAGCTGAATATCTGTATAAAGACGGTCGCCAACCATGGCGGTTTCCTCTTTAGTGCAATGCAGTGTAGACATGAGGACATTAATGATTTCCTGATGAGGCTTGCCAATAATCAACTGCGGCGTTACGCCGGTAGACGCTTCAATGAGCTTGAGCATAGCGCCTGTGTCAGGCAGATAGCCGGAACGTTCATTGGTAGGACAGTTGATGTCCGGATGAGTGGCGATAAAAGGGACGCCTTCCCGCAGCAAATGGCAGGCTTCAGTAAGCTTGGCATAGGTTAGGGTCTGGTCAAAACCGAGGACGACGCAGGCCGGCTTGTCGCAAGTCAGCGTCAAACCATGCTGCCGAAACTCATCCTCCAAGTCGGGCGTTCCCAAAAGATAGACTTGTTTCATGTTGTGAGCCTGCAAGTAGAGCGCGGTCGCCTCGCCGGAGGTCATGACTTCTTTGTCGGTTGCGTTAATGCCCAGCTTTTGCAGCTTTTCTACATAGCTGTGCTTGTGTTTGGAAGAATTATTGGTCAAAAATAAATGCTTGCGTCCGCTGTCCTTGAGGTACTGCAAAAAGTCCAAGGCTCCTGGCAGCAGCTTTTGCCCTAAGTAAATAGTACCGTCCATATCTAAGGCAAAGTACTTCAGATTGTGCAAGCGTTCCATGTCGTTCATCATAGCCACATATCTCCATTCTCTGTGGTTTCCTAGGAAAAGCGGCGCGCGTTCCGCTTTTCGACAAATAGGTAAAAATAAACAACTTCAAGAAGCTCTTTATTTTATTTTACGACAGAACTTTCTGAAGTCAACACGAACATACTACAAAACGACAAAAATCAGAAATAAACCGACATAAAAGTAGGCAAAAAATAAAAGCCCGCATAGGCGGGCCGCAAGATCCAGAAAAAATAGTAACCTTAAAGAAATACCTTGGTACTTTCTATGGCCATATTGCTTTGTGCCTCGGGATCCCTAGTTTCAAGTGCTGGCGTCGGGAATCTGCGTAAAAGCAGCACTTCGTTTCCTAGAGAATTGTAAGCCAAGCGGTTGCAGGCCGAGTGCATCAACAAAATACCGCGGCCATGGTCGTGAAGACCCAGTTCATCATACCAGGCTTCCGGGCTGATGGTCTGCAGCTTGTTTAGGAGGCTGCGAGCGTCAAAACCAGGCCCGTCGTCTTTGACGCGAATGCTCAAGCGATTGCCGCAACGACGCATGCGCAAAGAAACTCGTTGGCCCGCAAAAAAACCGTTGTTCAAGGCTTCGTTGGCGGCTACTTCAAGGATCGCTCCTTCTCCTGCTGGAGCGTAGCTTCTTAAGAACTCATGAATCGCTGTTTGCGCCTGGGCCAGATCCTGTTGCGTCTGGATGCAGGGCAGGCGCAGTTGGCGGGGTAATTGATTAATTTCCAGAACTACCGCGGAGAAATCGTCGCTGCGTTCCGGTTTTTGAGATAGTGTTTCCAGCCACCGCGTATAGCCGGCCAAACCGGTTTGCGCCTGTAAGCCGTGAAGCTCCATCAAATCGGAGACGCCGTCGCTCATGATGCAGTAGACTTCGCCTGCTTTTAATGGGCGAGTGACGGTCTGCATGTCAATGTCGTCAAAAATACCCAAAAAGCGGCTGCTGACCGGAATTAAGGAGCAGCGGTTTTCATTGGCTGTAAGATAGAAATTAATGCCGCCGGAAATAAAGGTAAGCAGCGATTTTTGCAGATCGAACTCGAAATAGGCGATGCCGGCGAAGGCGTCTTCGTGGAGATATTGCTGGATACGTTGGTTGATAAGCTGAAAATGATCTTCCGTAATGGTTTCGCCATTAAGAAGACGAGTGTCCAGCAGCATTTTTAAGGAGGCTGTTTGCAGAGCCGTAGCTACGCCATGGCCGCTGACATCGACCATGTAGCCGCGCAGTGTTTTTTCAGGAGCGAACCATTTGTAGTTGAAAAGATCGCCGCTTACCGTATGATAGGGCAGAAAGAGCGTGTCCACACGCAGTTCCGGCAAGGTTAAGGCGTCCGGCAGCGTGTCCTGCTGCACTTGGGCGGCCAGGTGCAGCTCTCGCAGGGTTTGCTGCTCGCGGCAGCGCAGCTCTTCCTCGTACCGTTTGCGTTCGGTAATGTCCCGGGAGATGGCGATTAGGCCGGTGACATAGCCTTCTTTGTCATGGTAGGGCGTTTTGACGGTTTCTACGTCAATGACGCTGCCGTTGACTAAGGTATATTGTTCCTCCACTTTAACCGGCTGATTCAGCAGCAGCGCCTCATAGTCTTTCTTAAGGCAGTTTTCCGCCAACTGGGTATCTTTCAAGATGTCCCAGGTGGTTTTGCCGATGACATCGCGCTCCTGTTCAACGCCGTAAAGCAGTTCGCGGCAGGATTTATTGCACCCCAGAACTTGGCACTGCAGATCCTTGAAAACAAGCATGTCCGGGATGCTGTCCATCATGGTCCGTAGAAATTGCTGCTGATTTTCCAGCTTTAGCTCCAATTGCTTGCGGCGGGAGATTTTACGAGAAAAACCGATGGTGCCGGACAGGCTGCCATTTCGATGGAAAATAGGTATGATTTGGGTGTCAAACCAATTGCTGCCGGCGCGGTTTTCCCGGTACACATGATCGCGGCTTTGGGGCATGCGCGATTGTAGGACCGCCGCATCCAGTTCTTCATAGACGGTAGTTAAAAAGGCGGGCATGATTTCGCGGACGGTTTTACCGAGAATTTCTGCCGGACTTTTGTGACAGAAGCGGGTAAAGGAGGTGCTAATCTCTAAAAAACGACCCTCGCGATCTTTCATCCAAGCTAAAGTAGGCATGTGCTGAAAGATGACTTGCAACGGGCTGAGCTCTCCGTGGTTCATGAACAAGGACTCCTTTTGTGTAAGAAAGTGCGAAGCAAGAAAGGATTAGTTAGCCTTCCAGATGCAGCACCTTATCCAGGCGGGTGCGCTGCAGCAGTTCTTTGACCATGCCTTGCACGCCTATTAGGGTAAGGGAGCCATTTTTTTCCTGAGTCATCTTGTGCAGCGTTACCAGCACGCCCAGCCCGGAGCTGTCGATATAGGTTACGCCGGCTAGGTTCAGTGTGAGGTGATGGTGGCCGGTTTCGATCTTTTCGATCATTTCGTCGCGGATAATGCCGGCGTCATGTACGTATAGCTTGCCGGTTAACGTTAGAATGGCTTGATTGCCGTTGGTTGTTAAGGTGTGTTCCATAGCGGAAATCTTCCTTTCACTTTCAAATTAAATCTGGAAAACGACAATGTTGTTTTGTAAGCTTTGGGCCATGGCGCTGGTTTCCTCGGAAGTGGCGGCAATGGTTTCGACAGTAGCCGTAACTTCCTGGATGGCGGCGGCCACAGACTGCGTTTCGCGTTCGGTGCTTTCGATATCATTGGCGACGGTTTCAATGAGCTGAATGATTTTATCGGACGAAGCAATTTCCGCATTGGTGATTTTGGCAATGCCGTCTACGTCTTCGACGGTTTCGGTTACCGCAGTCATAATATGTTCTAGAGAACGTTCCGCCGCCGTTACGGCGGTAACACCGGATTCCACTTCCTGCAAACTTTCCTTCATGGCGAAAACGGCGTTTTGCGTATTGTCTGTGATTTTGGCAATGAGGTGGGAAATATTGTCCGCTTCCGTGTTGGATTGTTCCGCCAGCTTGCGTACTTCTTCCGCGACAACGGCAAAACCGCGGCCGGATTCGCCGGCCCGGGCCGCTTCGATAGCGGCGTTAAGAGCCAACAGATTGGTCTGCTTGGCAATGCCGGTGATGGTTTCGTTGATGCTGCCGATCTGTTGGGAATAATCATTGAGCAGCGTAATGACCCGCTCGGCTTCGATGGTTTTGGCGTGAATGGTATTCATACTCTGCATGGCATTATGGATGGTATCTTTGCCGTCTTTAGCGGTGGACATGGTGACTTCCGATTTGCCGCTGGCCGAATGCGCTTTATCTTTGGCAATTTGAATCAGCGAGGACAATTCTACAAGTACTTGGGACGTTTCTGTGCTGGTTTTGGCAGCGTCGCTCATCGAGGAGGCTACGCGCTGGATGTCGTTGGCGATGCTATTAGCGGCGCCGGAAACCTGCTCTGACGAAGCCGCCAGCTCTTCAGAGGCGGCGGAAAGTTCGACGGAGCTGGCGGACACGCCTTTAACGATACGCAGCTGACCTTCGATCATGGTGTTGAAGGATTGGCTAAGCTGGCCGATTTCATCAGCCGCCTGGTTGGAAGAGCGGATGGTCAGATTGCCTTTGCTGGCTTCCGCCATCAAGTGTTGCAGTTCTTTGACGGGCGCGGCTAGCTGACGGCTGTACCAAACGCCGAGAGCCAAAGAAAATAAAAGAATGACAACGGTGACTAAAAGGGCGTTATTGGAGCGGGCTTGGACGTCGCTCTTCATGGCGGCGGTCTGGGTTAGAAGCTCTTTCTTTTGGACCTCCGACAAATCTACAAAGCCTTTGTCGATGGCGGCTACCAGATTTCGTCCTTGCGTTGTCAGCTGGGTCAGATTGGGATCGTTGCTGCGCTTGGCGGCGATAACGCGGTCGCCCAGCTTGAGATAATCGCCAATCAACTTTTGCACGTCGGAGCCTTTGCTTTGCAAAGCCGGATTTTGCACCTTCGCGGTGTAGTCGGTCATGATTTGGTAGCTTGCCTGGATGTTGGCGCGATACCCTTTTTCATAGGTGTCCATGCCGTCTACATACGTCAAAAAGCCGCGCATGTCTAAAAGCGCCCGGGTAAATTGGGTATGGGCGTCTTTGGCGGACACCATATCCATCGCGTCGGCTTCAATGACCTGCTGCGCCTCTGCGCCTACGGAACGGAGATGATAGTAAGTGTAGCTCACAACACCGGTCATCAAAGCCACAATCAAAACAATGATGCCGACAATTTGCGCTACGAGAGGAAAACGATTCATTATGTAGTGCCTCCTTTTTTGGTCGCCGCTAATTTATTCACTGCTTCGACTAAAGAGGCTCTTTTTTCGGCAAACATCGTCAGAAATTCTCGGCATAGTCCCACTATGCCTGCGGTTTCTTTCTTGTTTGACGAAAAAATTTCTCTCTTTATTTTGAAGCGTTCATCAAATTAGAGGCTCCTGTATAGTTCCAAACCAGAAGTGCGGTTTTCCGAGGAACGATGAACATTGATTCTAAGCGCTTTCTTCGTTAAGCTGCAGCAAAGCGTCAACCACTTGCGGATCGAATTGACTGCCGCTGCCGTCGCGGATGATATCCAGCGCTTTTGCGCGAGGAAGCGCCGAGCGGTAAACGCGTTCTGCCGTCAAGGCTTCAAAGACGTCAGCGACGCTGATAATACGCGCTAACCAGGGGATCGCTTCTCCTTGGATTCCATTAGGATAGCCTTGTCCGTTAAACCATTCGTGGTGGCAGAGGATACTATTGGCAATTTGTTGAAAGCGGTTGATTTTGCAAAGCACATCGTGGCCTAGTTGCGCGTGCGTTTCGATTTGTTGTCGCTCTTCGGAGGTAAGGGGTCCTTTTTTCAGCAGAATCGTTTCAGGAATACCGACTTTGCCGATATCATGAAGCAGCGAGAGGGTGGATAAATCATCCAATTGCGCCGTATCCAGATCGAGAGCGCTCCCAAGTTTTAGCGCTATGGCGCGGGTGTTTTCCGAATGGCGTCCTGTGTAGATATCGCGTTTTTCAATTAGTTCGGCAAAGGCAAACATCGTTTGGACGAAATCTACTTCGTAATCCCATTGGAGCGTCATTAACGGCGTAGTATCCAGGTCAATTTCCAAAACATATTCAATGTCTCCTAGGGAATCGAAAATAGGAATGGCCGTCTGTTCAACACGAATCAAGCGGTGGTCGGAAGTTACAGAACACTTTTGATTCGTGGCGGGCTGGCCATTTTGAAACGCTTGCTCAACAGGGCATTGGGGGCAGCGCTGGCTTAATTTTAGCCATTCATAACAATGCGGCGCCAGCTTCATTTCCGGTACAGGACCGTGCAAGCGGCCAGCGGCAGGATTGTGATAGAGCAGACGGAAATTACGGTCGATTTTAATGATGGGGCAGGGAAAACCGTCCAAGATGCTGTCAGGCAGCATCTGATGGGATATAGGATGCGGGAGCATGTGAAAGCCTCCTTTGTATGAAACTTACAATTGAATACTATTATCGTAGCACAAAATTTGCCGATGCAGTGTTTGTAAAAAGAATTTAATATACAAAACAAACAAGATGCAAACAAAAAAAATAAGAAGCCAATGACCAGAGTCTGCATTGGCTCTACGTACATAAGTATATTATTAAATTCGAAATAAAAGAACTAAACCAAAAATATGGTATAAAAATAAATACCGAAAGTCAAGCCGTGAGCTAGATGTGTTTTGTATGCATAAATTGTTCTTCTTGTAAGAGAGCTAGATCCCTTTTGTACGAAACAAGAAGACGTAGTTTTGCTAAGAAATACAAAAATCAAAGTGGAGGCGAATGGATAACCATGGGAAATGACCGTCGGCCAATAATCGTTTGTAGTATTTTAAAGAACGTCAAAATTTAGACAAGAAGGCTGACGCAAAACTCCTCCTTGATCCACGCCCTTAGGGATCGGATCAAGGAGGAGTTTTGCATCAGCCTTATAGAATCGTGATGCCGTTGAGCTGGCAATATGTGCGGTAGCTTTCGGGCAGCTTATCGTCGGCGATGATGGCGTCGAAAAAAGACAAGTCCGAGATATGCTGCAGCGAGACGCCGTCAAACTTGCTGGAATCGCACACCAAGTAGCGCTTGGCGGCGATATCCAAAATCAGCCGGTTCGTTGTCACTTCTTCCGGCACGGGATGAGTGACGCCACGCTTGAGGTGGACCGCCGCCGCGCCGAAGAACACCTTGTCCACGTTGAATTGGCGCAAAAACCGTTCGGTTTCGCTGCCGCACATCTCCGTAGATTCAGGACGAACTTTGCCTCCAGGCAGAAACAGCGTGGCCTGTGGCAAAGAGCTAGCCTTGACGGCGACGCCCAAAGAGAGGGTCAGTACATTGAGGCGCTGCACCGCAGCGGGCAGATAATCTAGGACGTACTCCACCGTGCTGCCTGCGTTGAGGGCGATGGTATCGCCGTTTTCGATGAGCGCCGCCGCTTTGCGGGCGATGATTTGTTTTTCTTCGTATTGCTGGCGGCGCTTGGCCGCCAGGGTCAGCTCGGCGATGGGGTAGGTGCTGGAGGGCGTGTCGATAAAAGCGCCTCCGTAGGTGAGGGTGACGCCGTGCTTTTCCGCCAAGTATTTAAGATCCCGGCGAATGGTGACGTCATTAACGGCAAAGCGCTCCGCCAGGACGGAAACCTTGACCGAACCGCGTTGCAGAAGCAGGTTGAGGATTTCTTTGCGGCGGTTGATGTTCATGGTCTACAGCTCCGGCGGTGACAACAAGAAGCCGATTTTCGGATTGTTGTCTTCGGACCAGCGTAGCGCCCAATCGCTCTGGAACAGCGCTACTTTGCGGCCTTTCGCGTCGCGCACGATCATGGCCCGGTCAATGCCTTTGAAGGTGGTGACGTCCTGACTGCCGGCGTCGAGCCAGCGGGCGTGCTCGTAGGGCAGGGAGTGCATCAAGATGGTGCAGCCGTACTCGTTTTTGAGGCGGTATTCCAGCACTTCAAACTGCAGCTGGCCGACAGCGCCGACTACATAGCTTTCGGCAAGAGTGTCATCTTGCTGGAAAAGCTGTACAGCACCCTCCTGGGTAAGCTGGGTAATGCCTTTTAAAAATTGCTTGCGCTTCATGGTGTCCTTGGGTTGTACGCGGCAAAAGCGCTCCGGCGGGAAAATCGGGAAGTCCGCAAAGGCGAAGTCGTTGCTGCGGTTGACGGAAAGGGTATCGCCAATGCCGAAAACTCCCGGATCAAAGAGGCCGACAATGTCGCCCGGCCAGGCTTCTTCAATAATGGTGCGGTCTTGAGCCAGAAATTGCTGCGGCTGTGAGAGCTTGACCGGTTTGCCGCTGCGAGAATGGTTGACCGTCATGCCCCGGCCGAAATGACCGGATACGATGCGGATAAAGGCCAGACGATCCCGGTGGGCGGGATTCATGTTAGCCTGAATTTTGAAAACGAAAGCGGAAAACTCTTCTTCCGTAGGCTGTACAACGCCGTCGGAAGAACGCCGCGGCGCGGGCTCAGGAGCGAGGCGCAGGAATTCCTCCAAAAACGGCTGTACGCCAAAATTGCTCATGGCGCTGCCGAAAAAGATAGGGGTCAGCTCGCCTTTTTGGACGCGTTCCATGTCAAAGGCTTCGCCGGCGGTATCTAAAAGCTCGATTTCCTCGCAGAGAGTGCGATGCGTTTCTTCGCCAATGACTTCGGTAAAGGCCGGATCATCGACACTGCCCTTGCTGGACGGCAGCGCCCATTGGCCGTGGGTACCGTCTTCCTGGAACAGCTCAATCTGGCGTTCGCGTCGATTGTAGACGCCTTTGTAGTCGCCTTCAATGCCGATAGGCCAGTTCATGGGATAGCTTTGGATGCCCAGCACTTTTTCGATTTCTTCCATTAAATCCATAGGGTGCTTGCCATGGCGGTCCAGCTTGTTGATAAAGGTAAAGATGGGAATACCCCGCTGGCGGCAGACCTTGAAGAGCTTGATGGTCTGGGGCTCTACGCCTTTGGCTACGTCAATGAGCATGACGGCGCTGTCTACGGCCATCAGCGTGCGGTAGGTATCCTCGCTGAAATCTTGGTGACCAGGGGTGTCGAGGATGTTGATTCGGAACCCGTCGTAGTCGAACTGCATAACGCTGGAGGTAACGGAAATGCCGCGCTGCTTTTCAATTTCCATCCAGTCCGAGACGGCATGGCGCTGGGCCTTGCGGGATTTAACCGAACCGGCCAGGTGAATGGCGCCTCCGTATAAAAGCAGTTTTTCTGTTAAGGTTGTTTTGCCGGCATCCGGGTGAGAGATGATGGCGAAAGTCCGTCGCCGCTTGCTCTCAGCCGCAAGGGCGCTTAATGCTTGTGTCATGATGTACCTCCATGTATCTAAATCAGCAACTACTTGCTATTTGTCGGTCCCTCCATTTTAGCATGAAAACCAATTCATACCAAGAGGGGTGCGAGGGAAGACGGGATTGAACAAGAGAACCGGAGTCATGAGAGGGTACGAATGAGGGTTACGGGGTATGAGTTTTGACAAGAGTAGAGGGAGGGTACGCAAAGAGTATTGTCATAATATTCTTTGCAAAAAGGAGTTTGGGTAACAATGAGAGAAATAGAAACTTATAAAATTCGTTAAGAAGGTGGTTGCTATTATAGGAGGTTCTTTGCAAAGAAGACTGCTAATCTGTATTTTATTAGTGAACGTGATCTTGATTTCTACTTCCGCCTTTATGCTTGTGGATGTCATAGAGAAGAAGGAAAAAGCAAAAGAAATTGCGACTATTAACGAGTGCAGTATGTTTTTGTTTTCTACGCTAGAAGCGCTTGCTTTTGAACGTGGACGAACTAATGTTGTGCTAACGTCAAAAACGCCGCTTAGCGAAGCAAATCGTATTTTCATTACCGAGCGAAGAAGGCAGGTTGATACTTTTTTGAGTGATGGAATTAATCGACTTGCTTCGCTTAACCCCGAAGAAGCGGAAAACTTAAAAAAACAGTATAATCAATTGAAGCAATTACGGTCGAATGCAGATGTGCAAGCTTCGCTAAATTTAGCGGATCGAGACATTTCGTTTCGGACTACCTGGTTTAATGAGTCGACTTTGATCATTTTTCACATAAAACAAGTCATTGAAGAAATGGAAAAACCAACAAGTGAGCTCGGTTTTTTCGACTTTTATCACCATTTTCAGCTTGATTGTGTTGAGTTTCGTCTTTTTAGCGGTTCTAGTGCGAGCACACTAACTTCCGTGGTCAATCAAGGCAAGAAGTTATCTCCAAGTGAATATGAGAACTTTATTGAATATCGTTCAAAAGCCGATTACATTTGGAGTGGTATTGAAAAAAGTGTCTTTGACATCAATCGTGCGGAACTGACCGAAAAGAAAGACAGAGTGTACAATGATTATTATAAAACCTATAGACCTTTTCAAAATGAAGTATTGCAAAAAGCAATGAATGGGAGCGCAACAAGCTCTGATGCAGCCCGTTTGGCTGATTTATCGGTAAAAGCCTTTGATTCTATTTTTGAATTAATCCGCGAAGTGAACCGCGAAACGGCTCGATCGGTTGACGCTTTAGAAAGTAGAGCGGAAGAACAACTAGAGCGGGCGATGCTGCAATTTTTCCTGGCAGTGGGATTTGCTCTTTTTACATTGGTATATTTTCGAGTGCGTTTATTTGCCCCCTTAGAACGAATTATCGGGGCGTTAAAAAGCATTGTAGATGGCAGACCGGTTATTCCGTTAGAAGAAGAGTTGAAACGGAAAGATGAAATCGGCTTGTTGACGCAAGGTGTGAAAATGCTGTATACAAGCCTAAAAGAAACGCAGGAGCTAAAAGCGCAGAATGAAAAACTAGCGACGCAAGACTGCTTAACTGGGCTATATAACCGACAAATGCTTGAACAAGAAGTGGTAAAATTGATTGCTCATGCGGAACGTTATGAGGAATCCTTAGCCATGATTTTATTTGATCTTGATCACTTTAAGAAAGTAAATGACACATGGGGGCACCCAATTGGAGACGAGGTTTTAATTCAAACAGCGCAAACGGTTAAGAAGGTTATCCGAAGCGCGGATCATTTTTTCCGCATTGGAGGAGAAGAATTTCTTGTTTTAATGCCTCACACTAATATTATTGAAGCCGAAAGTGCCGCAGAAAAAATCCGAATGGACATGGACACCGCTAGGCATCCGGTAGCCGGTCAAGTTACCGCAAGTCTGGGAGTTAGCGAAAAAAAGGCAGAAGAAGATTTTTTATCTTGGTATAAACGAACCGATGAAATGCTGTATCGAGCTAAAAAATTAGGAAGAAATAGAGTTGTCTGCTATATCCCTAAGCTAGCTCCTGTTGCGTCAATGAACGTGGAATGGAGAGATGAATGGAATAGCGGTGAAGCGACAATCGATAGCCAACATAAAGCTCTTGTGAATTTGGCCAGCGAGTACTTTTATTATGCCTTGCAACCGGCGCCGGATCGGAAAATGATAATTTCGCTAATGGTTAATTTAGTCGGAGAAATTGTAAAGCATTTTGAAAGCGAAGAACAAATATTGGAGGAAATCGGATATCCAGATGTAAAAGAACATGAAAGAATCCATAAAACCTTACTTGCTAAAGCAGCTAAGCTACAAGAAGATTATGTAGCTGAAAAAATTAGTTCCTTTGCGTTTGGTTCTTTTTTCATTGATGATATCATTACGAATCATATGACCCACGATGACCAAGAGTTTTTCTATTATACGCAAAAGAGAGCGGAATGAGCGAATCATTATAAGTAAGCAACGGTTTAAAAAAAGGAGTTGTGCTTCCTGGCGCAACTCCTTTGTATATAAAAAAAGTTAGACAAACAGCCTTGCGCTGCTTGTCTAACTCTTCATGGGTCGAACTCGTGAATTGTTGGCGGACAACTCCGAATCGACGATGGTTAAATTGTATCGCAGGGGCGTGCAATCTGTCAACGAAAAGAATACAAAAGACAAAAAACAACAGAAAACAACGGCTGATTTCATAACAACATATCAAAAAATAATAAAATACTAGAATTCGAGAATTAAAGTGTAACCTCAACACAAGAGATACGATTCACACAGAGTAACAGAGGAAAGGCCAGAGGAAACAGAGAGAACATAATAGGTGCTTCTGGCACCGTCGTACTCCTGTTCAATATTCTATTTCCAGAGGTCTCATGCGAGCCCTTTATAGATGTCGGTTGCCATGCCATCCATGGCGCAACCGACCCTAGGCGCATCCAGCGCCGTCGCCGATTCTCTTGTTCAATTCCACTCCGTAGCCCTCACTTTACTCCCTCTACTCCTGTTCAAAATCTCGTTCTCCCTGCGTGCGGCAGAGTAAAACCTGCTTTTGCTGGAGGATGGCTTCGTCGGCAGTGCGCAGTAAGAGGCTGGGATTGGTTGTGCCGTTGGAAAAGGCCTGCCCTACCAGAACCGACAAGGCCGGTTCCGGATGCAGCTGGTTGTACAGCTCGATTTGCGCCAGTACCGCGCTGCGATACGCTTCCAAGGATGCGGCGTCGCTTTCCGGCAGAATGGCGGCCAGTTCATCATCGCCGATGCGTCCCAGGATAAAATGCTTGCCGCCGACTTGCTTGAGCACATGCGCCAGCGCCAGCAGCAAATCATTGCCAGCTTGATAGCCGAAGGCATTATTGATGCTGCGCAGGCCGTGAATGTCAAAGACAATTAAGCTGGTGGGCAAGCCCGGGGCGGTAAGGCGCAGCAGTTCTTTTTCAAAACGGCTGCGGTTCAAGAGGCCTGTGACGGAATCATGATCGGTCATGAACTGGATGTGCTCCAACGCCTGCTTGCGGCTGGTGATATCAATGACTACCATCATGGCCACTCTTTTTTCCTCCACAAGGCGGTCAATGGGGGAGGTGCGAACTTCAAAGCAACGGGTGCCGCCAAAGGGAAACTGCGGCGTATATTCCGTCACCTGCGGTTCGCCGCTTTCGATGGTGTGGCGGATGACTTCCAACACCTCCTGCACTTCCCGAGGAGGGTAGAAATCGCCCAGGTTTCGCCCGATAGCCTGCTCCGCCGTAAAAATGAATAGCTTGTCCTCCGGGCCGATGATGTCCATATAGGTGCCGTCTTCGGCAATAATGAAGCACGGGTCCGGAAGCTTGCTGGCGTACAGCCGCAGCAGCTGTTCTTGTTCTTCCTTGGCTTCGGCCAAGAGCAACGCCTGCTTTTTGCTGCGTATTAGGTAAATGGCATAGCTAAGCAGCAGCGCGCTGAACACAGTGGCTGCTATGTAATAAAGGGAACGACGCTCGGAGAAGGCTTCTTTGACAGATTGACTTTCCTGGTATGTAAAGAAGATGACGCCGGCCCAAATGCCGGACAGAACAAAGACGGTAAAGAGGGTAATGGACTGCTGTTCTTTCTTTAACAAGTCGCAAGTCTCCTTTGCCTAGATCTATCCATGTCTATCATAGCAAAAATAGAAGGTTCATAAAAGACTTTGGTGAAAATTTGCGGAATTCGCAGTCTTTGCGTGGCTGTTGTGCTGTCAAATTGGCATTTTAGAGCAGGAACCTCTTGTTTGGGCGCGAACTGTATCAACACGATAATCCTTTTTTTGCTTACCGTCTGTGTCTGCAAAGGAGAAGGCTATGAGAAAAAGGATCGTGTTTGCCTGTTTGGTCTTGCTGTTAGTTTGGCCGGACAGCGTTTGGGCTGCAGCGGAATTGTCCTTTGCAGGCTATCAATGGCAGGTGAAGGACGGCTATGACTATCCAGGCAAGAATCACTGGTCTTCCCGTCAGGCGTGGGTGGATGAAGCCGGCGCTTTGCATTTGCGTTTGGAAAAGAGAGGCCTTTGGTATTGCGCCGAAGTGATCAGTCGAAAGTATTTTTCCTATGGCCGCTTTTCGTTTCAAGTCATTGGTGAACTGGATCGGCTGGATCCGCAGGTAGTACTGGGCTTATTTTTGTACCATCCTTCCAGTTTAGAAGAGGCGGATGTGGAGGTGGCGCGCTGGGGGCGGGCGCAAAACCCTAATGGCTTGTTCGGCCTGTACCGGCAAGAACGGCATGCGGCGCAGTCTTTTCAAATTGCGCTTCCAGAGGGAAGCTATAGCACCTATCGAATCGAGTGGCTGCCGGAGCAGTTGCGCTTTTGGGGCCAATACGGACATCGCAGTGACGAAGACGCTGTCTTTGCCCGCTGGCAGTACCCGAAGAAGCCGGTTTTAGGAGACCTGCTTTTTGAACGGCGCCATCTGCAGGTGCGCATGAATTTGTGGCTCTATGGAGGACGGCAGCCGCAGAATGGCAAGGACGTGGAAGTAGTAATTCATGACTTTCAGTATCGGCCGTGGTCGTAAGGAGGATGTAATGAGAGAGTTTCTTAAAGTTGCGGTGTTCTGCTTGTTTGGTTGGATTCTTGGCATGAGCACGGCAGCCGCCTACGGGCAGGTAGGGCCCAGCGATCCAAGACAGCCTCGTCAAATCGACAATTCCGGTTCTTTTCGTGTGGAAGCTGCCGATTTATATGTTGCTCCTGGCGTAAATGGCCCGGCCGGCCCCAGCGCAGTGGCGCCGGTGGAAGACAGCTGGGGGCGTTATGATCAAGGTGAAGGCAGTCGTCTGGCGGTGTTGGTGACCGATGTGAAGTCGGACTGGCTGGGGCTGACGCATGGCCTAAAGAGCGCCGGTATTCCCTTTCGGCTGACGAAGGATTATCGGGAAGCGTTGCGCCACAAGGCGATTCTGGCGTATCCTATGATTTCAGGCGGCACGGTTTCGACAGAGGCGGTGGCGGCGTTGTCCCAGCATGTGCAAAACGGCGGCGTCCTAGTGGCGGTGCAGCCGTTGGCTAATTCCATGAGAAACTTGTTTGGTTTTACGGAAGCTATTCCTTCGCGGCAGCAGAAAAGCCTGTCTTTTCAAAAAGGAGCGTTGTCTTGGGCGTTGGACGATGCCCGGGAGGCAGCTTTGACTATTAATGGCAGTGCGCCGGAAGCCGTCTTGGGAACGTACAGTTTTCTTTTCCCTACAGGTAAGGTTGTAGCAGCGTACGAAGACGGCAAGGCGGCCATTATTCGCAAGGATTACGGCGGCGGGGCGGCGTATGCAGTAGGACTGGATTTGGGGCATTGGCTTTTGACAGGCTATAACAGCCGCGCCGAAAGCAGCGCGCGAAGCTATGTGAACGACTATGAGCCATCTTTGGATATCTTGCTGCAATGGCTGAAGGAAGTATATCGGAACGCGGAAAAAAATGCCGTCTTCCTGGGTTCTGTTCCGTCCGGCAAGGCGCTTGCCGTTTTGCTTACGCATGACGTGGATTTTACCAAATCGGTAGTCAATGCTTTGGCCTATGCGGAATATGAAAAATCCATGGGCATTCGGGGGACTTACTTTATCCAAACAAAATACATCCGCGACTACTATGATGAAATCTTCTTTAACGAGGCCTATCTGCCGTATTTGCGCAAGCTGAAGGAATTAGGTATGGAAGTGGGCAGCCATACAGTCAGTCATTCCTATGTTTTTGCCGACCTGCCTTTAGGAAGCGGCGCGGAATCGTATCCTTCCTACCAGCCTTTCATCAGCGGCCGGTACGCCATTCATAACGCTACGGTGCTGGGAGAGCTGCGGGTCAGCAAATTCTTATTAGAACAAGGAACAGGCGCAGCCGTGGCTTCTTTCAGGGCGGGACATCTGCAAAATCCGCTGATGTTGCCCCAGGCGTTGGCGGCAACCGGTTATCGCTACAGTTCGAATGTGACGGCCAATACGGCTTTGACGCAGCGACCTTTCCAATTGAACTACTCTCGGAGCAGCCAAGGTGAGGTGCCGATATACGAATTTCCTATCGCCATTGAAGATGAGCTGGAGCCGCCGATGGATAAGCGTCTGGACAAGGCGTTGGCGCTGAGCGCGAAGGTTGCCCGGTACGGCGGCTTGTTGAATGTATTGATCCATCCTAATGTGTTGGGGGAGAAGCTGGCTTTTGAGCAGGGGCTGGTGAATGCCCTCAAAGACAAAGCTTGGTTTGGATCTCTGGGTGAATATGGTCGCTGGTGGGAGGCTCGAGATGCGGCGGAGACGGATGTATTGGTCCAGGGCCAACTGCGTCAGGTGCGGCTGCGCCTGCCTCAGGCGGTGGAAGAGCTGCCGCTGGAGGTGCCTGCTGGCTGGATGCTGCAAAGCGGACCGGGGCGTATCCAAGGCGGCCAGGTGCTGATAAGCGCTCCGGCGGGCGAAGCTGTGCTGACCTTTACTGCACCTTAGCTAGAGAATAGGGACACGGAATTTTGAACAAGAGTCGCGAGAGTCGAGGGAGGGTACGCAAGAGAAGGGACGGGTTTGGAACAAGAGAATCGGCGACGGCGCTGGACGCGCTTAGGGTCGGTTGCGCCAGGGATGGCATGGCAACCGACATCCATAGAGGGCTCGAAGGAGGGGCAATTAAAAAAAGCAGGCAAGAGAGCACTAGCCGAGCTCGCTTGCCTGCTTTTTTGCTATACCAAAATTTATGAAACGAACTGCCGTTCCCTCACTTTACTCCCTCTACTCCTGTTAAAATATCTCTCCGTCGTTTTCAACTACAACAGCAATTGATAATCTAAGCGGTAGAGATGGGAATTGTAGTCGCCGTCATGCAGATATTCTACGCCGGCGTTGAAGCGGCCCTGGCGATAGGAGACGGTGCCTTTGTAGCTTTTGATGCTGCCGTCTTTATTGCGGGCCCAGAGGCCTTGCTCCCAGGCAAGCGCCAGTGTGCCGTTGCCGATGGGAATGTCGTATTTAGGCGTAATGCTGAGGCGGTGCTCTTGCTGGGGCACCCAGTAAATGCCGGGCTGGGTAAACTTGGCGTCATGGTAGGCGTAAGAAGCGACGGTTTCAAAACGGGCGGAATGCTTCTGCGTATACGAAAGGACGTATTTTTGTTCGCGATTTTGGTCGCTGTAGAACCATTGATTGGCCTCTAATGCCAGCGAAGCGCCGGGACTAGTGCGCCACATATGGCTGGCGGCGACGCTGCTGCGGAAAAGATTGCGCTCGTTAGCCGGAATCGTGCCGATGCTTTCGCGGCCAATGCTGTACCAGGCGTGATGGGTGTCGCTGATACTTTGATCATACATAAGCGCGGCAGGAACAAAGCTGCGCAAATCGTTTTTCGTGTAGCCGCCCCAAATGGTGAGATTGGCTTCATTTTTCAAAGGGCGCACCCATTTGAAGACCAATGTTTTTTCATCAATAGACGGACGGTATTTCTGACCCAGGCGTGTGAGATACAGAGTGTAGCTCAGCGGATCTTCCGCTTTTTCATCGGTAATCTTCATGCTGCGGGATGTTACGCCGTCGCTGTCGTTGCTGTAGGTGAAACTAGTATCAACGATTGTTTTTTTTGCATCTGCCGCCGCTTCCGCCGTTCCGTAGAAAACTAAACTGGCGGCGCAGCACAGGAAAAAAAGCGCTTTTTTCATACTCTCCTCCTCTTGGGTCATCATTAATTTACTCACATCTCTCGGGGAAATGGCTCTTTTTTCGTCAGACTTTGTCAGAAAACCTCGGCATAGCTCCACTATGCCTGCGTTTTCTTTCGCGCCTGACAAAAAAATATCTCATTTTCCCGGAGTGTTCATTAAATCAATGATTCCCTGTAATTTTTTGCGAATTTATTTTACTATTTGTTTGCGATCGGAGCGATTGCCGCGCTGGCGCTCGCAATGACCCGCAAGCCAGCCTAACCCTGTCGTTGCGAGGAGCGTAGCGACGCGGCAATCTCTTCGCAAATATTCTCTCTGCTTCCTCTGGCTTTTTTATACTTCCATCGTTCCCTCACTCTACTCTTGTTTGAATTTGTATTTCTCCTGCGTACCCTCCCGTGACTCCGATTCTCTTGTTCAACGCCCCGTTCCAGTTGTGCCTTGCTCCGCAGGTTTTTCGCTTTGCTGAAAGCCTTGGCGCTTCATGTTGCCCCAGCCTGTTTGTTGGCGCAGGGTATTCAAGTAGCCTGTGACGCGCCAAAAATTGGCCAATTGCCGGAACCAGAAGTTTTCCAAAATGGCGTAGCCTAGCAAGGTAGCCATGTAGGGGCCGGGAAAATAATCATTTTCCCGGGAGACAATGACAAGAGAGAACACCGACACAAGTACTCCTAAAAGGACGCTGCTTAGCAGCAGCAGCAAAGCCAGAGGCAGGTTGAGCAAACCAAGGCAAGCGGCAGCGACAACCATGACATAGCCTTGCACTTCTAAAAACGGACCGAACATTTCAAAAAGGAAGAAATACGGTAAGGCCACCATCCCCAAACGGCCATAGCGGGGATTGAGCAGCAATTTGCGATGGAAAAACAGGATGTCGATGAGGCCCCGCTGCCAGCGGTCACGCTGGCGATGCAGGACGGACAGCGGTTCAGGAACTTCAGTCCAGCAGTTGGCGTTGAAAGCGTAAAGGATGCTGTGCGGCTTATTTTGTTCGCACATATGACGCCGCAGGCGCACGACCAGTTCCATGTCTTCGCCGACGGTGTCTTTTTTGTAGCGTTCGCTGCTGGTAAGGTAGCCTCCAATTTCAACAACGCGGTCTTTGTTGAATAGGCCGAAAGCGCCGGAAATGATCAACAAGGAGTTGATCTGCGCCCAGCCGAGACGGCCGGCCATGAAGGCCCGCAAGTATTCGATGGTTTGGAAGCGCGCCAGGTGGCTGGCAGGAAGTCCGATATGAGTCAGCTCGCCGCGATCAACTTTGCAGCCATTAACCGGAAAGATATTGCCGCCCACGGCGACTGGCTCTTCCGGCGCGTCCAGGATTGTGGAGGCTAGTTTGATTAGAGAATCTTTTTCCAGCAGGCAGTCGGCGTCAATGCCGCAGAAAAACTCTTTGCCCGATAAGTTGATGCCCGCGTTGAGGGCGTCGGCCTTGCCGCCGTTGGCCTTGTCGACTACGAGCAGTTTGGGAATGGCTTTGGAGGCGTAGAGGCCCCGGATTGGCTGAGTTTTGAGGCGCTGCGGCACAAAGCGGTCGATTTTTTCCAACTGGAAGTGCTCAATCAACTGATCAAGGGTTTTGTCGTTGGATCCGTCATTGACCACGATCAGCTCGTAGTTGGGATAGTGCAGGTTCAAAAGGGAGCGCGTACTTTCAATAATAGTGCTTTCTTCTTGATAGGCCGGGGCAATAATGGTAATGCCTGGCAGTATGCGGGGGCGGAAGAGAAAGCTGCGCTTTTTGGTATTCCACGCGTCGCCTTGCTTGCGGATGGCCAATAGGGAAAAAAATAGCAGGGCCAGGGAGATGCCGTTGACGGCAAGGGAATAAAAAGCAATGTAGTAGTTGAAGTCCAGGACAAATTGGGTCAGATGCATGTAGGGAGTCCATTCATAAAACTGCTCCCAGTAACGTGCTGCATACAGCAGGGGTACTGATAAAAAGGCGAATGGCAGCAGGAGGCGCAGGTAGAAAATCTTTTCGTGATCGACGATATGCTCGCGGCGCGTAGTCGCTTGCGGCAGCGGCGTCTCGCCGAGTTTATTCAAAATGTCTGCCGGCAGATAAAGACGCAGCTCTTGGCGCACGTCAGGAAGATCCGGAAGCAGACGGCGTAGATGCCTTAGCAAGATTAACTCTATTTCTTGGGAATGATTGCGCCGTAAAAGACCGATGATAGCATTGGTTTTCTTTGCTTGGATAAGACGGGTCAAGGTACGGTCCAGTACCGGGTCGGGTCCGGCGGTCAGGCGCATCAACAAATATTCCAGCCGGTTAGCTAGGACCGTTGCTAAAGCATTTTGCGTAGAAGCATCATATTCTTTTTGAAATTCTTCAAGAATAAAATTCAATAAAAACGGTTTTTTTTGGACAATAGAAGACATGGCTGATGCAGCCTGGTCGCTGTGGCGCGGCTGTGCTAACAGAGGCAGCAGCAGCTCTAAGGTGCGCACAGTAGGAATAGAGCTCAAGGCCTGAATGGTGATGTTGCGTATGACTGGATCCGGATTTTCCAGAAATAGCGGGGTTTTCAGCTCATGGCAGTAAAAAATGCCCAAGTTGCGCGTAGCGCGGTAGGCAATGTCTTTGACAGGAGAAGCAATGCACTGGAGCAGATATTTCTTCAAGGCAGCCGAAGGATAGATGGCGGCAAAATCCACTAGCAGGCTCTGAATTTCCATTTCCGTCCGCTGTGTCAGCTGCGGTACGTAATCGTGAAAGGCCTTGCCGAAAGAAGCTAGACGCATGTTGACGCGAGTTCGGTACCATTGCGGCGCTCCGGGCAGTGTTTCTACCATAAGAGGGATGGCCTTGACGTCTTCAAGGCGGGCTAAAGCCGCGCATAGGTATAGTTTAGTTTGTAGGTCCTGCTCTTTTGGTAGGGCTTCTTCTAAGGCGTGGTTGGTATTGGAACAGGGCAGTGCGGCTAAGAGGAGGGCGGCTTTGCGGCGGCGTGCCGCGAAGGAGGACCGTAATTGTTGGTGGTAGCGGCGTTCAACATTTGTTTCTCGCAGGGCTTTGACGAATCGATTGCGAGGATCTTTGTGCAGCTGATGCAGCTGGGTTAGATCCTGCAGCAAATCAAAGGCTCTGCGTTTGGCTTTGCGAATCCAAGGCCGCAGCGCTTCTTCGTCGTAGTAGGCAAAGTCCTGCAGCAGGTTGCGGTTTAAGGTCAACTGCTGCCGCTTGCGGCGGTGCAGGCGGTACTTTTGGTAGGCGATAAGCGCCAAACCATAGCCGATGAATAAGAGCAAACCGGCGCAAAGCCAATATAATTCTTCTAGAGTGACCAGCATCGTGTCACCTCCTTTTAGCAGGGGCCTGCTAATTTATTCGTATCACGCGCCAGGACAATTCTTTTTCCGCCTGGCTGCGTCAGAAAACCTTGAAAGAGCCCCGCTATTCCTGCGGCTCTCTTCCTTGCCAGGCGAAAAAAACTCTTGCCCTGGCGGTGCACTCATTAAATCAGCAGGCCCCTTGGAATTTGGGGAAATAGATTCATTAAATATTAGTCCCTGTGGAATGAAAAATAGTGTTCTTTTTGGTGTTCGCGAAACTCGTATAGGGAGCCCTTGATTTAATGAATACTCCGTCAAATTAGGTCATTTTTTTACCCGACGAGGAAGAAAACGCAGGCATAGCGGCGCTCTGCCGAGGCGTTCTGACAAAGTAGGGTGGAAAAAGGGACCATTTGACGTGAGATATGAATAAAGCAGGGGTTTCAAACCTAGAACTGTAAGGCTCTTTTTTGCCGGAACTTCAGCAGTACCAGACCGATGAGCTCCGGCAGAATATAAGGCTTTTGCAGGTAATGCTCTACGTCTAAGGCCAAGGCGCGCTGAATGCCTTCATGGTCTTTAAGGTGGGACAGGAAGAAAAACGGAATAGCTTGAGAGGAGGAATTTTGGCGCAGCCGTTCTCGCAGGGCGAAGCCGTCGACTTTGGGCAAAAGCACTTCAGAGATGATCAGCTCCGGCTGGTGTTTTTCCACTGCGGCGAGGGCTTCTTCGCCATTAGCGGCAGTGAGGATGCTGAAGCCTTCCGCCTGGAGCAGACTGCGCAGCACTTCTAGGTGTAATTCGTCGGTGTCCACCAACAAGATTTGTCCCAAAGAAACGGAAACGGGAATGCCGGTATCCGTAAAAACGCGGTTTCTTCCCTGTTGCCGGGCGGTAGCGAGATGCCCCTTGGCTGTTTGATAGAAAGCCTGCATGCAAAGTTCGGTTTCCTCACACTGACGCAGGGTCAGATCAGACGAAGCAATGACGCCGATGGAAACGGTGGTGGCTTCGATAAAATGTGTAGACTGTTCGACTAAATAGCGCAGCTCTTCGGCGTAGGCCAAGGCGTTTTCTTTGGCGGCGCCTTCCAGATAGCAGGCAAAAACAGGTCCATCGACTTTGAATAAATGGCTGCCGGCTTGCAAGTGCTCTTTGAGAAACAGCGCTAGGCCGCGCAGCAGCTCGTCGCCAGCGCGGCTGCCATGTCGGAGATTGACTTGCGCCAGATTGTCTGCGCCGATGAGCAGCAGCGCTCCTGACGGCTCTTGACACCGCGCCTGTTTGCATTGCTCTTCCAGGTATTCTAAAAACACCTTTTCATTGTTGAGTTTGGTGATGGGACACTGGAGCAGGTGGCTGGCCGCATGCTGGACATGTTCTTGAATGCGCAGATTTTTTTCCAGCAGCGCCAGATTTTCCTGATGCAGACGTTGGGTTTCTTTTTCCAGAGAAAATAATACGGTGTCATAGATTTGCGGTGTGGCGGCGGTATAGGTATTGGTGAGCTGACGTACTAGGGGTTCTAATTGCAGCAGTAAATCCAGGCCGCGGCGTTGATGCAGCGTAGCAAAGAAGGCATGCCAATTTTCTTCGGTACCGGGAAAATCATCCGGAAGCTGCAAGCAGTCTGTCAGCAACGGGAAGGGAGTGCCGGCGAAGAGGACATGGATTTTCCGGTGTGAAAGCAGGCCCGTAAGACGCTGCAGCACTTGATTGAGCAAGGGGGTATAGCTGTCGTGGGGGCGCAGCTTTTTCGTCTGCGGCGTCAGCAGAGAACCGCAGGGCAAGTGGCGCAGTGTTTCTATATATACCGGTAAATCCCGGCGGATGACAGAACCGTGCTGCGGCGCGATTCGCTTTAAATCCAACTGCGCAAACACGTCCATCGCGGCGCCCAGGATGTCAGAGGAAGGCATATAGTGCTCATGAAAGGCTTTCATGGCTTCCAGGTAATTGAGGCCGTCCCATTCGTCCGCGAACAAAGGAGCTTCTTCTGTCAGAACACCAAAGAGATCGCTGGAAAACAAGGTGCGGCTTTGCGGATCATAAGTGGCAAAGGCGCAAGGCGAATGCAAATAGGGCGTGGGGTAAAATTGCAGCAGATGATCCTGCCCCAAAACGAGGCGGTGTTCCTGTTGGCTGATATTATAAAACTCAGAACGGACGCCATAGCACTTGATAATGGGAATGGCGCGCCAGTGCGCTACAAGCTGGCCTTGAAAGCAATACTGCTCCCAAAGAGGGACGCTGGCGCAAAAATCAGGATCCTGGTGCTGCAGCACAATATAGCGCAATTTCTCGATGGGAATGAGCTGTGTTACCTTGTTCCAGACCTGAGGAAAGTCCAGGGGTGAGCCCGGATCAATGAGTACGGCTTCCCCTTGAGCAACGATCAAATAAGGGTTGCAGTTCAGAGGCATCTGGTTGCCGGCAGCACCCACCCAGTAAACGCCGTTGGCAAGGGCGATTGGCTGTTGACGATCCATAGACATAAGCAGTCTCCTTTCCTCGGCGCGGTAGTGATATCTTTACTTTATTCTGGGTGTTGGAGGCTCTTCCTGCCTGTGGCTGGGAGGAAAAGGAAAAGAATGCAAGCTCAAAGTAAGGCCGTGTTGAATGATGAAAGAAGAAGCGCAGGAAATTTGTAAATTTTGTGGAAATACTTTGATTAAAGTTGGTTGTTGCGGTGAAGCTGGCTTCGCAGGCTCGTAAAAGCCAAGGGGCTTTGCAAATAAAGGAGGGCGTTCGTATGTCCGAGCAAAAAAAGCTGAAAGTGTTGTTTGTGGACGATGAAGCGAATGTACTTAACGCGATTCGCCGGGCGGTACAGGAAGAAGACTATGAAGCGCTTTTTGCGAAAAGCGGCAAAGAAGCGTTGATACTATTGGAAGCTGGGGATATTGCCGTGCTGGTTACAGATATGCGCATGCCGGAAATGGATGGACTGCAGCTCTTGAAGCGGGCTAAAGAGCAATTTCCCGCTACGGTGCGCATGGTTTTGTCTGGCTATACACAGTTAAGCCAGGTTTTAGCGACGGTGAATCATGCCGACGTGTTTAGCTTTATTACCAAACCCTGGGATGAGGACTTTTCTCGCTTTATTTACCGGGCCTTAGAATACTATCAACTAAAAAAAATGGAAGCAGATATGAAAGAGACCTTGGAGTCTCGTAATAACGCTTATAAAAAAGTGCTGGACCGTATGGAAGGGAAGATGAAGGAACAGGAGTTTCGCTTAGGGCGTATTCTGGCGTTGAGCGTGCAAACGGAAAAAGCGCGTCAAGCTGGTGCTGGAGAAGCGGTGCTGCAGGCGGCGGCCTGTTGGATTCAGGGGTATGCCTCTGGCCTTACTCCGGAAGGGTTTTCTTTGCAAGAAGAAGCCGAACACCTCAGAGAGTGGTTGGTAGAGTATGCAGGATCAGAAGAGAGGGTTCTGGAAAATTACGAAGCCTTGGGAAACGTACGAGGCTTACGTTTTCTGCCTGGATTACTGTTAAAAACTTTTCTTAACGGGGAGCAGACGCTCTTGCAAGGGCAGGTGGTGCTGAGATGGGAAGGCGAGAAAAAACTTGTTCTAGAAGTGCTGTTGATTACTCCGTTGGCGAGCGAAAGCCAGCGGCAACTGGAAAATTTCTTTAAAGAACATCTGCGTGATAGCGAGATTTGGTTTGAAGAAGCGGAGCTGGCGGATCGACGGGTACTGAAGATAGGGCAGCCATTTTTGCTGCTTTAAGGCTTGGCCGCTGCGGCGGCGAAGGGAGGCGGACCGGTTGAAAGCATCCATTCTCTTTGTTGATGATGAGAAAGCGATTTTGCGTTCATTACGGAGAGTTTTTCAAGATACGGAGTACGAATTATTCTTTGTGGAAAGCGGCGATGCAGCGTTGCGGTTTTTGCAGCTGCAGCGGGTGGATCTGGTAATCAGCGATATGCGCATGCCGGAAATGGACGGGCATCAACTATTGCGACGCGTGAAAGAGTTATATCCGCAAACCATGCGCCTAATTCTCAGCGGCTTTGCTGAGAAAAACCAAGTATTTACCTCGCTCCTGGACGGTTCCGCACAGATGTACTTGCTCAAACCGTGGAACAATGAAGAATTAGTAGAGTTAGTGGATAAGATTTTGCGGCTGCAGGGCGCCCTGCGTGATAAAAAGCTGTTGGCGCAAATTGAGTTTTTGGGGCAATTGCCTGCGCTGCCGGAAACCTATGAAAAGCTATGCCATTTTATCGAGGAAGAAGCGGACGTAAAAGAGATGGCGGTGTTGGTAGAGTCAGATCCGGTGATTGCCGGCAAATTGCTGCAAGTAGCGAACGCCGCTTTTTATGGGGCTAAAATTGGTTCGGTACAGCAGGCTATTTCCTACTTGGGCCTAAATGTTTTGCGGGATTTGGTCTTGGCGAGCGGGCTTTTTGCCGCGCCTTCCGTGGGGCTGGCGGAGCGGAAGGTGCTGGATTTATTTTGGAGTCATTCCGTACAGGTGAACCGCTTTGTGCATCGCTTATACCAAGAGGTCTATAAAAAAAATATTTTGGAAGAATTTGCTTCCGTAGGACTGCTGCATGACTTAGGGGTCGTCGCCTTGCTAAAAGGATTTGGCGAAACTTTTTTGCCGTGGCCTTGGTATAAAGAGCAGCTTTTAGATGGCGGGCTAAGCGCCTTGATGGCGGCGGAGCGCGAAAAATTCGGCGTTGCCCACAACGAGCTGGGCGGGTATCTGCTGCATTGGTGGCAGCTTCCGTATGCGTTGGTTGAAGCGGCGCTTTATCACCATGAGCCGTTAGCCGGGCATGTGGTGCATAAAGAACTGTTGTGCCTGGTTCATATTGCCAACAGCTTTTCCTGGGGACAATTACTGAAAAAAGAGCTTTATTGCGTAGACGAATCAGTTTGGCGTTTTGTCGGTCTCCAGCCGGGAACGGTGACGAAACTGCTGGCGGAACCGGAAAAGAAATGAGGAGGTGAAGGCCATGAACGATAAAAATCAACCATGGAATATTCTGGTGGTTGACGATGATCGTTTTTCCCGAGTCATTTTGAAAAATGCCTTAGAGAAAGACGGCTACGTCTGCTGGGAAGCAAAAGACGGCGTGGAAGCGGTTGAAATGTATCAAGAGCAGCCGCCGGATCTGATTTTGATGGATGTAGAGATGCCTCGCATGGGCGGCGTGGAAGCCTGCAGGCGTATTCGGGAGCTGGAAGACTCCTTTCATGTAATGATTTTATTTATTACGGCTCATGACGAATCCAGCGATACCATCGAGCAGGCGTTTGCCGCCGGCGGCGACGATTATCTCCTTAAACCGGTCAATTTAGTCGTGATGCGCCAGCGCTTAGGACGTATGCTGGAGCATTCACTCTTGATGCGGCGCATTCTTTTTCAAAACGACATGCTGCTGCAAATGCGCCAGATCAGTTTTGATTTTCTACAGGAGCGCGATGTTCAGGTGACCTTGGGGCGTGTACTGAGGGAATCATTGCGGTTGACGGCGTCGGCGCTAGGCGCGGTGTACTTGCTGAATGAAAAAGAAAACTGCATGCATTTAGCGGTGCAGGAAGGGATTTCCTTGGAGCCGATTGCTGTCTGTATTGCTAAAGGGCGGCATATGGTGGGGCGCGCTTGGGAAAAAGCGGAACCTTTTTTTGTTAATGAATATTCGACCTGGGAAGATCGCTTGCAAGGATCTGCTTGGAGTGACTTATGCCACATGGCGGCGCTACCGCTGACGCGGGGCGGCGTTGTCTTTGGCGTAATGGTGCTGGGGCGCCGCCGGGAACAAGGCGAGTTTACGGAGGCCCGCAAAAATGTTTTGGTCCAATTGGCCGATTTATTGGCGCTGGTGGTAGATAACGCCCGCATTATGGAAGCCTTGGAAGAAGAGGTGAAACGCAGAGAATGCGTCCAACGGGAAGTGGAGGAAACCAACGGAGAGCTTTCGTTGGCGCTGACCACGCTGCAGCAGGCGCAGAGCAAATTGGTGCAGCAGGAGAAATTGGCCGGCGTGGGCCAGTTGGCAGCCGGCGTGGCCCACGAGATAAACAACCCCCTAGGCTTTGTGAGCAGTAATTTTTCGATGCTGCAACGCTATGTGGAACGCTTATGTGAGCTGATCGAGGCGTACAAAAATGCGCTGGAGCAGGCGGAAGTCGAAGAGGCGGTTCAAGAAATTGCTGCAGGCATACGGGAAAAGGAAAAAAGCGCCAAATTGGAGCTGATGTTGGAAGATTTGCCGGAACTTTTTGAAGAAACCAAGGACGGCCTTGAACGTATCGGCAAAATTGTCAAAGCGTTGCGCGTGTTCTCGCGCGTGGATTCGTTGGAACAGTTCGGTGAGTATGATCTGAACAGCGGTTTGGATACGACCCTTATTGTGGCGCGTAACGAAATCAAATATGTCGCTAAGATTGAAAAAAAACTGGCGCCGCTGCCGATGATTCAAGCGATAGGCAGTCAAATTAACCAAGTGCTGCTAAATCTCTTGGTGAACGCCGCACAGGCGATACAAGCGGAAGGAAGAGAAGGGCAGGGAACCATCCGCATTCAGACGTCTCAAGAAGAGGGGTGGGTGCGCTGCTCCATCTACAATGACGGCCCGCCTATTCCGGAAGCGATTCGGCATCGTTTGTTTGAGCCTTTCTTTACGACGAAGCCCGTGGGTAAGGGTACCGGGCTGGGCTTAAGCATTTCTTATGAAATTGTCGTGCAAAAGCATCATGGAGAAATCTTTTTTACCAGTGATGAACACGGTACGGAATTTGTGCTGCGCTTGCCGGTTATGCAGCCTGATGTTACTATCGTGGCGATTCTCTAGCGCTACACTGTAAATACAACACGGGCAGTCAAGAAGCAATGTCTTCTTGCTGCCTTTTTATTTTGGCGTTGCCACAGTAAACGACACCCTGGGGATATATAGAAGGTAGCGCTAGTATAGGAAGACCGGTCTTCCGCCATGAGGTGGAAGAAGATGCAAAGCATAGAAGAGTTGGTACGAGAAGCTCAAACAGGCAAGGAAGACGCGTTCGTTGAATTGTGCCGCCGTTTTACGGGTTTGGTGCGTTCCCGGGCGGGACAAAGCTTTGCCCGCAGCATTCGCGAAGATATGGAAGGAGCGGCCTGGCTGGCTTTTGCCAAAGCCGTCCGGGAATACCGTTCAGGCAGTGGGCATTTTGAAGGCTATGCGGCGCAGTGCGTGACCTATGCTGTCTGGAACGCCTTTCAAAAAGAATGCAAATGTTGGCGACGGCAGGCGGGGAGTCTGGACGCCGAGGACTTTCCCGAGGCGTCTGGGGCGGAAAATGTAGAAGAAAAGGTGGAGAAAAAGCTGCTGGAAGAAAAACTGCGGCAAACGGTGGACCGTCTATCTGCGCGGCAGCGGCAAGTCGTGCAAGAAAGGCTGCAGGGGCGGACGCTGCAGGAAATTGCCAAGCAGATGGGGGTAAGCCATCAAGCGGTCTCGCGGCTGCTGTCCAGAGCGGCGGAAGCGGTGCGTTGCGCCTGGAAAGTAAAAAAATAAAAAGGAAGGTTGCTAAATGCTCGCCCGAGCAATGTCTCTGAGTGAAAGGGGGTGAGCTTCATGGCAGTAAGCAAAGCAGTAGAATCCAGCAAAATGGTGCTGCGGGTGCAAACCGGTCTTGACGCCACAGGCAAGGCAGTATACAAGAATGTATCCTTGAGCGGTTTGAATCCTGCCGCCGCCGATGCAGACGTCTACGACGCCGCAACCGCGCTGGGAGGACTCCAAAAAGACACCGTGGCCTCGGTGCTGCGCGTCGATCAGGGACACCTGACTAACGCGTAAGACAGACCTAATGTAGAAAAACAAGGAGGT
Source organism: uncultured Anaeromusa sp. (assembly GCF_963668665.1). Classification (NCBI taxonomy): domain Bacteria; kingdom Bacillati; phylum Bacillota; class Negativicutes; order Selenomonadales; family Sporomusaceae; genus Anaeromusa; species uncultured Anaeromusa sp. The sequence goes on along the minus strand of NZ_OY764902.1, from coordinate 1,194,894 downwards.
GAAAATTATGACGAAACGTCTGGAAATGATCTTTCGGGACGAAGCTGGTAAAGAGGCGACTCTTTCCTTGGCCAATCCCAAAGACGATCTGACCAAGGCTGGCGTAATGGCAGTCATGCAGACCGTTGCCGCCAAGCGCCTGTTCCAAAACAAGAACGGCGCGTTGGTGACGCCCGTGTCCTGCCAAGTGCATACGCAGGATACGCAGGCTTTGGCCTAAATTAAAACCGGGCGGCGGGGTAACCTGCCGTCCTTTTTTTTGAGACCGCTGATTTATTCGCATCTCGCGCCAAACCAGATCTTTTTCCGGCCGGCTTTGTCAGAAAGCCTCGGCAGAGCGCCGCTATTCCTGCGTTTTCTTTCGCGCCTGACACAAAAATCTCTTGGTTTGGCGGAGTGCTCATTACATCATCGGCCTCTTTGCTTTTAGTTGAGGGATGGGTGCGGGATTGGAACAAGAGAACCGGAGAACCGGAGGGTCCGCAGGAGGGTTCGAATTTTAACTTTCAAAATATGTATTTCGTGCCCTCCCTCTACTCTCGATACTCCTGTTAAAAATACCGTACCCCGAAACCCTCTTGCGTGCCCTCGCGCGACTCCCGCGACTCTTGTTCGTTTTGCAGTTTAGAAAGAAAGGAGATGCTTTAGATGGAAGCGTTATTGGCGGCCATGTCGGCGTACGGTTTTCCGATGGTAGTTGCAGCCTATCTTTTGGTGCGGGTGGAGACCCGCCTGGATCGGCTCAGCGAATGCATTCAGGAACTGGCGCGGGCGATCGGCGCGAAAAACAGCGTGTAAATACTCAAAAGGAGTCGTCGGTATGTATACCGGCGGCTCCTTCTGTTTTTGGCAGAAAGTACTATGCAAAAAATCAGATAAACTGCTTCTCTCTTACGTACCCTCTCGTGACTCTGGTTCTCTTGTTCAATCTTTCTCTTCTGATTCCTCTTAGAATTTGATTCGTATGCCCAAATTGGCGAGCCAAGAGCTGCCTTTGGAATCGCCGGAGGTTTTGCTCAGTTCCAGATAGGTGCTGCATTTTTTACTGAGTGTAGCCGTCCAGCCCAAAGCATATTCCAGCCAACTGCGTTTTAAACTTTGCTCTGTGGTAACAGGGGCTAGGCCGTCGCTGGCGGCGGTAACAGACGGGGAGGCGCAAAATTCGCGGACAAGGGATGTTTTCACATAGAACGAGTTGTTATTGGCGTGGTGTCCCAAGGCGAAGCCGATGCGTCCGGTGAGGGTGGTCGCGGCGTCGTTGTGGATTTGCGTATTGTCGCTGGCCGTATAATCGGCGTTGGTAACGCGACCGACAGCCACTTCCGCTTGCGGCTCTAAGTACCAATGGTTGTTAAGCTGCTTGCGGTAGCCGTACTCGGCAGACAGGCTGCTGCCCCACTGGCTGTAGCTGCCGTTCACCTTCGTATTGGCAGTGTTATTGAGATAGCTGTCGTAGGAACTGCGCAGGCGGCCAACTTTGGCGATGATGTCCAGATAGTGTCCTTTGTCGCCTAACCAGGTTTGGTAAGCGCCTACGGTCAGACTGGAAGCAGAGCCGCTGCCTCGCTCAAAAGATAGATCGCCGTTTAAGTAGCCGACGTTCCAGCCGTTGAACCAGACGCCGCCGTCGGCAGCGTGGCGTGTGTCCCAGCCCCACTGGAAGGCGGTATATTGCTGACTGACGCCGCTCGTAGTCTGATTGCCTCGGTATACGCGGCCCCATTCGCCGGCGCTTTCGAGGTGGCTGCGCAAATCACCCAGGCGCTTGCTCAGGCTGTTGGCTTCCCGCTGCCAGACTCCAAGACTGCCCGCAGCGATGCTGGCGGCGTTGGAGGTGGTTTGGCTGGCGCCGTTGACGGCAAGGGAGGTAATGCTCCAGGTTTGGCCGTTGTCGCTGACTGCCAGCACCGGCGTGTAGCGGTAGGCGCCGTACTCGGTATTTTGAGCGGTAAAGGACGTGCGGTTGTCGGGGACGGACGCAAAAACAGCCGTACCGCGCACTGTTTGGCCGCTGATAAAGCCAGGGTCGTAGTTTACCTTCACTGTATTTTGAGAAGCGCCGCTTTGAATGATGATTTTGTCGGAGGTTCCGGCTGCCAGGTTGGTATTGATGAGAAACGAAGCCGTACCGTTCAAGGAACCCAGAGTCAGTTTTCGCCCGGCTGTCGCGCCTGAGGCCAACTGAACGCGGGCTTGGTCAGCTGCTAAGCTGGCGACGGCGTAGTCGCCGCTGTCGCCGCTAAGAGCTAGAGTTCCGTTCGTTATGGACGTAGAGCCTGTAAGCTGCGCGGCGGCTTCCAGTTCCAGCAAGCCGCCGCTTGTGACGGTTGTGTCAGAGGCTGCGCCTTGTGAGGCGACATGCTGGCGGCCGCCATTATTGACGGTAGTCAAGGCGGCGGAGCCGCCGCTGTAGACGGTCTGCGTACCGCCGGAATTGACGGTTGTGGCCGAAACGTAGCCGGACACGTTCTGATTGCAGGCGTTGATGGTGGTAAAATAGGCCAAGCCGCCAGGTTTAACATCCTGAATCCCGTCGTGGTCGATGGTGGTGTGCGTTGCTATACCGCCGCTTAGTATTTGCTGTAAGCCGCCTTGGATGGCGGTATAGGACGCGCTGCCTCCTACCGTTTGGAGACCGTTGGTTAGAATCGTCGTGGATACGGCGAAGCCGCCGTGCTGGATGCTTTGTACCGCGCCGCCGCTGACAATGGCGCCTATGACGCTGCCGCCGTTTAGAATAATTTGACTGCCGCCGCTGCTGACGACTGGGACGCTAGCGCTGCCGCCGTCGTCGATGACCTGTCCACCGCCGCTGCTGACGACAGCGCCGTTCACAATGCCGCCGTTAGCGACGGTTTGTATGCCGCCGCTGGCTACTTGAGTATTAACGACAGTTCCACCACTAGCAACCGTTTGCGAACCGCCGCTGCTTACGGTGGTTCTGACAGCGGAGCCACCGAAATTCACGCTCTGGGTGCCTCCAGCTTGTACGACCGTCTGGTTGGCTACACCGCCGGAGAAGACGCTCTGTGTGCCGCCGGACTGCACGATCGTCTGGCTGGTAACGCCGCCGCTAGAAACGTTTTGCACGCCGCCGCCTTGTACGATGGCTCCTGCGGCGGAGCCGCCGGAGCTGACGTTTTGCGTGCCGCCGCTGGAAATCGTTGCACCGCTTACATTGCCGCCGTAGACATTTTGCACGCCGCCGTTATTGATTTCTGCATTAGAGGCGTCGCCGCCGCTGACGTTCTGTGTACCGCCGATATAGATGGACGCCCCTGTCGCCGAGCCACCGCTGACATTTTGCACGCCGCCGTTTTGAATGACTGCATAGTTTGCGGTACCGCCGCTGACGTTTTGTACGCCGCCGTTAAAGATTAGCGTGGCTTGCCCTCTTCCGCCGCTGACGTTTTGCACGCCGCCGCTGGAGACAAAGAGTGAGTAAGTAGTGCCGCCGCTATAGACATTTTGAACGCCGCCGCTTTTAATGTCTATATTATGTGCATAGCCTCCGTTTAGAACGTCTAAAACGCTGCCGTTGTTTAGGTCTATGAAGGCGGCGGTTCCGCCGGAAATAAAAGGGCTAAGAGAAGTAGGCGCTGCTGTAGTCAAGGTGGCGTTGGTGTTTGCTCGCAGCACATAGCCATCCGCCAAAGTCGCACTGAGGGCGCTTCCGGCTGCCGCGATTTGGAGAATGCCGCCGCTGGAAATCGTTGCGCCTGTGGCCACGCCGCCGCTAGAAACGTTTTGTACGCCGCCGCCTTGTACGATGGCTCCTGCGGCGGAGCCGCCGGAGCTGACGTTTTGCGTGCCGCCACTAGAAATCGTTGCACCGCTTACATTGCCACCGTAGACATTTTGCACGCCGCCGTTATTGATTTCTGCATTAGAGGCGTCGCCGCCACTGACGTTCTGTGTACCGCCGATATAGATGGACGCCCCTATCGCCGAGCCACCGCTGACATTTTGTACGCCGCCGTTTTGAATGACTGCATAGTTTGCGAAGCCGCCGCTGATGTTCTGCGTGCCGCCCGCATTGATGGTTGCACCGCTTGCGTCGCCGCCGCTGACGTTCTGTACGCCGCTGATGGTCATAGCGTTGGCGGCGATGCCGCCGGAGAAGACGTTCTGTGTACCTCCGGCGATGAATACGTAGTTTGCGTTGCCACCGCTGACGTTCTGTACGCCGCCGCTGGCGATACGAGCGGCGCTTGCGTCGCCGCCGCTGACGTTCTGCACGCCGCCGCTAGATATTGTGGCAGAGGTTGCGTGGCCGCCCTTTACATTCTGTACGCCGCCTTTAGAGATGGTGGCAGAGAATGCGGAACCGCCGCTGACGTTCTGCACGCCGCCGCTGGAGATGCTAGCATCGCGTGCGTTGCCGGAGCTGACGTTTTGAGTACCTCCGTTGTTGATTGCTACAGAGAGTGCGGTACCTCCCTTTACATTCTGCGTGTCGCCGTTATCAAGGGTAATGTTGCTGGCATCTTGGCCGGCGTTTACGTCGGTAGTCGTCCCGGCCCAGGCAGTCGTAAAGAGCAGGGAGTTTAGAATCTGGCCGCCGCGCTGATCGCGAAGAGTCAGGAAATCGAAGGTGCTTCGTTCAGGAAGGTTGTGGCGGTTTGCTTCTATGACCAAAGGCAGCGCCACTGGGGCGGTGCTGTTGAGCGCATTCAGCGCCGCAACGACTGCGGACAAGGTTTTTTGACGGTTATTTTTCTTCATGATTTATCCACGCTCTTTCTTGACGGATGCAAGCCATGATCCTTCAGCAGGCGGTCAATGGCGTTGTTTACGCTTTCGGGGGTAATAAAGCGGCTGCATTCGTACTGTTGGTCCGTATCCTTGTGCCGGGGGCACCAGGCGAAGTCGGAATGAACAAACTCGATGGCGGCGTCATTCCAACAGCCGTTGCAGACATGGTAGTTAATCAAGCGGTACGGGGTGTAGAACTCATTGAAGGGCAGCGTAAAGCCGCTGATTAGGACAACCGGCTTTCCTACGGCCCAGGCCAGCCAGGAAAGGCCGCTGGACAGGCCGATGAAGAAATCGGCATGGTACAGCAGGTTGACTCGTTCTGTTAACGGCTGGTTGCCTGTGAAGTCTTCTGCGCCGTACGGGATGGTATTCCAGCGGCTGCCGGAGCCGTGGCAGTCTTTTTGGTCAATGCACAAAACCCGGTAACCCAGGGATTTTAAATGCTTGATGGTCTTTAGCCAGCCACTGGGGTTGTTCCAGTATTTGGCTTGCGTGGTTGACTGGGCGGCGATGCAGACATAGGGCTCTGCGATGCTTCGCTCCTGGTTGGTTGGCAGAATAACGGGTCGGATTTCGTCCGCTTTTAAGCCCAACAGATAGGGGATGGTTCTTTGCAGGCCTGTAATGCGAAAATCAAGCGGTTGGTGAACCCGATCGCTGCAAGGAAAGAAAATACCCATATAGTAGGTGGCGTATGTATTGTCCGGCCGCTCCTCCGGGCCGATAAAATGCAGCTCCGGATAGGATGGTTGGAACAGCTCTTTCATTTGAGGATCTATGGCGCAGTATACTTCGCAGTCATGGGCGTGCTTAAAGGCCTGGGCGTAGGGAAACCAGGAAATGACGTCTCCCAAGATGCCGGTGGGGAATTTGATCAGAACATTTTTGCGGGCCAGGTTCATGTCGTGGGCAAGCACCAGTTTTTCGTCTTTATAAATTTCCAGACGAAAATTGACATAGTATTTCTTGGTGCTTGTCACCTGGGTGGCGGACGCTTTGGCGTCATACAGGGTTAGGCATTGATCGCGGTCGATAAACTTTACCCGCCAGTCGCCGGCGGGGATGTTTACGCGAATGCCGTAGTTAAAGTCAAATTCCAGTCCGGGAATATCGGTTTTGCAGCTCAAGGGGCCGCAGTCAAAGGTCATATAAGGTTTTGGTTTCGAGGCAAGATCACTCTGATTGGTTATCAAGGTTTCGCTCATGGCTTGTTTCTCCTTGCTTTTGCAGATGGTATCGCAGCGCGGTCTATCGAAAATAGCCAGTGTATTTTTCGTATACAAAACATAACTATAGCGGAAATCGAGGCGGTTGTCGCGAGGTAATCCTGCTGCGTCTTTATGACAATCCTGCTGTCTTATTGTGTTGAAAAGGCGCTGCAGAATCACTAGAGCCGGATACGCAAGAAGAGAGGCATCCCTTGAGGGACGCCTCTCTTCTTGTGCGTTTATTTGACAAACCAGTATTCCAGGTCGCCATCGGTTTGCTGTTGTAAAAGACGGAGTGTTTGTTCCAGCTGTTTTCGCGCTTTCTCCGGGTTATCACCGCCCCCCACACGGAGCAACGCATAGACGCCGCCGTCTTTGTCGCGGCTTGCCGCGCTGGGGGGGGCGGCGAGATCTGTTGGGTCAGGGGTATAAATCAGATCTCTTTTGGAGCCGATGTTTTTCAGCGTAATCGGCGTGATGCTGAGCCGATATTCACTTGTGCGGTCTTCTTGATTTTCCCAATAGCGGATTTTTTCCTTCACCTTGGCGTTGTCGATGGTGACGGCCCGGATGTCTCTGGCGATTTCCGGCTGGTAGGTTTTGCGGTACGCAGAAGGCTTTTGCCGAAACCACTTTTGGAACGTCCGGTTGAAGTATTTGCTGTCGGAGAAGCCGCATTCCTTGGCGATTAAAGCGAGCGTTTGGTTTGTTTCCAGCAGCAGACGCTCCGCCCGAAACACTCGAATATAGCCCAGCATATCTTGAAAGCTGGCGGCGCTGACTTCTCGGAATAAATGGGAGATGTAGGATTCGGAGTAAAACTTACGGCGGGAGATGTCCTGCAGAAGGTTTTTATCCTGATAGTTTTCATAAATATGACGTATTATGGCATAATAGGTTTCCCTCTTGTCGGCGTCAATGTCCTGGCTGCGATTATAATACCGTTCCAGGGAGTATTCCTCCACGAGCACCTGCATAAGCTGGCCGGTTATTTTCGCCGTCTGTTCCGCTGCCGTGTCGTCGTTTTGTTGCAGGCTTTCTAAAAGGTTGAGCAGCAAGAGCCGAAGCTTGGCGGTTTGGCCTTTGTAGTTGGCTAGATCGAAAGACTCACAGGCGAAAAGAACGTAATCAAGGTGAGGGAAGACAGTGCGGAAGGGTGGGAGGCGGATATGGAAGACGGCGACTATGTTGTCTTCCTCGTTTAGACGCCAAATTTTATGAGAGTCTTCTTTGTTCACAATCACGTAATCGCCTGTATGGAGGGTAAAATATTCAAAGCTTATTTTTACTTGTACCGTGCCTTGAAGCACAAGGATAATTTCAATGACATCCTCGTGGCAGTGTAGCGGGCATTCGTCGATATGACGGACCGTTGCCGCCGCCGGCGCTGTATCAGCAAAAGAAACGGGTTTCGTATACATGGTCACACACCTCACAATTAGTGCGTCCGCTTGTCGGACGGGTCCGGGCAGCCGGCAGTTACCGTTTATTCGAGCTTTAACCCGGGCGGCTGCCGCCGGAAGCCGTGGGTCATGAAGGCCAGGTAGAAGATGCCAAGACCCAGCCACGATAGGCCCAGCAGCTTTACCGCAACAGGAAGAAACCAGAGAAAATATAGACAGCACCCTGCGCCGAGAAGCGGACAAAGGAGGTATTCGAGGATTGCTGCGGGAGAGTAGCGATTTTTCTTGCGATAAAAGTAAAAGATCACCGCTAGGTTAACCATGGCAAATCCAGCCAACGCGCCGAAACTGATGAGGGCCATGACTTCCAGCAGGCTGTCCGTAAAAAGTACGGCGCTCAGCGATAGCAGGGATACGAGCAAAATGGAGGGGATTGGAGTCCGCCAGCGGGGGTGGACATAGGCGAAAACTGATTTAGGCAACGCGCCGTCCCGTCCCATGCCAAACAGCAGGCGGGCCGCCGCCGCTTGCCCTGCGATGGCGCAAGTCAAGCTGGCCAGATTGCTGATCCAAGCATATAGGGGTTGCATGTAGTCTGCTTGAAGATGCAAAGCAATCTCGAAAAAGCCGGTGTTCGGATCGGTGATTTCCTTCCAGCCTGAGGGCCAGGCCAACTGGCACAGATACGAGATGAGAATGAAAAAAACTCCAGCAATCAGGCAGATTAACAGTAAGGCGCGTCCTACGGTCTTTTCCGGCTGCAAAGTTTCTTCCGCTAAGGTGGTGACGGCGTCAAAGCCGAGAAACGCGATCGTCAGGGTTCCTACGGACAGGAGGAATGAATCTCGCTCAAATTCTGCCGGATTGTAGATAGCTTCCCAGGAGAGGAACGATTCGGCTCCGCCGCCGGAGAGCAGCAAACGGACGGCTACAAACAGAAAGAGCAGGGAAAAAGCTGCCTGCAGCAGGACGGTCCAGGTATTTACGGCAACGGTCGGTTCAATGCCGCGACTGTTGATGAAGGCGATAATGAGTACGCTGAGAAAGATCCAGACCCAGGCTGGGGCTGCGGGAACTTCCTTATGCAAAAACAAGCCCAACAGCAGTACGCAAACCATGGGCAGCAGAAGATAATCGAGAAGCAGCATCCAGCCGGTTAGGAACCCGGCATGGGGATTGACGGCGCGCTGTACGTACGTGTAGGCGGATCCGGCGACGGGGAATACGGCGGAGAGTTTCGCGTAACTGAGAGCGGTAAGGAGAATGACCGCCATGGCAACGCTATAGGAAAGCGTGGTCATACCATGAGTAACGCCGGTTAAAACGCCAAACTGGGTGAATATGCCGATGGGCGCCAGGTAGGATAGGCCGAACCACACTAGCTGGCGCAGCGTAAGCACTCGCTTCAAACCAGGTCCGCCGGCTTGTGACAGAGCCGGCGCGGCGGTTTTAGTAGGTTCCGTCATAATAAAATTCTCCTTTATGTTTCGTGCTCCATGCGTCGTCAGCATAGTAGGTGTGCCCGCAGACGACGGTTTCGAGAATCGTAGCTTTATGAATTTCGTTCGCTGGAATGGACAGGATGTTTTGCTCCAGAATGACTAAGTCGGCTCGCTTGCCGACTTCAAGAGAACCGGTAATTGCCTCCAGCCCTAGGGCGCGTGCGCCGTTGATGGTGCATTGAGCGATGGCCTGGCGGCGGGACAGGCGCTCAGCCGGGTTGTGCAGAAGACGAGCGTCGGCAGCTCCCGGCGCATTGCGGGTGACTGCTATTTCGACGCCCCAAAGAGGCGAAGGTTTTTCGCTGACGATACCGTCGCTGGCCAGGCAGGTCAGAACGTCTTCCTCCCAAAAACGACGGGCTGGAAAGGCCGCTGCCGCTCTGGCGGGGCCTAAGAGCGGCAAGAAAAGGTCTTCGTAGTAGAACGGTTCTTGATAATGCCAGTACGAATTGAGCGAAGCGATGATCTTCAAGCGGGCCATGCGGCGAATGTCTTCCGGCTGGGCTAAAAGAAGGTGGGTAAGCGTATGGTGGAGAAACGGCTTTTCACCATATTTTGCGCAGGCTTCTTCCAAGGCGTCAAGACATTTTTTGACCGCGCGATCACCCATGGCATGTATATGTACGGGAATGTTTTCGCGGTGCAGCATAGCGATGCATTCGTTGAACTTTTTGGAGGAGACGTTTTGATGTAAGCTGCCGATGTTGCCGGAGTCGGCAGGGGCGTCAGCAAAGGGCTCCAGAAGGTACATGCCCTTCAAGGTCGCGTCGGCGAATAGTTTTACAGAATGGAATTCGAATTCCGGCGTTTCTTCATAGCGACGTCGGACTTGCCGAAATTCTTGTACGGTTTGTTCCGGGTTCCAGACGTCGCCCCATAAAGCGGTTCGCCAGAGTAAACGGTTGCGGCCGCTTTTTAGTGTTTTATAAACAACGTCAACATGCGGATTTTCCGCTAGCGGCGTGATAAGAATATCCTGCAGCGCCGTTACGCCGTAGGCGTACATTTGCTGAATAAAGCGTTGCATCGCCGTTTCTGCTTGCTTTTGTTTTAGCGCTGGGGAAAGCGTCGGCAAAGAAGCGTCGACATAGCGAACGGCGGCTTCTCTAAAAACGCCCCAAGGCTGGCCTTGGAAGAGGGAAAAGTCTGCACCGTGATAAGTCCCAAAGGCATTCTCGGGAACGCGGGTGATCACGTCGCTGCCTTGATTTTCCGTAAGGACCTCGTTGACGTCAAAGCTTTTGCCGCGAGCCAGCTCAATGGCGGCGCTGTTGTACCAGGCGCAGTGCAAATCGCTGGAAGAGAGCTTAACAGGCACGTTAGCCAGCGGGGTTCCTCGGAGGGCTTCATCAAGCAGAAAACGGCTTGGACCTAAGTTGTTATGGTCTGCAAAGCCATAAGTCCGGCGGTTATATTCTTGAAAAACTGCCTGTTCCCAACTGCCGCCGACCACTAGCGGCAAGTCTGCGGCGTCTTTGCTTTGCGCAAAAGAGCGGATGGCATGTAGATACTCCGGCACGGTTTTGACCTCTCCCAGGTATAGGCCGGTGTATTTGAGAGCTGCCGCGTCAGCATGGGTATGATTTTCGACAAACCCAGGCAGAACGAAACGCCCGTCCAGATCGGTGACGCGCGTGTCTTGGCTGCAAAATGAGACGGCATCGGCATGAGCGCCGACAAATAGAATTTCGCCACTTGGGCCGATGGCAAGAGCTTCCGCCACGGTTTCCGACGGGTCGGCGGTATAGATATAGCCGTTCGTGAGGAGTCTGACTGCAGGGGGCATGAAGTGGGTCTCCTTTGCGTGCAAGATCGTGTTGCGATTCCTGTTTATCTATAGCAAGCGGATAATATACATTCTTATATCGAGTGAACCCTCGTAAAGGCTAAGAGAAAAGAAGCCACGAGAGGATATGCGCTGATTAAAAGCTCCTACAAAGGAATTGGAGGGAGAAAAGGCGAAATACTTTCAACGCATCATGCAGTATTCTATTTTCTCAGCGAGGTGACTTATGGCGAAACAACGATATCAGGCGCTGGCAGCGTTGGGCGTGGCCGCCGCCGGGATGGCGGCGAGCTTGCCTTACGGGCATACTTTTGGCGGCGCTTTGGCGCAAAGCGCCTTTGGCGCGGCCTTGGTGGGCGGCTTGGCGGACTGGTTTGCGGTGACCGCTCTTTTTGGCAAGCCTTTGGGCTTTATTTCCTGGCGGGCGAATCTGGTGGCTCGCAACAAGGAACGGATACTAACGGATCTGACGGATCTAGTAGAAAAAGAGCTGTTGACGCCGGATAATATTATGCAGGTGCTGCAGCGTTATGATGCGGCGGCGGTATTGCTGGACTATCTGCGGCGTCAGGGCGGGCGAGATACGCTACGCCGCGTATTGGAGCGGCTGTTACAGGACATGACTCTGGCGGTGCGGCCGGAGGAAATGGGGCGGCTGGCGGATCAACTGCTGTGCATGGGGCTGGAACGGACGGAACTGGCGCCCTTGGCGCTGCGCGCCGGCGCGTGGAGCCTGCGGCAACGCTATGACGACGTAGTGATAGCCCATGTGTTGGCGCAGGTGCGCGAGGCTCTAAAGACAGCGGAGTTTCGGGCGATTTTATTGGAAGTGCTGGAGGCGGCGCTGGCTCGTTACGAAGCAGGCGGCATGCTGCGCAGCATGGTCAATCGCGCTGCGGGCCTGACGGCGGAAGATCGGGTGGATATGGTACTGCAGTGGTTGGAACGATTTGTGCAGAACCTGGCCGATCCGGAGCGGCCCCTGCGTCGTCGCTTACGGGCTTGGTGCTGGAAAAAGCTGCTGGGACTGCGGCTGCCGGAACGGCGGCAACAACTGGAAGAATGGAAAGGCGAGTGGCTGAGCCGGCATCCCGGATTTTTCGCTCAATGGCTGACGCCCTGGGTGAAGGAGCTGCAGCAGGAGGTGCTGCAAGGAAAAGATCGCTTGCTGCCACACCAGGCGGAAGCTCTTACGGCGGCGGTGGAAAAAAGCTTGTCCGCGGAAAAAGATCAGCAAGGGGCCTTGGATCGTTGGATGAAGGAGCAGCTGCGCCGCTGGCTGCAGCGTCATCCTCTCGATTTGGCTTCCTTTGTTGCCGCCAGCGAATTGGGACGCAAATCCGGCGAAGAGCTGGCTGCTTATGTACAGGAAAAAGTGGGCGATGATTTGCAGATGATCCGTATTAACGGTTCGGTGGTAGGCGGTTTGGCGGGGGCCTTCTTATTTCTCCTGACGCAGCTTGTGGAATGGGGGGTGGGACAATGAACCCCTTTGTCAAAGCTAACCGCATTTTAGCGGGTGTTGGCGTGCTCTTTCTCGTCTGTTTGGGCGTTAAGCTGGCCTATCCTCAGAGCTTGGCCGCCCGCTGCATGTTATTTGCCGCGGAAGCGGCCCTGGTTGGCGGCATTGCCGACTGGTTTGCGGTGGAGGCGCTGTTTCGCCGCCCCTTAGGCCTGTCTTGGCATACCGGCCTGATTCCCCGCAACCGTCGCCGCCTCATCGACGGCACTGCCAAAATGGTGCAGGATAAGTTTTTCAGCCAAAGTCAGCTGCAAAAGGCCCTGGAAAGCTGGCCGATTGCGGAAACCTTTATTGACTGGGTGGAAGAAGGCAAAGGACGCTATATTTTGCTGCTTTTGGCGCGGCAGCTGCTGCGGGACTGGCTGGATAAGCTGGAACCGGAAGCGTTGGCAGGCAAAATGGAAGGCTGGGTTCGCGGTCAGCTCAGTCAACTCGCGGCGGCCCCGGCTGTAGCCTCCTGGGGGCGGCAGGCGCTGGCGGAAAAGCGAGAAGCGCCCTTGTGGGAAGCGCTGGCGAATGCGCTGCTCAAACAGGTGCGGCGACCAGAATCGCAAGAGGTGCTGGAGGGCTGGCTGCGCGCTGCTTATGAAGCGGAATTGGCGAAACGCAATCCTCTCATGCAGCTTTTGGGAGGCATGATGGAAGCCGCTGGACAGATTGATACGAAAGATCTGGCCAAAGCGGCGCTGGAAGAAACCGAGAAGTTTTTGGAGGCTCTGCGTACGGAAGAGCAGCATCCGCTGCGCCTGTGGCTGCGGGATAAGGCGGAGGAGCTGTTGCTGGAGCTGGAAGCAAGCCCCGATCAGGCGCAGCGATTGGAAGCTTGGAAAGAAGAGTTATTTCAGGCGGTTCCGGTACAGGAGGTGCTTTTGCAGCTTCTGCGTCTGCTTCGTTCGCCAGTAGGTCCAAAAGCCGAGCTGGAAGCGCTACTGGGCGAGCCGGGGCGGGATATTTCCTTGCGGACCCCCTTGGTTTCCTGGGTGCTCACCCAGCTCATGGGCTACTGGGATTATTTCAAAAAGAACCAGTCCTTGCGGCTTTTGCTGGAAGGCTCCTGCAAGGAAGCCCTTAGCCACCTCTTGGCGGGGCATCGCCATTTGATCGGCGAAGTGGCCGTGCACGCTCTGGACCGCCTCAGCGCCGCGCGCTTGAACCGGCTGGTGGAGGAAAAGATCGGCGAAGATCTGGCCTGGATTCGTATCAACGGCTCCCTCGTGGGCGGCATCATCGGCTTTTGCCTCTTCTGGATGCTGGAAGCGCTGCGGTAGAGAAAACGGGGATTGAACAAGAGAACCAGAGTCGCGTGAGGGCTCGATAGAGAAGAATATTGAAAAAGAGAACCGGAGAACCGGAGGGCACGCAGGAGTAGGAGCGGTTTTGAACAGGCTAAGGTCAAAGTCCCCCTTGCCAAAGGGGGAAGGCCCGAAGGGCCAGGGGGATTTGGCGTCATTGCGAGCGCAGCGCGGCAATCTCTCCAGGGGTGGGAACGAGGACTGAACAAGAGTCGCGATGAGAACCGGAGGGTACGCAGGAGGGTTACGAGGCGCGGATTTTGACAGGAGTACGACGGTGCCGGAAGCACCTAGGGTCGGTTGCGCCATGGAAGGCATGGCAACCGACGTCTACTGCTTGGAGTGAGGGCTCGACGGAGCAGGAACGGAACTCGGCGACGGCACGTGAAGTGCCTGACGGTACGTGATGTACCTAATGCCGGCGATGCCAAGGATGGCATAATCGCCGGTCTCCTCTGAAAATCCATGGATGGCGTAGCATCCGGTCTCCGCCAGAAAAAGACCAGAGAGAATAAGCGGCAAGGGGCTGTGTGAAAAGCAGCTTCTTGCCGTTATTTGTCTGCGGTGTTGTACATGGAAGGAATTTCTTAAAGGAAAGAGAAGAAAAAAAGATTGTGCGAATTTACATAATTTAAGAGAGGGGTTGTTTGTAAAGTGAAACAAGATGTGGATTGGGATGCGAGAAACAAGGAGCTGCTGACACGGTACCAGCAAGGAGATAAAAAAGCGCTGGATGAGTTTTTGGAATGCAACCAAGGCCTTGTGCGTCATCTGCTGCGGCGCTATCGACGGCTGCCGCTGGGTATGGACGAAGACGATCTGATGCAATTAGGTTTTTTAGGGCTCATCGAAGCGGCGCGGCGGCCGCAGGCGTTGGAAAAGACTTGCTTGTCCAATTATCTTTCCTTCTGTATTCGCAAACGGCTTTATTTGGGAATTTGGCAGGAAGGGTATTTGGTGCACTTGCCGCGACGGCAGCATGAGGCTGTCATACAGACGCGGCGCATGGAGGAAGAGCGGCTGGTGAGGGGCAAACCCGAAGAATGGGGCTGGCGGCGGCTGGGCTTGTCTGCAGCGGACTATCGGGCGCGGCTGCGCTGCTATCAAGTGTTTTTAGGCGGCCATGCTTCGCTGGACGCGGCGAAAGAGGGGGAGGCGCGGCTTTGGAATGTGCTGCGCAGTGAAAAAGAAGCTTCGCCGGAACTGCAAACGCTGCACAAGTGGCGGCAAACCATGCTACAGGTATTGCTGCGTCGCCTGCCGAAACAGCAGGCCTTGCTGCTGCGCGGCTACTTTGGATTGGACCATACCAAACGACGCTCCCTGCGAGAGTTGGGAAACCGTTGCGGCCTGCCGGAAGAACAGGTGCGTCAGATCCTGCGGGAGACGCTGGAATGTCTGCGGCATAGTATGGAGAAACGGCTATAGTGCTTTGCGGCGCGGATCTCAAAAGCGCTCGCTGTGCAGAGCAGGAGTTTTTGCAGCTAAGCAAGAATCCGTACCCATTAACATAGAGTTCTTCTGTGCATAGCGGAGAAGAGTATGCTTGTTTTTACTGCGGAGAGGCGGAATTTGATGAAAACCATCGCGATAGTGACGAACGGTGTAACGCAATTAGGGGCGTTTTTAAAAGACAACCTGGAAGAGGTTCTGGCAGGCTATGTAGACATCCGTCTCTATGCGTTGAATGCGTTGGCGCAGCCGGCGCGGCTGGAAGAAGACGTGGTGCTGGTGATGCTGAAAAGCAAGGTGCTGGAGGTGGAGGGCTATGTGCCGGATACCAGCCGCATTCTGGTGGTGCAGCGGACGGTGCGCGAAGGGGCGGTAGAGCCTCTGTTGTCTTTGCCTGAGGGAACGAGGGTGCTGGTGGTCAACGACGCGCCGGAGACGACGCTGGAGACGGTGGCCTTTTTGTACCAGGTTGGTTTGCGGCATTTGCGCTTGATTCCGTATGACCCGGATAAAGCCGTAGACTGCCTGTTGGCGACGACTCCCGGGGAGGCCCATTTGGTGCCGCCGCCGATTTCGATGATTGTCGATTTAGGCAATCGGGTAATTGATATCTCGACCTTTTTAGAAATCATCAACCGTTTGGGTTTGGAGTGCGCCGAACTCAGCCGGCGTTTGGTCTTATATGCGGAGTCGACTGTTAATGTGGCAGGCGGCATCAAAGAACAGCAGCGACAGCTGTTTTTGCAGAAGGCGCAGCTGGAGTCGGTGGTGGATTTGGCTAAAGAGGGCCTGTTACTGTTGGATGTGCAAGGGCGTATTTTGGTTGCCAACGCGGCGATGCGGGAATTGCTGAAGCTGGAAGGCGACGCCTGTTTGGGCCGGAAGGCGGCAAAGGTACTTCCTGCGCCTTTGGCGGCGCTTTTGCCTGGCGGTGATGTGCGGGGCGAAGTGGTGGAAATGGCCGGACGGGAGCTGTTGGTAGGAAAGCAGACTATTTTGCAGTTTGGCGCGCCGGCGGGCTGCTGCCTCAGCGTGCAGGACATCACCTATCTGCGGCAGTTGGAAAAGACCAAGGAACGCCGGCTGCGTTCCCAAGGGCTGATGGCGAGGTATTGTTTTGCAGATATCCGTACGCAATCCGTGCAAATGAGGGAATGCTTGCAACTGGCGGAGCGGATGGCGGCGTCCGGACTGACGGTGCTGATTGCCGGCGAAAGCGGCACAGGCAAGGAGCTTTTAGCGCAGTCTCTTCATAACGCGTCGCCGCGCAAGCATCAGCCTTTTGTGGCGGTAAACTGCGCTGCTGTGCCGGAGGCTCTCTTGGAAAGCGAGCTATTCGGTTACGAAGGCGGCGCGTTTACGGGGGCGCTGCGCGAGGGGAAACGAGGCCTTTTCGAGCAGGCTCATGGGGGCACTGTGTTTTTGGATGAAGTCGGGGATATGCCGTTGGCGCTGCAGGCTCGCTTGCTGCGGGTGCTCCAGGAAAAACAGCTGACCCGGCTGGGGTCAAGTCAGGTGCTCAATGTAGACATTCGTGTCGTGGCGGCGACGCATCTGGATTTGCGTCAGCTCGTAGAAACGGGGCGTTTTCGGCAAGATCTGTATTATCGTCTGCATGTGCTGCCGCTGGTCGTGCCGCCGCTGCGAGAGCGGCGCGAGGATATTTTACCCTTACTGTCCTTCTTTTTGGGCGAACAGGGGCGGCCGCAGCTTACGGCGGACGAAGGCGCGCAAGCGGCGCTCTTAGCGTATGCCTGGCCCGGAAACATTCGGGAGCTGCAGAATGTGGCGGCCTATGCGGCCTTCGCCGCTGGGGAACGTATTGGCGAGGCGGATCTGCCGTACTATGTGAGGGAAACGCCGCTGGAAGAGGAAGCCTTTCGACGGCACAGCGCCTGGCCGTTGGCGCAAAGGGTGCTTGTTTGTTTGGCGGCGGGACCGGCGGGACGGAAGACTTTGGGGGTTCGGCTGTTGGAGCAGGGAGCGCCGTGCGGCGAAGGGGAAGTGCGCCGAGCGTTGGAATGGCTGCAAAGCTGGGGGCTGGCGGAGGCGCAAACTGGACGGGGCGGCAGTCGTTTAACGGAGAAAGGCGTGGCTGTGGCGAGGCAGCTTGCGTTGCTGTGTTGAAGAAATAGTTCTGTTTGGGCTTTCGTGGTGGCTGACGCTAAAAAAGAACGGTCTTCTGCATCAACAAATAGGATAAAAACGGGTTTAAATAGGTCTGGTGACAACCTGTTTCTAGAGAAGAAAAATTGGATTTGTTTATATACAAAGGACTTAGATGCCTGAACTCTTCTTCCAGGAGAAAAGGCGGTCTAAGTCTTTGCTTTTTTGCTCAATAGCGTTCAAAGATAGTTGGCACCAACTTTGCTAATTAAATGGTTATACCCTTTAGCAGTAAGTAAGGAGGCCTTTACTATGAAAGAACCGATTATTGGATTGTTGGGCAGCCGGCTGGTTATGCCGGGCGCTCCGTTTCCCGGTTTGGAACGGGATTACATCAATCATGACTATGTAGAAGCGCTGCGGGCGGCGGGGGCGGTGCCGCTTTTGCTGCCGGTGCTGGATACGGCGGCGATCGCGGCGCAGCTGACTTGCGTAGACGCGGTGGTCTTTCCTGGCGGGCATGATGTGGATCCCTTCAGCTACGGCCAGCAGCCGCGCCGAGGGATCGGAGAAATATTGCCGGAGCGGGACGTTTATGATCTGGCGGTTTTTCAGGAGGCTCGTCATATGGGCTTGCCCATTTTAGGGATCTGCCGGGGCATGCAGCTTATCAATGTGGCTTGCGGCGGCACGCTGCACCAGGACGTGGCTTTGGCCGGTCCGGAGGTGGGGAATCACTGGCAAGGCTATCCGCGGCACATTGCCAGCCATACTGTAGAGGTGAAAGCGGGTTCGTTATTGGCGGAAGCCATTGGCGCAAGCGGCGAGGTGCGCGTGAACAGCCATCATCATCAAGTGGTGGACAAGCTGGGCGAAGGTCTGCGCGTCAGCGCCAGGGCTTTGGACGGCGTGGTGGAAGCGGTGGAAAGCGCTGACGGGGCGTGGCTGTTGGCGGTGCAATGGCATCCGGAGATGATGGCGGCAACGTCGGAGCCGATGGCGTGTTTGTTTGAAAAGTTTATTGACACGATTAAAAAGAACTCTTACTAATTTATAGTTTTTTTAGGGGATTAAGGAGGAAGCGAGCCCATGACTAACGAAACAAAAAGTAAGTTCGGTTTTTGGAGCATTGTGCTTTTGGGGATTAACGCGGTTATCGGTTCCGGAATTTTTCTATTGCCAGGCAAGGCCATGGCCTTAATTGGGCCGGGAAGTGTGTTTGTATACCTTTTCATGACGTTGGTGGTGTTGACCATCGCTCTTTGCTTTGCCGAGTGCGCCGGTAAATTTAGCCGCAACGGCGCGGCTTATGTGTATGCCAGGGAAGCCTTCGGCGAGTTCGTCGGGTTTGAAGTGGGCATTATGCGCTGGGCTATCGGTATTATTGCCTGGGCGGCGATGGCGGTGGGTTTTGTGACGGCTTTAAGCGCCGTATGGCCGCCTGCCTTGCAGGAGCCGTACAAGACGACCATTATTTTGACCATTCTCTGCGGCTTGGGATTGCTAAACTACCTAGGCGTGAAGCTGGCGAAGGTCGTCAACAATTTGATTACCATAGGCAAGGTACTGCCGCTGTTGTTCTTTGTGGTTCTGGGCGCGTTCTTTATCGACTTCGGGAACTTTACGCCGTTATATCCGAAAGGCTTTGATTTGGATTCCTTTGGCGCGGCAGCGTTGCTCATCTTTTACGCCTTTACCGGTTTTGAAGCGCTGGCCGTAGCGGCGGAGGACATGGAAAACCCTCGGCGCAACCTGCCTTTGGCACTCATGATGGTCATGGGCTTTTGCTCAATAGTGTATTTCATGGTGCAGGCGGTAGCGGTGGGTACGCTGGGCGCGGATTTGGCGAAAAGCGTGGCGCCTGTGGCGGATTCCGCCAATGCCATTTTCGGACCGGCCGGCAAGTGGCTGGTGACCATCGGGACGCTGATTTCCATCGGCGGCATTAATGTGGCGGCGTCGTTCCTGACGCCTCGCAGCGGCGTAGCGTTGGCGCAAGATGGTCTGGTTCCTCGTAAGATTGCGGAAAACGGACGGTTTAACACGCCGACTTGGGCGATTTTCATTACGGTATTATTGGCGATTCCCGTGGCGCTTTCAGGCAGCTTCGTCAAGCTGGCGGCGATTAGCGTGGTGTCTCGTTTCGCCCAGTACGTGCCAACCTGTTTGGCGGTCATTGTACTGCGTAAAAAACGTCCGGATTTGGAAGGCTTTTTCCGGCTGCCGCTGGTTCCGTTTATTCCTATCGCGGCGGTGGCGGTCAGCATTTGGCTGGTATCTAAGGCTTCTATGGAACAGATTCTCTGGGGTCTGGGGGCGATGGCCTTGGGTGTGCCTCTTTACTTTTTCATGAAAAAACAAGAAAACGCCTGACGCACGAGTTGGGCCGGGAGGTTGTAAGGTGAAGCAAGAAGATATTTTGGAATTGCTCCATGCGGAGGTGCTGCCGACGATGGGTTGCACCGAACCGGGCGCGGTGGCGCTGGCGGCGGCTCATGCGGCGAAAGTCTTAGCGGGCAAGGTGCAAACGGTGGAAGTGACGGTGAACAGCAATGTCTATAAAAACGGCGTGGCTGTAGGCATTCCCGGCACAGGGGAAACCGGAATGGAAATCGCTGCGGCTTTGGGGGCGCTGGTGGCGCAGCCGGAAAAGCAGCTTTCGGTGCTGTCGGAGCTTTCGCCGGAGACTCTAGCTGCGGCGCGGCGGATGCTGGCGGACCAGGCGGTAACGGTGCGGGTGCATCCGGATAAGACGTCCTTATGGGTCGAAGTCATTCTGCGCAGCGGCGAAAGCTGGAGCCGCGCAGTGATTGAAGAAAAGCACACACGGTTGGTGCTGTTGGAAACGGCTAAAGAAACGGTATTCGCTTTGGCGCAGGATGAACGGGAAGCAGCCATTCATACGGACAGCCGCAGCTTTCTGCGACAGCCTCAGGTGACGGTGGCCAAGCTGATCGAAGCGGTAACCAAGATTCCGCCAACGGAGCTGGAATTTTTGCAAGAAGGCGTCGATATGAACGTCGCCGCCGCCGAAAAGGGGATCGAAAAGCGTCTGGGCATGGGCATCGGCGCTTTCTATCGGGATTTGCAGGTCAAAGGCATGGCTGGCGAGGACATCATTTACGAGGCCAAGACGCTGACAGCGGCTGCGGCTGACGCCCGCATGTCCGGCGAGCCGGTGCCGGTTATGTCCAGCGCGGGCAGCGGCAATCACGGCATTACGGCTATCTTGCCGGTATATGTAGCGGCAAAGGCTTTTCATAAAAGTCATGAGGAGCTGCTAAGGGCTGTGGCGATTAGTCATTTAATTAATGTGTACGTCAAGATCCATACGGGCAATCTCTCCGCTCTTTGCGGCTGCGCCGTAGCGGCGGCCACCGGAGCGACGGCGGCGGTTACCTGGCTGATGGAACCGGACAAGGCGAAAACGGTAGAAATGGCGATTAAGAATGTCGTCGCCAATCTGACCGGCATGATCTGTGATGGCGGCAAGGTGGGTTGTGCTCTGAAGCTGTCCACCGCCGCGGCAACAGCCCTCGAAAGTTCGCTGATGGCGGTGCGGGGCATTGTGGTGCCTGACAGCAACGGCATCATCGCTCCAACCGTGGAAGATACCATTCGCAACCTGGGCCGCGTCAGCGCCCCGGGCATGCTGGAAACCGACAAGGTCATCACCGGCGTGATGCTGGAAAAACAAGAAAAATCCCGCCAGCAAGCGCGCGGGAACTGAGGGAAAATGAAGAACCGCCTCCGGACAAAGTCCGGGGGCGGTTTTTTGCGTTGTTCACGCTTTTTTGCACGTCGTACTGGATTTAGGCAACTCGTAGCCCAATAAGGCAATTGGTGTCCTTTTTATTTATTAATATTTTTTGATAATTTACAATTTACTAGAAGATGCAGAGAAATGAACGGCATTTCTCAAAAAGCAATTAAGGAGTGTTTGTAAATGGCTAATGTTGGGTTGCGTATCAAAAAGAATATGGTTCGGCCTTCGAAGGAGTTGATTCAAAGCTTTGCGGGTTTGCCGGTCGCGAATATTGCGGATATGATGAATCGCATGTTTTGCGTTGACGCCAAAATCCGTCCGATGAATGCCGCACCATTAGTAGGGCCTGCTTTTACGATTAAAGCTAGACCGGGAGATAATCTCTTGCTGCATAAAGCGTTGGATTTGGCGCAGCCTGGAGATATTTTAGTTGTGGACGCGCAAGGCGACATGAGCAACTCCATTATGGGCGAATTGATGGTTATGTGGGCGATAAAAAAAGGCCTAGGCGGTTTTGTAATTGACGGCGCCATTCGTGATATCGGCGCCATTAAAAACATGGACATTCCGATTTATGCGGCAGGCTTGAATCCGGCTGGTCCTTATAAAGACGGCCCGGGAGAAATCAATTTCCCCGTATCTTGCGGCGGTGTCGTGATCAATCCCGGCGACATTCTGGTAGGCGATGAAGATGGCGTGGTTGTGATTAAGCCGGAAGATGCGCCGGAAGTATTGAAAAAAACACAGGCCAAAAATCAAGCGGAGCAACAGACTATGAAGGATATTGAAAAATTAGCGTGGGATCGCACCTGGGTAGACAAGGCGCTTGCCGAACGCGGCTGCGAATATATTGATTAGTCTTTAATCCTGCAAACAGCAACTGCGCTAATGACAACGTTGGTACGGTTGCTGTTTGTCTTCTGTAATGAATTAAGTAAGGGGTGTGTTGTATGCAACAACAAGTAGAACAAAAAGTTCAGGAGATGATAGAAAAAAAGTCAAAATTTCGTTGGGTGGTTATGGCGCTGATTTTTTGCGTTTACATGATTGCCGGCGCCGACCGGGCTAATATTGGCGTAGTTGTTCCTTATATAAAAGAAAGCTTTCAAATGTCGAATACTGATATTGGCGCCATGGCCAGTCTGTTTTATATTGGATATGCTCTAATTCAAATTCCGTCTGGTTTTCTTTTTAGCAAATATGGTGTAAAGAAGATTTTATCTATATCGATGATTCTCACTTCCTTGGCTACGGCCATTATGGGGACAGCGTCGAATGTTTTTCATCTGAAAGCGGCACGAGTTTTGCTTGGGTTTTCTGAAGGACCGCTTAATATTGGTAGCTTAACTACGATTAATAAATGGTTTCCAGCTCACGAAAAAGGGACGGCAACGGGTATTTTTATGGCATCCATAAAGTTTGCTCCAGCCGTGGTGCCGCCGTTGTGCGCTTATATTATTTATGCCTATGGATGGAGAGAAGTATTCTACTTGTTTGCGATTCCTGGATTTATCTTTTCAGCGCTTTGGTGGTGGATGGTTAAAGATGATCCCAAAGATAGTCAATATTGCAATACAGCAGAACTGGCATATATTACAGCCGGGAAAAAGACTAGTGCTAAAATAAATGAGGGACTAACTACAAAGAAAACTCAGCGGCTTCAATGGCTGGATAAACTTATTCGGGTACGAAAGATACGGATGTTAGACACAAATCGCCAAGTATTGTCTTCGCGGAGTTTATGGGGCTGCGCGCTGGGCTACTTTCTAATGGTGGGTATTACGTATGCCATTATGACTTGGGTTCCCACTTACTTAGTTACTGTAAAAAAATTTTCCATTATGAAAATGGGCTTTGTAGCTGCCGCACCGTGGATTGGAGCCATGTTGGGGAATTTAATTGGAGGCTGGTTGTCTGATCGAGTGTTTGATAAGAGACGCAAGCCAGTTATGTTGTTGACTGCTGCTTCAACCGTAATTATGATGTACTCTCTACTTTATTCTCCGAACGACCCCTTTGTTTTGGGTGCGGTGTTGTTGTTGGCCGGGATACTCCTTAACTTGGGATATTCTACGTTTTTAGCGTATCCAATGGGACTGGTTACAAAAGAAAAGGTGCCTTTTGCAGCGTCTATTGTCAATACAGCGGGATCTTTAGGCGGGGCGTTTGCTCCGTTTGTGGTGGGCGTATTGCTTGACAAGTTTAACTGGGATGTAGTTTTTGCATTTTTGTCTATTAGCTCGCTCATTACTTTTTTCATCTTGTTAACTATGATTGAGCCAATGGAGGAAGATACTAGCAGCAACGCCTAGCGTGCAGTTGATTCTAATTACGTAGATGTGGAGGCGAAAATCCATGAAAACATATATTTTTGATCCGATATCAGATCAGGCGCTAGCGTATGCGCAGAAAAACCTGGATGTAGTAACCTGGGATAGCGATAAAATTAGAAGTTATGCGGAAGCGGAAGCGGTAATTGTCAGGACCTTTAAGATGTCGCAGAAAGTTATTGATCAGATGCCGAAGCTGAAGATCATTGCCAAACATGGTGTAGGGGTGGATAATATCGACATTCCTTATGCAAAAAACAAAAATATTGTGGTAACCAATACGCCGGAAGCCAACATGAATTCTGTTGCCGAATTGGCTATAGGTCTTGCCTTTAGCTGTGTGCGGAAAATTACTCAGAGCCATTTGGCCGCCTTAGACGGTCTCGAAAAAAATTCACCTATGTATTTAAGCGGTTATGAAATGGCGGGGAAAACACTGGGGCTAATCGGCCTGGGGAAAATCGGCCTGTCTGTTGGCAAGAAACTTCGTGACGCATTTGCTGTAAATGTTATTGTATATGATCCTTTTACTGCGGCAGAACAGTGTAGTTCACTAGGCTTTGCAAAAGTAGCTACTCTTGAAGAATTATGCCGAGCTAGTGATATTATCTCTATTTCGGTACCGTTGACGGAAAAAACGAGAAATATGATTTCGGCGCAAGAGCTGTCGTGGATGAAGAAAACGGCTGTGCTTGTTAATACATCTCGCGGTGGTATCGTAAGTGAAGATGATCTATATGAGGCATTGAAAAGTAATAAACTGTTCGGAGCAGCATTAGATGTGTTTGTGGAAGAACCTATCAAAATTGATCATCCTTTATTAACTTGTGAAAACTTTATTGCTACTCCTCACAATGGCGCCAATACAGCAGATGCTCTCATTCGGATGGGAATTGGCGCCGTCGATGAAATTGTACGGGCTAAAAATGGTGACGAAGTCCACGCTAAATTATGAGTATCTGCAAACGGGATTGTTGTGAAGCAAAAAGTGTTTTTGTAATATAGCCGAGTTAATTAATGGTAAAGCAAAATGACGGTATGTTAGTATACCGTCATTTTGTTTATACTAAGTGTTTCCAAGAAGATGATAGAGAAGTGCAAAAATCAAAGGTAGTAGTATATAATGCTAATAAGATTAGAACTGAAAAATCTGAAAGTATAGTAAACGTTGATGCAGAATCTACAGTCAAGCTTGGCGAAAGCAAGGATCGAATTAGAAAGGGATCAGACAAAGGGAAAAAGAGCTTTGTTATGCAGGGGAGCCGCAATATTGCATAAGCACAAGGCAGTCGGTTGTGAAGCTAAATTAAAATTTCAAGGAAAGGGGATTGAAAAGTGGACGTTAGCATAGAAAGCATTAAAAATGTTGGTCTTATAGTTCTTTTGGCATATCCACTTACACATTATGCTGTTTTGCAGCGTTCACTTGTGATGATTTCCAATTCTTTGGATAAGGTGAATTTGATAGTTATCTTCAGTATTTTGTCGATCGTGACCAATATAGCTGGAACGGAGGTTTTTAACGGAGCGCTATTGTCTAGCCGGATCATTTGCCCTGCTATTGCGGGGTTGATTTCAGGCCCTATTGTTGGAACCATAGTGGGAGTAATGGGCGGGCTTCATCGTTATACATTAGGCGGCTTCACTGCATTGCCTGATTTTTTATCCATGATAGCAAGTGGTATTATAGGCGGCTTCTTCTATAAGCACTATCGAGAAAAGAGAATTAGTTTTGGGAAAGCGTTTTTTTTGGGCGCTATTGCAGGAACGCTTGAGTTGCTTCTTGTTGTTCTTTTGGCTAAACCCTCGGTTTTAGCACTTGCTTTGGTAAGCTGGCTTGGGCCGGCCAATGTAATTATAAATGCAATTGGCGGAGGTCTATTTGTTAGCATTTTGAAAAAAGTTCAGCATAGTCAGTATTCTATTGGCGCCAGTTATGCGGAAATAGCAACCGTAGTTGCTCAGAAAACATTGCCTGTGGTGCGAGGTGAACTTGATCTCAAAAGTGCACAAAAAATAGCAAGTATTCTTTTAGCTGAAGCCGGCTTTGGCGCGGTTTCTATTAATGACGGAAAAAAAGTATTAGCCTTTTGTGGCGCTGGAGATGAGCACCACAAAGTGGGAGATGTAGTTTTGCCGCAGATGGCGATGCTTACTAAACATGAAATTGGAATTGCCAATTCGCATGCGGAAATTGGCTGTGCGTATAAGGTGTGTCCGCTTGATTCAGCTATTGTTGTTGCTTTGAATTGTGGAGACGAGCGGATTGGAAATCTTGAAGTCTATAAAGTTAGAGATGTTATTCATCCTCCGGATGTTAAATTGGTAACCGGAATTGCGGAGCTGATCAGCTCGCAAATTTATATAGCGAGATTAAGGCAAAAGGAGCAAATGTTGTCAAAAGCAGAATATGATACGCTGCGATCGCAAATAAATCCGCATTTTCTATTTAATACGTTAAGTGTAATAAAATTTCTTGTTCGTACTGAACCTGAAAAAGCGCAGCATTTAATATTGACCTTAGCTTCTTTTCTTAGAAAAAACTTGAAAACGACGGAAGATCTGATTCCGTTTTCTGAAGAGATGAAATGTATTGAGTTCTACTTAACGATTCAACAAGCTAGGTTTGGTGAACGCCTTGCCGTAGAGAATGTGATTGAATCTAAGTGTTTAGATATCGCTTTCCCTGCATTTACCTTGCAGCCACTAGTTGAAAACTCATTAAATCATGGTTTGGCGTCAGTAGACGGAGCCTTGAAAGTAGTAGTGACAGCTCAAATAGTTGAAAACAGGATGATTGTCAAAGTAGAAGATAATGGGGTGGGAATCCCGGAAGAAGTAATAGAAGCTCTTAGAAACAACAAAGTCCTAGGGTCTATGGGGGTCGGACTTACGAATGTGAACCGGAGACTAAAAAGCATTTTTGGGAAAGAATATTCATTTACTATACAAAATAAAAATCCTGGTGCAACGGCTGAAATTCAGATACCAATGGCAGTTAAGAAAGGTGGGCAATAAAGTGCGTGTTCTAATAGCCGATGATGAAAGCCATATTGTTATGGAGTTAGAATATATTCTTAGTCATATGCAAGACGTGAAAGTTTTAAAATCGTGTATTTCTGGAAATGCGGCGTTAGAAGCGATTGTTAAGCTTGAACCGGATGTAGTGTTTTTAGATATTGAGATGCCTGGATTGTCAGGAATTCAACTTGGTCATATTCTTAAGACCATTCAAAAACCACCCTATATTATCTACGTTACAGCACATGAAAAATTTGCTCTTGAGGCATTTAAGGTTGGGGCGAGAGGGTATATTCTAAAACCTTTTTCAGAAGAGGATATAAAAGAGCAAATTCGCCTAGCGGCAATTAACTTTGCTGAAGTTGAAAAACAAATACCCGAAGAGGAAAAAAGGAAATTTGCTAGTATTCCTAAGGTTGGGGTAGAAATCAACGGACGATTTTCTTTGTTGGACCAACAAGATATTATGATGGCTTATGCGAGCGATAGATCTGTTTATATACGGGCGGAGGGGCGCGATTACGTTTGTCAATTTTCTCTTTCAGAATTGGAAAATAGACTTCAAAAAGAAACGTTTTTTCGGTGTCATCGGAACTACATCGTAAATCTTTATCGGGTTATAGAAGTGAGACCGTGGTTTAATAATACCTATGTATTGCTAATGGATGATAATAAAACCGAAGTGCCTGTAAGTCGTTCGCAGCGCATTGCGATAAAAAACATGTTCAACTTGTAAAGAATAATAGCCTTTTAGTGGAGGGCGCTATGTATTTGCCAATAAAGTTAGTCAAGTGGCTAATCGGTATTAGTTGTTTAATCGTATTGGCTGGGTGTGGTAATGCACTAATATCAGAACCATATCCGTCCAAAGCGCTTACTATCATTGTTAGCTTTGCTCCTGGCGGCGGAACTGCTGAATCGGCTCGCGCTTTGCTTCCTTATGTGGAAAAAAATCTAGGAATACCAATAACGATTAGTTTTAAAACAGGTGAGGGCGGTTGGAGCGGCTGGAAAGAACTGCTGGATGAAGAGGCGGATGGTTATACTCTGGCCTATATTAATACGCCTAATATAATTACTGGATATATGGATCCGGCAAGTAAAAGACCGGCAACTTTGGATGATTTTGAATTAATAGCCAATCATGTAATGGATTATGGGGTTATTGCTATTCGTCATGATGAGGCGCGGTTTGAAAATTTGGCTGAGTTAATGGCTTACGCTCAGACAAGGGAAGTTACGGCAGCAGCGACTGGTTATGCGAGCGATGATAATATTGCTCAATTAAAGATTAATCAACAGTATGGAAGTGAGTTTGTAGGTACGCACTTTCGTGGAACGGCACAAGGAATAGATGCGGTGGTTAAAGGGCGTATTGATGTTCTTTTTGCCAATGTAGGTGAGCTTTGTCAATTGCATAAAGACCAAAAATTGAAGATAATTGCAATTATGTCTCCGGTACGATCCGAAATAATTCCAGATGTTCCAACGATGGAGGAGCTTGGCTATCCAGGTGTATACTCTTACTCTGCTCGTGGAATTGCAATGAAAAAAGGGGTAGATCTTAATAAAGTTAAGAAGGTAGCAGATGCATTTGCAGCAGGAATTAACCATCCTGAACATGTAAAAAAAATGCAGGATGCAGGACTGCAAGTACAGTATATGGATGGAGAAGAATACAAGCGATTTCTCCTTTCAGAAGAAAATAATATTAGAGACATATTTGGATTGCTTGGATGGGAATAAAAGTAAAAACACTATGGGTTTCGATTGCTCGTTGTTTCGCCAATCGTATCCTATGAAAGTTCTGCTAATCGTCTTATTTGCAGGAGCCTGAAGAAGAGTGTAGAATTTACTATGGCTACAGGAAATGATAGGAGGGGATGCTTCATGGTGAAGCTGACTCAGTTTACAAATAGCGGTGGCTGTGCCGCCAAGGTGCCGCCGGGCTCGTTGTCGCAGGTGCTGCGGCAGCTCAAGGCGCCGAGTGATCCGCGCCTTTTAGTAGGGACGGATACGTCGGATGATGCCGGGGTGTTTTTATTAAACGAAGAAACCGCGCTCATTCAGACGGTTGATTTTTTTCCGCCCATGGTGGATGATCCGTATTTGTTCGGACAGATTGCGGCGGCGAACAGTCTGAGCGATGTCTATGCCATGGGCGGCAAGCCGCTGACGGCGTTGAATGTGGTGGCTTGGCCTCTTTGCAAGCTGCCGGCGGAAGTGCTGCTTCAGGTGCTCCAAGGCGGCATGGACAAGGTGGCCGAAGCCGGGGCGGTTTTGGCCGGGGGCCATACGATTGCCGACAATGAGCCGAAATACGGTCTCAGCGTGACCGGCGTCTGCCATCCTTCGCGGGTGCGGACCAACGCCGGAGCGCGCCCGGGAGACGCATTGGTGCTGACTAAGGCTTTGGGCACAGGGATTTTGACAACCGCGTCTCGCTTGGAGATGTTTGGCACAGGCGTGGCGGCGGCGGGGAAATCCATGTCCACCTTAAACAAGGCGGCGGCGCTGGTTATGGAAGGCTTTGACGTGCACGGCTGTACGGATATTACGGGCTTTGGCCTATTAGGGCATACGGCGGAAGTAGCCGCCGGCAGCGGCGTCAAAATTTGTTTGGATGCTAAGGCCTTGCCGCTCTTGCCGGAGGTGTTGGAAGCGGCGGCGATGGGGCTGATTCCGGCAGGAGCCTATACTAACCGGGATTATTTGGGCGCACGGGTGCGCTTTGGAGACGCGGTGCCCGAAGCGTTGCGTGATGTATGCTATGATCCGCAGACATCCGGCGGCCTTTTGATTGCTTTGTGTGAAGATGAAGCGCCGCAGCTGCTGCAAGAATTGCAGGCGGCGGGCGTGGCGGCGGCAGCCATTATTGGCCGTGTAACGGACGGCGAAGGGGGAACCATTGATGTCGAATGAAGTAGATGCCAGAGGGCTGCTTTGCCCGCAACCGGTCATTTTGACCAAGCGGGCGCTGGATGCCATGAACGCCGGCGTGCTGACGGTGCGGGTGGATAATGAAATTGCCAAGGAAAATGTGCGCAAGCTAGGAACTTCCTTGGGCTGCGCCGTAGACGTGGCCGCAGAAGCTGGCGGGTTTGCCTTGCGTTTGACCAAGGGCGAGGCAACGGAGCTGCCAACGTTTTTGGGAGAATGCGTAAGCTGTCGGGAAGAAGCTCCTGCGGAAGCGGGGCTAGTCTATTTGGTTACCAAAGATACCTTGGGTCACGGCAGCGACGAGCTGGGTGCGGTGCTGATGCGTTCGTTCTTGCATACGCTTTTGGAAGGGCCTGTACCGAAGGCGTTGCTTTTCCTCAACAGCGGCGTGAAGCTGACGGTGGAAACTTCGGCTTTGCTGGAGCCCATCCGGGCGCTGGCGGAGGCGGGCTGTCAGGTGCTGTCCTGCGGTACTTGCCTTTCCTATTACCACCTGGAAGACAAGCTGGCCGTAGGAGAAGTGACAAATATGTATACCATTCTGGAACTGGCTCGTTCCGGAAGGACGCTGACGCTGTGATTTTGGCGAAACTGTATCCGCAACTGGATTGCTTAGTGACGCTGGTTTCTGTACATGATGCGCTATTGGCGGAACGGGAACTTGGCCAACGGAATATTCGCATTGTGCCGACGCCGCAGGAGCTGGACCTTAGCTGCGGACAAAGCCTGCTTTGTGCTCTAGCTGAGGCGGCGGAGCTTCGGGCGTTGCTGGAGCGAGCCGGCGTGCGCTGCGGTCTTTGGCATCAGCGCAGTGAAGAAGGCTGGGTGAAGATAGGAGAAGAGGGCACGGGGAACGAGGCATGAACAAGAGTAAAGGGAGGGTACGCAGGATATGAATATTGTCAAGGTGGACATGGGGGATATAGTGAAAATGAAAAAAGCGCATCCTTGCGGCAGTGACCGTTGGGAGATCGTGCGTACGGGCATGGACATCGGGCTGAAGTGCATGGGCTGCGGCCATCGGGTGCTCATTCCGCGTCCTAAGTTTGAAAAATCGTTTCGGGGCATTGTCGGCAAAGCTGGTGAAGCGGAGTAGAAGAAGTACGGGAAAGTACGGTACACAGAGTAACAGAGGCAACAGAGAAAAGGCCAGAGAAGGCACGGGATTTTGAACAGGAGAACCGGAGTCGAGGGAGGGCACGCAAGAGCGATAGAGAGTGTATGTTTTGAATCCCTCCGCCGCTGTGGCGGCACCTCCCTTTGGCAAGCAATGTCAAAAACCTATAATTCCAGAAAAATCCATTTCAATGATTTCTCCTTGTATTAAATGGGAATTTGACGCAAGCAAACCTAACTTTCCGAGGCGTAGAGGCTCTGTTTGGACGCACCGGCAAACTATAGCGTTTGATTCGATTTAGAAGCTTGCGCATGACAAAAAGCTTCTTGAGTGGGTTTTTGCTCAATACAATGTCCAGAACCATATCTTTCAACTCGGAAAATGCGACATTAGTATTCGTCTTATACTCATAAGTAAGGTCTGCTTTTTCTTGCTTCAATTCCTCATTGGCATAGTTTTGAGCAACTGCTAGCAAATTGAAAACATAAATTGCAGCATAAAAATCTTGCTCTATTAGCTGAAGATTAGAGCTGCTAAAGCACTCAATTTCAAAGACAGATTTTAACGTACGATACTGCGTTTCAATTTCCCAGCGTTTTTGGTAGAGCTCTTTAAAATCCTCTATTGTAACCTTCTCGTCAATGATATTGCTAAACAGTTTCTCGGTTGCACCTGATGGCAACGTAATGTTTAGGACTCGCACTTGGTGCTGATTTCCTTGATCATCCGTGATTTCAACCAACTGATCCGCTTGATTTGCGCGATTAATCGGCGCTAAAAAAGCCTTGCTTACGCGAAAGATATACGGGCTGCTTCCTAATGTGCGGATGAGTTCCCTCGAAGGAAAACCACGATCAAACAGATAGAGGTTTTCTATTTCTAAGTGACGACTTTTCTCTTCAAGACGTTCAATTAACCGCGCAGCCTGCGTCCTTTCGCTAGTTACGTAAGGAGCAATTTCTCCTTCTAATATGATATGGTTATATACATCATATAAATTGCAAATCTGAGCTTTTGCCACTTTGGCACCCGATGCGTTTAACGTGCCAAATATAGATTTAGCATAAGTTGGCACTTCGAAAACCGAACCATCCACAGCAACTACTCGATACCCTCGAAAGCCTTGAAAAGGACTTTTGTATATCGTGGATAACGCATCATTAATCAGCTCTACAAAGGCCGACGGCGCAACTTTTAACCGTGCTTTTTTTAGAGAAGCAGCACGTTGGGGCTCTGAACTTGGCAAAAACTTTTTAAAAAACTGATTTAATTCAATTTGCATCGCCCCCTTGGGTAATTTCAAAGTAAATGCCATAAGCCGTTTGAAATCCAATGTGCAGGTAGAACGAGTAAAATACGTAGCTTTTGTTCGATGCGTACACATAAAACTTACGTCCGTAAGAGCATCTCTCAATTGGGTAAATAGTTGGTTTATCACGCTACATCACCATCATCGAAAGTAGTATACGATCTATAAAACGTATCCTTTTCGATTATTAGGTGACGTTCTAGTTGTCAAGTCTTTTTATTGCTTTTTACAGTTTATTCCACGATAGGTTTTTGACATTGCTTTGGCAAGGGAGGCTGAGAAGGTTGCTTGGGGCTTAAAAAGTCCCCCTTGTTAAAGGGGGATGGCCTGCAAGGCCAGGGGGATTCAAATTCGGTTTTGAAGCAAAAGAAGAGCAGCATCCGACACCTTGGATGCTGCTCTTCTTGCGTCGTAATCCTCATACGGACCCTCTGGTTCTCCGCTTCTCTTGTTCGTTCTTGCTAGCTGTTCTCGCTCTTACAACCGGAATTTGCTGACGGCTTCCTGCATTTTTTGCGCCATGCCTTCGAGGCCCTGGCTGGAAGCAGCGATTTCTTCGGCTGCGGCGGACTGTTCTTCGGTGATGGCGGCGACGTTTTCCGACTCGCTGGAAGCGTGTTTACTCAGCCGGTCAATTTCGGCTACGGCTGTGACAATCTCTTGGCTGCCTTGGGCCATGTGCTCGATGACGGTGGACATTTCCTTCATCTGATCCGCCACATGAAGCACGATGGTTTCAATACTATTGAAGGCGGCGCCAGTGCTGTTGACGACTTCCACGCCGGTTTCCACTTCGCGGGTGCCGGCTTGCATGGAGGAGACGGCCTTGGCGGTATCTCCTTGGATTTCGGAAATAAGGGTAGTGATTTTTTTGGCGGCGTCCTGAGATTGCTCGGCCAGGTGGCGAACTTCCTCAGCGACGACGGCGAAGCCTCGTCCTTGTTCGCCGGCGCGGGCGGCTTCGATGGCGGCGTTCAGCGCTAAGAGATTCGTTTGGGCGGCGATGCCGGAGATGGTGTCGACGATTTGACCGATTTCTTGGGAACTTTCACCAAGCTTGGCGACGACGTTAGCGGAGAAATTAACGGTTTCTTGGATGCTTTGCATTTGCTTGACCGCTTGGGCGACCGTCTGGGCGCCGTCAACCGCTGTGCGTGAAGCGCGAGAAGACTGGTCGCTGACTTCGTGGGCGCTGGCGGCGGCTTCTTCCAGACCGGCGGACAGGGTCTGGACCGTAGCGGAAGCGTTTTCTATGGCGTGAAGCTGCCCGGCGGCGCCTTGGGCTACCGAGGTAATCGAATCGGCTACCTGGGTGGAGGCGATGGCGGACTGTTCGGCGCTGGCTGTGAGTTCTTCCGAAGAACTCGTGACTTGTTCGGAGGAAGACTGGATGGTCTGCATGACTTGGCGCAGATTGGCTTTCATGGTGTTGAAGGACTGGCCTAATTCGCCAATTTCGTCATTCGTGGTAACGGCCACGTTCGGACCGGACAGATCGCCGGCGGCAATGCTAGCTGCGGCAGCGCTGACTTCCTGGGCGGGGCGCGAGATGCGGCCGCTGATGAAACGGCTGATGAAGATGGCGATAATGGCGACCAAAAGGTTGGTGAAAAGCAACGTTTTGCGCATGCCCGATGCTTTTTCGTCAGAAGCGATTTGGTCGGCTTTGACAAAATCATCTACGTTGCTTACCATTTCCATGGCGTGGCTCATGGAAGCCTTGTAGGGCGTGCCGGCTGCATCCATAAATTGACCGACGGCGGCTGCGTCGTTAGCTTTTTTGGCGGCAAAGGACTTTTCCGCGATGCTTTCGTACTTGTTTTTTTCTTGTTGTATTTTTTGGATAAGGTCTTTGTTCTTTTGCAGGGACAGCGTAGCGTCCAGGCGCTGCAGCTTTTCGTTCCCTTGGGTGCGGTAGGTATTGAAGACGGTAATGTCATTGGCGTCGCCGGTAAAGTTGAAACGGCGCATGGCCACGGCTTCGTTAGCAATATCCAGCGCAATGCCTTGGGACAGGTACATTTTTTCTAAATTGCTTTTGGCCGAGGTAATATGCATATCGTTGAGCTGGCCTACTTCGTAATAAGTGAAGGCGCTCATAATAGCGACAAGAGCAATGACGGCGAGAAAAGCGGCGGTGATTTTTTTACTGATGTTCCAGGACATTCTAACAATCCTCCTTGTAGTACATGAAGATAATAATTTTTTCTGGATCTTTACTAGGAAAAGATAACATTTAATAGTTATGAGAAACACAACTTATAATACCTTTATTTTCAAGGAATTACAAATGAAATGAGGTCCTATTTTTACACTGTTTCCTATAAATGTGGTTAGGGTATGCGAACTTGTGAAGCGATTATGGGACTGTAGTGGGGAAAGCGCTCTGTAGATCTGCAATGAATAATATTTATTAAAAAATAAAAAGATGAAAAAAGCACACTGGCCTCTTGACGGTGCCTCCCTGAGATGAGTATAATAAAGATGCGACACACCGCTGTGTCAGACAACCGAACCCCAGCAGGACTGGCGGATCAGTGGAGAATACCACGTGGACTGCGAATGGGGATATGAAAGCCGACCGCCTGGGCAAAGCTTGTGTGCTGCCTGGGCGGTTTTTTGTCGCTCTGACCGGGGCTGTAAAGGCGCCGGCTTGACGAGAGGAGCAATGACGATGATGAACAACAAAGCATGGAACAAATTTCAAGGCGGACGGTGGCAGCGGCGCATTGACGTGCGCAGCTTCATTCAACGCAACTATCAGCCTTATACAGGAGATGACGCGTTCTTGGCGGCGCCGACGGCGCGGACCAAAAAGCTTTGGGACAAGTGTATGGACTTGTTGAAAGCGGAACAGGAAAAAGGCGGCGTTTTGTCTGTCGATCCTACGCGGGTCTCGACCATTACATCCCATGGCGCCGGTTACATTGAAAAAGATTTGGAAGTTGTTGTCGGTTTGCAGACCGAGGCTCCTCTGGAGCGCGGCGTCATCGTCAACGGCGGCATCCGCATGGCCGAGCAAGCTTGTGAAGCCTACGGCTATAAGCTGGCTCCGGAAATCAGCGATATTTATCATAATCACCGCACCACGCACAATACAGCCGTCTTCCGGGCGTATTCGGAAGAAATGAAACTGGCTCGTAAGGTGGGCATTATTACCGGTCTGCCGGACGCCTATGGTCGGGGCCGCATTATTGGCGATTATCGCCGCGTGGCGCTGTACGGCGTAGACCATCTCATCGTCTGCAAGAAGCAGGATTTAAAAGAGCGCATTGACGCGATGGATGAAGAAACCATGCGCAGCCGCGAAGAGATTGCGCTGCAGATTGAAGCGCTGGAACAGCTGGCGCAGATGGCGGCCAGCTACGGCTGCGACATTCGCCGTCCCGCGGAAACGGCGCTGGAAGCGGCGCAGTGGCTTTACTTTGGGTACTTAGCAGGAATTAAGGATCAAAACGGGGCGGCTATGTCCATTGGCCGCGTTTCGACCTTTTTGGATATTTATTTTCAGCGCGATTTGGCGGCAGGTCTTTTGGACGAGAGCGGCGCGCAAGAAATCATTGATCAATTGGTAATTAAGCTGCGGTTGGCGCGGCAGCTGCGCACGCCGGATTATAACGAGCTCTTCGCCGGCGACCCGCTCTGGGTGACGGAATCGGTAGGCGGCATGGGCGTAGACGGCCGCACGCTGGTGACCAAGACGTCTTTCCGTGTGCTCCATACTCTTTACAATCTGGGACCTGCGCCGGAACCCAATCTGACGGTGCTCTGGGCGGCGGCTTTGCCGGAAGGCTTCAAACGCTTCTGCGCTAAAGTGTCCATCGATACCAGCGCCATTCAGTACGAAAGCGACGATTTGATGCGCCCCATTTACGGCGATGATTACGGCATTGCCTGCTGCGTGTCGGCTATGCGCCTGGGGCAGCAGATGCAGTTCTTTGGCGCGCGGGCCAATTTGGCTAAGGCGCTTTTGATGGCCATTAACGGCGGCAAAGACGAGAAATCGGCGCTCCAGGTAGCGCCGGAGCTGCCCTTGCCGGAAGGCGAATATCTGGATTATGACGTAGTGCGCCGCCGCTACAGCCGAGTGTTGGAGTGGCTGGCCGGTCTTTACGTGAATACGATGAATCTGATCCATTATATGCATGATCGCTATGCCTATGAAGCGTCTCAGTTGGCGCTGCACGACAGCCAAGTGGAACGGCTCATGGCCTTTGGCGTCGCCGGTCTTTCGGTGGCGGCGGATTCGCTGAGCGCGATCCGCTACGGCAAGGTCAAAGCCATCCGCGACGAACGCGGCATTGCCGTGGGCTTTACCAACGAGCAGCCTTTCCCTTGTTACGGCAATGACGATGATCGCGTGGACGAGCTGGCGAAAGAGCTGGTCGAAGAATTCTCGGCGCTCTTGAAGCGCCATGCCGCGTACCGCGGTGCGCATCATACCTTGTCAGTGCTTACCATTACTTCGAATGTGATGTACGGTAAAAAAACCGGCGCTACCCCGGACGGACGCCCTGCAGGCGCTCCCTTTGCACCGGGAGCAAACCCCATGCACGGACGCGAGGAAAAAGGCGCGCTGGCCGCTATGCGTTCGGTGACCAAGCTTCCTTATGAAGCCTGCCGCGACGGCATTTCCTACACCTTCTCGATCTTGCCTCACGTGCTGGGCGGAACTGCGGAAGATCGCGCAGCCAAGCTGGCGGCGCTGTTGGACGGCTATGTATCGCTGGCTGGCCATCATATTAATGTCAACGTGCTGGAACGGGCGACTTTGGAAGACGCCATGGAGCATCCGGAGTTATATCCGCAGCTGACCATTCGCGTTTCCGGCTACGCTGTGCACTTCATCAAGCTCAGCCGGGCGCAGCAGCTTGAAGTCATCCATCGCACCTTCTACGAAACAGTAGGCGCATGAAGAAAAACGGGAACTGTTGAACAAGAGTAAAAGGAGTAAAAGGAGTAAAGGGAGGGTACGACAGAGGGTTACGAGCAAATGGGTTTGAGAAAATTAAAAATCCAAGTGCTTTGTTTTCCTCTTGCGTACCCTCTAGAGATGTCGGTTGCCATGCCCTTCATGGATTTTCAGAGGAGACCGGATTCCATGCCATCCATGGCGCATCCGGCATTAGGAGCGTCACGTTCCGTCAGGCGCATCCAGCGCCGTCGCCGATTCTCTTGTTCAATCTTTATTCCTGTTCCTCGAGCCCTCCATCTACTCCCTCTACTCCTGTTGAAATTTCGTTGTCAATTAAAGGAGGCGGCCTATGAGCGACATCAAGGGCTGGGTGCATTCGGTAGAGACCTTCGGCACGCTGGACGGGCGGGGGATTCGCTATGTGCTGTTTTTGTCCGGCTGCAGCCTGGGCTGCGCCTTTTGCCATAACCCGGACACCTGGAAACGGGGCGGCCGGGAAATGACTGTAGCAGAGGTGCTGGCGGATTACCAACGGTACCGGCCTTTTTACGATGCCTCCAACGGCGGTATTACCGTCAGCGGCGGGGAGCCGATGGAGCAGGCGGCGTTTGTGGGGGCCCTTTTTGCGGCCTGCCAGGAGGCGGGCATTCATACGACTCTGGATACCAGCGGCAAGTGGGAGTCTGGGGCGGCGCAGGCGGTGCTGCCCTATGCGGATGCGGTGCTTTTCAGTCTCAAGGGAGCGCGGGAGGAAACCTATCGCAGCCTGACCAAGGGCGGTGATTATCAGGAGACGCTGCTTCATTTGAAGGAAGCCGTTTTGGCCAGCGATGTCACTTTGCGTTTTGTGGTCATTCCGGGCCTGACGGACGGCGAGGTGGAAAGCGAGGCGCTGGCCAAGGTGGTGCTGGCGCTGCCGCGGCCGGTAGCGGTGCAGCTTTTGCCGTATCATACGATGGGCGTGGAAAAGTGGCGCATTCTGGGCATGGAGTACCCTCTGGAGGGAATTTTACCGGCGTCGAAGGAAATCGTAGCTCAAGTGGCTTTGCGCTTGTCTAAGCGCGGCGTCGCCTTGTCTACTTGAATTTTCCAGGTAAATCGTCTAAAATAGAATAGTTAAGGAAGAATGTCAACAGGGGCCGCCGGTTCAGGCTGCGTAGAGCGGATGAACCGGTGGCTTCTTGAGATACAATAAGAAATCAAGGATAAGGTGGAATATAAGCATGAGTACCAATCTGGAAGTCGGCATTGTCGGGTTGCCTAACGTAGGCAAAAGCACGCTTTTCAACGCTATTACCAAGGCGGGAGCCGAAGCGGCAAACTATCCTTTCTGTACGATTGAGCCTAATGTAGGCGTTGTGGAAGTGCCGGACGCTCGTCTGGCGAAGCTGGCGTCTATTTACGGCTCTAAGCGCATTTTGCCTGCGGCTATGCGTTTTGTGGACATCGCCGGTTTGGTCAAGGGCGCGTCGAAAGGCGAAGGCTTGGGCAACAAGTTTTTGGCTCATATTCGCCAGGTGGATGCCGTGGCTCAGGTGGTGCGCTGTTTCCAGGATGCGAACGTTACTCATGTGGAAGGCGCTATTGATCCGTTGCGCGATATTGACATCATCAATACCGAGCTTTGTCTGGCTGATCTGGAGACGGTGGAAAAGCGTATGGACCGTACCCAGAAGCTGATCAAAAGCGGCGACAAGAAGGCACCGGTGGAGTTGGCGCTCTTGGGACGCATTAAGGATCTCTTGGAAGATGCGCAGCCGGCGCGGCGTGTAGAAATGACCGACGATGAGGCGCAGCTCATTCGCGACTTGACGCTGCTGACGTTGAAGCCTACTCTCTTTATCGCCAACGTGGCGGAAGACGAGCTGCTGACGGCGGACGATAATCCTTATGTGAAGCAGGTGAAGGAATACGCCGCCCAAGAGGGCGCTGAAGTTATCGCCGTATCCGCCAAGGTGGAGTCGGAAATTGCCGAGCTGGACGATGAAGACGCGCGGGCGTTCTTGGGTGAATTGGGACTAACGGAGTCCGGTCTCGATAAGCTGGTGCGTGCGGCCTTTAAGCTGCTGGGCTTGATGACCTTTTTAACGGCCGGTGAAATGGAAACTCGCGCTTGGACCATTGTGAGCGGTACCAAAGCTCCGGCGGCAGGCGGCAAGATTCACAGCGACATTGAGCGTGGCTTTATCCGGGCGGAAATCATCTCTTTTGATGATTTGGTGACCAGCGGCAGCCCTGCGGCAGCCAAGGAAAAAGGACTTGTCCGCCTCGAAGGCAAGGAATATGTCATGAAAGACGGCGATGTGGTGCATTTCCGTTTCAATGTCTAATTTTTAGAAACCGTTACTTGACTCGCATCTCGCGGCAAAGAAGCTCTTTTTCCGTCTGGCTTTGTCATAGCAGGGCTCTGCTAATTTATTCATATCACACGCCAGGGGCAATTCTTTTTCCACCTGGCTGCGTCAGAAAGCCTTGAAAGAGCGCCGCTATTCCTGCGGCGTTCTTTCTTGCCAGGTGGAAAAATCTCTTGTCCTGGCGGTGCACTCATTAAATCAGCAGAACCCTGTGAATTTAAATTAATGGTTTTTTCGCACCCTTCCTCGTTTTTACTCTTTTTCAAAATCCGTAGCCCTCATGTGTACCCTCCCTTTACTCCCTCTACTCTTGTTCAATTCTCGTATCCCCATGTTCTCCCAGGCCGCGCAAGCGGCCTGTCTTTTTTTGCAGGATTTGCGATTTGGAACGCGAATTGCTCAAGTGGAGTAGATCCCGAAATGTTCTGAGAGAAGAAGAGGAGGAAGGAACATGATCAAACGGGCAGAGGAATTGCAGCGCGAGGTGCGCAAGGAAATGCTGGGTGGTCAAGGGGATGTGACACTGGTGCATTTGCTGCAGGGAGAAGAGTTTCAAGGCAAAGGGCGCTTGTTTTCACACAACATCATTAACCCAGGCTGTTCGGTGGGCTTTCATCAACATAACGGTGATGTGGAAGCCTACTATGTGCTCAAAGGCCAAGGCGTTTTTGACGACAATGGCGCCAAAAGCACAGTGCTGGCTGGGGATTTATTGTTTACCAAGGACGGAGAAGCGCACAGCTTGGTCAATGAAGGACCGGAGACGCTGGAACTCATTGCTCTTGTATTATATTCATAGGAGGCTGGGGGATTGAAGCAGTTATTGATCTATTGTCATCCCCAGTCGGGCAGCTTTTGCCGGGCTATCGCTGATACAGCGGTGCAGGCAATCCATGCCCGGGGGGATGAAGTGATGATGCGAGATTTGTATGCGATGCATTTTGTTCCTGCTCTAAGCGGCAGAGATTTATTGTCTTTTGCCGAGGCGCAGACGCCTCCGGATATTATTGAGGAGCAGCGTCATATCGCCTGGGCGGATCGGCTTATTTTTGTATATCCTCTCTGGTGGTCTGCCATGCCGGCGGTGCTGAAGGGGTATATCGACCGGGTTTTTGCGGAAGGTTTTGCGTTTTCCGCCGCTGAAACCGGCTTGCAAGGGTTGCTTGTAGGGAAAGAAGTACTGGCTTTTACAACCATGGGTATGCCGGAGGCGCTCTGCGAGGAGAGCGGCGTAGCCAAGTCCGTGCGTTTGGCCGTGGATGAAGGAATCTTTTCGCTGTGCGGCATGAAGGTAGTAGAACATCGTCTTTTTGGCTCGGTAACGGCCGTAGATGACGCCGCCCGCCAGAAAATGTTGGAAGAAGTAAGTCAGAAGGTGCGGACTCTATAAATGAAGGAAGCGGCGAGGCTGAGTCTGTCTTCGTCCATGCATCCTTGGCGGAATTTGGCGCTGGAAGAGTATTTGCTGCGTCAAGTGAAGCCGGACCAAGCGCTGCTTTTTTTGTGGCGAAATGAACAGACCGTTGTGGTCAGGAGTAGAGGGAGGGCTCGGCGGAGCTGGATTGAACAAGAGAATCAGAGGGCTCGAATGAGAGAGTATATTTGAAATTTTATTTGGAGTAAGACTGTCTGCAGAGCGCATGAAAGCCGCCTTTAAATAGGCGGCTTTCATGCATTATTCCCAATCTACAATTTTAATTTCTACGCATTTAACAATGTCCCGTTTCTTTTCGAAACCCTCCCGTGACTTCCGCGACTCCTGTTCGAGCCTAGTGCTTTCTCAAATTTAGCCTCCGATAA
Source organism: uncultured Anaeromusa sp. (assembly GCF_963668665.1). Taxonomy (NCBI): domain Bacteria; kingdom Bacillati; phylum Bacillota; class Negativicutes; order Selenomonadales; family Sporomusaceae; genus Anaeromusa; species uncultured Anaeromusa sp. The sequence continues at coordinate 1,154,313 of NZ_OY764902.1, read as the reverse complement.
GAGGCCGGACTTCGTCGAGACGGAAAATGACCAGATGCAGGTCTTCACCGATTTCTTTCTCTCCATAGTCCCGGCGGCGCAAGGCGAAGAGACGCTCGCTGTTGGTTTCATCGCCAGTCTTGGTCAAGTACAGCCGTTTTCCTTGGTGACCATGCTGTAAGAATAGATAGCAGGCATGCGGATTTTCTTGAATGTTGGCCCAGGTGCGCCGGTCCCGCATAATAAAAGCAAGTTGTCCGTCCGGGAGAAAATGCGGCGTAGCGTATACGGCGCTGGAGACTTGGCCTTTGGCATTGGCGGTGGAGAGGGTGCCGGTTCCTTTGTTAGCGGCAAAAAATTCTTTCAGTTCTTCTACTTGTTTCATAGTAACTCCGCAGACAAAGCTAGGTGCTTTTATCTGACGGAACTCACCTCCTTGATTTTTCTTGTTAATAAATATTCTCCACTAATATAAAAAATCCTTCTTAACGATTGCTTTTTTTTTACTCTTCTTCTAAGATGAGAGTAGAGTTTTTGAAAACGGAGCGTGTAGGTTGCAATGAATGTGCCGGTATCGTTATTTTTGGTCTTTTTTACGCTTCTTTACGGCTTGATGTGCTTTTATGTATATCGCCGGGTAGCGTTTGGTTTGCGGCGGCGAACGCAGATCGTTTTGCGAATTGTGACGTTTGGGTTGTTTTTGGTTCCTTTTTTGCGGTTGTTGCGCCCAGGTTGGGGCGAAAATCTGGAGATCATTGGCGGTTGGTGGCTGGGATGGCTGACTTATTTTGTACTATCCCTGCTGCTGTTAGAGGCGGGGTGCTTATTTTTAAAGCGTCCCTGGCGGAGACGGTTGACTTTCGCTGCAGCCCTGCTGGCGCTGGCTATTTTCGCGTATGGCTGGAATCAAGCCCGACATCCGGTGGTTCAGCCCTATGAGGTGACCATTGCCAAGGAATTTCCCGGACGAGAGAGCCTGACGATTGCCATGGTGTCGGATGTGCATATTGGCGCGTTGATTGATCGGGAACGTGTAGAGGAATTGGTGCGGCACCTTAATGCGCAGCAGGCGGATATCATTGTTTTTGTAGGCGATACCATTGATCAGGATGCGGACTATCTGCCGAGGCATGGCATACCCCAAGTTTTGCGGGGGCTGAAAGCGCCGCTAGGGGTGTATGCGATCATGGGAAACCATGAGTATATCAGCCGTAAGCCGGAAAAGGCGATCAAGTATTTGGAGGCCGGCGGTTTGACGGTGCTTAGAGATCGCTGGCAATTGGTAGGGAACGGCTTGGTTTTGGTGGGCCGCGATGACTTCGGGCGCAGCCGGTATCAGCCGGGCGAAAGCGATCCGTTGGAAGACATTTTGGCCGGGGTGGATTTGACTCGGCCAGTTGTGGTGATGGATCACCAACCGCGGCGTATTGACGAGGCGGCAGTGGCCGGTGCGGATGTGCTGTTATCCGGGCATACCCACCAGGGGCAGATGTGGCCGATTTCCTTGATTACTCATGCGATGTATGAGCTTGACTGGGGAATGCTGCAGCGCGGCAATATGACGATGATTGTTTCGAGCGGCTACGGCGGCTGGGGGCCTCCTTTGCGCGTAGGCACCCAAAGCGAGATTGTGCTGTTGAAGCTGCATTTTGCAGGAAACGCGGTGGAACGAAGCGGCGTAAATAAACAAGAGTAGAGGGCCCGACTGAGGGCTGCGGAAGAAGACGGGAATTGAACAAGAGAACCGGAGTCGCGTGAGGGGACGCAAGAGAAGAACGGGGCAACGGTTTTGAACAGGAGTAGAGTGAGTAAAGTGAGGGCTACGGAAGAGGCTCAGAGAAGCAAGGAGGCAAAAAGATGGCTAAAATCGTAGTAACAGGTAAGTTATTTCCTGAGGTATTGGCGCGGCTGGAGGCGGAGGGGACCGTTGTCTCTTGGCAGCAGGAAGGGCGCATGCCGCAAGAGCGGCTGCTGGAGGAAATAGCAGATGCTGAGGGTTTGCTTTGCACGGGCGTAGCGGTAAATGAGGCTCTTTTGGCTGCAGCTCCGCAGTTGAAAGTAGTTGCGAATACGATGGTGGGCTATGATAATATTGATGTCCCGGCTTGTACGGCTAAAGGGGTTGCGGTGAGCAACACCCCTGGCGTTTTGGTAGAGGCGACAGCGGATATGGCGTTTGGACTCTTACTCTCGTCGGCGCGGCGCATCCATGAAGGCTGGGCGTACGCCAAAGCCGGCCGGTGGACGAAATCGCTGGGCCAGTGCGGCGGTGATTTGGGTCTGGGTTGTGATTTATACGGCAAGACGCTGGGGATTGTCGGCATGGGAGATATCGGCAGCGCCGCGGCGCGCCGGGCGTTAGCCAGCGGCATGCGCATTATCTACCACAACCGTCGCCCCCGGGCGGATGAAGCGAAGTTTGAAGCATCCTACCGCTCTTTTGACGCGTTGCTGGCGGAAGCGGATTTTGTATTGGTTCTTTCGCCCTTGACGGCGCAAACGCGCGGCATGTTCAATGCGGAGGCCTTCGGTAAAATGAAAAAAGGCGCCTATTTCATCAATGCCGCCCGCGGCCCCATTGTGGTGACTGCGGACCTGGTGGCGGCTCTCAAGAGCGGGCAACTGGCGTATGCCGCGATGGATGTAACCGATCCGGAGCCGCTGCCTGTAGACCATGAACTCTACCAAATGGACAATGTATTGATTACGCCCCATATCGCCAGCGCCGGACGGCAGACGCGGGAAGCCATGATGAACCTGGCCGTGGATAATTTGCTGGCGGCGTTGCACGGACAGCCTATGCCGACCTGCCTTAATCCCGAAGTGTTTAAATAGAAGTCGTGGTTGTATGTGAACTGAAAAGCAGAAGGAGCCTGGTTAACGCCAAGCGCCTTCTGCTTTTTTAAATATACCAGAATTTATAAGCTTTGAGAGGCTGAAACAGGAGGAATGGCAACGGTTTGTGGACAACGAACCGCGAAATACACGAAAGACGCGAAAGGGATATTCTGGGCTATGAGCTTTTGTATAAACGGCGGCCTAACTATATTTGAGACAAGATTTGCGCGCACCTCGCAAAAGCAGGCTAAGGCGGCAGTTTCTTAACTCGTTGCGCTCAAACAGGCGAAACTGTCATCCACCTTCCCCTGCTTTTGCGTCCTGCGGACCGTCTTGCTCCAATAAAAGTCTCAAATACAGTCAAGGCCGCCGCAAATTCAGTCGACCCCTCTCGTGACTCTGGTTCTCGTGTTCAATTCTTTGTTTCCGCAGCTGGCTTTTCATAGCTTGTAGGCCCGTTTTCATATCCTACCTGCTTCAGCCACCAGGAAGGATAGAAGACTGGTTGAGCTAAGGCTTTCTGGTCGTTGATATAGCCGTCGTTGTATTTGAGATACAGGTCTTCGGACAGCTTCCACCAATCAGAGAGAAGCGACTGGGCATTGTTTTGGCTGTATTGAGTGAGGAGTTCCCGCGCTTCTTGGCGTTTGCCATTGTTCCACAGGGCAAGGGCTTCTTTTTCTAAGTTCGGCTGCTTGCGGAAAGCAGTGGTTTCATACTTGTCCCGTACGGCTTGGATGTCTTGGATCATATAGGAATACTTCAACATGGCGTAGTTGGCGACATAGTTGAAGGACATCCAAAGGCTGTTTTTGTCGAATTTGAGGATATCCGCATGCTGCAGTGACGCTGGCAAGGTGGTAGCGCCAGCATAAAAGGGCATAAAGGTCGTTGTGCCGGGGCGATCCAGGCCGATCCACATTACGCCGCCGATGGCGTCAGGGAGATCGCTGCGGGATTGATTGACATAGGAATAGACGCAGCGGTAGATATTGAGGGGGCGTTCGAATTCGCCGTTGAGAGGCGTTAAGCGGCCTTCCTTGTCGGCCACTGACTCGGCGTTGCCTTCAAAGCGGTTGGGATCGCCAAAAGGACCGGCCGCAAGGCCTTTGGTAAGATCGAATTCGGTTCCTTCATAGTTGTCGCGATGAATGGCGAATACGTCGCGAGGGGAGAGCTTTTTATCCGGCTTTACAGCGAAGGCATACGCTCTTGTGTAAGGGCCTTCCGCCCAGGGAGAAAGCTCTAACGATGGAGCCGCCAGCATCTGGGCGCGCCAAACGCGTCGCAAGGAGTAGTAAGGGTGATGAAATTCTCCGTCGCCATACACGCTGGTAAAGTCGAGCAGTCCTTGCTCCGGCTGCCACCAGCCTTTTTCTTGAGCGATAGAGAAGATGTTTTTGGAGTAAAGCATATCGTTGGCGTCGGGGCGGATGTCGCGAATGCGGAACTGGTTGGCGGCGACAAAGAAGGAATCATCCGGCACGCGCTACGCCACCCAGACGCCGCTCGTGCCATTTTTGTCGTAGCCTGCCATTTCCATGACCCAGCCTTCGTTTGGATCGCCTACCAGCAGCGTTTCGCCGGTACCGTAGTAGCCGTAAGTTTCAATGAGATGGCCCATGAGTAAAACGGCCTCGCGCGCGGTTTTACAGCGTTCCAAGGCCACTCGGGACAATTCGGAGGAATAGAAAATGCGCTTGCCAGGTTCCGGTTCAGGATGCACTTTGGCTTTGTCCGTGCATTCGCCGATGGAGAGTTGATGTTCGTTCATAATGCCGTAATTACCGTCGAAATAGGCGTAGGTATGAGAGACCTGCGGAATATAGCCCAAAGGAACGCTGGCAGGGATGCTTTTTACGTCGTAAGTGGGGCCGCGGTCTTTCGTATTGAGACGATGGGTTTCGCTTGCGCCCCATTGCGGTTTGTAGTCAAGGGCGACAGTGGAGTAGAACACAGGACGAAGAGAGCCGTCCGGGTGATCTTTAGCCGGAACGTAGACCACGCTGGGATCGCTTAGGCCGTCTTCAGAATGCGAGACCAGCACGGAGCCGTCCGTCGATGCGCTTTTACCTACGATCGTGGTGGTGCAGGCCCAGGCGGGCAAGGTTAGGGCGATTGAAAAAAACAAAGTAAAAATAGAGGCATAGTACTTTGATTTCATTGGCAAAAACCTCCTCTTTTATCTTGATCCCCAAGGCACACTACTACTACTCCAATGCCAGAGTGCCGGTTCCTTGCTGCAAATGGCGAGAAGCAAATTTGAAATTGCTGCCTAAGGCCCAAATAATAGTATTGTTGCCGGGATGCAAGTCTTTATCATAAGGATCGCCTGTACGCAGTTTGCGTTTGAATTCTACCGTCATAACGCCGTCTTTTTCACTGCCGGTCAGTTCGAGAATGTCGTTCGTCCCTCCCTGGGAGAGGTCGGCTGGATGAGGGCCGCTTGGGGAAGAACTAAAGGAATCTTCGCCTTCCACCTTGCCATTGCGCAGGGTAAAGATGAGGATGTCGGCGTTTTTCATTTTTCCTTCTGAGCCCAACCCTAGAGCGATCCAGCCTTTGGTCGGAGCTTGAAGGCCAAAGCAGGCATGGTCTCCGGCAAGACGGCTATATACGACAAGATCGCCGAGAACTTGTTGATGGCTATATTCTTTGGGAGTAATACTGCCGTCGCTTTGCCAGGAAACTTCTGGAACCTGGCTTTTGGAAAGACTTTGAGCGGGTTTAGAGTTGCTGCAGCCGCCAATAAACAGGGAAAAACTAAGCAGGCTAGCGGCAAGGATCCTACAAGCTGGGAGCTTCATGGCGGCACGTCCTTTCTTTAGGTAAAAGAACAGAAAAGCCATAGTTTTCCAGAAACGATACATGGATTACTTTCGCGGCTGGCTAAGGAAATCCTCTTAATGGCGGTGAGCAATTTGAGCATAAAAAAAGAACCGGCTTAGCCGGCTCAAAAAGAGTATGGACAGAATGCGGAAATATCAAACTGCTTGATGCAGAGAGCTTTTATCGCTTTTTTGACTGAGCCAGACGCCGAGAGCGCGGGCTTCTTCCAGGGTATCGGCCTGTTGCAGCACATCGTCTGGTTCGTAGACGCCAATCGCTGTGACCATGCGGTGCTCGCCGAAACCGAGGAGATCTAAAACCTGTCCTACGGAGTCGAAATAAGCCTGGAATACGGTGGGCGCTTCCTGGCCTTGGGTAACAGCGAGAGCTACCTTTTTGCCGGGCGTCAGTTTGCTGGAAAAATCAGGCTTAAGAAAGGAGAACATACGGTCTACTAAGAGTTTGAGCTGACCGCTCATTTGCCACATGTAGATGGGCGTACCCAGGACGATCGCGTCGGCAGCGGCAATTTCCCGGAGAATGCTTTGGGCATCATCGTCTAAGGTGCAGTTTTCCTGCGTATTACAGGCATAGCAGCTTTTGCAAGGCTGGATGTCAAGCTGGCCTAACTGATACAGCTTGGTTTCAGCGCCGAGGGCAGCGGCTTGCTGCAGCATCGTATTGACGAGATGAGAGGTATTTCCTTGTTGGCGCGGGCTGCCAATGAGACCGATGATCTTCATGAAGACTCATCCTTTCTTGCGCCATGCAGTGCATGAACGGTAGTATGTGAAAATAGAAACTATTAAAATAACTAAAAAAAGTATGAGGTAATTATAGAATATAGAAAGCAGAATGTCAACTGCAATGTACGTTCTTGTTGGACAAATGCAAATTGATTATACATTATGCGGAAAAATACAAAATACATATGTAAAAATGTAAAGGATGCCAAAAAATAAAAGTGGCTGGCAGGAAAAAAATACCGTTTAAGGGAATCCTTTTTCCATAGGAAGAAACTTACTCTAGATTCAGTTGGGCCTGTAGAATTTGCAAGCGAAACAGCGGCTGATAAGGAAAGCTGAAGATAGGAGGAGGTTAAACAATGCAGCAAGACATGGAAAAAACCTGGCTGGGCCATCCTAGAGGCTTGTTTGTGCTTTTTCTGGTAGAGATGTGGGAGCGCTTTTCCTACTATGGCATGAGAGCTTTGCTTGTGTTTTACATGACGAAGCAGTTGCTCTTTTCCCAGGAAGATGCTTCCCATGTTTACGGTCTCTATACGGGGCTGGTGTATATGACGCCCCTTTTTGGCGGTCTTTTGGCGGACCGTTTTTTAGGACAGCGGCGGGCGGTATATATTGGAGGGACGCTTATGGCGATAGGGCATTTTTTAATGGCGTTTGAATCCTTGTTTTTTCCGGCGTTGGGCTTTTTGATTGCAGGTAACGGTCTCTTTAAACCCAATATATCGACGCAGGTGGGCAGTCTCTATCCGGCAGGCGATAAACGAAGAGACAGCGCGTTCAGCATTTTTTATGTGGGCGTCAACCTAGGCGCATTTTTAGCGCCGTTGACCTGCGGTACGCTGGGAGTTGTGGTCGGCTGGCATTATGGATTCGGCTTGGCCGGCGTGGGCATGATGGTAGGGCTTTTAATTTATCTGTATGGTCAGCGTTATCTAAAACCGGACCGCTTGACGGCGCGCAAGGAAGCCTCGGCAGAGGAGGAAGAGCCGCTGACGCTGCGGGAAAAACAAAAAATCGCCGCCTTAGTGCTGCTGTGCTTGCTGACCATTCCCTTTTGGGCGGCCTTTGAACAACAAGGAAATACGTTGGCTCTTTGGTTTGACAGTGATACGGACCGTCAGATAGGCGCGTGGGAAGTGCCGCAGACTTGGTTTCAGTCGCTCAATCCTATGTTCATTTTCACTTTGACTCCTGTGATTACCGCTTTTTGGGCTTGGCAGGCCGGGCGGGGCGCACAGCCTGGAGCGATTGCCAAGATGGTCCGGGGCTGTCTGCTGTTGGGTACGTCTTTTTTGGTTTTGGTTCCTGCCGGAGTTTGGTACGATGTGAATGGCACGCCGGTGAGCATGTGGTGGCTGGTGGCCAGTACGCTGGTTATGACGTTAGGGGAGCTGTATCTTTCGCCCATCGGTATGTCCATGGTGACCAAGCTGGCGCCGGCGCGAGCGGTGTCGATGTGCATGGGCATCTGGTATCTGTCGCAGTTTGCCGGCAATCTGTTGGCGGGCTATATTGGCGGCTTTTGGGAAGTGCTGAGCCGCTTTCATTTCTTTTTGCTTTTGGCGTCGTTGGTTTTCGGCGCAGCCTGTGCTACCGCAGTGTACCTATATATAATGAAGCGTTCGCGCTTGCGTGAGGACATGCTCAACGTCTAGGGAGGGAGACTTTGCTGTATGTGCATCTCACGCTAAAGCCGCCCTTTTTTGCATCAGGCTTTGTCAGAAAGCCTCTGCAGAGCTCCACTATGCCTGCATTTTCTTTCTTGCCTGACGTAAAAAATTCTGGCTTTTGCGGAGCGCCCATTACAGCAGTGACTCCCTCATGAGTATAGAAATAGGGGACGGAATTGAAGGAAAAACACGACGGTTGGTTCAAGGGGACGGTTCACCTGAACCAGTTTTGAATAAGCTGAAGGAGGTTTTTTCATGGAACGACGGGAGTTTATCAAAATGGCGGTAATGGCGCCGTTGGCGGGTAAGGTGCTGCTCGATTTGGAGCCGGCAGGGGCGCGGGGCATTCCGGGCAGCGCTTTCCCGGGCACTCCTAAGGAGCGCTGCTATCCGGGGCCGCCGGAGGGCGTTGTGCGTACTACCTTGCAGGAGCTTTTCAAAGTGGGACCTGGGCCGTCCAGCTCGCATACGCTGGCGCCGATTCGTATGGCTAACGATTTTCGGCAAGCCATGGAAGCGCTGCCGACAGAGACAATGGAAAAAGGCCGCCGCTTAGAAGCCCGTCTTTTTGGCAGTCTCAGCGCTACTGGCAAAGGGCACCGGACAGACCGGGCGATTGTAGCAGGACTTTTGGGGCAGAAACCGGAAACTTGCGACAGCGCCTTGATGGATGATTTGGCTAATGTATCTAAACTCCATAGCGTCAGTATCCGTGGTCAGGCCTTTCAGCTAAGCTGCGCGGATACCATTGTCTGGGACCGGGTGGAGCATGATTTTCCCTTTGCCAACACAGGCGTTTTTCGTCTCCTGGACGGGGACGGCGGCGAGCTGTTTTCCCGGGAGTACTATTCGATTGGCGGCGGCTTTTTTTCTTGGAAGGGGCAGCCTGCGGCGCAGCGGGGCGAACCGGCTTTTCGCTATGGGAATATGACCGAATTCAAGAAGGTAGCCGAAACCAGCGGCAAGTCGTTGTCTCAGATTATGCTGGCCAATGAAATGGCCATTCGCCAGGTGGGGGAAAAGGAAGTGTGGGCGCATCTTGACATGGTGCTGGATGCCATGGATGCGGGAGTTCAGCAGGGCTTGCGGGAAGAAGGCCTAGTGCCGGCTCCTTTTGAATTTTATCGCAAGGCGAAAACCATTTATGAAAAGGCCGCCCAGGCGCCTGCGCCGGAGCGGTTTTTGGAACAGCTAAGCAGCTACGCCCTAGCGGTTTCCGAAGGAAACGCAGCCGGACGTTTGGCGGTGACGGCCCCTACTTTGGGTTCGGCAGGGACGCTGCCGGCGGTAGCCTATGTGCTGCGGCATCATTTGAATGCATCCAGGCAGCAGCTGCGTCAAGGTCTCTTGGCGGCGGGGCTGGTGGGCTTGCTCTGCAAAACCAATGCCAGCGTAGCCGGTGCGGAAGTAGGCTGTCAGGGAGAAATCGGCGTGGCCTCCGCGATGGCGGCGGCGATGGCGGCGGAAGCTACGGGCCAGTCGTTAGGGGTGACGGAAATCGCTGCGGCTATGGCCTTGGAGCACCATTTGGGCATGAGCTGCGATCCAGTGGGCGGCTTTGTGCTTATTCCGTGCATTGAACGCAACGCTTTTGGGGCGGTCAAAGCTTATAACGCCTTTTTAATCGCTAAGAGTGAAATGACGGCGCGCCATTGGGAGGACTTGGATCGCGTTATTTCTGCGATGCTCGAAACTGGGCGGGCGCTGCCGCAAGCCTTTAAGGAAATGGGAACCGCCGGCTTGGGCGTGACTATGGTGGATTGCTGATTTTTCAGGGAGCTGCATAATTTATGCCCATCTCGCACCAAAGAGGCTCTTTTTCCATCAGCCTTTGTCAGAAAGCCTCGGCAGAGCGCCGCTCTACCTACGTTTTCTTTCGTGTCTAATGAAAAAATATCTATCTTTGGCGGAGTGTTCATTAAATTAGCAGCTCCCTTTTGGTTCACTAGAACCGTCCTTCTGAACCAAAAAGGAAATCCGGTATTTCTCCTGGGTACCCTTTAGCGGATGTCGGTTGCCATGCCATCCTTGGATTTTCAGAGGAGACCGGATGCCATGCCATCCATGGCGCATCCGGCATTAGGAGCGTCACGTTCCGTCAGGCGCATCCAGCGCCGTCGCCGGTTCTCTTGTTCAATCTTTTTGATTCGAAGGTCGCTTAGGCGGCCTTTTTCTTTTGTGTTTCTTTAAAAAGGAGCTTGCTTTTTGACAAACGAAAGAATATAATCAAACTGAAACGAACATATTCGAACATTAAAGACAAACATAAACGAAAGAGGTGATAACACCTTGTTTCAAGTAGAGCGTCAGGAAAAAATTGTACAAATCTTGGAAGAGCGTCCCCGGGTGACCGTCGAGGAGCTGGCGAAACAGCTGGGCGTCACCGCCATGACCATCCGTAGAGATTTGAAATACCTGGAGAGCGTGCAGATTGTGAGCCGGACCTTTGGCGGCGCGGTGCTGAAATCCAAGCTGACCTTAGAGCTGCCGCGACAGGAAAAAGAGATGCAGCACCAGGCGGAAAAAGAGCGTATCGGGCAGGCGGCAGCGGCGTTGGTGGAAGAGGAGCAGACCGTATTGCTGGATTCAGGAACGACGGCGATGGCGATTGCTAAAGAGTTGCTTAAGAAGAAAAACTTGACCATTGTGACGACGGACGTGCTGATTGCGGCCTTTTTAGTGCAAAACAGTTCTTTCGCCATCTATTGCACAGGCGACCGGGTACAGAATGTAACTGGTTCCTGCATGGGGTCCCGGGCGATTGCCTTTTTAAAGGAAATTTACGCGGACATCGCCTTTGTAGGCGCCAGTTCGTTAGACGTGGAGCTGGGCATGAGCGGGCCGACTTTTGAAAAAGCGGAGCTGAAAAAAGAGATCATTCTTTCCGCGGAAAAAGTGATTCTGGTGGCCGACAGCAGCAAGTTCAACCGGCGCAGTATCAATAAAATCTGCAGTTTACAAGATTTTTCGTTGATTATCAGCGACAAAGGCGTAGCTACAGAAACGGTGCAGCGTTTGCAAGAAAAAGGCGTGGCCTTGCAGCTGGTATAGATAGAAAGTTAGCTTGAGCTTAGCATAAGGAGAGAGACAGATGCCAAAGGTGTTAATTGTGGGAGACGACATGACTGGAGTCAATTCCAGCGCAGTGCTGCTGTCCCGCCAGGGTTTGCGGTGCGCGACCTTTTTTGACCTGGACCTGTACACGCCGGAAGAAGGCAAGAATTTGGACGTGGTGGTTGTCAGCACAGACAGCCGCAGCATTGCAGCGCAGGAAGCTTATGACCGGGTAGATAAAGCCATGAAAAAGCTCTATGACAGCAGTGTGCAATTGGTAAATAAGCGCATGGACAGCACGCTGCGCGGCAATATCGGCCCGGAGCTTAAAGCTATTCTTGACAATGTACCCAAAGGAACGATGGCGCTGATGGTGCCGGTATTTCCTACTTCGGGACGCGTCTGTATCGGCGGCTATCTGATGGTTAACCAGGTTCCCTTGGAACAGACGATCGTGGCTAAGGACCCCAAAAACCCGATTACTACGTCGAAAGTGGTGCCGTTAGTCGCTCAACAGCTGGATGAGCCGGTTGGTTTCATCGAGCTCAGTACGGTGCTGCAGGGTTCGGAGGCGGTGAAAAAAGCCATTCTGCAGTACAATGACGAAGGTGTGCGCGTCGTAGTTATTGACGCTACGACCAATGAAACGGTGGCGGATATAGCCAAAGCCGCCAAGGCGACAGGACTGCCTATTGTAGCGGTGGACCCCGGCCCATTTACCAGCGCTATGACGGCGGAAGTGGTGGAGATGGAAGAAGCCCGGGGACAGAAGGTATTCTTGACTGTCGGCAGCGTCAGCGATAACACGCGGCGTCAGATGGAAGACATTCGCCTTAAGTATGCGCATCATCTGGTGAATGTATCGGTATTGGACTTGATAGACGACGCCAAGCGGGAAGCGGAAATCGAGCGGGTAGTTCAAGAGATCTGCGTAAACCCGGACGCGTATGAAGTGCTGGGCGTCACCACCACCTGCTGGGAATGCGATGTTATCGATCTGGGCAAAGTGGCCGCAGAGCAGGGCACAACGCAGGATGAGATTTCTCAGCGCATTTCTAAAGGGTTGGCGCGCATTACCGTGCGGGTTATTGAAGAGCTGGGTGACTGCATTGGCGGCCTCTTCACCAGCGGCGGCGACGTGACGGTGGCGGTGTGCGATGCGCTGCAGGCCATCTGCATTGAAGTCAAAGATGAAATCTTGCCGCTGGCGGTGTATGGCCGTCTGCACAAAGGCATTTTTGATAAGCATCCCATCGTGACCAAGGGCGGTCTGATTGGCGACGATACCGCCATCAGCAAATGCGTGGACTATCTGCTGATTAAATTATCTAACGAAAGTTACGCCAAAAAGAACTAGTAAAGCACCAGGCTTTGAACAGGAGTGACCGGAGTCGCGGGAGGGACCGCAGGAGGGCTACGAGCTAAAAGAGATTGCGTCGCTTCGCTCGCAATGACGCTTACGGCAGTCTTGCGATCTCTTGAAAAGATTGTGCTTCGCTTTTTAAAATGCCTTTTTCGTAACCCTCTGCGTACCCTCTGTTTACTCTGTTACTCTGTGTAGCGTTCCTAATTTTTATCTACTTTATTTTAAGGAGCTGTTTGTTATGCAAAAACCGATTATTGCCATGCCTATGGGCGATCCCGCCGGCGTGGGTCCTGAAATTATTGTGAAATCATTGAACCTTCCCGAAATCTACGAGACATGCCGTCCCCTGGTGATTGGCGATGTGTCCGTACTGGAGCAGGCCATGACGTTCTGCGGTATCAAGCTGGAGGTTCGTCGTGTGGAGGGTCCTCAAGACGGCAAGTATGAATTTGGCACCATTGACGTTATCGACTTGAACAATGTGGATGTCAAAGAGCTGCAGATCGGTAAAGTGCAGGCGCTGTCCGGCCGCGCCGCTTTTGAATACATCAAAAAATCCATTGACTTGGCCATGTCCAAGGAAGTGGACGCCCTGGCGACGACGCCGATCAACAAGGAGTCCTTGAAAGCCGCTCACGTTAACTACATCGGCCATACGGAAATCTTAGAAGACCTCTCCAACACCAAGAACCCCTTGACGATGTTCCAGGTATTTGACCTGCGCGTGTTCTTCTTGACCCGCCATGTGTCGCTGCGCCGCGCTTGCGAGCTGGTAACGACGGAAAGCATGTACGAGTTCATTCACCGCTGCGCCAAGGCCCTTGAGGTGCTGGGCGTGAAAAATCCCCGTCTGGCGGTGGCCGGTCTTAACCCGCATAGCGGCGAGCATGGCCTCTTCGGTGACGAGGAAGTGCGTGAAATCGAACCGGCCATTGCCAAAGCCCAAGCAGACGGTTTGAATGTCGTAGGCCCGGTAGCGGCGGACTCGGTGTTCCATTTTGCCTTGAAAGGCAGATATGACGCCGTTCTCTCCCTGTATCATGACCAAGGCCATATTGCGACCAAGATGGTAGACTTTGAACGCACCATTTCCATTACCAACAATATGCCTTTCCTGCGTACCTCCGTTGACCACGGCACAGCACTGGACATTGCCGGCACAGGTAAGGTCAGCGAAGTCAGCATGGTGGAAGCCATTAAGCTGGCGGCCCAATACGCTCCCAACTTCAACAAGCACTAAGCGCTTGTGGGCAGAGTGGTTCACGGGGACGGTTCTTTTGAGTCGGTTATGAGAAGGCTCGGAAAAAAGTGAGCGGTCTTAAGAAGATGCTTTGGCTCGTTGAACCGCCCCTGTGAATCCGCCGCAAAGTCCTTTTTATAAATCGAACATTCATTTAGTACGATGAAGAAAGAAGGGTTAATGATGGATTCGACAGTAAGTATGCTTTCTGTTCTTGGTATTGCTATTTTAATGATTATTGTTTTGAGCATCAAATTCCGCATTCATGCCTTTATCTCTCTGTTGGCCGCATGTTTTCTCATTGCCTTTGCCACCGGCATGCCTCTTGATAAAATTGGCAAGTCCATTGAAGTTGGGATGGGCGGTACCTTGGGTTTCTTGGCGCCGATCCTGGCGCTGGGCGCTATCATCGGCAAGATGATGGAAATTTCCGGGGGCGCTGAAAAGCTGTCCCGGACGCTGATCAATATTATTGGCAAAAGCCGTGCCGCCTGGGCGATGATGATTGTCGCTTATATCTGCGGTATTCCGGTTTTCTTGCAGGTAGGTATCGTCCTGCTGACGCCGATTCTGTTCTGTGTTGTTAAAGAATCCAAGCAGCCGCTGGTGAAAATTGCCTTGGCTATGACCACTGCCTTGACGGTTGTTCACTGCATCGTGCCGCCCCATCCGGCAGCTATGGCCATTGCGTTGGCTCTTAAGGCCGATGTGGGCAAAGTGATTTTCTATGGTCTTTTGGTTGGCTTGCCGGCTACCGCTTTGGCAGGCCCCATTTACGGTCACTTCCTGTCGAAAACCAATGACCTCGAAGTGCCGGAGCAGTATCGCTGCGTGGAGCCGACTCCGGATGAAAAGCTGCCGGCTTTCGGCATTACTCTCTTTACCATTTTGCTGCCGCTTCTGATGATGATCGGTAAAACTATCATTGAACTCGTAGGCGATAAGAATGCCGCTTACATGCCTATCGTTAATTTCCTGGGCAGCCCGATTACGGCACTCTTTTTAGCAGCCATTCTTTCCTACTATGTCATGGGGCTGAAACGCGGTTTCTCTTTGGGCGATTTGGCTAAGAAAACCGAATCCGCCATGGGCCCGATGGCTACGATTATTTTGGTTATCGGCGCTGCCGGCGCGTTCAACCGCGTCATCCTGGACAGCGGCATCGGCGAAGTCCTCAAAACCGTGCTGACAACCATTCAGATCAGCCCGTTGATCATGGCTTGGGTTATTGCCATTGTCATGCGTTTTGCCATCGGCAGTGCTACTGTGGCGATGATGACCTCCGCCGGTTTTATTACGCCGGTTTTGGCGGCCTATCCTTCGTTGGATCCGGCTTTGGTGGCGATCGCCATTGGCGCCGGCGCTATCGGGGCGTCTCATGTAACTGACCCCGGCTTCTGGTTTGTAAAGGAGTCGCTGGGAATTCCGATGAACAAAATGTTTACCATTTATACCGGATCGACCACCATTGCCGCTGTTGTCGGCCTTGCAGGCACGTTGATTTTGGCGGCCGTTGTCGGCTGAATTTCATAAGAAGGCCGGCCTGAGAGATTTAGAGAAAATGGCCGATATTGTTCAAGAAACACCTGCTGATGTCGGCAGGTGTTTCTTGTTGACTTGTGTTTTGCGGCTTCTTTTTATAATATAGAAGAAGAAACTTTGTAACGGAGGATATAGGGCATGATTGAACAGGCAAGACAGGTACTGCGTATGGAGGCGGCTGCGATTGAAGCGCTTATTCCGCGTATTGACGAACAGTTTGTGTTGGCGGCGCAGCTGATTTTGGAAACTAAGGGCCGGCTCATTGTTACCGGCATGGGCAAGCCGGGCCATGTAGGGCAGAAGATCACGGCAACCATGCTGAGTACAGGTACGCCCTCGTTTTTTCTGCATCCGGCGGAAGGCATTCATGGCGACTTGGGCATGGTGACGGAAGATGATATCGTTTTAGCGATCTCCAATAGCGGGGAAACGTCGGAGGTTATTAATATTCTGCCCTCGATTCGTCGTATTGGCGCTAAGATTATTGCCATTTGCGGTAATGCTCAGTCAACGCTGGCGCAAAACGCGGATGTGGTGCTGGACGCCTCGGTGGAGCAGGAAGCTTGTCCTTTGGGACTGGCGCCGACCACAAGCACGACGGCGGAGTTGGCTCTGGGCGATGCCTTGGCGGTAGTTCTTATGTCGGCGCGCAAATTTACGGCGAATGATTTTGCCGTTTTTCATCCTGGCGGCGCTTTAGGGCGCAAGCTGCTGATGAAGGTGGCCAACGTCATGCACGGCGAAGAAGAAAATCCGACCGTAACCGTAGAACAGAGCGTCAAGGAAGCGCTCTTTGTCATTACCGACAAGGGTCTTGGCGCTACTTCGGTAGTGGATGCAGAGGGTAAGCTGGTAGGGCTGATTACGGACGGAGACATCCGCCGTGGTCTGGAAAAGGGCCTGGATTTCCTGACTCATAACGTGGGCGAGCTGATGACCAAGCAGCCGCAGACCATTACGGCAGAGAAGCTGGCTGCTGAAGCGCTGCGCATGATGGAGCAGCATCGGCCCAAGCCGATTACCGTCCTGCCTGTAGTGGACAAAGAAGGCCGCTCCGTGGGATTGGTGCATGTTACCGACCTTTTGCGGCAGGGGATTGTGTAACCGGAAACATCTGACGAAAAAATCCCTAGTTTTAACGGAGTGCTCATTAATAAAGTACAAAGCTAATAAAAAATCCCTTCAAGACGGGTTGAACCGTTTTGAAGGGATTTTTTACTATGAGCAACACAAATTTTTATGCGGAAAAGGATGTTTAGGCGAGGGATTGGTAATGATTTTTTCGGATAAACACATGTAATTATGCGAATATCCTTTGCTTGCAAGGCCCTTTATATTTTCTCAATAGAATGTTTGTAAACATGCAAAGAAGGGCAATCTGCTATGAAGATGGAATTGTTCATAAAAAGAAAACCTTCTGATTTTAATGCGAGGAAAAGTGAGGAGAAATTAATGCTTGCAAGAGATTTTATGCGCTCAAATCCGCAGACGCTTCGAGGCACACAGACATTGGAAGATGCCGTTTTTCTATTTTACAAGTATAAAATAAGCGGCGCTCCAGTGGTGAACATAGCAGGAAAAATAGAGGGATTTTTAGCTAGAGAGCAGATCGTTGAGACAATTGTGAATCGCTTACCATTATCGCAGACAGTAGAAACTGTAATGACTAAAAGAGTGGTTACCGTGCGAGTGGATACTTCCTTGGAAGAAGCATGGCAGATTCCGGTGGAACATTTGCCTGTGGTGGATGCTCAGGATCGATTGGTAGGAATGATTGATCGTCAATGCTTCTTAGATATTTTTTACAAGCGGATGTGCCGGGCGTCTGATGAAGTAAATGCATTGCTGCAAGTTGCCCGCAACGGTGTGGTGATTATTAACGAATATGGCATTATAGAAATGATGAGCGAGCCTGCAGCGCGCCTGTTGAATGTGGAGAAGCAGGCAGTGAAGGGCAAGTTTATTCGTGATATTGTGCCCAATACGGGGCTGCTACGAGTGCTGCAGAACGGTGAAAGCGAGTTGAATAGCTGTATTGAAGTCGAAGCGCAGAGCATTCGAGTTAATCGAGCGCCAATTAAAGAAGGGGCGAGGGTTGTTGGGGCGGTGGCAATTGTCGAGGACCTGTCAGAAACGGCAAATATGACAAAGGAGCTGCATAAGAGCCAGCGCCAAGTAGAAGCGCTGTTGTGCATTTTCGAAAATTTGAAACAAGGCATTATTGTAGTTGGAAACGACAATATTATTAATTTAGCCAATCATTCTTATGAAGAAATTATGGGCATTCCGCGTGAAGACTTGTTAGGGCAGCAGGCTAAAGACGTGATAGAGAATTCTCGCTTAGATATTGTCTTGAAAACTGGCATTCCTGAGTTAGCTGATTTACAGCGTGTCAAAGGCAGGAAAGTCGTTGTTAACCGTGTGCCGATTTTCAAAGATGGTGAGATTATCGGAGCCATTGGTGAAGCTATGTTTAAGGACATCAGTGAGGTCAGCGCACTTTTGCAGTGGGAAAACAATTCGCCTCGGGGCGAAGTGTCACTAGGTCCGGTTGGTGAAGCGAAACCGACCTTTGAAGTGATTATTGGTCGTTCTCGGGGAATGGTTCACGTAAAAAACTTGGCGGCAAAAGCGGCGCGGACAGATGCAACGGTGTTGATTTTAGGGGAAAGCGGCACAGGTAAAGATTTATTTGCCAAAGCCATTCACTATACAAGCGCCAGAAGGGATGAGCCGTTTATTTCCATCAACTGTGCGGCAATTCCGCATGACTTGTTGGAAGCGGAGCTTTTTGGTTATGAAGAAGGGGCTTTTACCGGCGCTCGCAAAGGCGGCAAAAAAGGAAAATTTGAACTGGCCGATAAGGGGACGATTTTTTTAGATGAAATCGGAGACATGCCGTTGGCCATGCAGGCAAAGTTACTGCGGATCATGCAAGAGAAGACTTTTGAACACGTCGGCGGTGAAAAGACGCAGCTTTGTGACGTGCGTATCATTGCGGCGACCAATAAGCCATTGGAAGAAATGGTGAAAGATACTACGTTTCGAGAAGATTTGTATTATCGGCTGAACGTGATCTCTTTGCAACTGCCGCCTTTGCGGGAGAGGCGGGAAGATATCAGTGAGCTGATTGATATTTTGATTCCTGGAGTATGTCATAAATTGGGTATTCCGATCAAGCAATTTGCGCCGGAAACGTTGGCATTGTTGCGCGAATATAATTGGCCTGGCAATGTGCGGGAATTATTGAATGTGCTGGAAAAGATAAGCGCTACAGTCAACTCCTCGCTGATTCAGCCGCGCCATTTGCCGCCTTTAGGCTTATTGCGAATGAATGCTGCCGAAGAACAGACAAGGCCGTTTTCAAAGGAGGGAACTTTAACCGAACAGGAGCGTATTGAAGAAACGTTGCGCCATACTAAGGGAAATAAAGCATTAGCTGCTAAAATGCTGGGGATTCACAGAGCTACGTTGTATGAAAAAATTAAAAAGTATAAAATACAATAAACAAAACAACGGAAAATTTGGAATAAATAAAATAAAGTGTCGGATTGTATAGATACTATGTCGGGGCGACAATGTCGGACACTCCTTAGAAAGCGAACAAGCCGTGCAACTCGGCTTGTTCGCTTTTTGGCATGATACTTGCGTAGTAAATAATCGGAAAACATTTTAAAGTGAAAAAATAAAAAGGAGGAATAGTTGTGAAGGGTAAGACAATGGCGGAGATTCAAGTTGGGGATTGCGCTGAGTTTTCTAAAACTATTTCCGAAACAGATGTCTATCTGTTTGCGGGAATTACCGGGGATTTGAATCCGGCTCACATCAATGAGCAGGCAGCCAAGCAAGGAATGTTCAAAGAACGCATTGCGCATGGCATGTTGAGCGCCGGTTTAGTTTCGGCAGTTCTTGGGATGCAGCTTCCTGGCCCGGGGACGATTTACATGTCCCAAAGTCTGAAATTTACGGCTCCAGTTAAGTTTGGCGATACGATTACCGCCAAGGCGGAAGTGATGGATCGTAACGAGACAAAAAATCGTTTGGTACTACGGACTGTTTGTACAAATCAAGACGGAAAGATGGTTTTGGATGGGGAAGCATTGGTTATGCCCCCTAAAGGATGACGTTTGCACATCAATATAAATTAGTAGGAGGTTGTACTTATGAATTTCAATCTGACGGAAGAACAACAATTGATTAAACAGAACGCTCGTGAATTTGCTCTGGAGAACTTGGAACCAATAGCTGCGGAATTGGACCAGACGGGACGATATCCGGCAGAGGTTGTGAAAAAACTGGCGGAACTTGATTTTATGGGAATGCCTTACCCAGCCGAATATGGCGGCGCGGAAGCGGACTATTTGAGCTATATCATGGTTGTGGAAGAGTTGTCTCGTTCTTGTGCATCGACTGGTATCATTTACTCGGCGCATTGTTCGCTTGCATCGTGGCCTATTTTTAAATGGGGCGATGAAGAGATGAAACAGAAATTTTTGACACCTATGTGCAAAGGGGAAAAATTGGGAGCCTTTGCGTTGACGGAACCTGGTGCGGGGACGGATGCAGCTTCGGGGACGTGCACGGCAGTAGCGGACGGTGAAGAATATGTCTTAAATGGTACGAAATGTTTTATTACGAATGGCGGCGTCAGTGACGTATATATTATTTTTGCGTTGACCGATCCGTCTCAAGGGGTAAAAGGACTCAGTGCGTTTGTTGTGGAAGCAGGCGCTCCTGGTTTTGAAATCGGCAAACATGAAGATAAAATGGGCATCCGTGGTTCTCAAACGACGGAACTGATCTTTAAAAATTGTCGGATTCCTAAATCCAATTTAATTGGCAAAGAAGGCAAAGGTTTTGGGATGGCCATGGGAACATTGGACGGAGGCCGCATTGGCGTTGCCGCACAAGCTTTGGGGATTGCACAGGCTGCTTTAGATGAAGCGGTTAAATTTTCTAAAGAGCGCGTACAGTTTGGCAAGCCAATCGCTACTAAACAAGCAATTCAGTGGATGCTGGCGGATATGGAGACGAAGCTTCAGGCTGCACGGCTTTTGACCTACCAGGCTGCGGCCATGAAAGACGACGGCAAGCCATTTAGCAAAGAAGCGGCAATGGCTAAATTGTTCGCTTCAGAAGCAGCCGATTTCATTTGCTCTAAAGCCATTCAAATTCATGGCGGTTATGGCTATATCAAAGATTTCAAAGTGGAGCGTTTATATCGAGATGCCAAAATTTGCACCATTTACGAAGGAACTAACGAGGTGCAGCGCATGGTGATATCCGGTAGCTTGCTGCGGTAATCTAAAAGAAGGGCTGGAAAAAATAAGTAATATGATAGGGCGGCCGTTGAAGGCCGCTCCGTCATAGTGAAAAAAGGAGACGAATGCATGGAAGTCTTAGGGATAATTTTGAGCCTGTTTTTACTGATGTTCTTTGCATATCGTGGGTTCTCCGTCATCTTATTTGCACCAGTATTTGCTTTGCTGGCGGCGTCATTGCAAGGGTTTTCCGTGATGCCGGCATATACAGAATTATTTATGGCTAAGGCGGTTACCTACATTAAATCGTTTTTTCCCGTGTTCATGCTAGGGGCGGTATTTGGCAAGGTCATGGAAGATACAGGGCTGGCTAAGTCCATTGCTAGAGCTATCATTCAAGGACTGGGCAAGGAAAGAGCGATTTTGTCCGTCGTTTTGGCTTGCGCCGTACTCACGTATGGCGGCGTTAGTCTGTTTGTAGTGGTTTTTGCGGTATATCCTTTTGCAGTGGCTTTGTATAAAGAAGCAGATATACCTAAGCGTCTGCTTCCCGGTACGATTGCCTTGGGAGCTTTTACGTTTACTATGGATTGCGCTCCAGGGACGCCGCAGATTCAAAATTTGATTCCGACTAGTTTTTTTGGGACCAACATTTATGCAGCGCCCATCAGCGGCATAATCGGAGGCATCCTAATTTTTATGCTAGGCATGATGTGGCTGACACATCGGCAGAAAAAAGCGCAAGCAAACGGCGAAGGATATGGCGTACATACGCTGAACGAACCGCCAGAGCTGAATGACGCAACTTTAAAGCTTCCGGATTGGAAAATTTCTTTTTTACCTCTTTTGACAGTGCTAGTGGTTAATTTTGTTTTAAACAGTGTTTTTACTTGGGATCCAGATTTATTGAAACCATTCCAAGCCATGAAGCTGCCTTTGACCGCAGTTGCTGTCAAAAATGTAGTTGGCATCTGGTCTTTGATTGTGGCGTTGATTTGCGGTATCTTGGTCGCCATTGCCTTTGGCTTGAAGCGCATGCCAGAGGGAGGCCTGAAAAAAGCGTTGAATGCAGGAACTATCGGTTCTCTCTTGGCGATTATGAACACCGCGTCTGAAGTCGGGTATGGCAATGTCATTGCTTCTTTACCGGGTTTTAAAGACATCGCCCATGCGTTGCTGAGCATTCATATTGGCGGATCGCCGTTGGTATCAGAGGCGGTAACGGTCAATGTGCTGGCGGGAATTACCGGCTCAGCTTCCGGCGGCATGTCCATTGCTTTGGATCTGATGTCGAAAGAATGGCTGGCTTGGGCTGCCAATATCGGCATGTCTCCCGAGATTTTGCACCGTGTCGCTTCTATGGCTTCCGGCGGGATGGACACATTGCCTCATAATGGAGCGGTTATTACGTTGCTGGCTGTTTGCGGTTTGACGCATAAACAGTCTTATGGCGACATTTTTGCGATGACAGTCATTAAGACCCTTATGGTGTTTGTCATCATTATGTTCCATTCAATGACAGGGTTGTTGTAGCGAAGGTGCGCTTAAGCGCAGATCCTAATTCAAAAAGAAGGGAACTGTAGACCATGAAAATTATTAGCAAAGAAGAAGCGATCAAGTTAATCAAAGACGGCGCCCATATCGGCATGACTGGTTTTGTAGGGAACGAACATGCGGAGACGTTGAGCTCGGCTTGTGAGGAAAGCTTCTTGGCGACTGGACATCCTTGCGATCTGACGTTGCAATTCAGTGCTGGTATTGGCGACAGCAAAGCGAGAGGCGCCAATCATTTTGGCAATCCAGGCATGCTTAAACGGGTCATTGCCGGGCATTACGCATTGGCTCCCCGCATCGGTAAATTGATTATTGATAACTTGACAGAAGCGTATAATTTGCCGCAGGGTACGGTCGCTCATATGTACCGTGCAGCGGCCGGAAGTAAGCCGGGGGTGCTGAGCAAAGTCGGTCTGCGAACCTTTGTGGACCCGCGGCTGGAGGGAGGAAAGCTGAATTCTCGTACTACAGAAGACATTGTTAAGGTTATGGAAATTGACGGGGAAGAATACTTGTTTTATAAGGCGTTTCCTCTGGATGTGGCCTTGATTCGCGCCAGCACCTCAGATGAAAAAGGCAATCTAACGATGGAACGGGAAGCCGTGTATTGTGAAGCGATGGCTATTGCTGGCGCTGCTAAGGCGAAAGGCGGAATCGTCATTGCGGAGGTAGAGCGTATTGCTGCGAACGGGACCATGGATCCCAGAAATGTGAAGGTGCCGGGGCTTCTCGTGGATTATGTAGTGGTAGGAGACAAGGATAAGTTTAACCAGACGTTTGGAGAATACTATAATCCTTCCTATACCAGTGAAGTGAAGATTCCTTTAAGCGCGCTGCAGCCAATGGCGTTAGATGAACGCAAGGTGATTGCGCGAAGAGCGGCGATGGAATTAACGCCAAATTGCCGTGCCAACTTGGGGATTGGCATGCCCGAGGGGATTGCAGCAGTAGCGGCTGAAGAAGGCATTGGCGATTCGTTGACGTTGACGGTAGAAGCGGGCGGTTTTGGCGGCGTGCCGGCGGCGGGACTCAGCTTTGGCGCCACAGTCAACGCTGAGGCGATGATTGATCATGCGGCGATGTTTGATTTTTATGATGGCGGCAACTTGGATATTACCTGCTTGGGTATTGCCCAAGTGGATAGTGAAGGAAATTTGAACGTCAGTAAATTTGGACCGAAAGTGACCGGATGCGGCGGTTTTATCAATATTTCGCAAAATGCTAAAAAAGTTATTTTTTGCGGTACGTTGACGGCGGGCGGTCTGAAAACGGCAATTCGTGATGGTCAGTTAGTCATTGAACAAGAGGGCAAGGCCAAAAAATTTATTGAAAAAGTAGAGCAAGTTACTTTCAGCGGAAAATACGCTTGTTCGATTAATCAACCGGTTCTATACATTACCGAGCGCGCTGTTTTTGAATTGGAACCGCAAGGCCTGGTACTGACTGAAATTGCTCCAGGTGTTGATCTAGAGCAGGATGTGCTGGCTCAAGTGGATGCAAAAGTCATTGTATCTCCGCAACTAAAGCGCATGGATGAGCGGATTTTCCAGGAAAGCCCGATGAAGCTTACTTCTGATGTTTTATAAGAACGTTTGTAAAAGGAGGAAATACTATGTTTGAATACAGTACCTTGCATGTAACCGAGGAGGAGGGCATTGCTCTGATTACGATCAATCGACCCAAAGCGTTGAATGCGTTAAATTCGCAAGTGCTTGATGACTTGTCGAAGGTGTTTGATGAAGTGGCGGCCAGTGAAAGCATTCAGGCGGTGATCTTGACCGGTGCCGGTGAAAAATCTTTTGTGGCAGGCGCCGATATCACGGAAATGAAGGATATGAACGTTTTAGAAGGTAAGATTTTTGCGGAAAAGGGCCAGCAAGCCTTCTTGAAAATCGAGCAATGTCCCAAACCGGTGATTGCGGCCGTGCAAGGATTTGCTCTTGGCGGCGGCTGCGAACTGGCGATGGCTTGCGATGTTCGCATCGCAGGGGAAGCCGCTAAGTTTGGTCAGCCGGAAGTGGGCTTGGGCATTGTGCCGGGTTTCGGCGGCACCCAGCGGTTGGCTCGTCTGGTGGGACGCGGTATGGCAAAACTGCTGATTTATACAGCAGACATGATTGACGCTCAGGAAGCATTGCGGATCGGTCTTGTGCAAAAAGTTTTTGCACAAGAAGAACTTTTGGCAGAAGCTAAAAATATTGCCAAACGAATGATGAAGAAGAGCTCCATCGCAGTTAGTCTGGCAAAAGACGCTATTCACAGGGGCTTGGAAATGGATTTGCCCAATGCGATGCAATATGAAGCCTATATTTTCGGCGTGTGTTTTGCCAGTGAGGATCAGAAGGAAGGTATGGCGGCTTTTGTAGAAAAGCGTAAACCCGCTTTTAGTGGACGTTTCAGCAACTGACACGGCGCGGAAGCAAGAGGCAGGGTGACGCCCTGCCTAGTCTTCCGGCGAGAGAGAAAATGTTGTTGCAGTAAGTGCGGGCGGCACGCAAGGGCGTTCTAATTATGAAAAAAGGAGAGTTGTTATGGCTACTATTATTGCCTGCTACAAATGGGTACTGGATGAGCAAGATATTAAAATTAATCCGACCAATTTATCTTTGGATACCAGCCGGGCCAAATACAAAATTAGCGAGTATGATCGCAATGCCATCGAAGAAGCGGTTCGGCAGGCGGAGGGCTGTGGCGCGTCAGTTGCTTGCCTTACCTTTGGGACTAGCGCGGCGAAACAATCGTTGAAAGATGCTCTGTCGAGAGGACCGGAACAGGCTTATTGGGTGAATGACGCTGCGGCAGAGGGGGCGGATGGATTTGTTTCTTCGCAAGTATTAGCAGCGGCTTTGCGCAAGATTGGCGCTTATGATGTAGTCCTTTGTGGAGAGGGTTCCGCTGACACATATGGACAGCAAGTGGGACCGCGCTTGGCAACAATACTGGGGATTCCGGTAATCACCTTTGTATCGGAAATGAAGATAGAAGGGAATCAAGTAGTTGCCACGCGGAAAATCGGTGATTGCACAGAGGTGGTTACCGCTTCGTTTCCCGTTGTACTTACAGTATTGCCTGAAATCAACAAACCGCGCATTCCTAGTTTGAAACAGGTTCTTGGGGCTGCGAAAAAACCGGTTACCGAGTGGAAAACGGCGGAGTTGGCTCTGGATGCAGCGGCGCTAGCGCCTAAGTACAAAGTAAAAGCGGTACAAGGTTTTGTGATGAGCCGTAAAAATGTACTGTATAAGGAAGGGACGCCTGCTGAAAAAGTGGCAGCCCTTGTTGCCGGTCTAACAAAAGAAGGCGTACTGTAAGTAGAGGAGGGGACAGGATGGCTGGAATTTGGGTTTGTTCAGAAGATGCCAATGTGACAAAGCAATTGTTGACAGCAGGTAAATTATTAACAGAACCGCTGCAACAGCCGCTGTGTGCGCTAACTTTGGAAGAAAGCGCTGCGGCAGAACTTGTAGCCTGCGGTGCTGATAAAGTTATTGTTTTAAAAGGAGAGGGGCTTTGGCCGGAAAGTTATGCGGCGGCCGTGGCCAAGATAACGGAGAGAGAAGACCCTGTGGCGTTGCTGATTGGCGGTACCATGCGAGGTAAGGATTTGGCGGCCAAGGTGGCGGCGCACCTTCAAAGCGGCTTAGTAACAGATGCCCAGGTATTACGAGTGGAAAACGGAGCTATTGAAACAGAACGTATGATGTATGGAGGGCTGGCGGTTTGCACGGAAACATTGTCGGGGTTGGCTTTAGTTACGATTCCGCCTCGTAAATTTGAAGTTCCGCCCAAAGAAGAATCAAGGGCAGGGGAGATTGTCGTTGAAGCGGTGAGCACTGAGGACGCTATGATTATTGGCAATGTTTGTCCGATTGTCAAGCAGGGAGCCGATATTAGTATAGCGGAGAAGCTGGTTTGTGTAGGGCGCGGTTTGGGTAAAGAAGAAGACATGGCCCTCGTACGAGATCTGGCAGCTGCTTTGGGAGCGGAAATCGGCTGCACGCGGAGCGTGGCGGAAGATTATCACTGGTTGCCCAGCGAAACGTATATCGGCCTGTCCGGACAAAAAGTGAAACCGAATTTGTATTTATCGGTAGGCGTTTCTGGCCAGGTTCAGCATGTGGCTGGGATTCGGGACTCCAAGGTGATTGTGGCGGTAGACACAAATGAAAATGCCCCCATTTTTGCCGCGGCAGATTATGGAATTGTCGGTGACTTGTATCAAATTGTTCCTTTATTAACGAAGGCGGTGCACTCGTAAGAATGGGCTTTCGAACAGCGGCCATGTCAGAAGCGATAGGATGCGAAGGTGGGTGAGGGCAATGAGTGAAGAAGAAAAATTTGATGCGATTATAGTGGGAGCCGGGCCAGCTGGTTCTGCATGCGCTTATTTACTGGCCAAGGCGGGAAAAAACGTACTGGTCATTGAACGCGGCGTCAGTCCGGGGAGCAAGAATGTGACAGGCGGGCGCTTGTATACGTATGCGTTGGAATTATTGGAAGAGGGGTTGCACGAACAAGCGCCCTTGGAACGCAAAGTGGTGCGAGAGCAGATTATGATGGTAGGGGATTCTAGTGCCGTCACCGTAGATTATGTAGATTACGGCTTTAAGGAAGAACTGCCTCAATCCTATACGGTTCTGCGGGCGCCTTTTGATGAGTGGTTGGCCGCCAAAGCGGAAGAACAAGGCGCTATGGTTGCATCGGGCATTCGAGTGGACGATCTATTAATTGAAGACGGTAAAGTAGTGGGGGTACTAGCCGGGGAAGACGCAATGTATGCGGATGTGGTAATTGCCGCTGATGGCATTAATTCTTTCTTGGCGCAAAAAGCAGGTTTGCGTTCAGAACTTACGCCTCATGAGGTGGGCGTAGGGATTAAAGAGATCATTGAACTGCCGGCTTCGGTATTGCAGGATCGTTTCAATTTGGCAGAAGATGAAGGTGCGGCGCGCGTGGTTCTTGGTTGTACCGGCGGTATTTCCGGCGGCGGTTTTCTTTACACCAATAAAGACAGCGTTTCTTTGGGCATCGTGGTAAGCCCGGCGGCAGCGGCGCAGCAAAGCCGTTCTGTACATGATGTGTTTCAGGAATTCAAGATGCATCCGGCGATTTATTCTCTGATTGGCGATGGAACTTCTTTGGAGTATAGCGCTCATTTGGTGCCGGAAAGCGGTTGGAACGGAGTGCCGAAAACACTCTCTCGCGAAGGCTTTTTGACGGTGGGAGATGCAGCTGGATTTTGCATCAACACGGGCACGATTTTAAGGGGAATTGATTTGGCCATTGTCAGTGGAATTGCTGCTGCAAAAGCTGTTTTAAAAGAGCAGAATGCCAAGATTGTAGGAGCTGCGTATCTGCAAGAGCTGGAACAGCTACAACTTATTTCCACAATGAAACTTTTTGCAGGCTGGCCAGAAATTGTATCGATTCCGCGAATGGCCAAGGAGTACCCGACCTTGGTGAACGAAATGATGAAGTTTATGTTTACGGTAGATGGCAAGGTACCGGAAAAAATGCCGAAAGCCATGCGGAATATTGTAAAACGACATGTATCTCTTGGACAATTGCTGGCTGATGGCTGGAAGGGAGTTCGATCCATATGACCATTAAAAAGCAAGGTCCAGAAGAATTGTTGGGATTAAACAAGTTTGAAGTTGATGAAGAAGAAGCGCATATTGTGCTTGATAAGACGATTTGCGCTTCTTGCGGTCATAAAGCCTGTCTAGTGGTATGTCCGGCAGTGCTGTATACGGAAAAAGAAGGCGAAATCAATTTTGATTATGCAGGTTGTTTGGAGTGCGGTACCTGCCGGGTCCTGTGTGCGCAAAAAGGAATTATAAAATGGAAATACCCGCGAGGCAGCTTTGGCATTGCTTTTCGGTATGGTTGAGGTGAGGTCCGTGAATCGCTTAAATTCGCGTAGCCTATATTCATTATTTGATCAAGTGGCTTCGCCTCTTCGTTTAGCCGGCCTTGCAGTTACGCTGATCATAGCGGGTAATTTTTTGGACTGGCTGGATGCGGTTTATCAAACGCAGCTGCATGTGTTAAACCCGATACTTGCAGGGGCGGTGACAATTTTATTTTGCCTGTACTTGTATCGAGTGTTTGTTTTTGACAAAGAAGCCAATAACTAATGAATGACGTTAAAACAAAGGGGCTGTGCCGAAACTGAGTTTCAACACAGCCCTTTTTTGGTTTGCCCGGCATGGGCAGTAACTTGGCGTAGACAAGTCGAAAGCAAGGGAATGGGCAAATTCCCGACGAGGTTATTGGCGAGTTGTTGGAAGTTGGATTCTGAATAGGTCAATAACAAACGAATACCTCGTATCGATTGGCTATGATGACATAGCCGAACGATACGAGGCACTTGCACTCAAGTTATTGAACCGCCGTATACCGAACGGTACGTACGGTGGTGTGAGAGGTCGGCTGTTCAATTAATGGGCAGCCGACCTCTCGATTTATTTTTATTGCTCTTCTTCTTGTTCCTGACGATTAGCTGTAGCCATGGCCGTAACTTTGTCGTCGTTGGTCATGTCCATGATCTTAACGCCTTGGGTATTGCGGCTGATCAAGGAAATTTGCGAGACGTTGGTGCGGATGATGGTGCCGCCGGCGGTGATCAGCATGAGATCGAGATCGGGGCGGACCACTTTGATGCCCACGACTTCGCCGGTTTTTTCCGTAACCCGCATGTTGATGACGCCTTTGCCGCCGCGAGTTTGGTGGCGGTAATCATCAGCGGTGGTGCGCTTGCCGAAGCCTTCTTCGGTAACGGTAAGCACGTCGCCATTGCTGCGCAAGGTATCCATGCCGACAACGACGTCGCCTTCTTCCAAATTGATGCCGCGAACGCCGTGAGCGTTACGGCCCATGACGCGGACGTCTTTTTCCGAGAAGACAATGGCTTGGCCGCGACGAGTGCCCATGATGATGTCCTGCTGGCCGTTGGTCAGCTTCACATCGATCAGGTCTTCGTTGTCGCTGAGGGTGATGGCGATGAGGCCGCCTTTGCGGTTGGTGTCAAAGTCCATCAACTCGCTCTTCTTGACCGTACCCAATTGGGTTGACATGAAGAGGTAGTAGTCCTCGTTGAACTCACGCACTGGAATGACGGCAGTAATCTTCTCCTGGGCTTCGAGAGCCAGCAGGTTGATGTTGTTGACGCCTTTAGCGGTGCGGCCGGATTCGGGAATTTCGTAGCCCTTGAGGCGGTACATGCGGCCGCGGTTGGTAAAGAAGAGGATGTTATTATGGGTCGTGGTGACAAACATGTGCTCCACGAAGTCATCTTCTTTGGTGCCCATGGCGGTAACGCCCTTGCCGCCGCGATTTTGTTTGCGGTAGGTGTCAAGAGGAAGGCGCTTGATGTAGCCGTTGTGGGTCATGGTGATGACGATTTCCTCTTCAGCAATGAGATCTTCGATCTCCAGATTGGAGGTATCGCTGGTAATCACCGTGCGCCGCGGATCGGCGAAGCGCTTTCTTGCATCCAGCAATTCTTCTTTGATGATGCCCATAACCAAATGTTCGTTGGCTAGGACACTTTCTAAGTAGGAGATGGTTTCCAGCACATCCTTGTATTCTTGTTCGATCTTATCGCGTTCCAAGCCGGTAAGGCGCTGCAAACGCAGGTCCAAAATAGCTTGGGATTGTTTTTCCGAGAGGGCGAATTTGGTCATCAAGGCTTCCCTGGCGATATCCGCCGTACGGGAGGCGCGAATGGTTTTGATGACTTCGTCCAAATGATCCAGCGCGATTTTGAGACCTTCCAAGATATGAGCGCGCGCTTTGGCTTTGGCCAGCTCGAAGCGAGTGCGCCGGGTAATAACTTCTTTTTGATGCTCCAAATAGTGGAAGAGCACTTGCGGCAGAGTCAATACCTGCGGCTTGCGGTTAACAAGCGCCAGCATGATGACGCCAAAAGTTTCCTGAAGCTGGGTGTGCTTGTACAACTGATTCAGGACTACGTCCGGCGTGGCGTCGCGCCGCAGCTCGATCACCACGGACATGCCTTTGCGGTCACTTTCGTCTCGTAGATCGGTGATGCCGTCAATCGCCTTGTCCCGCACTAGATCGGCGATGCGCTCAATGAGGCGCGCCTTGTTGACCTGGTAGGGAAGCTCGGTGACGACAATGCGATGCTTGCCGTTGGACATTTTTTCGATATGAGCCTGGGCCCGCATACGTACGACGCCGCGGCCAGTGGAATAGGCGTTGTAGATGCCTTCCCGGCCAAGGATCAAACCGCCTGTAGGAAAGTCAGGCCCTTTGATGGCTGTCATCAAATCCGGCAGGGTTACTTCGGGATTGTCGATCATCATGATTAAGGCGTCGACAACCTCGCCGAGATTATGCGGCGGAATGTTGGTAGCCATGCCAACGGCAATGCCAGAGGAGCCGTTGATTAAAAGATTGGGCACTTTAGCTGGCAATACGGTAGGTTCTTTTAAAGATTCGTCATAGTTGGGCGTAAAATCTACGGTGTCTTTTTCAATGTCCGCCAGCATTTCTTCCGCTAGACGAGACATGCGTACTTCTGTGTAACGCATGGCGGCTGCGGAGTCGCCGTCGACGGAGCCGAAGTTGCCGTGGCCGTCCACCAAGAGATAACGGGTGGAAAAATCTTGAGCCAGACGGACTGCTGCGTCATATACAGAACTGTCACCATGAGGGTGATACTTACCAAGCACTTCACCGACGATACGCGCCGATTTTTTATAGGGCTTGGTCGGGGTCATGCCGGCTTCATGCATGGCGTATAAAATGCGCCGGTGCACCGGTTTGAGACCATCCCGGACATCCGGGAGAGCGCGCATGACGATGACACTCATCGCGTAATCGATATAGGAATTCTTCATTTCCTCATCGATGCGAATAGGGAGAACTTTACCTAATCCGAAATCCACTCTCTCACCTCGAACCGCTGCGCCGAAGCGCAGGTGTGATCTTAACAACTCATTATACCATATTTTGTGAAGTTGCTCTAGTGGGACTAAGGGGCAAAGCAATTTTGAACAAGAGTATAGGGAGTAGAGGGAGGCTACGATGGAGATAACAAAGATTGAACAAGAGAATCGGAGAATCGGAGGGTACGCAAGAGAGGTACGGAATGTTTTAACAGGAGCACGACGGCACTGGATGTGGCTAGGATCGATTGCGCCATGGATGGCATGGCAACCGACGTCTTCTGGAATTTAAAAGGGAGGGTTCGAGGATAGGTACTGGACCGTATTGGATTCAAAAGAATACAAAAAGTACGGTTTTGCTTTTATAGGTGTTAGTGTATACTATAAATAGCTGAATTCAACGTTAATTTCAGGAGGAGTGCTTTATGTCCGAACGGATTCTTGCCATCAACCCTGGTTCAACGTCTACGAAAATTGGTATTTTTGAAGGAACAAAAGAAGTTCGCACCATCAATCTCAGCCATAGTGCGGAAGAAATTGCTCGTTTTCCTCAGATCAATGATCAGCTTTCTTATCGGTTGGAAGCCATCCAGGCGGTCTTAAAAGAAGAAGGCTTGAAGGCTGCAGATTTTGCCGCTATCGTTGGTCGGGGTGGTTTGTTAAAGCCAGTTGTCAGCGGCACTTATGCCGTGAATGAAGCGATGCTCACGGATTTGAAGAGCGGCGAGTACGGCATTCACGCTTCCAATTTGGGCGGCGTGCTGGCCAATCTTTTGGCGAAGGAAGCCTGCTGTTCGGCTTTCATTGTAGACCCGGTGGTTGTTGACGAGCTGACGCCGGTGGCGCGCCTTACTGGTTTGCCGGAGATGCCGCGGCAGTGTATTTTCCATGCCCTGAATCAAAAAGCGGTAGCCAAGCGTTTTGCCGCCGAGAAGGGCAAGGCGTATGAAGAGCTGAACCTGATTGTAGCGCACTTGGGCGGCGGCATTTCCGTAGGCTGCCATGCGAAAGGCCAGGTTGTGGAAGTAAACAACGCGCTGAACGGCGACGGGCCTTTTTCGCCGGAACGGGCCGGCACGGTGCAAGCGATGCAGTTTGCTAAAATGGTTAAAGAGCGCAGTCTGGACGACATCAAAAAACTGCTGGCTGGCAAGGGCGGTCTTGTGGCGCATTTGGGCACTAACGACGCCCGCGAAGTGGAGCGCCGTATTCACGAAGGCGACAAACAGGCGGAACTGGTCTATGACGCGTTGATTTATCAGATTGCTCGCTATATCGCCGCTAACTCCGTAGCGGTCAACGGCAAAATAGACTACATTCTGCTTACCGGCGGCATTGCTTACTCCAAATATCTCACCGCGCGTCTCATTGAAAAAGTGCAGTTCATTGCACCGGTGGAAGTACTGCCTGGCGAAGACGAGCTGCAAGCGCTGGCCGAGGGCGCCTACCGCGTCTTGACCGGCAAGGAGCAGGCGAAAACTTACTAAGAGAACTGCAAATTTGTTCATTAAATTAGCAGCTCCCTTTTGAGCGTGTAAAAGGATACTGATTTTAACGAAAAGCCGTCGAGCAAGTGCTCGGCGGCTTTTTTGACAAAATCTCAAATACAATCATTACTGCCATAGCCCTCAGCGGAGCCCTCCGATTCTCCCGTGACTCTTGTTCAATCTCGAGCCCTCCATCTACTCCCTTTACTCATGTTCAATTTTGTTCTCTCTTGTTTCTTGTTTTAGGACGCCTTACGGCACAGGACTGCGATTTCGTTTTCAAACTGGTCCATTTCCTGACCGAAAGCCTGGCGGAACGCGCTTTCCGGCGTAGCGCCCCGGCTTAGTTCCCGGAAATATGCGAGGATTTTAGGAGTGCCGTGGCGTTCCAAGAGAACAAGGTTGGCGAGTCCTGCTGTCTTATAGGTGAGCGGGCCGCCGTAGGTGGAAAGAGAATTGGACCAGCCGCTGCTGGTTCGCAGCTCGCTTAGGGCCGGTTTCTGCGGTGCTAAGGTAATGCCTGTTTGCCAATTCGCTTTGTACTGAGGAACGGAGAAAAAACCGGCTCTGGCGACTAGTTGCGCGCCGACGGCTTCCGCCATGCCCTCTAGCATCCACTTGACGGCGCCAGCGTTAGCGCCAGCTAGTTCGCGCTGATACTGATGAGTCAATTCATGAGCTAGAATGAAGACGCGCTGTCTTGTGGTGGGCGTACCATTTACATTAAAAACAATCAAATGGTCTCCGGCTAAGGCATCGACGGCTTTGGCCGCCTTATGGACTTCTAGTTCGCTAACCTTGAAACGAGAAACAGATTCAGTTAAAAATGCCTGGCGGTTGCGGGTTAGAACGAGGGTGACTGGTTTTTTTAACTGCAAGCCTTGTTCGTGATAATATGCTGTTGTCGCGAGCGCCGCCTGCTGAAAGTCGGCGGTTTCTTCCGGTGTAATACTGGCGTCGCTTTCGATGCTGACAAGGAGCGGCGGTGCTTTATCCGGTGCGGCCGAGACGCAGCCGGTGAGCAGCAGCAGAGTCAAGAGGCAAAGAGCCAGCCAAGGCAGAAGGCGTTGGGAGATTTGTTTCATGTACAGCCATCCTTTTTGCATAGCGCAACGTTATTACAGGCAGAATTTCTCTGTCTTTTAGAAGATATCCTGCTGCAAGCGGCGGTTTGGGCTGAAATCAGCTCTTGCTGGAATTTCCGCACCTTGACGCGTGTATGGATATAGAAGGTTTTAAAGTTTGAACTGGTTTACCGCGTTCTGCAAGTTTTCTGCGAGATTTGTCAATGTTTCGCTGGCTGCGGCGATTTCTTCCATCGAAGCGGCCTGCTCTTCGGCGGCGGCGGCAATGGTCTGAGCTTGACCGGAGGAGTCTTTGCTGATGGCGTCAATCGTTTTTACAGAGGAAACCACTTGTTGGCTGCCATGGGCCAATTCTTGGATAGAGGAGGAAATGCTTTGCGTCTGGTGCGTCATTTGCTCTACTAAAGCGGCGATGGATTGAAAAGATTGACCGGCATTGTTGACGACTTGTGTGCCTTTGGCGACTTCTTGCGTACCGATTTGCATGGTTTCAACCGCCACCTGCGTTTCCTTTTGAATTTCACCAATTAACAGGGCGATTTGCTTGGCTGCTTCTTGGCTTTGTTCCGCTAACTTGCGTACTTCATCCGCGACTACGGCAAAGCCGCGCCCTTGTTCGCCGGCACGAGCCGCTTCAATGGCTGCGTTCAGAGCCAAGAGGTTAGTCTGGCCAGCAATGCCGGAGATGGTGGCGACGATTTGACCGATTTCTTGAGAACGTTCCCCAAGCTTAGAAACTACCTGAGCAGAGTGGCTAACGCCGTTATTTACGGTGTCCATTTGCTGAATAGCGGTCTGGATGGCGGCTTGTCCTTCTATGACGGAGCTGGAGGTCTGTTTTGATAAAGAGGACACTAGTGCAGCATTGCCGGCAATTTCTTGAATGTTGGAAGATATCTGCTCCACGGCGTTTGAAGACGTGGTAATTTCTTTTTCCTGTTCATGGGCTCCCTGGGCAATTTGGGTGATATTATCTGCTACTTGATTACTGACGTGAGAGCATTGTTCAGCGCTGGCCATTAACTCTTCCGAGGAAGCGGCTACTTGCTGTGAAGATTGAGAAACCTGGGAGAGTAGGCTTTTTAGGCTTTCTGTCATCTTGTTTACGGCAAGGCCCATGCTGCCAATTTCATCCTGCGTGCGGATCGTTAAAGGAGGCTGCTGCAAGTTTCCCTGGGCAATTTGCTGCAGATGCTGGCTGACGCCGGCAAGTCTGAATGCGATATTGGCGGCCAGCCGCCAGCCGACGCCAAGACCAATGGCGACGGAGGCGAGGCAGACGATGAGAATAGTCAGGCCGGCTGTGCGGGCGTGACTAGCGCCATCTTCCTGCATGGTTTGACTTTCTTGGGCATTATAATCAGCTAGCTCTTTCAGTTTAGCATTGACAGTGTCAATTTGCGGGGCGGCATTAGTTACGAATTGTTGATAAGCGGCCGCTTTTTGGCCTGCCTGGTCGAGCTGCAGGGCTTGTTCCCGTGCACTTCGGTAACGGGAGATGCTATCTTTGAGCTGACTCATAAGTTGTTTCTCTTTTTCGGTCAGATTCTGCGACTCATATGCTTTGAGGGTTTCGTTGGTTTCTTCCGAAAGGTCTTTGATTTGTTTGAGCAATGCCTGTTCTTTCGCGGGCTCCTGCGTAGTAGAAAGAAGTTGTAAAAACATAACCTGAACGGCCCGGAAGTTGTGACGGGTTTCATTGATGCGTTTGATAGAGAGTAGATTGTCTTGATACATCTGCTCCAAATCGTTGCTTAAGACCTTGGTGTTGTAATAGCCAACAGAGCCTGCTAGAGTCATAAAAAAGGCAGAGAGAAGGACAAGTGCTATGATTTTTCCTTTGATTTTCAAAAAAGACACATCCTTTCAAATTACTATTCCTAAAAAACTCCAACTACAAATGGAGAATTAGTAACGAGATTCTAGGGCGATACGCGAAAACCCTTGAAAGAAAATTTCGTATATATGAGTCTTATGTCCTTGGAAAATGTGCTTTTCTATCAAGAGACACTATTCGCTTTCTTGTTGACCTTTTGACTTTAAAGAGTATAATATTAGATAGAAAGACATTTGACGTCTTTACTACATGTTACACGAAGGGGGAAGGAAGTATGTTTGGATTGGTACCGTTTCGACGCGCTGGAGGAGAAGTTGGCAAACGTCTCGATAGTCTGGATCGGATGGTGGATCAGTTTTTCGATGAGCCTTGGGGGCCGTTGCAAGGCATACGTTCCGGGTTCCGGGTGGATGTGAAGGAAACCGATGCCGCCTATTTGTTAGAGGCGGATTTGCCGGGCGTCAAAAAAGATGAAATCAGCCTCACTTATGATGAGCACTATTTGACCATCAGCGCTCGCCGCGGCGAGGAAAAGGAAACAAAAGAAGAAAATTACGTCCGCCGCGAACGCCATGCGGGGCAAGTACAGCGAAGCTTCTTTATCCGCGATGTGGATGCCACGAAAATTGAAGCGGCCTTTGAAGAAGGCGTCTTGAAGGTGACCTTGCCCAAACTGACGCCGACGCCGACGAACAAGCAAATTGAGATTCGCTGAGGGGAATACGAATTTTGAACAAGAGTAACGGGAGTAGAGGGAGGGATACGGCGA
The DNA here is from genome assembly GCF_963668665.1 of uncultured Anaeromusa sp. Lineage (NCBI taxonomy): Bacteria > Bacillati > Bacillota > Negativicutes > Selenomonadales > Sporomusaceae > Anaeromusa > uncultured Anaeromusa sp. Next base: position 1,118,141 of record NZ_OY764902.1, on the reverse strand, counting down.
AAGTCGTTTGATTTAATAATGCATAGTTCTTGCGATAGGAGAGATTCTAGCTGAAAGGCAAGCGTCTCTCCTATTATTATTTATTGAACTTCTGCTTCGTACCCTCCGAGTACTCCCTTTACTCCTGTTTATCCTATATGTTTCTCTTCGCGAAATCTTAACATACTACAGCAGGAGGCCTGCTTATGGTCGTGGAAATGAAGTAAGAAGCAATGAAAAGGAGGATGGTTATGCGCATTTTGATGGATTTGCATACGCATACGGTGGCCAGCGGCCATGCATACAGTACGATCATGGAAAACGCTAAAGCAGCGGCGGAAAAAGGATTAGAAGGGATCGCCATGACAGACCACGGACCGGCGATGCCCGGGGGCGCTCATCTTTATCACTTTTGGAACCTGACGGCGCTGCCGCAGCAGATAGCCGGCGTGCGGGTGCTGCGCGGCGTGGAGGCTAATATCATCGACAGCCGAGGCGGTCTGGACGTGCCAGCGGATATTTTGGACCGTCTGGATATTGTATTGGCAGGCTTGCATGGCGGCTGCATTCGCTCCGGGACGACAGCGGACAATACTCGGGCGATGCTGGCGGCGATGGCCAATCCCTGGGTGGACATTATTGTGCATCCGGGAAATGACGAGTTTCTTATCAATCCCGAAGCGGTTGTGGAGGGTGCGGTGCGCTATGGCTGCGCCTTGGAAGTAAACAACGCTTCTTTGAGCTATATCCGTCAAGGCAGCAAACCTTTTTGCAAGCGACTGGTTTCGTTGGCTAAAGAACGAGGCGTGCCTTTAGTGGTGGGGACGGACAGTCATTTTGCCGCATCGGTGGGGGAATTTGCCGGCGCCTTGGAGCTGCTGCACAGCTGCGGCGTGCCGGAGGAGCAGGTGCTCAATACCTCCTGGGGGCGGTTGGAGCAGCATCTGGCTAGGCGGCGGGATGCGCGGCGCAAGGTGCGGCAAGAGCTGACCGCAGGCTTTGAAGAATGAGTGCTTGCAGACCGCAAGGGAGTTCTAACAAAAACGTAACATGGTGTTTACAAACCAAGCGACCGGCTTTGCTATACTGAAGGCGGTCGCTTTTTATGTTATCGCAAGAAAGTAGGAATTATTCTGATAAAGATGCCAGAAGTCTTCTTCTGGCGATATCGTCGCAACAGTGAGATAATTAAAACAACTTTTTGCTTTACATACTACAATAAATAAGGAGTGTGATGAAACGAATGATGGGAAAAGGATGGAAACGGTTCTTGCTGACCGGTGCGCTGGCGGCATTTATGGTGGCAGGTTTGCCGGCAACCGATGTCGCGGCTAAAGCGGTAGTCAACGGCTTTGATCTGCAGGCTCACCGCGGCGGGCGGGACGCACGGGCGGAAAATACGCTTTATGCTTTTGCGTATGCCATGGAACTGGGTGTTACAACCTTGGAAATGGATATGCAGCTGACGAAAGACGGCCGTTTGGTCATCAGTCACAATCCGGTCATGAACTGGATGCTGGCGAAAGGCCCGGACGGACAATATGCTCCCAAGCAAAATCCTCCGGATATCCGCACGATGAATTTGGCGGAAGTGCAGCAATACGACATGGGTGTAATGAATCCCGCAGCAGGCGGCTACTACGACTTGCACGGCAAAACGCAGATAGCCACACCTGGCGCTCAGATGCCTACGTTAGAGCAGGTTTTCGAGCTAGCCAACGCGTACGGCAATAAAAAAGTCATCTTCAACATTGAAACCAAATCCTATGCCGATCCGGAAGATCCTTACTATGCAAACACGCCCGATCCGGACGTATTTGTAGAAAAAGTATATGAAGTTGTAAAAAAATACAACATGCAAGATCGCGTGACCATACAGTCCTTTGACTGGCGCACGTTAAAGGCGATGAAAGCCATCGCGCCGGAACTGACGCTGGTGGCGCTGTCTTCCGAGCAGCCCAGCTGGGGCAAGAGCGGTATGTACCTGCGCCTTGGCGAAAAGGCTCCGTCACCTCATTTAGGCGGTTTGAACATCAATGACTTTAAAGGGGACTATGTAAAAGCGGCTAAGGAAATTGGCGCTGACGTAGTTTCTCCGTACTTTAAAGAATTGTCGCCGGACTTGATTGACGAAGCGCATGCGTTAGGGATGAAAGTGGTTCCCTGGACAGTGAATTCGCCGAAGGATATGGAAATGCTTCTGGCGATGGGCGTAGACGGCATGATCAGCGACCAGCCCTGGGTGCTGCGGGACGTGCTGATTAAAAAAGGCATTGCGGTTCCCGCGCCGACGCTGGCTCCTAAAGACATGAAGTATTCTACCGGCACGGCCATTAACAAGGTGGAAATAAAAAAAGCTAAAGGCGGCGCTGACGCGTCTCACTAAGGAGGAGCAAGAACATGAAAAAAGCATGGATTGCGGCGCTTGCTTTGGGCGTCTCGCTGCTGGCCAACGTGGGTATGGCCAAGGAAGCTCCTGTGAAGGATGCTGAGTTTTTGCCCAAGTATGACTATACTCTGGTTGGTTCTTTTGAAGTCAAAGGACGCCAAGGCGTTTGCACGGACGGCGAGTTCTATTATGTCAGCGGCAGCAAGGCTCTCTACAAGTACGACAAGAAGGGGAATTTGCTGCAGACTAATGAGACTCCCTTTGCAGGGTATTCCATTCCGTCTAATCACATCGGCGACATCGATGTTTTGGACGGAGAAATCTTTGTTAGTGCTGAAAACTTCATGGACGGCGTGGGCAAAGACATTCAGATTGCCATTCATGACGCCAAAACGCTGAAGTTGAAGCGGACCTTCCGCTTTGAGCCTTCCAGCGGCCAGGAAGAAGTATCCGGCATTACCGTAGACCCGGATAAACGCAGCGTTTGGATGTGCTCCTGGGTGGGCGAAGAAAGCGGACGTTATCTCTACGAGTACAGCCTGGACAGCGGAAAATTCCTGCGTAAGGTGCATCTCCAGCCGGTTCCCCAATGGGTGCAGGGCGTTTTCTACTGGAAAGGAAACCTGTATCTGACCGCCGATGATGGCACTGCCGACTTAGGAGAGCCGGATCATCTCTACCGGGTGAATATTACCGACAAGTCCTATGCCAGCGTAGTTCAGGAAAAAACCTTCACCGAAGTGAAAAAACAGGGCGAGATTGAAGGCTTGACCATGGACCCCAAAACCGGCGAATTGCTGGTGCACTTCAACCGCGGCGCTCGGATCGTCCTGGGCATGGGCAAAGGCCTCTACCCTGGTTATGACCGGGAAATCTCCGAAGTTTACCGCTATAAAATGACCCCGCACGCAGCTAAATAAGAACCTATAAAAATACCCCGGCAGGCCTTTAGATGAGGCTTGCCGGGGTTGTTTTTTGATGCGTTAGGAACGAACCGCGAAACACGCGAAAGGGGCTTTCAAAAGTGTAAACGGCGGCATAACTGTATTTGAGACAAGATTTCCGCGCGCCTCGCAAAAATCCCCCTGGCCCTGCGGGCCTTCGCCCTTTGGCAAGGGGGACAATAGCTTCAGCATTCTCGAAAAACTATGGCCAGAACACTGCCGCCCTTGTCAAAGGGAGGTGCCGCCACAGCGGCGGAGGGATTCGGATCTTGTTCAAATTTTATTTCTCTGTTAACTCTGGCCTTTCCTCTGTTCCTCTGTGTAAACCGTGTCCCGTAGTCCTCTCTCTACTCCTGTTAAAAACTCGTTTTCGTCCCCTGCACTCAATGCAGCAGATCCCAGACTTGTTTGCCGATCATGACCGCAGCAACGCTGAGAAACAGCGGGCGTACATAGGCTGCGCCCTTGCGGATGGCCAAACGCGTACCGGCCAGAGCGCCGAGGATCATCGCGATACCCATTGGCAGTGCATACGCATAAGCAATGGAGCCGTACAGCGCAAACATAATGACCGAAGCGATGTTGCTGGCAAAGTTGAGCGCCCGGGCATTGCCGGCGGCGGTGACGAAATCAAAGCCGATCATCAAAAAGGCGAACATGAAAAACGAACCAGCGCCGGGGCCGAAAAAGCCGTCATAAAAGCCGATGCTAAAAGCGACGATGCAGCTCAGGATAAACATGCGTCGCGTCAGACCATGGTACGTGTTTTCGCTGCCCCAGTTTTTGCGAAAGATCGTATAGATGGAGACGCCAATTAGCAGTACAACGACTAAAGGACGCAGAAACTGCGAGGGAATTTGTTGGACCGTGACCACGCCGCAGGCGGCGCCGACCAGAGAAAGCCAGAACAGATATTTGACTAGCTTCATATCGATTTTTCCAGAACGTAAAAAAGAAAGGCTGCTGGTCAAACTGCCCATGCAGCTTGCCATCTTATTAGTACCTAGCGCCATAGTCGGCGGCAGGCCGGTTAAAAGCAGCGCCGGCAGGGAAATAAGACCGCCGCCGCCGACGACGGAGTCGACGAAAGCGGAGAAGAAGCCGGCGACAACCAGCAGGGCGATCAGATCGCCGCTGGGGAAGTCCATAAAAGTGCCTCCTCAATAAAGAAACCTCTGCTTTGTTCACAACTCGCAGCAAAGCGTATCTTTTTCTGAAAACGTCTGACAGAAAAATCTTACGCCTTGCCGGAGTGTTCATGAAAGCATAGGCTTCTTTTTTTAAAACAGAAAGAACATATATAGTCGTAAAGTGGATTTTTACGCTTCGCTGACCGTGACTTTGTTCATGCGGTCGCCGGGGACAATATCGTCTACCAGGTCCATGCCGTCGATGACTTGACCGAAGACGGTGTGCAAGCCGTCCAGATGCGGCTGGGGCTCATAGACGATGAAGAACTGGCTGCCGCCAGTGTTAGGGCCGCGATGAGCCATGGACAAAGAGCCGCGTACGTGTTTTTTCGGATTGCCTGCGGTTTCGCAGGGAATGGTGTAGCCAGGGCCGCCGGTGCCGTTGCCGTTGGGGCAGCCGCCTTGCGCTACAAAGCCGGGGATGACCCGGTGGAAGCTTAGGCCGTCGTAAAAGCCTTCGCTGATGAGTTTGGTGAAATTGGCTACCGTGCCGGGAGCCTCTTTTTCAAATAATTCAATAGTAATGGTGCCGCGATCCATTTCGATAGTTGCTTTTTTCATGGAGATATCCCTCTTTTCTTTCGTAATTGTATTCATTATATCATGTATGTCAGGAGTGGTCACTTGCTTTCCGTGTCTATAGTGAAGAAGAATGTGGCTCCTTGATTGACTTGGCTGTCCGCCCAGATACGTCCGCCATGACGGTGGATGATGCGGTTGACCGTAGCCAGGCCGATGCCGGTGCCGCTGAACTCTTTGGCGTGGTGAAGACGTTGGAAGACGCCAAAAAGCTTATGGGCGTAAGCCATATCAAAGCCAGCGCCGTTATCACGGACAAAGAAAGCGAGCTCCCCGGTCTCCTGTTCCTGGCGGCAGCCGAATTCGATGCTTGGCTGTGTTGTTTTACCTGTAAATTTCCAGGCGTTTCCTAAAAGATTGTCCAGGACGATGCGCAAAAGCGGCGTATCTCCTAAAACCATTAAGGACGGTTCGATGCGGACTTCTACCTGGCGCTGCGGCTCTTGCTGCTGGAGCTCTTTCACTATTTGCAAAGCCAGCTCGCTCAGGTCTATTTTTTCCAGATTCATTTGGGTCCGGCTGATCCGCGCCAGATGGAGCATATCGTCAATAAGCTGTCCCATGCGTTGGCTGGCGCCGCGCAGGCGTTGCAGATAATCGCGGCCTGTATCATCCAAGCGCTCGCTGTAGTCCTCCAAAAGAGCCAGGCTGAAGCCGTCAATGCTGCGCAAAGGCGAGCGTAGATCGTGAGAGACAGAGTAGCTGAATGCCTCTAATTCTTGGTTGGCCGCCTCCAAGGCGGCGGTGCGTTTGGCGACGCGATCTTCTAGCTCGCTGTTTAAGTTGCGGATTTCTTCGTAGGCCGTCTCTAGCTGCGAAATGTCTTTGTAGATGAGGGAAGCTCCCATGGGATAGCCTTCTGGCGAATACAAGGGGGACGCGGTTTTGAGGATGGTCAGCAAATGGCCGTCTTTATGCCGGCGCAGTCCTTTATTGTGCTCTTCTTTCAGCCCTTGATCCAGTTGCGCGGCGCTGTTTTTCCATTCCTCTAAAAGTTCATCAGGGATGATGATGCGCATGGACTGGCCGATGGCTTCTTCGGCGGTGTAGCCGAAAAGTCGCGTAGCGCCGTTGTTCCAACTGGTAATCAGGCCCTGAAGGTTGCGGCTGATGATGGCGTCGTCGCTGCTTTCGACGACAAGAGCCAGCTTATGCACGGCTTCTAACTCGCGGCGACGGCTGACATTGAGATGCCAGAGGGTGAGGACAGCCAGAACCAGCAGGGCAAAAACAACCAGTGTGCTCAGTACCAGTGACTGGTACTGCTCATAGAAGGATAAGGGCTTATAGAGAAATTCACTTTCCGGTGGCAACGCTGACGTGGCAAAGTGAAATTGCTGCAGCTGGCGGTAATCAAATAAATAGGTACGCGGAGGATCGGTAATGATGGGCAAGGCGGACGCGCGGACGCCTTGGAGAATTTGCAACGCCAAATTTGCCGCCGTTTGCCCTTGGGCGTAAGCGCTGAGGACATGGCCGCCGACAACGCCGTTTCCCATATCATGCTCCCAAAGAGTATAAACAGGCGCGTTGCTGGCGGCGCTGATGCGGGCGGTGACTTCATCGGACTGATATTGCTTGCCTGCCGCGTCGCGGTGGAAGGGAAGATTTAAAACAATGCTGTCAGTAGAGGCGGCGGCAATACGCGTCAAAATATTCGGTAAGGATAGGTTGTGCAGGTAGGTAATGGTTAATTGACTGTTTCGTATGTCCGAAGATTGCTCTAATAGCTGCCGCGCTTGTTGGCCAAAGAGGCTTTGGTCGCTGACGACAAGCAGCTCTTTGGCCTGAGGCTGCAGTTTTTGTGCGACAGCGATCGTGCCGGCAATATCTACGCTTTCCATAATGCCAGTGACATTATCGGTGGGAAGATGGCTTTCCGGCAAAATGTTGTTGACGCCGCAAAAGACGATGGGGGCGTCCGGGAAAAGCGCTTGCCGATAGGTTTTGGCGAAAAGAAGAGCTTCGTCATCGACTGTAATCACGGCGTCGTACTGAAACCCTTGGAATTTTTGCTTCCAGAATTGTTTCAGATTGGCAAAATGAGCCGGCGTATTGAGACGCTTCGTGTCCATATATTCGATTTGCACGATCACATCATGAGGGACCGTATCTAAAATGCCCTGGTTGATGCGATCCGACCAGACAAAGCCGGGATGATAGGATTGCAATACCAAAATGCGTTGTTCCGCGGCGGCGGTGGCGGGAAGAACGAAAAGACAGCAAAGAAGAACAGATAAAAGCCAATGTAGACGCATTGGAAAGCCTCCTTGCTCAAGATAATAGCGAGACGGATACGCGAAATGGATTTTTGCGAAAAAAACCGCTTTCTCTTATGAAAAGAAAGCGGTTACAAGGCCTAATTTGGCAAATGCTTAATCATTAATATTTCGTTGCCTAGGTGGTTATAGGTTAGATGGTCTGTAGCGGCGCGCATTAAATGCAGGCTCATGTTGTCTTCGGGAAGATGCGCCGGAATGCTCTCGAAAGGAGCTTTAGGAGGCAGACTGCGCAAAATGGCATTGCCTGGGAACCCGTCGCCGTAATCGAGAATTCGCACGGAAATATAAGCTTGCCCTAAGAGAGACACACGAATGCGCACTAGGGGTTCGCCATAAGTCTGGGTGCTGCTGCGCAGAGCATTTTTCAAAGCTTCATTGACTGCTACTTCGAATAACGCGCTTTGCAATCCTAGTAAATTTTGCAGTAATTTTTGCAACTGCTGCCGGATAAGAGGCAGATCGTCGGTATGATGGACCATAAACAGCATGCTTTCCATGGATTCACTCCTGAGCTTCTTTTTCTCACTGAGCAAAAATTCTCTATAGGTTACAACAAATCCTGCTGCGGATTAATTTATTTTCCATAATAAATTGGGAACGTAACAAGAGTGACCAGAGTAATCTGAGGGAACGTCAGAGGGTACGGAAATTTTATCCCTCCAAATAAGGAAGCAAGGCCTCTAGGTTAAAGGAAGCTGGGGCCAGTTGGGGCAGATCGCCTAGGGAAGCGTCGGCCATGTTTAGGTCCGGAATGTCCGGCAGGAAGGACCAGACGGGCAGGCCGGTTAAGCGCTTCATGTAGGCAATGGTGCTTTCTTCTAAGATACCTGGCTGAGCCGGCCAGCGATTTAGCAGCAGAGCCGCCGGTTGCAGGCCTTGGCTTTTAGCGTAAGCGGCGGTAAGAAGGGCCGTATTCACACTGCCCAAGGTGGCCTGGGCGACGATGAGCAACGGCAGTTGCAAGGCTTTAGCCAGGTCACAGATCAAATAGTCTTCGTGCAGAGGCGTCGTCAAACCGCCAGCGCCTTCCACTAAAACCAAGTCATGGGCGGCGGACAGTTTGCCGATGCGATCGAGTAGTACTGCCGGATCAATAGCGACCTTCTCCAGTTCCGCTGCCGTGGCTGGCGCCAGGGCGGCTTCCAAGCAATAGGGGTTGACGGTGTCGCGCCAGCTTTCGTCTAAACCAGCGGCAGCCATTAAAAGGCTGGCGTCCTCCGAGCGCAGCGAGCCGTCAGCTTGGCGGACCGCGCCGGATGCGGCCGGTTTGGCTACGCCTACGGAAAAACCTTGCTGACGCAGCGCGCAGGCCAGCGCCGCGGTGACTACCGTTTTGCCGACATCGGTGCCTGTAGCGGTAATAAAAAATCCTTTCATATGTAAAACCTCCTGGATGCAGATTTTGAGACAAGGTGTGAACAAGAGTCGCGGGCGAGGAACGGGGTACGGCATTTGAACAGGAGTAAAGGGAGTAGATGGAGGGAACGTAAGAGAGAAAATGGGACATGGAAAAAGTAACAGAGAAAAGCTGGAGCGTATAAGTATTAGGGCTGACGCTTATTGTCATTGCGAGCGCCAGCGCGGCAATCTCCTCAAATATAATGTCGTTCCTCGTAGCCCTCCCTTTACTCCATCTACTCTTGTTTAATAATTCTTTTTGCCGCAGCCGCGATTTTTTGCGCGGCCTGGCGCAGTTCTTCCGGCGTATGCGCGGCGCAGACGGTGAGGCGCAGGCGGCTTTCGCCATGGGGCACTGTAGGCGGGCGGATGCCGGAAACCAAAAGGCCTGCCTCTAGGCAGGCTTCCGCCAGGTCCATCGTGGCTGCAGCGTCGTAGGTGAGGATGGGGATGATCGGCGTTTCGCCGGGAAGAACGTCAAGACCGTTTTGTAGCAGTTCTTGACGCAAAAGGCGCGCATGACTCTGCAGGCGCGTTACCAGCTCAGGCTGTTGCTGCAATTGCTGCAAAGCAGCTGTAGCGGCAGCCACTGTGGCTGGCGCCATGGCGGTGGAAAAGATGAACGAACGGGCTTTACTGAGCAGGTAAGAAATGAGCGTTTTACTGCCGCAGACAAAGCCTCCTTCGCTGGCTAGGGCTTTGCTTAAAGTGCCAAGCTGTACGGCGACGCTCCCTTCCAGGCCGAAGTGCGCGGCTGTGCCGGCGCCTCCCGGACCTAAAACGCCGGTAGCGTGGGCGTCATCTAGAACGATTTCCGATTGGTAACACTTTCCGAGGGCAACCAGTTCCGGCAGGGGCGCTATGTCGCCGTCCATACTGAAAACGCCATCGCTGATCAGATAGCGCTGGCCGGCGCAGGGCGTTTGGGCCAGGAGTTCTTCAAGATGGGCCATATCGTTGTGGCGGTAGATGACAGTAGCAGCTTTGGAGAGGCGGCAGCCGTCGATGAGGCTGGCGTGGTTGAGGGCGTCGCTGAAGAAGACATCCTCCTTGCGGCCCAAAGCGGAGAGAACGCCTACGTTGGCGGCGTAGCCGCTGGAAAAAACAAGGGCGTCCTCGCTGTGCTTAAAAGCGGCTAATTGTGCCTCCAAGGATTCGTACAGGGCGTGGCTGCCAGTGGTCAGGCGGGAGCCGCCGGAACCGGTGCCGTATTGCAGGGCGGCGGCAGCAGCCGCATTTTGGACAGCCGGATGATGCGTCAGGCCCAGATAGCTGTTGCCGGCCAGCAGCAGGCAGGGTTGATCATTATAGAGGACATGGGTGGCGTTAATGGCTTCGCAAGTGGAACGGCGGCGCAGCAAATGAGCGTCGCGCAATTCGCCTAAGGCTTGTTTCAGATGGTTCATGAGGCTTGTCCTTTCTGCGGCCGATTTTGCACTAAAACAGGCTGCTCTTCCAGGAAATGCTGCAAGGCTTCAAGATCGGCGTCTGGAGAGACAAAGAAAGCCCGGCCGCCGTTGGAACTGTTTTTTTCTTTTAAGCAGGGAATACGTACATATCCGTGGCGGGGAGAGGCGACATACCCTGTGGTATACTCCGGGTCGTCCGACCAGCAAAGTTCCGCCACCATGCCAGGGGCGGCGGCTACCTTGGCCGCCAGCACCATGGCTTCCCGGGGGTGCTCGCCGTCCAGACCTTGTTGGCGCAGCCAAGGCAGCGCGTCAGACTGGGCGTCTAGGTCCATGCGAGAAACACGGACGCCTCTGGTTTCTGTAGCATCCAAGCGTTCGCCGGTGGCGGCGGATAGGATCATGGCGCCGCGCAGGCTGTCTGGCAGGTTTCGTAACGCTAAAAGACCCTTAGCGGCCGCTTCTTCGCTGACACCAGCTTGGCCTAAGGCTTGCAGAGCCAGGTGGCGGCTGTTTGCTACGCTAGCGCTTTGCAGGCTGTGCCAAGGCAGAAGAGGAATGGCAAGGCAAGCTGCGGGGGCGACGGCTTCGACGGTGAGGCGGATGAAGTCGGCGTTGCCTCGGCTGTGTTCTAGGGCGCGCTGCACCATGGCCTGCGTAGTTTCGAGGAGGAGCTCACGCGGAATGAGCCGTTCGGCGCCGGAAATATGGCGGCCGCCGTTTTCATGGGCGCCTCCCTGGGCGGCGCGCATTCTAACGCTGAAATGCATGGCGCACGCTCCTCTCGCATTGGCTGCGGACCCGGCGCAAAAGCTGCGTCAGCGGCCAAGCGGCGATGGCGGTATAAACCATGCCAGGCAGAGCGGCGGCCAAAAGCGGCCAGGCGGCCTGCCCCAGGAAAAGCGCCAAAGAAAGACGAGCTGCTGCTGAGCCAAGGGGACCTGCCAGAAGCACCGCGAACCAGGACGTGCCGCCGCAGGCGAGCACGCCGCCGACAACCAGTCGGAAGATCATAGCAACGTAGACGTTGAACAAGGTTTGGGTACCCAGGAGCAGACCGACGGCGCTGGAAAGGACGCCGGCGATTATGTATTTTTTAAAACCGAACGCGGCGCAGATGGCTACCGCCAGCGGGGCGGAAAGCTGAAACTCCGTGCCAGGAAGCAGACCGGGCAGTTTGATAGCGCCAGTGATGGTAATCAGCGCTCCTAAAAGAGCGGTTTCCGTTAAAAAACGAATCGGCATAAGCTGACAACTCCTTCGTAAACCAAAAATAAACAAGGGTTAACAAGAAAAGTATAGCAGTTTTGCGCAAATACGTAAAGACACCAGGAATTAGGAAGAGAGGATGCCAAGAAGCGATTGGCAGATAAAGGGATTTGACGGGAAAAGGAGAATTAAACAACAAAAGTCGTTCTAAGGCAGGAGGACGAATCATGCGGATATTGCTGCTTGATGACGATCAGGACAGCCGCCATACAGCGGCGCAGTTTCTTCAAGATTTGGGGCATGAAGTAGTCCAATGCGCAGAAGCGCAAGAAGCATTGGGAAAATGGGAGCAAGCGGATTTCCCCTTGGTATTGGCGGATATTCATATGCCGGGGCTGAGCGGCGTGGAAATGACACGACGGTTGAAGGCGCTGGCGGACGGGTGGCGCAGCGATGTGGTATTGATGACTGGAGACAGGCAGCCGGAATTGATTCTGGAGGCTTTGCGCGCCGGCGCGTATGATTACTTGCTTAAGCCGCTGGCGGCGGCGGATTTGGCGGCGATTGCCGAGCGGGTCGGCGAGCATCAGGCGCTGCGCCGGGAAAATCGTCATTTATCAAGCCGTTTTGACGCGGCGGTTCAAGAGGCGACGGGAGAAGCTCGTCAGGAACTGCAGCGGTTGAAGCAAAAATTGGCCCAAGTCGAAGGCAATCGCCCGTGCTTTGTGTCGCCAGCGATGGACTTTTTGGCGGAGTTGGCGGAAAAGTATCATGCCGACCCTGCTCTGCCGGTACTCATTGAAGGAGAAACCGGCACCGGCAAGGAAGTGTTGGCGCGACTGATTCATTACGGTTCTCGAGGAGACGGCAGCGGACCTTTTGTAGCGGTTAACTGTGCGGCGTTGACGCCGGCTCTGTTTGAAAGCGAGCTGTTTGGCTATGAGGCGGGCGCTTTTACGGGCGGCAGTGTTAAAGGGAGCAAAGGCAAGCTGGATGCGGCTGCGGGCGGGACGCTGTTTTTAGACGAAGTGGCGGAACTGCCGCCGGAGCATCAGGCGAAGCTGCTGCGGTTGCTGCAGGAACGGGAATACTACCGCGTGGGAGGGCTCAAGCGGCTGACCAGCGACGCTCGCGTGATTTGCGCTACGAACGCCCGCATTAAGGAACAGGTGGAAAGCGGCCAGTTTCGGCAGGATTTTTATTATCGTTTGCAGTTGGGGCATTTGTATATTCCTCCCCTGCGTCAACGGAGGGAAGATATTTTGCCGCTGAGCCTGACGTTTCTGCAGGAAAGCGTGCGGCAGCGGGGCAAGCATTTTCGCGGTTTCAGCGCCGAGGCTGCCGCCTGGCTGGCGGGCAGGGAGTGGCCGGGTAATGTCCGGGAGCTGCGCAATGTAATTGAGTGGGTGGTGTTCATGTTCGACGGCGAGGTCGTGACGCCGGAACAGCTGAAAGCCAGCCAACGGCCGCAGCAAGAAGTTGCAGCAGGACCTTCGGAAGCCGCCTGGCTGACGTTGCCGCCGCCAGCGGCGGGGCTGCAGCTAGAGCAATATGCGCAGCTGATTTTAGAGCGAATGCTGCGCGATACCAAGGGCAATCAGCAGGAGGCGGCGCGTCTTTTGGGGGTTAGCCGCTCGACGGTAACACGCATGCTGCGGCGAAGCTGAAACAAAGAACAGGGCACGGAGATTGAACAAGAGAATCGGCGACGGCGCTGGATGCGCCTAACGGCACGTGAAGTGCCTAATGCCGGCAATGCCACGGATGGCATAATTGCCGGTCTCCGCTGAAAACGGCTATGGATGGCATGGCAACCGACATCCATAGAGGGGCCGCAGGAGGGATACGGTTTTTAACAGGAGTAGAGTGATTAGAGGGAGGGCCCGCATGAGGTTTGTGGGTTTAATAAAACCATTGCCGGAGCCCTCAGTCGTACCCTCCATTTACTCCTTTTACTCCTGTTCATTTTGAGCCCCGTCATTTCAGCCAAATGCGCCACTGCGTCAATTTGCGGCAGGCAAGTGCGTCAAATTGACGCAGACAGCCGTTTAGCGAAGCGGTCAATTTCATTTAAACAAGGAAAAGCAAGGAGTATGCCGTTTGGCATGCTCCTTGCTTTGTTTTAGGGCAGGGACCAGCATGAATTCAGCGGTGCAAAGGGGGGATGAAGATGCGAGTCATGATCATCGATGACGATCAGGGCAGTCTGGAGTCGCTTAGAGACTGCATTGAAACGAGGGGCAGCGAATGCGATGCCTTTCAGGATCCGGTTAAGGCCCTGGCCGCCTATGATCCGGCGGTGCATGACGTGGTGCTTACGGATTTTAGCATGCCTCAGCTCAATGGGCTGGAGGTGCTGGAGGCCATCCGGAAGCGGCGGGAAGACGCGGTAGTCATTATTATTACTGGTTACGGCAATGAAGAACTGGCAGCGGCCTCTCGCAAGGGAGGCGCCTATGCGTTCTTGTATAAGCCGCTTAATGCGTTCAAGCTCTATGAATTATTGGACGCCATTCAGGAAAAACTGGAACAGGGTCATGTGCCCCAAGGACCGGTACGGCCGAGAGCGCCGGTAGTAGATCGGGAATTTGGCGAATTGGACGGGATTTTCTTTTCCGAGGCGTGTGAGCTGTTGGCTAATGCCGCGGACTCTCTAATCAGCAACGAAAAAGAAGGATGCGCCGTAGAGGCGGTGCCGGAAGTGTTCCGCGCTTTCCATACCATCAAGGGAGGCTCCCAGACGATTGGGCTGGAGCTGTTGGCGGAACTGGCGCATAAGATGGAAGACTTGCTGGATATGATCCGCAAAGGAGAGCATATCGTCGATGGCCATGCCATCAGTCTGATTCTAGAAGCCATTGACTTGATGGAACAAGAAATCGCGGCCTATGTAGCTCATGACAATATGGATGAACTGGCGCAGCATCAATTTGATCTGCTGGCTTTGGTGAAAATGGCCAAGGAGCATAATCAAGAAGCGCTGGATTTCAAGCGGAATAAGAGTATGGCCGATGGGCCTAATTGCTTTGTCGAAGTCGAAAGCATTGCTCCGCCGGCGGTTACAGAAGCCTATGCCGACGGTCATGTGTTTTTGGTTTGGGCCAAGGCGGACCCGTCGGAATGCATGCCTCAGGTGCGGCAGTTTATGCTGTTAAGCAAGCTGCAAGAACATGGAGCGAGCCTGTATTGCCATCCCGACCCGTATCTGCTGGAGCATCACTGTGAGCAGGTAGATAGCGAGGATATGGCGATTGTCTATCGGACCAATTTGGAGCAGACAGAGCTGCAGGGGCTTGTGGAGCATGCCGACGGCATGGCGGAAGTGAAGTGTACCGCCTTGTGGATGCAGCGTCCGCAAGAAGCGCAAGAAGCGGCTGAAGAAGCAGCAATTGCCGATGAAGAAAGCTTGACAGAGGGAATGCAGGAACGTTTTGCTACGGAAGCGCTGGAGCATTTGCGCGAAGCGGCGGCCGCTTTGCTTGAATGGGAGAAGCAGCCCGCCAAGCGGTCCTTCTTGGACGAAGCATTTCGAGTGATGCATACTTTTAAAGGAAATGCCGGATTTATGGGCTTGGCGCCGCTCGAAGAGGTGGGGCATGAACTGGAATCGGTGCTGGAAGCGCTGCGTCAGGGGCGTACGGCGCAGACGGCGGAGTGCTCTCTTCTGTTGAAAACAGTGGATTCCTTGCGCGAAGGCGTCGAGAAGCTGGCTTCCGGTGAAAAAGAGTACTTGCCTGCCAAAGGAGCGCTGATAAAGATGCTCCAAGGCTTGCAAGGTAAGGAGACGGCGGAAACAAGCGGCGAAGGCAGCGTCAAAGCGGAAAGCAAACCGGTTCTCGCTGCAGCGGAAGGGCCCAAAAATGGCGGCGAGCATCCAACAAGCAGCCAGCTGATGCAGGCCATTCGGGTGGATGTGGAAAAATTGAATCACCTCCTGGACTATGTGGGCGAGCTGGTTATTGCCGAGGCCATGGTTTTTAACAACCCTTCCTTCCGGATGCTGCGTTCCGGCAGCATTCTTAAACAGGCTTCCCATATGGGTAAAATTATCCGGGATATTCAAGACGTGGCCATGTCGATGCGGATGATTCCCTTAACAGCCACTTTCCAGAAGATGTCTCGCTTGGTGCGGGATGTTTCCGTTAAGTCCGGCAAGAAAGTGGATCTGACCATCGTGGGCGACGAGACCGAAGTGGACAAGACCGTTATGGAGCAAATCGGCGATCCGTTGATGCATATTATCCGCAATGCCCTGGATCACGGCATTGAAAATCCGGAAGAGCGCTTGGCGGCGGGCAAGGCGGAAACAGGCCATGTGCTCTTAGAAGCCAAGCATGCCGCAGGTGAGGTTTGGATTATCGTGCGGGATGACGGGCGCGGTCTGAATCGGGAAAAAATCCTGAACAAAGCGCGGCAGAACGGCATCTATAGCGGCAGCGGCGACGAATTAAAAGACGAGGAAATCTGGAAGTTTATTTTTGAGCCTGGTTTTTCTACGGCGGAGAAAGTGACGGCCATTTCCGGGCGCGGCGTGGGCATGGACGTGGTGAAACGGAATATCGAACGCATTCGCGGCCGCGTGGATATCAAGAGCGTTTGGGGGCAGGGGACCATTTTCTTGCTGCGCATCCCGCTGACGCTGGCCATCATTGAAGGCATGATCGTCAAAGTGGGACGTTCCCGCTATACGGTGCCCATTGTTTCCATTCGTGAATCCTTCCGACCTAAACCGTCGCAGATCACCGTGACTCCTGACGGCGGGGAAATCGTCAATGTTCGAGGAGAACTGCTGCCCGTCGTGCGGCTGCACGAATTTTATCGGGTGAAGACCGATGTAAAGCAGCTGGATAAGGGCATTGTAGTCATTGTGGAAAGCGAGGGCAAGCGGTGCTGCTTATTGGTGGACGAGCTTTTAGGGCAGCAGCAGATTGTCATCAAAGGCATGCCGGAATATCTGGGATCTGTGCGCGGTGCGGCGGGTCTGGCCGTTCTGGGCGACGGCGGCGCCAGCATTATCCTGGACATCGGCAGCCTGCTTGTGGCGGTGGATGAAGCGGCGATGAGCGTAGGCTTGTAAGCCGCGTGTGAAGCGGAAAGGAGGCGTAAGATATGAGTGAAGACCGGCAAAGAAATGATGTAGACGATGATTTGCTGGAAGAGGAAGACGAAGAGGATACGCTGGAGAACAAGTACCTCACGTTCATGATGGAAAAAGAGGAGTTCGGCGTGGAAATTCGCCATGTCCGGGAGATTGTGGGCATGCAGTACATTACCGACATGCCGGATTTACCGGAATATGTCAAAGGAGTTATCAATTTGCGCGGCAAGGTGATTCCTGTAATGGATGTGCGCATCCGTTTCGGCCTGGAGTCGCAAGAGTATGACGAACGGACTTGCATCATCGTCATTACCGTGGGGGAGCAGATGATCGGTCTCATTGTCGACCGGGTGTCCGAAGTGCTCAATATAGATGCAGCCTGTGTCGAAGAAGCTCCGGATTTGCGCAAGAATCACATCAACCGCTATATCAGCGGTTTGGGCAAGGTTGGCGACAAGGTGAAGATCTTGTTGAATGTGGAAAAACTTTTGTTTGAATGAGCTAAAAGGAGGCGACAAGGATGAGTTGGTTTAAAAACATGAAAATCATGGGGCGTTTGCTGCTGGGGTTTTGCATGGTAGCTTTTTTAGCCGGAGCGGTTGGTTATGTCGGCGTAAGCAATATGAAAACATTAAGTGAAGCGGATAAGATTTTGTACGAGAACAATACAAAACCATTAGATACGCTCAATGCAATAGCCGTTTCATTTTATGAAATTCGTGTCAACTTGCGGAATATGATGATTGATCGTAATGATGGAAATAAAGATAAGTATTTACAGGGAATTCGAGATAAAGACCAAGCGGTCAAGCAGAGTATTTCAACTTTTGAAAAAGAAATTCGTAGTGATGAAGCAAAAACCGAATTGGAAAATGTGAAGAAAAGCTACGCCTTATTTTATCGAGATATAGAAACGATAGCAGCTCTCTGGATTTCTGGAGATAAAGAGAGAGCGTTAAGCGCTATGTATGCAGATGAAACAAGACGTAACGCGGACAAACTGAGGGAGTCTTTTGATAAAATGTCTGCTTTGCAAGTCAAGCAAGCTGGAAGTCGATATGAGAGTAATGCGGCTACAGCACAGAGCGCAACGCAAAATATGATTATTTTGATCGTAGTGGCTGTGGCGGTTGCCATGGGTTTGGGAGTGTTCATGGCGCGAGGCATTAGCAATCCGTTGAAAGAGCTTGTAGAGGCCGCCAACCGGATGGCCCAGGGCGATGTGCAACTGCAGCTTAAAGGCGGCGCTGCCAAAGACGAAGTAGGTCAACTGACTTCGTCTTTCCAAGTGATGGCGGACAATATTCAAGTGACGGCGCAGCATTTGCAAAGCGTCAGTCAAGGCGATTTGAGCGCCGATATCCGGGTGCGTTCCGACAAGGATGTGCTTAATCAGAGTTTGCAGTTGTGCGTGAAAAATCTGCAGCAAGTATTGGGTGAAGTAAATCAAATGGCTTCGGCGGCGGTGGAAGGGCAGCTCAAGCAGCGCGCTGACGCTTCCCGGCATCAGGGCGAGTATCGTACGTTGGTCGAAGCGTTTAACGCCACCTTGGACGCCATTTTGCACCCGTTGGGCGAAAGCAACCGAATTCTCCAGAAGCTTAGTGGCGGCGATTTGCGCGAACGCGTGAATATTGAGTGCTCCGGCGATCATCAGCGCATGAAAAACGCTGTTAACGGCATGCATGACTGGATGAAAGAGCTTATTGCCTATGTGACGAAAATTGCCAATGGCGATATGACGGCGGATATGCGCAAGGCGTCGGAGGACGATCAGATTCATGAATGGCTGATTATGATGCGGGAAAATATCCGTCACGTTGTGGGCGATATCGACGGTTTGGCGGCGGAAGCCATCGAAGGAAATCTGGAAAAACGCGCGGACGCGGCGAAACATGGCGGCGAGTACCGGCGCATCGTAGAAGGCGTGAACAAGACGCTGGACGCAGTAGTGACGCCAATCAACGAAGCCGTAAGCTGCCTGAAAGAAATGTCGCAGGGGAACTTGGATGTGCAGATGGAAGGCGACTATAAGGGCGAGTACGCGGTTATGAAGAAAGCGCTGAACAGCACTCTGGCTTCCATGAACGACGTACTGCGTCAGGTGGCGTCCTCGACTGACCAGGTAGCGGCAGGATCGCGGCAGATTTCTGATGCCAGTCAGTCCTTGTCCCAAGGCGCCACGGAAACGGCCAGCACCATGGAAGAAATTTCGGCTTCAATCCATGAAATGTCGGCGCAGACCGGTCTTAATGCCGAAAACGCCATGCAGGGCAATCAGATGGCGGTTACCGTGCGGGATCATGCGGAAAAAGGCAGCAGCATGATGCAGCAAATGGTAGGCGCGATGAATGATATCAACGCCTCCGGCACGAACATCTCTAAAATCATCAAAGTCATTGATGAAATTGCCTTCCAGACCAATCTGCTGGCGCTCAACGCGGCGGTGGAAGCCGCGCGGGCGGGCAAGCACGGCAAGGGCTTTGCCGTAGTGGCAGAGGAAGTACGCAATTTGGCGCAGCGCAGCGCCGAAGCGGCCAAGGAAACTACGGCGCTCATTGAGGACTCGGTGAAGAAGACCGAAGTGGGCACAAGTATTGCGCATACAACGTCGGAATCGTTGACCGAAATCGTTGATGGTATTACGAAAGTGGCGGATTTGATGAGCGAAATTGCCGCCGCTTCGCGTGAACAAGCCCAAGGCATCAAACAAATTAACGAAGGCGCTTCGCAAGTGGGCCAGGTGGTACAGCAGAATACGGCCAATTCTGAAGAATTGGCGGCGGCCAGCGAAGAATTGTCGGCCCAGGCGGTCCAACTCAAGCGGATGGTAGAACGCTTCCGCTTACAGCGTTTAATGAATGTCGGCGGGGGAGGGCTCCAAGAAGGGCTGGTCTTTGCGCCCAAACAGGTTGCGGCCAGAAGCGCGCCGGAAGAATCCGGGCGCAAAAGTAAAGGCGCCGGAAGGCCGGCGCCGGAAGAGGTTATTTCTCTAGATGAACGCGGCTTTGATCAATTTTGACGGTTGAACAGATGCGGGAGCTGCTTTTCTAAGGCGTTTAAGCGGCTCCCGTACAAAAAGGAGTGGTAGGCCATGCATGAATGGTCGCATATTCCGTTGCGGCGCAGAGAATTTTTGGATATATGCAGCTTGCTGTATGAACGTTTTGGCATTCATTATGATACGCCTAAGCAGAGCCTGATTTGCGACCGGCTGCAGAAAGTATTGCGTCGTCATGAGATGGCTTCCTTTGCAGACTATGTAGAATATCTTCGGCGGGACTCCAGCGGTCGGGCGCTATTGGAACTGGCTGACGTGATGTCGACAAACTATACGTATTTTTTTCGCGAGGACGACCATTTTGAGTTTTTGCAAAAAAAAATCTTGCCGGCCCTGCAAACTCGCAAGGACCGCAAGCTGCGCATTTGGTCGGCAGGCTGTTCCTCCGGCGAAGAGGTATATACCTTGGCCATGGTGATTGCTGAATTTCTGGGAGAGGACGTCTCGCGGTGGGATGTAAAAATCCTGGGCAGCGACATTTCCCAGAGCGTTCTGAGCCAGGCGGAACAGGGGGTATATACGGACACGCAAGTGCAGAAATTGTCCAAATTGCAGCGGGTTCGCTATTTTTCCAAGGTCGACGGGGAAAACTGGCAGGTCAATGAGGAGCTGCGGCGCTTAACGGTATTTCGCAAGCTGAATCTGATGCATTCTCCCTATCCCTTTAAAGGGCGTTTTGACCTCATTTTCTGCCGTAACGTGATGATTTATTTTTCTCAGGAAGTGATTCGTGGCTTACTGGAAAAGTTCCATCATTATTTGCAGGAAGAAGGGCATTTGTTTATCGGACATTCGGAATCGCTGGATAAACGGGAGCTGTTTCAGCCGGTGCAGCCAGCGATCTACCAGAAATGGACCGGACGAAGGAGGGAAGCATAGTATGGGAAAAATCCGGGTGCTGGTGGTGGATGATTCGGCATTGGTGCGGGATATTCTCAGCCGCGGCCTGTCGCAGGACCCGGGGATTGAGGTGGTAGGCACGGCAACAGACCCCTATATGGCTCGCGACAAAATTCTACAGCTGCATCCTGACGTGCTGACGCTGGATGTGGAGATGCCCCGTATGGACGGCGTGGCTTTTTTGCGGCGTCTTATGGCGCAGTATCCGCTGCCGGTGATCATGGTCAGCGCCCTGACGGAACGGGGCGGGCAAATTACCATGGAGGCCTTGGAGGCGGGGGCGATTGATTTCGTGAATAAGCCGAAAGCCGATATCGCTAGAGGACTGAGCGCCATGATGCAAGAACTGCGGGCCAAGGTAAAAATGGCGGCGGCGGCCAATCTGGACGCCTGGAAACGGCTGGCGCAGCAAAAAAAACAACTTCCTGCGCAGCGGCCTGTTTCCGGACAAGAAGAGCGGGCGCTGGCTAACTCGACAGACAAGGTCATCGCCATCGGCGCTTCTACAGGCGGTACGGAAGCCATCCGGCGTATTGTGAAGATGCTGCCGCCGACGATGCCGGGCGTGGTCATTGTGCAGCACATGCCGGCTGGTTTTACCAAAAGCTTTGCGTCTAGTCTTAATGATGTAGCGCTGATGGAGGTTATGGAGGCTCAGGGCGGGGAGCGCGTTATGCCTGGGCGGGTGCTCTTGGCTCCAGGCGGCAAGCACATGCGCGTGCGCCGCAGCGGCGGCATGTACCTGGTGGAGTGTTATGAGGGGCCCAATGTCAGCGGTCACTGTCCGTCCGTGGATGTGCTCTTTAAGTCGGTGTCGCAGCAGGTGGGACGCAATGCCCTTGGCGTTATCTTAACCGGCATGGGCTCCGATGGAGCGGATGGCATGGCGGAGATGCGGCGAGCCGGGGGACGGACGCTGGCGCAGAACGAGGCTTCGTCGGTGGTCTTTGGCATGCCGAGGGCTGCCTATGAAAATGGCGGCGCCGAGTGCCTGGTTTCGTTAGGGGATATTCCGGACACGCTCTTGAAATGGCTGCGGTAAGGGAAACGAAAAAATTAACAGGAGTAGAGTGAGTAGAGGGAGGGAACGATGAATTATTACATTCTTTCGTACCCTCCGAGTACTCCCTTTACTCCTGTTTAAGCTTCCGTATTTAATTGTTTTGCTGGGGCAGGACGACGCGGATGCAGGCGCCGCCGGCAGGAATATTCTCCGCTGTAATGTCGCCGCCGTAGGCCTGCATGAGAGAACGGACAATCGCCAGGCCAAGACCCATGCCTTGGCCGACGGCCTTGGTGGAGACGAAAGGCTCAAAGGCGCGGGGGAGAATATCGCTTTTGAAGCCCGGGCCATTGTCGCGAACTTCCAAAATGACATAATCTCCTTTGTGGTGCGTTTGCAGAGAGATGTGCTTGGTTGCTGCTGCGTCGGCATCTCCTAAAGCTTGCTCGGCGTTGAGCAGCAGGTTGGTGATGGCTTCTTCCAGGCGCATGGAATCGCCGGGAACATAGCTGGCTTCCTTGTCTAATTCCAGTTGCAATTGAATGCCTTCTTCTAGAAGTCGTGAACGCAAATTTTCGGCGGCCGCGCGCACAGCTTCGTTCAAGTCGCAGGAGCCAGTGATTTTTTCAGAGCCGCTGCGCACAAAAGAGCGCATACTTTGGATAATGCTGCTGATGCGGCGGCTTTGCTTGGAGATCTTCTCTAGGGCGTCCCAGAGCCGCTGCGTGTCGATGGGCTTGTTGTGGTGATGGAGGTAAAGAGGTCCATCGGCGGTTAACTGCAGGGCGTTGAGAGGCTGATTGATTTCATGGGTAATGGCGGCGGCCATAGTGCCGATGAGGGCCATGCGTTCCGCTTGCGCCGCGCGCTGCTGGGCTTCGCAGGCTTCTTGTTCCGCTTTTCTGCGAACGCTAATATCGCGAACAATGCTTAAAAGGTACTTCTTGCCATCCAGAACTGCTTGGCAAGAACGAACTTCCACGGGAAACGCAGTGCCGTCTTTATGCTGGTGCAAGGTCTCAAAAAGAATATCCGCAGTTCGGGCGGTCTCTAATTGCTCCGGCCAGTCGCCAAGAGTTTCCGGCGCGCGCAGCTCGCGGATGCTGAGACCCTGCAATTCTTCGGCCGTATAGCCATAGGTAAGCGCAACGGCCTGATTGGCGGCGATAATGATGCCGTCCGTATCCAAAAGAAACATTTTATCTCGGGCGTTATGGAAAAACATACGGTATGTTTCCAGCGCCAGCTCCGCCTCTTTACGGGCGGTAATGTCTTGCTTGACCGCCACGAAATGAGTGATGGCGGCATCGGCGTCCCCAATAGGAGTAATCGTCATTTCTTCGTGATATAAGCTGCCGTCTTTGCGGCGGTTGACAAGCTCGCCGTGCCAGGGCTGACCGGAAGTGATGGTGCTCCAAAGATGCTGGTAAAAAGAGTCGTCTTGCAATATAGAGCGTAAAAATCGCGGGTTTTTTCCTAGTGCTTCCGCTTCCGAATATCCAGTAAGCGCGCTGAACGCCGAGTTGAGCCAGCAAATTTTTCCGTCGGCATCGGTGATGACGACGCTGTTGGCGGTAGCGCGCAAGGCGGAGCGCAAAAGATTCGCTTCCTGGCGGTGGTGGGTAAACTGCAGGACATTCGTGATTTTTTGGGCGACTCGTTCCAATTCCGTTTTTAGTTCTTCGTTCCAGATATAACCTTTTTTTCCGTAAATGCAAAGAACGCCATCCGTGTTATTGCCTAAAGACATAGGAACGGAAATGGCTCCTTCCAGGCCGTAGCGTTTTACTTGCTCCGCCCAAGGAGAAAAACGCGGGTCGTCGCAGCTGATCATCTGCGTCTTGCCGGTGCGTAGCGCTTCGCCGCTGGGGCCATGGCCGTAAGGCGTGTCGTCCCAGCGAATGTTGAGCTTAGGGATTTCTTCGGGGTTAGTACAGGCGGCTTGGCATAGTTCGACGTTGCCGTCTGCGTTCTTGGCGCCGACAAAGCTGAGCGTTAGGGAATAAATCGATAAAAGCTCTTCGCAGACCATACTTAAAATGCGTTTAACCGGCTGATCCTTTAAGATGGCTTGATTGACTCGGTGCAGCAAGGCCGATACGGCATCTTTGCGTTGGCGGCGGGTGATGTCGCGGATGATGCTGAGATAGCGGTTGCCGCTGCGGGAAATTTTCATTTCCACCGGAATGTGGGTGCCGTCTTTGCGCAGAAGCGTCCAATCAATGAGCAAGGACGTACCTGCCGGCAGAGGACTGCGCAGCTCGCCTAGGCGAGCTGTCAATTCCGGCGGCGTCAAATCTTCCAGCCGCAGACCGAGGAGCTGCTCTTTTTCATAGCCCAGCATGGCGCACATGCGAGAATTGGCTTCTACGTAATAGCCTTGAGGATCGCTGAGGAGAATGCCGCCGATGGTCTGTTCCATCAGCAAATGCCGTTGCGCTTCGCTGTGGCGCATTTGCGCCAGCAGGTGTTGTGTATGGTGTTGCTGCTGTTGAAGCCTCAGAAGCAGCGGCAGCAGTACATGGGGGTTGCAGACGGCGCTTTTAGGAACAAAATCGATAATGCCGGCGTCGATGGCTTGCTGCGGCCAGAGGGTCTCGTCCGTAAGCAAAATCAAAGGGATGTACGGATGGCGTTCTTGAAAATGCTGCCACAAGGGCAGGCCGCTGGCAGTGCTGAAAGTATAATCGACAAGAGCGCCATGGAAAGAAACATCCGAGTTTTTTTCGAAGAAGGACTGTTCATAAAGACAAATATGAGGCGCATATTTGGACAGGAGACGTTCTAACTGTTTGCGATCCAGGGTAGTATCGGCAAGCAAAAGAAGGCGAAAATCTTCCTGCATAGTCAACACCTCTTTTTTTTAGAGTGATGTTAGTATAATTCGATGTTTATTCTATAAATCTTGCAAGAAATTAAAATTTTATAAAGAATACAAATCTAATATAAGGAGCTTTTTTCAAGCTGGCGACTGACTAATAGAAAACAGGCCCTGCTGTTTAATAATGATGATTGACAAATAGAAAAAATGAGAATACTATACAAGTAAATAGTACCGTACCGGTACGGTATTGAATAAAGAATACATACACTGCAAAGGAGGAAAAAGCATGCATTTTACGCAGGCGACGGACTATGCCTTTCGCATTGTGCTTCATTTGGCGGCGAAACCGCCGGGAACCATTGTCAGCGGCCAGGAAATCGCCAAGCAGGAACAAGTGCCGGTGCAGTTTCTGCGCAAAGTCATGCGCTTCTTGAATCGCGCTGGGATTATTCGTTCTCATCGGGGCGTTGAAGGAGGGTTTGTCTTGAACCGAAAACCGGAAGACGTTTCGTTGTTGCAGGTGATTGAAGCTGTGGAGGGGCCAGTAGAGCTTTCGCGTTGTCTGGGGGATGAAGAAGGCTGCAAGATTCGCTGTAGTCGCGTCTGCCCCGTGCATGAAGCGCTGCAGGGAGTGCAGGCGACGCTGCTGGACTCCCTGCATGAAATTGAGTTTGCTGCTTTGGCGGTGAGACGGCAGGAATTTCAACAAAAAGAAAGGCAGGAGGATGAGTCATGATTGAGGTTTTATTAGCAAGATGGCAGTTTGGCATTACTTCTACGTATCATTTTTTATTTGTACCGCTAACCTTGGGCTTGTCGGTGCTGCTGGCCTGGATGGAATGGCAGTGGGTGCGCACAGGACGCAGCGAGTACAAGCGGATGACGAAGTTTTGGGGCAAGCTATTTTTGGTCAATTTTTCCGTTGGCGTGGTGACGGGTATTGTGCAGGAGTTCCACTTTGGGATGAACTGGGCGGAATACTCGCGTTTTATGGGTGATATTTTTGGCGCGCCCTTGGCGATGGAGGCGTTATCCGCCTTCTTTGTGGAATCCACGTTTTTAGGCTTGTGGATTTTTGGCTGGGACCGTCTATCGCCGAAGGTGCATGCGATTTGTATTACCTTAGTGGCTTTTGCGAGCAATCTGTCAGCCTTCTGGATTCTGGTTGCTAACTCGTTTATGCAGCATCCTGTCGGCTATGCCCTGCAGAATGGCCGGGCGGAAATGGTCGATTTCGGGGCGTTGTTGATGAATCCCTATGTATGGAAACAGTTTCCCCATACGGTGCTGTCCGGTTTGACTACGGGCGGCGCATTCTTGGTAGCGGTGAGCGCCTGGTATTTGCTGCGCAACCGGCACCTGGAAATTTTCCGGCCCTCTTTCAAGGTGGGGACGGCGGTGCTTTTAGCAGGCTCTCTGGCGGTTATGGGCACCGGGCATGTGCAGACGCAGTATATGGGGCAAGTACAGCCCATGAAGCTGGCGGCGGTGGAAGCTCTTTGGGAGTCCGCGGATCCGGCGCCGTTCGCGATTGCGGTGATTCCAGATGAGAAAAATCAACGCAATACCATGGAAATCGGCGTGCCCGGCATGTTGACGCTGCTGGCGTACGACTCGTTCCAAGGGGAAGTCAAAGGCATTAAAGATTTACAGCGCGAAGCCGAGCAAAAATATGGACCTGGCAACTACATTCCTCAGGTTACGCCGCTCTTCTTTGCCTTTCGTTTTATGGCCGGCGCCGGCGTAGCTATGATGGCGCTGGGCGCGCTGGGCTTATGGCTGTATCGTAAAGAGGCGCTGGAATCGTCGCGGCTGTATTTGAAACTAGCGATGCTAGGCATGCTGTTGCCGTATGTAGCGAATTCCTGCGGCTGGTTTGTAGCGGAAGCGGGCCGGCAGCCGTGGCTTGTTATCGGTTTGCAGAAAGTGGCTGACGGCGTGTCTACGAATGTGACCTCTACGGAAATCTGGTTGTCCTTGTTTGGCTTTACGGTGATTTACGGCCTCTTAGCGGCTGCGGCAGTCTATCTGGTCTTTAAATTCATCAAAAAAGGCCCCGATGAAGAAGGGCGGACAGAGGAGGCGACGGTATGGAACTGACAACTCTTTGGTTCATTCTGGTGGCGGTGCTTTTCACAGGCTTCTTCTTTCTGGAAGGATTTGATTACGGCGTGGGCATGCTGTTGCCCTTCTTGGGTAAAAATGACGCAGAACGCCGCGTGATTATCAACACCATTGGTCCTGTTTGGGATGGCAATGAGGTGTGGATGATTACCGCCGGCGGCGCGATGTTTGCGGCGTTTCCCCATATGTACGCTACCCTGTTCAGCGGCTTTTATATGGCTCTCTTTCTGATGCTCATGGCGCTCATCGCCAGAGGCGTGGCGTTTGAATTTCGCAGTAAGGACGAGAGGCCTGCTTGGCGTGCGACTTGGGATTGGGCTATTTTCTGCGGCAGCGCCATTCCAGCGTTGCTCTGGGGCGTAGCGGTGACCAATTTGATCCAAGGCGTGCCGTTAAATGCGAAAATGCAGTATGTAGGCACTTTCTTTGATCTTCTCAGCCCCTATACGCTGGTAGGCGGCGCGGCGTTCCTGCTGGTTTTCCTTTACCATGGCGCGCTGTTTTTGACGCTGAAAACCGATGGCGAGATGATTGCGCGCGCCCGCGGCGCAGCGCTGAAGAGTGGCTTGTTGGCGGCGGTGGTATATTTGGCTTGCGTCGGCATGACCTACGCCAACACCGATTTGTTCCGCAGCTCCATTGGAGCGGGCGGGCTGATTTTGGCGGTGCTTACCTTTGTGACTTCCTATGTTCTGACGCTGCGCAGCCGCTTTGGCTGGGCCTTCGTAATGAGCTCTTTGGCTATCGTTTTTACGACAGCTGGCTTTTTTGGAGGGCTCTTCCCGCGCTTGATGGTATCCAGCTTGAACCCGGAGTGGAGCATTACCATTACCAAGGCGGCCTCGACGCCGTATACGCTGAAAATCATGACCGTTGTGGCGCTGACCTTGGTGCCTATCGTGCTGGTTTATCAGGCTTGGACGTATTGGGTGTTCCGGAAGCGGGTCAAAGTGGGTGACCATTTGGAATACTAAAGAACTACTGCTGAAGCAGTTCGGCAAGAGCTGAAAATAGAATGCAAAATTGACACAGAGTAACTGAGGGACCTAAGGGAAGCAGGGGTTTAAAGCCAGCGTTGTTTCTCTTTGCGGTCCGGTTGCTCTGTGTTTTTCTTTTTCTTGATTTATAACTTTTATTTCCAGTGAATACAAGCAAAACAGAAGGAAAATTCCAAAAAAAATCGTATTCTCATAAGAAGAACATAATTTTCTAATTTTCATAAAACGTTTAATCCTACTAAGCGCTTAAGATAGCGGCAAACCGTGAAGAACGCCGGCTGGTACGGGATCTTAGCCGAGTGGCGAAAAGATGCTGAGGCAGGTAGGTGAGAGTATGCGCATTGGCACAAAAATTGCCTTTTCTCAATTGGCTATGGGGGCGTTAATTGTTGCTGCCATGTATATGGCGGCTTATTGGGTATGGGCGCCGGAATATGAACGCTGGGAGGAGCGGCAGACGGCGGATAAGGAGAAATGGATTCAGCATTTATGGGCGGCGGAAGAAAAGCGTCTGGCCCTAACTGTGGCGGACTGGGCGCCGTGGGACGAGTTGTATGAGTTCGCCCGGCAGCCGTCGGAACGGAAATTTGAGCGGGACAACCTGAGCGAGGACGCTATGAGCAATCTGCGCGTAGAGTGGATGCTGCTTTTAGACCCGGCGTATAAGATTCGCTACAGCCGCTCGCTGCTGGGAGATTGGGAAGAAAAAGAGAGGCTGCGCTTTGAAGAAGACTGGGAGACGCGGTTAGCGGCCTCTCCGGATATACAGGAACAATTGCGTCGAGGAGAGAGCGTTAAAGGTTTAGCCATCTTAAATGGGAGACCGGTGTTAGTTGCGGCGCAGCAAATTTTGCACAGCGATAAACGAGGGCCTAGTGCTGGTTATTTGGTGATGTTTCAAGCGGTGGATGCGGATTTGCTGAAGGAATTTTCACAGATGCTGCAAGCGTCGCTGGTTTTGGAGCAAGATAAGACGCTGCAGGAGCATTATGGGCAGATGACGGGCGCTTGGTTTGAGGAGAAAGACGAACGGCTAATTCGGGCGTATTGGCCGCTGGAGGATATTTTCGGTCAGTATGGAATGGTGCTGCGTTTGGATATAGAGCGGCATTTATACCAAGAGATGCATCATCAATATCAGTACTTCTTTTTGTTGAGCCTTGCGGTGTTAATCATGTCTTTGTTTGTTTCTGTGTATGGCTTGGATGTGCTCTTGACCAGACGGCTCAGGCGGCTGGGGGATTTTTTGGCGGATATTCGCAATGTTGGAAGTGAAAAACAGCTTAAACTTCCTAGCGGCGGCAATGATGAGCTGGCTCAGATTGCGGAAAAAATAGAAAAGATGTTGGAACGGTTACGAGAGGATCGCTATCAGATCGACAAACTGAACCAAGCGTTGCAGGGAGAATTAAAAGAGCGTCAAAAAGCAGAGGAACAGATGCAGTACCATTGCTGGCATGACGCGCTGACAGGGCTCTATAACCGTACGTTTTTAGAAATTGTGCTAAATGAGTATACCCAAAGCGGTGCAAAAGGATTTGGTGTAATTTGCGGCGATTTGGACGGCTTGAAGATTGTCAATGATACCCTGGGTCATGAAGCCGGTGATGCGCTCTTGCGGCGTACGGCCGACTTGTTCCGAAAGATTTTGCCGGAGACGGCCATTACGGTACGGACTGGCGGTGATGAATTTGTTTCGTTGTTAATCGACATCCGAGAGGAAGACCTGTGGAATTGGTACCAGCAGCTGCAGACGGAAGCGCAAAAACAGGATGGCAGTCAGATGCCGCTGCAAATTTCCTTTGGCTGCCGCTATCAAGAATGCTGCGTGCCTGGTGGCGATGAGCTGCATAATTTGCTGCGTGAAGCGGACGATGCGATGTACCGCCAGAAAAATTTCCGCAAGCAAAGCACGAGGGGCGTAGTCATTCAAGCATTGCTAAAAATGATTGAGCTTCACGAGTCTGTAACTAACGGGCATTCGCAGCGTCTGAAGAGGTTGGCGGAAAAGTTGGCTCGGGAGATGGACCTTCCAGAAGAACAAATTGAAAAAGTAATCTTGTTGGCGCAGTTTCGTGAGATTGGCCGTATCGGATTGCCGGAGCCGTTGCTGACCAAAGAAGAGCCACTGACTGAAGCGGAGCGACAGGA
This sequence comes from uncultured Anaeromusa sp., assembly GCF_963668665.1. Lineage (NCBI taxonomy): Bacteria > Bacillati > Bacillota > Negativicutes > Selenomonadales > Sporomusaceae > Anaeromusa > uncultured Anaeromusa sp. The sequence goes on along the minus strand of NZ_OY764902.1, from coordinate 1,088,603 downwards.
AATACAGCGACATGCGGAAATCGGTTATCGAATTGCCCTGGTGATTCCCGAGCTGGAGAGCATTGCCGAGCTGATCCGTACGCATCATGAATGGTGGAATGGCAAAGGCTATCCCCGGGGGCTCAAGGGCGAGGAGATTCCGCTGGAAAGCCGGATTGTGGCCATTGTTGACGCGTATGACGCCATGACGAACTATAGCGTTTACCGCGCAACGCGGGAAGCCGAACAAGTGGAGCTGGAATTGCGCCGCGGCAGAGGCTTACAGTTTGACCCGGTGCTGCTGGACGTGTTCTTGGAAAAAATGCTGGGTGAGGAAAAGCAGACTCAGGAAGTGGAATGATCAGGCTTCTCATATAAAAAAGACCGCTAAGCGGTCTTGTGAGAGCACGGAGATTGAACAAGAGTCGCGGGAGTCGCGAGAGGGTACGAATGAGGGTTACGGGGTACGGTTTTATTCTAAAAACACACGAAGAGATTGCTTCACTGCGTTCGCAATGACGCCGTCTAGCTAGCTCATTATGTCGTTGCGAGGAGTGCAGCGACGCGGCAATCTCCCCGCGGGAATTGAACAAGAGAACCGGCGACAGTACGTGATGTGCTTGACGGTACGTGATGTACCTAATGCCGGCGATGCCAAGGATGGCATAATCGCCGGTCTCCTCTGAAAAGCATGGAAGGCATGGCAACCGACGTCTACTTTTCGAACCCTCACTCTACTCACTCTACTCTTGTTCAAAAATATCGTGCCCTCCTTCGAACCCTCTGGTTCTCCGATTCTCCTGTTCAATCTTTATTTCTTGTTTTTAACAGCCACCACAAGGGAACCAGGAAGAGGTAAAAAGCATAGGGAATGAAGGAGGCGTCTGCGCCTAACGCGGCGGCCGGTACAGCGCCGGCGATGTTCCAGGGAATGACCACAGAGAGGAGCACGACCGAGTTTTCTAGATCCAGCGCCAGGCGAGACGCGCTGAGGCGGCAACTGGCGTAGGTTTTGTGCGCCAATTGGTAGGTAAGCAAAATAGCTAATGTTTGGTTGCAGCTAAAAGCGGCGGTTCCCAGGCTGGAGAGCAGCAAGGAGGCAAACGGACTGGTACGCTGGCTCAACTTCATTAAAGCGTTTTCGAAATTCTGCAGCAGGTTTGTACCGGCGAAGATGCCGGCATAGGCGGAGGAGATAAGCACGATCAGAGCGACATTAAGCATGGAGAAAAGTCCGCCTCCTTGGATGATGCCGGCAAAAAAACCTGTATGCTCCGAAGTGTAGCCCCAAATAACGTAGTGGAACAGCTGCATAGCGGAGACTTGCTGCACCCAGAGGCTGAGGAAGACGCCAAGGAGGATGCTGACCCCCATGGCCAGCTTAACGTCGGTGCGGTAAGCGCCCAGGATCAAAATAGCCAGAGCCGGCAGCAGCGTCAAGGGAGAAAGGTTGAAGGTCGCAGCGATTTCGTGGGAAATGCTGTCCGCTTGAAATTGGAGCGGATGGATTTGAGACAGCCAGACGTAGGCTAGCGTGGAGAGGAAAAAAGGAATCCAAGCGGAGCGAAACATGTTTTTCAGGTTATCGTAAAGGTTGGTACCGGTGAGGACGGCGACTAAGTTGGCGCTGGAGGACATGGGCGAAGAGCGGTCGCCAAAGTACGCCCCTGCGATGATGGCTCCGGCCGCCATGGAGACGTCCATATGTCCGCTCTGCGCCAGCACCATAAGCACGACGCCGATAGTGCCGGCGGTGCCGAAGGAAGTGCCTAGGAGAAAGGAAACCAGCGAGCAAAGAAGAAAAGCGCCTGGGAGGAAGTAATCACCAGGCATCCAGGCGATACCGTAGTAGACAATGGTGGAGATGGTGCCGGCAGAGCGCCAAACAGCGGTGATGACGCCGATAAGCACGAAGATTTTGATGACAATCAAGGATTTGCGTGAACCTGCGAGCATCATACTTCCTAAGGACCGTAAAGAATGTCCCTGGCGCATCGCCAAAGCGGTGAAGGCGGCCAGGCCCAGCAAAAGCGGATAAAGAAGCGGGATATGCTGCTGAACGCTGAAGAGGAGGCCCACAAAGAAGAGGCCGAACACAAAGCCTGTATGCATGAAATCAACTCATTTCGTGATAATCTCGGGGTAGCGCGCGGTCCTTTGCGGGTTGGTCCGGAGCGGCCGCTGTTAGATTACATAAAATATAAAACACTAGAATAACAACAACTGTTTTTTAGAGGCGCCCTACGTGGGCTGCTGGTGATAAAACTGAGAAAAAATAGAGGCGGCCTGTGCGGCGGTAAAAGTGCGCAAACATAAAAAAATCCTCCGACAAAGTCGGAGGATTAATTTTCAATGGTGACCCCGGCAGGATTCGAACCTGCGGCCTTTTGATTCGTAGTCAAACGCTCTATCCAGCTGAGCTACGGAGTCATGTGTTTAATGGACGAGATTTATATTAGCACGACGAGAAGGGGATGTCAACAGAAAAAATGTTCATCCACAGAGAAATGCACAAATCCACAGGTTTATCCACAATGAAAGTGTGTAAAACAGGGGGCTCAGCCGACTTTTCAACATTTTGAGACGGGACTTATCCACCGTTTTGTTGAAAATGTGGATAAGTGTGTGGATAAGTGTGGATAAGCTGTGGGTTACTCTACCGGGCGGCTCCAGTCCACATGAACTCCGGTAGCTTGCCATAAATAGCCCAAAATTCGCTGGAAATTTTCTTTGCTTTCCGAGGCCAGCAAGGTGACTTCAACAAACTCGGTCAGTGATTCATGGGGAAGTTTCAAGGTGTGCTGTTGTGCTAAAAAAGCTTCCGTAGCTTGGCGTTTTTCTTCGTTCGGCAAGACGACGGAGAGGGCATGCGAGGCTTCATTGAACTCAACATAACCCAAATCATTTCCAAAGCTGATTGCAACACGGTACATAGTAATCCAACCTTTCTTCTTTTAAAGATCCAACAAAATTTTGTCGCCAAAACCGGCGCTGATCAGATGCGCGGTGTCATTAAGGCGTTCGATGGCATTTTCGTGCCAGCGGTTGCAGCGCAGCACCGTTAAACTGGCCGGGGCTACTTCAAAGGAAAAATTGTGATGAACGGCGCCAGAGACGCCTAAGCCCAGCCACCAACAGAGAATGTTGATGATGGTGCCTCTATGGGCCACAATGACCAGAGGGCGGCGCTGGCGGGCGGTAAGCTCTTCCATGGCGGCGGCAACGCGATTGTAAAACTGGCGTCGTGACTCGCCTTCCGGGTAATGCTGCCAATCGAGAATCGGGGTTGTTTTAGGCAAGGACAGCTTGCGGGCTTCCGCCTCGGTTTTGCCTGCGGCGATGCCATTGTTCATTTCGCGCAGACCTGGATGCTGTGTGAGGGAGTGGCCGAAAGGCTGCCCGAGGATCTGGGCTGTCTGTACGGCGCGTTTTAAGTCGCTGGCGACGAGGTCGAAAGCATGGCCTGTAAAATGCGGCTCCAGGCGTTTTGCAAGGGCCTCAATCTGGCGGCAGCCTACTGGCGTGAGATCGACGTCAGTCCAACCTCCGGTTAGTCCGCGGGTATGGTGTTCGGCCTGCCCGTGGCGGACAAGAAGAATCGATTTCAAGAGCAGCCCTCCTTTTTTGATATCTCTCTTATTTTGCAATGTTTCGCCGCTGGGTGCAAGGAAAAAATGAAAAAACCGCTTGCGCGGTTCTTGGGGACAGGAAAATGGAACAAAAGAAAGGGGTACGAATTTTTGAACAGGAGTAGAGTGAGTAAATGGAGGGTTCGAAAAAATGTATTTTGTCAGGAGATTGCCGCGTCACTCCGGTCCTCGCAACGACATGAATAAACTGGCTAAATTGTACCAAGTACTGTCCTACCGTTTAAACTAACTTTTGTCTTTGCGAGCAACGCGAAGCAATCCCTATTATTGTCTTCTCGTACCCTCACTCTACTCCCGCTACTCCTGTTAACATTTCATTTCCCCGTAACTTTTCTGCTTCTTCTAGGTGTCTTTCCGCTGCATGGGCTGCAGGCGCTGTTCCAGGGTCCAGGTCTTTTGCGCGGCCTTGTGGGCTAGACGGCAGAATTCCGCTTGGCTGGAAAAAGCGTCAATTTTTTTGTCTACGCGGCGATAGACGCCGTCGGAACGCAAGGTGTAGGCTTTGCGCCCGTCCTTGAGAAAGAAGCTGAACATAGTGCGGATGCGAGCGGCGTGTCGAGCATCATCGATGGGAAAAAGCAGCTCCACCCGCTCATTGAGGTTGCGGGGCATCCAGTCGGCGCTGGAAAGATAGGCTTTAGCGTCGTCGCCAACGCCGAAAATAAAGATGCGGTGATGTTCCAAGAAGCGGCCGACAATGCTGCGGACGGTAATATTGTCGCTGACGCCTGCAATGCCTGGACGCAGGCCGCAGATGCCGCGAATAATGAGGTCGATGGAAACGCCCGCGGCAGAGGCCTCGTAGAGCTTGAGGATGATGCCTTTATCAATGAGAGAGTTCATTTTGGCGCTGATGTGCGCGGGCTGGCCGCTTTGGGCGGCGGCGATCTGCTCATCTACAAGCTCGTAAAAGCGTTCCCTCATGTTCAGCGGCGCTACGATGAATTTATTCCATACCGGCGGGTCGGAGTAGCCGGAAAGCATGTTGAAGAAAGCCGAGGCGTCGGCGCCAAAGGCGTCGTTGGCGGTAAAAAGCCCCAGGTCTGTGTAGATGCGGGCTGTAGAATCGTTGTAGTTGCCGGTGCCCAAATGCACATAGCGGCAAATGCCGTCTTCCTCCTGGCGTACGACCAAGGCGATTTTGGAATGGGTTTTCAGGCCCATCAAGCCGTAGATGACATGCGCGCCGGCTTCTTCCAGGCGTTTGGCCCATTGGATGTTGTTTTCTTCGTCAAAGCGGGCTTTTAGCTCTAAGAGAACCGTGACCTGCTTGCCGTTCTCAGCGGCCTCCATAAGGGCTCGGACAATGGGAGAATTGCCGCTGACCCGGTACAGCGTCTGCTTAATGGCCAATACCTGGGGATCAAGGGCTGCTTGGCGGATGAAATCCACTACCGGCTCAAAGCTTTCGTAGGGATGGTGCAGCAAAATATCGCCCTGGCGGATGGCGGCGAAGATATCTTCTGCTTCGGCCAGGGCCGCCGGCAGGGGGGCCTGGTAAGGCGCATGACGCAAATGAGCGGCGCCGGAAATATCGGCGAAACGGAAAAAACAGCTAGTATCCAAAGGTCCGTTAATTTCGTAGATATCCTGTCCTGCAATATCCAGCTCTTCCTGCAACGCTGCCTGCAGTTCCTTGTTCCCGTGCTTGGAGACTTCCAGGCGTACCGCCGGGCCTCGCTTGCGTTGTTTGAGGGCGCTTTCCACCTCTTCCAGCAGGTCTTCGGCTTCGTCCTCGTCGATGAACATGTCGGCATTGCGCGTGATGCGGAAGAAGAGCGGCTGACTCAAAGTATAGCCCTGAAACAGGCGGGAGCAGTAGGCGGCGATGATATCCTCTAAAAACAGGAAATGACGTTCTTCTTGCGGCGCGAAAGGGACTTCCAGCAAACGGGGCAGTACCGAAGGTACGGGAATAATGGCGATCGCCGGTTCTTCTTCGTCAGGGTGGGTTAGCTGTACTGCCAGATTCAGGCTGCGGTTGGCCAAGAAGGGGAAGGGGTGGCTGGCGTCTACGCCCAGGGGAGTGAGAACCGGGTAAATCGTGCGGTGGAAGGTGTGGTCCAGCCATTCTTGCTGTTGAGGCGATAACGAGTCAATGCTGCGCAGGCAGAGCGCAGCGTCGCATAAGGCGGGAATGATGGCGCGCAGCTGTTTATACTGGTTTTTAACCAGCTCGTGAGCCGTTTCGGAAATGCGCTCTAATTGCTGGGCGACAGTGAGTCCGGCGGCATCGGTTTTATTGATGCCTGACTCTAATTGATGTTTGAGGCCGGCGACGCGGATCATGAAAAATTCATCTAAGTTGGAGGCGGTGATGGCGATAAAGCGCAGCCGTTCCAAAAGAGGCGTTGCCGTGTCGCCTGCTTCGCTGAGGACGCGGTTGTTGAACTTGAGCCAGCTTAGTTCGCGATTAAAAAAGTATTCCGGTTTATCAAACATGGTATCAACCTGCCTGTCGTATTAAGATGGGACGGATGCCGAAGACGTTCTCAAAAAAGGAAGCTTTGTCGGCAAAGGTCCATTGTTCCAGCGCGTAATCTTCGCGGGTGGTGACGGTGACGAGCAGCTCTTCGCCGCGAAAGGTCAATTCGATTTTGAGTGCTTTTTGACGATGCGTGCGATCAATGGCGTCAGCCAGACGAATGATGGCGGCCAATTTGGCTACTGTCATTTGTTCTTGCACGCTCAAGCCGCTCAAAGTCGGATCAGAAGGCTGCGGCGTGCCTTTGGAATGGTATTGCGCTACGCAGGCCATGATCAGTTTTTCTTTTTCCGAAAAACCGAGAATGTCCGAAGACAAAATAAGGCGGTGTGAAAACAAGTAATGGCTGCGCAGGCTGACGAATTTGCCGATGTCGTGCAAAAGAGCGGCGCCTTCAAGGAGCTGCCGTTCCCGTTTGCCTAGGCCATGGGCGCGGTGAAGTTTGTCGAAAAGTTGCAAGGAGACTGCTGCAACCGCTTCGGAGTGGCCGTCGTGCTGCTGGTATTTTTTAGCCAACGAGCGGATGAGGCTGAAGGTCTGTTTGTCGATTTCATCCAGCCAAGGATGCTTCGTCTTTTGGGCGAGATGGCAGACCGTCATGCCGTCGAGAAATTGATCGTTGACGACCGCCAGTTCCTGGGCTTGGCAGAGAGAAAGCAGCTGCTGGTACAGGATGATGGTCGGTAAGGCCATGTCCGCCTTGGCTTCAGTGAGGGCGAAGGCCTGCATGACTTGGGAGAGGTTGAGCTTATGCAAACGCTTGTACAGCACCAGAAACTCTTCCTGCTTGACCGAGTCCAGGGCGCAGCGTGTTTTGCGGCCCAACATCTGCAAAAACAGCTCCGTATCCGGCCCGGAGAGGACTACATAGCGGATGGTGTGCCCCGCCAGGGCTGGCCGAACCGGCTCGATGACGCTGAAAATGTATTCGCCTAAGGCTTGCTGAAAGGAGAGGGAGTCTCGCTGGGTTTTATTGAAGCTTTCTTTGATGCGCAGCACGCCGATGTGGATATTCTGTTGGTAGAGAATGCGGCCGTTGCGGTAGAGGGTGATGCCCAAGCCGCCGGAAGTAATGTCTACAAAGAGCAAAGCTTCCTTGCCGGCTGTTAAGCCGAGAACTTGCATTTTGCGAAAAATCGCCACATATTTAAAAAAGATTTCCTGAGGCATGTCGATGACCTCTGCCTCTAGGTCGGCTTTAATTTGAATTTGGTCGATAATATAGGGTTGATTGGCGGCCTCGCGAATGGCAGTAGTCGCCATGAGGCGGTAATCGCGCACCCCGTATTCCGTCAGCTTGCGGCGAAATCCTTTAAGAATATCGCACAGCTCAGCCACCGTGTCGGTGCCGATGCGTCCGGTTTGAAAGGTTTCTTCGCCCAAAGAAATCTGCCGGTGTATGTTCTCAAGAACGTGTATGGTTTCTAAATTGCGGTATTCTACAATTTGCAGGCTGACTTGCTCAGAGCCTACATGAATGGCTGCAAAGAGACTGGGATGGTTTTTGTGCATGAAATCACCTCGCGGCATTACGTTTTTAAGTACATTCTCCCTGCAGATGCCCAAATCCCTGCCGCGTTACTTTAAGGTTGTGTAAAATCTCGACACTGCAGGAATGTTTTTCGCTTTTTTTGCAGGATTTTTTTATAAAACGCGAATATAGAGAAGAGGCAGTGTACGGAGAAAGGAAGTCTTGGCATGAAAGAGCGGGAACGGGTGGCTATTATTGACCTGGGATCGAACTCGGCGCGGCTGATTGTGGTGGATATTGACCGAAGAGGCGCCTATAATTTGGTATATAATCAAAAAGAGACGGTCCGGCTGGGGGAAGGCTTAGCCGCTACGGGGCAATTGCAGGAGGCGGCTATGCGGCGGGCGGTAGGCACGCTGCAGGTGTTTGCCCATATGAACCAGTTGTTTAAAGTGGATAAGGTCTTGGCCGTAGCGACCGCGGCGGTGCGCAATGCTAAAAATGGCGCTGATTTTTTGCGGCAAGCTAAAAAAGAGACAGGCATTCCGCTGCGGGTGATCAGTGGCGAAGCGGAAGCAAAATTGGGGTATTTGGGCGTAGTAAACACCTTGGATATTGAAGAAGGCATTGTGTTCGACTTGGGCGGCGCTAGTACCGAGTTGACACTAATTAAAGGGCGCAAAGCGCAGACCGCGGTCAGTATGCCTTTTGGCGCGGTGACGCTGACGGAGTACCTGGGGGCGCGGCCGAACGAGAAAAAACTGCTGGAACTGCAAAATCATTTGTGGGATCAGTTGGTAGGCTTAAGCTGGCTTAAGGACAGCGGCGTACCGCTGATTGGCATTGGCGGCACGGCGCGGAACATTGCCAAAATGGATCAACGCAAAAAAGGCTATCCTTTTCCCAAAGTGCATAATTATCGCCTCGGGAAAATGGCGTTCCAGGAACTCTACCGCAGTTTGGCGGGGATGACGTTGTCCCAGCGCCGCAAAGTGCCAGGGTTAAGTAATGAACGGGCGGATATTATTGTGCCGGGCCTGGCGATTGTTAATGCACTGTTTGACATAACCTCCAGCCAGCAGTTTCTGGTAAGCGGCTGCGGCGTGCGCGAAGGTTTGTTTATGCAGTATTACCAGTCGCGTCATGGCGAGGGGGAATTGGTACGGGATATTTTAGAGCATAGTACGCATAATATGATGTTGTCCTATAATTTGGATGAAACGCACGCGCAGCATGTGGCTAGCTTGGCGGATCAACTTTGGCAGGGCTGGGGAGATCGGGCGGAGCTGGGGGCGCGGGAGCGGAGGTTGCTGCGCGTGTCGGCCTTGCTGCATGATATCGGCATTTCCATCAATTATTACGATCATCCCCGGCACAGCGCTTATTTGGTGGAGAACGCCCGGCTTTTCGGTCTGACCCACAGAGAGCAGATGTTGTGCGCCGTAATGGCTGGCTGGCATAACGGTCTTTCTATGAAATACGTTCGCAACCGCATGTATAGCGAATTTCTGGACGAGGGAGACTGGATGCGGGCGCGCAAGCTGAGTTTGCTGCTCGCCGTGGCGGAAGCGTTGGATACGACGCAAATGCAGCTGGTACGCCGGGTGAAGGCGGGTTTTGACCTGGAAAACGGGTTGGCTCTCTTGGAACTAGAACTGCGGGAAGCGGCGGTTATTGAACAAGAAAACGTGAATAAGCTGAAAAAAGCTTTTAAAAAGGAATTCAATCTGGAATTGACGGTGATGGCGTAATGACGGAAATGACGGTCCCGTGGCAGAAAACGCTGGCTTCTTGGTGGGAGTCCTATGTGCGGCGTTTTTGGGGACGAGATGAAGAGACCGATTACCATGTGCGGCTGAAGGTGGCTCACACGGCGCGGGTAAGGAATATTGCGCGGCAATTGATGCACCCAAGAGAATTGCCGGCGCAGGAATTGGCTTTGGTGGATGTTGCGGCCTTGCTCCATGATGTGGGACGTTTTCCGCAATATTGGCAGTATCGGACGTTTCGGGACTTATTGTCGGTGGATCATGCAGACTTGGGCGCTAAAACGCTGGATGAAGAAGGCGTCTGGCAGTGGCTGCCGCCGGAAGCGGCGGTAGTGCTGCGGCAGGCGGTGGTCTGGCACAACAAGCGGGCGTTGCCGCCAGAAGCCGCTGGGGCGGCGTGGCTGCCGGCGCAAGTGGTCCGGGATGCGGACAAGCTGGATATTTTCGACATGCTTACAACAGACAAAGAATATCGCATGCCGCCTACTGACGGAATTTCCCAAGCAGGCGGCGTGTCCGAGGAAATTGCCGATATGGTGGCTGCCGGGAGGCTGGGCTTGCCGGCGCAGGTGAAAACAGCGGCGGATCAGCAGGCCTTTCGCATTTCTTGGGTGTATGATCTCAATACGGTGGAAGCCGTACGTTATGTTGACCGGGCCGGATTCTTACCGCTGATGCTGGCGGCTCTGCCGGAGGGAGAGGCAAAGGTTCGGATTGGGCAGGCGGTAGAGGCTTGTGTGAAGCGGCGGTTGGCAACAGAGGCATAGGAGGCTGCTATGGGAAAAGGCTGGCGGTTTTGGCTGGAAGAAGCGGTGGACATTGCGGCGAAAGAAGCTGCCTGGGCGGTAGAGCTGCAGGGGGTCTGCAAGACCTATGTTACTGGCGCCGGCGAGTTTTCGGCCCTGAAAGGCGTCAATCTGACTGTAGCTGCTGGAGAGTTTGTGGCGGTCATTGGCAAGTCAGGGAGCGGCAAATCGACGCTGATCAATATGATCACAGGCATTGACAGGCCTACGGCAGGGGAAGTCTGGGTGGCGGGAACGCCAGTGCACCGTCTTTCGGAGAATCAAAGCGCTATTTGGCGGGGGCGGACGGTGGGGGTGGTCTTTCAGTTCTTTCAGTTGCTGCCTACTTTGACGGCCTTGGAAAATGTTATGCTCCCTATGGATTTCTGCAATGTCCATGCGTGGGAGGAACGGCCGCAGCGGGCGTTGGATCTGTTGGATCTCGTTGGCGTAGCCGATCAGGCGGACAAGCTGCCGGCTAATTTGTCCGGCGGACAACAGCAGCGGGTGGCTATTGCCCGCTCGCTCGCCAATGATCCGCCGCTGTTGGTGGCGGATGAGCCTACAGGAAATTTGGACACCAAGACGGCGGAGGCGGTGATTGCTTTGTTCAAAAGGCTGTCGCAAGCGGGAAAAACCATTATTATGGTTACTCACGACGGTGAGTTGGCTCGTCAAGGCAGCCGCATTGTTACCGTAGCGGAAGGGCTGATTTTAGAGGCCGACGGGGCGGCCGCAGATGGCTAGGGGCGCTTGGCTGCGGCCTCGCTGGCGCAAGGTGTGGGCCGATCTTTGGGGCAACAAGCTGCGCACGCTGCTGGTGGTGCTTTCTATTGCTGTCGGCGTTTTTGCGGTAGGCATGGTCTATAGTTCCTATTTGATGTTTTCCAGAGATTTGACCCAAAGCTGGACGATGGCGGCGCCTGCGAATGCCGCAGTATACTCGGATCCTTTCGACGAAGAACTGGTGCAGAGCGTTCGCAGTCTTCGCGGCGTCAAGGAGGCCGAAGGACGGCGCAATGTGGATCTGCGCGTGCGCGGCGGGGACGGTCAGTGGCGCCAGATGTGGCTGATTGCCATTCCTGACTATGACAAGCAAAAGGTCAATCTTGTAAAAAGCGAGGCTGGGGCCTGGCCGGCCCGAGACGGCGAGGTGCTGCTGGAGCGTTCCTCCTTTAAGGAGTTGGGACTGAGCATCGGTCAGTATATGAAGGTGGAAACAGCGGCTGGGCGCACGCGCTTGATGAAGGTGAGCGGCCGGGTGTATGACGCCAGCCAGATTCCCAGCGTCTTTACTGGCCGCGCCTATGGTTACATTACTATGGATACCTTAGAGAAGCTGGATGAAGAAAGACGGCTGGATCAGGTAAACTTTATTTTGCAGCCGTCGGTGCTGGCCGGCAAGGATAAGGAAAGTGCGGTTCAGGCCATCGAAGCGGTGGGGCGCAGAGCCTGGAATAAGCTGGAGCAAGGAGACACGACCGTATTTTGGCTGCAAGTGAACAAGCCTGGCGAGCACCAGCTACAGGGGGCCATCGACGCGCTGCTGCTTCTGCTGGCGGTGTTGGGCGTGCTGTCGCTGCTGTTGGGGGCGTTGCTGCTGGTGAATACGGTTTCTGCTATTTTGACGCAGCAAGTGCGCCAAGTGGGCATTATGAAAGCGATTGGCGCTAAAAGAGCGCAGCTGATGCGCATGTATTTGACCCTGGTAGCGGCGTACGGCGTGTTGGCCCTGGCGGTGGCGGCTCCCTTAGGAGCAGTGGCGGCGCAGCAGGTGACCGTCTTTATGGCAGCGGCCTTCAATTTTAATTCCGGCGGTCTTGAGTGGCCTCTGCCAGTTGTGCTGCTGGAGGCGGCAGTAGCGCTGGCGGTGCCTCTGGCGGCGGCGCTGTGGCCGATCTGGCAGGGAACCGGCGTAACGGTGCGGGAAGCGGTAAGTGATTACGGCATTGGCTCTGTGGCGGCCAGCGGCCGGGTGGATCGCGGCATGGATTGGATACTGGGCCGCTTGCAGCCGTTGTCGAGGCCTGTGCTCTTGTCGCTGCGCAATACCTTTCGCCGCAAAGGGCGTCTGGCGCTGACGCTGTTGACGCTGATGATGGCGGGAACTGTATTTATGGCGGTATTTTCGGTAAGAGCTTCCTTGTATGCCACCTTGGATAAGGCGTTGGAGTATTTTCAATATGACGTGGCGGTTACGTTTACGCAAAACTACCGGGCCGAGCGGGTGGAGCAGGAAGTGCTGAAGGTGCCCGGGGTGAAACGCGCGGAAGCCTGGGGCTTTAATTCCGGGCGAATTCTGCATGAGGACAGCAAGCAAGCGGAAGACGAAGCCAGCAAGAATGTGTTTTTGCTGGCGCCGCCGGTAGATACGGAAATGATTGCCCCCCGTCTTGTGCAGGGGCGGTGGCTGTTGCCGGAGGACGAGAACGCCATTGTCATCAATACGGAGGTTTTCAAAGATAATCCTCACTTGCGTCTGGGAGAAGTCGGGGTGATCAAAGTGGCTAACCGACGTCTTAGGTGCGTGGTGGTGGGGGTGGCGCAAAGCCAGCTGACAGGTCCTATTTGCTATGCTCCTTACGCTTGGCTGAGCCGCGTTACCCAGGCGGCAGGCAAGGCGCGTTCCGTGCAGATTGTGGCTGCTGCGGATTCACAGCAGGCGCAGTCTCAGCTGGGGCGGGAGTTAGAGTCTCATTTGAAGAAAAACAATTTGCGCGTCCAAAACGTGGACATTACCTGGGAACAGAAGGAACGCTTGCGTTCGCAGTTTGATATTCTTACGACCTTCTTGCTGTTTATGGCGCTGCTGTTGGCGTTGGTGGGGGCGTTGGGATTGGCAGGCACCATGAGTATCAACGTGCTGGAGCGCACCCGGGAAATTGGCGTCATGCGCGCCATTGGCGCCTCCAGCCTGGCTGTGGGCAAGGTATTTGTTGTAGAGGCCCTTTGTATCGGTCTGTTGAGCTGGCTGGCGGCATCGCTGCTGGCCCTGCCCATCGCCATGCTGCTCAGTTATCAAGTGGGGATGCTTTTCATTCAGGCGCCGTTGACGTTTTCTTTCAGTTTGTTCGGTTGGGCTGTTTGGCTGGGGCTGTCTTTATTTTTGGCGGTGGCTGCCAGCTTGCTGCCGGCGTACAATGCGACACGTCTGTGTGTGCGGGATGTCATCAGTTATGAGTAACGATAAGCGGGGGATGCTGTATGGAAGCTACAGGCTTTAAAAAAAGAAAATACGGGCTGCTGCTTTTACTGTTCCTCGTGGCGGCTGGCGGCGGCTGGTGGTATTGGCAGAGCGGCCGCCAGGAACCGCAGGCGCTGCCGCCTGTGAAAGATGACGGCAGGGTGCTTTCGGAAGGAATTGTATTTCCGGTGCGCTATGCGCAAATCGTCATGCCGGTGGAGGGCACTATTGGCGAGATTTTTGTGCAAGAGGGGGAATTGGTGTGGCAAGGGCAGCCTTTGCTGCGCTTGGTGCGACAGGACGTCCAGGCGCGGGTGCGGAGCGTTGACGCCGCTGCAGCCAAAGCGGCGGCAGCGGTGGGACAGGCTGAGGTCAATCTGGCGGATGCCAGAAGAGAGTGGTTCCGGCAGCGCCAATTGGCGGATAACGGGGGCATTTCCAGACAGCAGATGGATCAGGCGCAGACGATGCTAGAACGCAGCCTGACGGTGTTGGTCCAGGCTAAGGAGGAATGGCGGACTCAGCAGGAGTCGCTGCGGGAGAGTCAGGAGATTTTGGACAAGAGCGAGCTGCGTGCGCCGATGGCTGGGCGGGTGTCGTATCTGGACAAGCGTCTCGGGGAACGTGCCGATATCGGGACGGTGCTGGTGCGTATTGCCGATGAAAGCGAATGGGAAGTGCGCAGTGACGATTTAACGGAGCTTTCTATTGCCAAAGTGCGGGAAGGAGCGCCAGTGACGCTTACCTTTGACGGCATTCCGGATCTGGAGCTGCAGGGGCGGGTGAAGTTTATCCGTCCTTACGGCGAGAAGAAACGCGGCGATATTACCTATACGGTGACGATTGCGCCGGCAAGCTGGGATGAGCGTTTGCGCTGGAATATGACGGCGCAAATTGCCATCAGCCCTGTGGGGAGTTTTTGAGATCATGCCGGGCTGGCGTTCAACGGCGGCAGATGGTATGATGGAAAGACTGGTGCATACCGGAAACTCTAAAAAGCTAAGGAGGAAGGGAATGAAACGGTTTTTTTGCCTGATGGCGCTTTTTTTGCTGCTGTCCCTGCCTGTGGCCGGTGCGGCGCCGTCGGCCTGGTTTGATAAGGAATTTGATTTTTCCAAAGTTAAGGTAGTATATGTGAATGATCCCAAAATAGCATCCACCTTGTCTTATGTCGGCGAAGCCGAAGGGGCGGAGATTTTTTGGAAGAACTTTCAGCCGAAGACGGTTACTCTTTTAAACGTGAATCAAGTGCTGGCGGCGCATCAGAAAAAGAGCGGCGTTGATTTGATGAAGCTTCACGAAACCAATCCTGACGAGAGCTACCGGCAGTTCATCAAAGCAGTCGGCGAACAGAGCGAGCTGGCTATGTATACGGAACTGGGGCGTGACGAAAAAGGACGGGAGACTGTAGAATTCACGATGAATGATCCCCAAACCGGCCGGACCGTAGCGGCTTTGGTGGAAAGCATTAGTTCTAAAAAAGAACTTACAGCCGTTATCGCCTCTTTTGCGCAAGCCTTCAGCGAGAAGCTGACCGGAAAATAAGCAAAAAACGAACAGGAGTGCGACGCCGCCGGATGCGGTTGACGGTACGTGATGTGCCTAATGCCGGCGATGCTAAGGATGGCATAATCGCCGGTCTCCTCTGAAAATCCATGGACGGCATAGCAACCGACGTCTACTAGCATTTATGCGAGAGCTCGGATAAAGGTCACGGAGTACGAGGATTGAACAAGAGAACCGGAGAACATGAGGGTACGAATGAGGGCCGGGGAACCGGTTTTTAAACAGGAGTAGAGGGAGTAATCGGAGGGTTCGAATATTCCCGAAGCGATAAAAAAGCAGTACGAGTGATTTGCTCGTACTGCTTTTTATTCTGGAAATAATGCTGAAAATTACAAGATTTTCAAGTGTTGAGAGGTCTCTGCGTAAAACGGACAGCTAAAATTCTCAAATACCATTACCGCCGTAGCCCTCAGTCGTACCCTCCCTCTACTCCTTTTACTCTTGTTCGTCTATGGTTCCTGCGTTACTCCGCAGCCGCGTTGGCGTCTTGGGCGGTAACGCCAGGGGCTGGAAGAGCAATCGGCGCAGGATTGCCAGGCTTTTCCACAGGCGGCGCCGTGGCACGCCAGGCCGTTACCGGCGGCTGGGGTACAGTGGGCTGGGGTGGCGCTGTTTTAATATAGCTAAGGGTGCGGAAGATATTCTGAGAGTAGTTTTTACCTGGAACGGCCCAGCGTCCGTTTAGATCTTCCCAATTGGAACAGCGGCCAAACTTATCGGGATGCGCTTTTAACAGCTCGTAACGAGGGTCTACGATAGCCAAAGACGGCTGCCGGGAAGAAGCGTAGCCTAAGAGATGCTGGATTTGGGCGCGGACGCCGATTTGGGGCGAATCGAAAAAGGCGCCTTTGACGCCGCCGCCGGTAGTGCCGATGCCGGCGTAGTTGTTTTGTTCCGGTACGACGTCGCCGCCATAACGGAAACAGTCGGTTTCTAAAATTGCCTGGGAGATCGCCAAATCCGGACGAATTCCCTCACGGGAGGCTTCTTCATAGTAGTAACCCACAAGCTCCGCTACGGTGCAATTGAGCTTGGGCTGGGGATTGCGCTGCAAAATATAAGCTACAATCTGTTCTGGAGGGACTTGGGCTTGGCCGAAAATGGGGGTTTTATCTTCTTTTTCCGGTTTTTCCGGCGGTGTTTTTAAGGAAGCAAGGATGCTTTGAATACGCTGGGAGAACGGTGCGGGCTCTTCGACGGCCACGGCAGATCCTTCCTTTTTCGCGTCCTTTGCCTTGCCTTTTGAGGCAGAGTCTGCCGGGGCGGCAGAGACGGAAGCGGCAAAACAAAGCAGCAGCAAGCTGCAAAAAAAGAGACGGAAATTCATGAGGACGGGCTCCTTTCATTCAAGCAAACATACAACAATAAACAACGGCATAAATAGTTTAGGAGAGTGAGGCTTGTTCCAGAATGGCTAAAACAAAGCGGGCGCTGTCGTAGAGATCTTTTTCGGCAATGTATTCTTCCGTGGTATGGACTTTTTTCATGCCCACACCCAGAACCGCCGTAGGCACGCCTTTGCGGTTGAAGTGGTTGGCGTCGCTGCCGCCGCCGGTGCCGGTGATATGGACAGGCAAGTTTATCTGATGTGCTGCGGCTACGGCTAGGCTGACAGCAGGGCTGTCGGGAGCCAGGCTGAAGCTGTCGTATTGACGCTGCACGGTGACTTCGGCGCTAGCGCCATATTCTTGGCAGACGCGCTCCACAGTTTCCTTCATATGCCGGCTTTGGGCCTCCAACTTTGCCAGATTGCGGCTGCGGGCTTCGGCGTGAATCTCCACATGATCCGGGACGATATTAGTAGCCGTGCCGCCTTGGATCAAACCGACGTTGGCCGTGGTTTCTTCATCAATGCGGCCGATTTTAAGGGCTGCTAAGGCGTTGCCTGCCGCCTGGATGGCGTTAATGCCTTCTTCAGGGGCTAAGCCGGCATGCGCTTTTTTGCCATGCACAATGGCAGTGATGCTGTCCTGGCCGGGGGCCATAGTGACAATTTCGCCAGGAGCGCCGTCGGCGTCCAAGGCGTAGCCGAAATCGGCTTTGAGCAGCGCGGCGTCCATGTGTTTGGAGCCTTTGAGGCCGCCTTCTTCATGGACGGTAAAAACGATTTGCACGGCCCCGTGAGGCTTGCCGCTTTCTTTAAGAGCGCGCAGACCTTCTAAAATAGCGGTAATGCCTGCTTTGTCGTCGCCTCCCAGAACCGTATCGCCTGCGGACGTAATGCGTCCGTTTTCAAGGCGCGGTTGAATGGAAAGGCAAGGCGAAACGCAGTCCATGTGCGAGGTGAAAAGAACGGTAGGTGCGCTGGCCTTGGTAGCTGGCAAGGTAGCGACCAAATTGCCGCAGTTGCCTTCAAAATGCTGCTGCGCTTGGTCTTCCGCGACGGTGCAGTCCAGAGACTCCAGTCTGTGACGCAGCACTTCCGCTACGCTTTTTTCCTGGCCGCTGGGGCAGTCAATGCGGACCAGCTCAAAAAATTCTTCCAACATACGTGCTTCGTTAATCATAGTAATGCCTCCTAGATTTATTGTGAAAGTATAGAAGCTACGATTACACAGAGGAACAGAGAAAAGGCCAGAGTAAGCAGAGAGATTGCTTCGCCGCGCTCGCAATGACACGTTAGGTTCGCTGAGTTGCGTCGTTGCGAGGAACATAGTGACGCGGCAATCTCTTCGGGTTCAAAAAATCATACCCTCAATCGTACCCTCACTTTACTCCTTTTACTCCTGTTCACTCCTCGTGCTTTTCTGTGCCTTAGGCTTTGCGCCTCGGCAGAGGGCTTGCTCGCCGAAGCGTTCGCGCAGGGTGTCGAGAGTTTGATACAGCGCTTCTTTGCGCTGGTCTTCCTCCATAAAAAGAGAACCTTGCTGCGTTAAGGGCTCTAACTGGCCGGCAGTAATACCCAGCAAGCGCACGCCTTCCGGCGAAGCCGCTTTTTGCAGCAATTCCTGGGCCGCCTGGAATAAGTCTTCATCGTAGGCCAGCGGCTGCTGGTACGTATGACTGCGGGTGATGGTAGTGAAGGAAGCGAAGCGGACCTTGAGCGTAATGGTGCGGCCGCCGAGTTTGCGGGACCGTAGGCGCTGGCCTACTTTCTGCGCCAACTGCCGCAGCGCTTCCAGCTTTTCTTCTCTACTCTGTAAGTCCTGGTCGAAGGTGTTTTCATTACCGATGGAGTGGGCTTCCAAGTCAGGTTCT
The DNA here is from genome assembly GCF_963668665.1 of uncultured Anaeromusa sp. Taxonomy (NCBI): domain Bacteria; kingdom Bacillati; phylum Bacillota; class Negativicutes; order Selenomonadales; family Sporomusaceae; genus Anaeromusa; species uncultured Anaeromusa sp. Next base: position 1,070,516 of record NZ_OY764902.1, on the reverse strand, counting down.
ACTGGCCGGTTATCGTGGCCCAAAGCCAGTTCGTGAAGCCAGCTGCCTGTTGTATGGCCAAAGGCGGTTTGCAGCGCTGCCAGAGGCAGCGTGGCAAGCTGGCCGATTTTTTCAATGCCCAGTTGTGTCAGCTTGGCAGCGCTTTTGGGGCCGATGCCCCAAAGTCGGCGAATGGGCAGCGGTGCTAGGAACGACGCTTCTTCGCCGTGGCGTACGATGACATAGCCGTGGGGCTTTTTGAGATCCGAAGCGATCTTAGCGAGAAATTTATTGGGCGCTAAGCCAGCGGAGGCGGTAAGACCTACTTCCTCGTAGATTCGCTTCATTAACTGTCGCGGCAGTTCGGTGATGTCCGAGTGCAGCCATTCCATGCCGGTGAGGTCCAAAAACGCTTCATCTAATGACAGTGGTTCCACCAGCGGAGAAAAGTCATTCATGATGTGCCGGATATCGCGCGAGACAGCGGCGTAGTGGCGATGGTTGCAAGGGAGAAAGACGCCCTGCGGGCAGCGGCGTCTGGCTTCGACCATGGGCATGGCCGAGCGTACGCCGAAAAGGCGGGCTTCATACGAGGCGGTGGATACGACACCGCGCTCGCTCAGACCGCCGATAATGACTGCCTGTCCTTTTAGTTCCGGCTGATCCCGCTGTTCCACAGCGGCAAAAAAAGCGTCCATGTCTACATGGGCAATCCATCGTTTCATGCTTTTATCATAGCGTGTTGCGAGGTCTAAGGCAAGGGAGGGCTTGCCAAAATACGTTAGTCTTTGCTATAATCAAGCTAAATAAGGAAAAGTCCATAATGAGGCAATGAAGCCTGCTGACTGTGAAATCATAGTTCAGCGGGCTTTTTTATTTTTTTACCTAAAATATGTCGGTTTTTTGACAACCTAAAGAGGATTCTGGTGGTTGAGTTCGAAATAGTGACAGATGTGTTTGAAAAATCGATGAATTTCCCTAAAAGGCAGGAGTGAAAAGGATGGATGGCGTAAAAATGCGGGCGGCGAGCGAACGCGGGATTGTCATTGAATTTGGTCAAGAAATTAATCCGGCTGTTAACGCGCGGGTGCACGGTTTAGCTAAAAAATTAGTGAACGAGTATCCGGAAGTGATCCAAGAAGTGGTGCCTACCTATCGGTCTTTGCTGGTGTATTTTGATCCGCTGCAGATATCTCGGGCCGCCTTGACGGTTAAAGTGGAACAGTGTTTGCGGGAAACCGCAGAAGCAGCCACCGTCCATGAAGCCGAGCGAATCTATATTCCAGTATGTTATGACGAGGAATTTGGACCGGATTTATCCTTTGTCGCCTCTCATAATGGGTTGAGTGAAGCAGAGGTGGTAAAAATACATACTTCAAAACCTTATTTGGTATATATGCTTGGTTTTACTCCGGGATTTCCTTATTTAGGAGGAATGGACGAGCGTATCGCTACGCCGCGTCTGACGAAACCACGCACCCGTATTCCTGCCGGCTCGGTGGGGATTGCGGGAAGCCAGACTGGCTTTTACCCCTTGGAAACGCCGGGCGGATGGCAATTGATCGGCAGAACGCCGGTAAAAGCTTTCGATCCTGCAGCAAAGACGCCGTTTTTATTAGAGGCGGGAGTCTATTTGCAGTTTCAAGCTGTTTCACGTGCGGAATATGAAGAACTGGCTGAAACGGTGGCGGCAGGGCGCTATGAAGTGCGGCGAGATCGCGTAAACTTGGGAGGTGCTAGCCGTGCTTGAGGTGAAAGAACCAGGGCTTTTTACGACTGTTCAGGATTTGGGGCGCAACGGGTATCAAGCGTATGGCATGCCGGTTGCCGGTGCGATGGATGAGTATGCTTGTAAAATGGCCAATCGCTTGTTGGGTAATGAACCAGGGGCTGCTGTTTTGGAAATGACGCTGTTAGGAGGAAGCTTTTTCTTTCGCCAGGCCTGCTGGGTTGCGGTAACCGGGGCGGCTATGCCGATTTCGCTTGATGGCAAGACGCAGTCTAATTGGAGTCGCTTTTTCGCTCCTGCCGGCAGTGAGTTGTCCTTTGGCTACGCGGAGCAGGGCTGCCGGACGTATCTTGCCGTACAAGGCGGGTTTGAGGTACCGGTAATTTTGGGAAGCCGTTCCACCTATACCCGAGGAGCGATAGGGGGCTTAAACGGACGCGCCTTAAAAACAGAAGACGTCTTGCCTTTAGGAGCTTGCGATAGGAGTCTTAAAAATCCGATCTTTTTGCCAGCAACGTACATTCCGATTCAAGAAGAGCGTCCTTTGGTGCGCGTGCTGTTGGGGCCGCAGGCGGAAGCCTTTACCGAGCAGGGCGTGGCTGCCTTGTTTTCTGCAGACTATGAAATTTCTTCCGAGGCGGATCGCATGGGATATCGCTTGGAAGGACCTGTTATTGAACATGTGGGAAAAGCGGATATTATTTCGGATGCCTTATGTCTAGGCGCGATTCAGGTGCCGGGGCATGGGCAGCCGATTGTCATGATGGCGGACCGGCAAACAACCGGAGGATATACGAAAATTGGCGCGGTCATTGGCGCGGATCTGGGCAAGCTTGCTCAGTCCAAGCCGGGAGATCGGGTGCGCTTTGTACAGTGCAGCGACGCAGAAGCGGTGGCGGCGTTGCGTCAGCTGCGCTCATTAGAGCAGTCAGCTGCGGCGTGGCTGGCGGAAGAGGAAAAACGTTCAACAGGGCGTCAGTTTCGCATCGTCGTGGCTGGCGTAACCTATCAGGTGCAAGTGCAGGAAGGATGAAGACAATGAAAATGGATTTGAATTGCGATATGGGAGAAAGTTTTGGGACCTATAAGCTTGGCTATGATGAAGAAGCCATGCCGTATGTGACTTCGATCAATGTGGCGTGCGGTTTTCACGCCTCTGACCCGGCGAATATGTTAAAAACGGTGCGGCTGGCGAAAAAACACGGCGTGGCGATTGGCGCGCATCCGTCCTTTCCCGATTTGGTCGGCTTTGGGCGGCGTTTGATGGCTCTCTCACCGGAAGAAGTTTACGCCGACGTGCTGTACCAGATTGGTTCGTTGGAAGCCATTTGCCGGGCGGAGGGGCTAAAGCTGCAGCACGTAAAGGTTCATGGCGCCTTGTATAATGCGGCGGCTAAGGATTTAGCTCTGGCGACGGCCATTGCCAAAGCCATCAAAGCGGTAGATCCTGCCTTGTACATGCTGTGCCTGGGGAATTCCCTGATGGTGGAAGCGGCAAAGGCCGAAGGCGTTCCGTATGTGGAAGAAGCCTTTGCGGACCGCGCCTATACGGCGCAAGGGACCTTGGTGCCGCGCAAACAGGAGGGCTCAGTTATTCATGACCCGCAGCAAGTGGCGCAGCGGGTGCTGCAGATGGTGAGCGAAGGCCAAGTGCAGAGCCTTGACGGACAAAAAGTGCCCATTACGGCGCAAACTGTGTGCGTCCATGGCGATACGCCAGGAGCGGTTGCCATGATTCAGGCCATACGGAAAGCCTTGGATGCCGCTGGCGTAGAAGTGAAAGCCTTTGGAGCGTTTTGAGCGAAAAGGAGGGCGGATTTACATGGAAAACGTAGCTTCGTTATCGCCGCAGCAGGCGCGTCAATTGATTCGCGCGGGGAAACTGTGCCGTCCCACGTCGGGGGTTTCCCAGGGGTACGCGCAAGCAAACTTGGCGATTTTGCCCAAAGATCTGGCGTATGATTTTTTATTGTTTGCCCAACGGAACCCCAAGCCTTGTCCGATATTGGACGTAACGGAAGTAGGCTCCCCGGAGCCTCGCTTAGTAGGAAGCGGTGCGGATTTGCGCTATGACATCGCGAAATACCGCGTGTATCGCAAGGGGGAGTTTGTGGAAGAGGTCAATAATTTAGAAGCGTACTGGACGAAGGATATGGTGGGCTTTTTATTAGGGTGCAGCTTTTCTTTTGAAACCGCGCTGCTTAAGAATGACGTGCCTGTACGTCATATTGAAGAAGGCTGCAATGTGCCGATGTTTATTACCAATATTCCCTGTACGCCGGCTGGCGTGTTTTCCGGACCGATGGTGGTCAGCATGCGGCCGATACCGGAGAAAATGGTAGTGCGGGCGGTTCAAGTCACCTCGCGCTTTCCGGCTGTGCATGGCGCGCCGGTGCATGTGGGCTCGCCGGAAAGTATCGGTATTCGCGATCTGAGCAAACCGGATTTTGGCGATGCTGTTACCGTTCGTCCCGGAGAGGTGCCGGTTTTCTGGGCTTGCGGCGTAACGCCGCAAGCGGTGGCGATGAATACCAAGCCGGAGCTGATGATTACGCATGCTCCGGGGTATATGTTTATTTGCGATACGACCGATGAGTCCTATGGGGTTATCTAAAAACAAGTAGTAGGAGGTATATCTATGGCAGAACCTGTAATTTCTAAAACGGGTGGTTCGGGAAAAACAAATTGGTCGGTGCTGCTAGGGGCGGCCTTTATTATGGCCACTTCAGCGATTGGCCCTGGTTTTCTTACGCAAACAGCGGTGTTTACACAAAAATTCGGCGCTGATTTCGCTTTTGCTATTCTAGCATCGATTGTGATTGATATTGGCGCACAGTTGAATGTGTGGCGAGTTATTACCATGAGCCGCATGCGCGGTCAGGATGTGGCCAATGCGGTATTGCCCGGGTTGGGGCATTTTATCGCTATCTTGATTGTTGCGGGCGGGTTGGCCTTCAACATCGGCAATATTGCTGGCTGCGGCATGGCGGTCAATGTGCTGTTTGGCATATCGGTAGAGACTGGAGCTATAATTTCCTGTGTGATTGCCTTGGCTATCTTTGCCTCCAAAGAGGCGGGGGCGGCTATGGATCAGGTGGCTAAGGTTCTAGGGGGCTTGATGATTTTACTGACAACCTATGTTATGTTTGCTTCTAATCCGCCGGTGGCTGCTGCGGCGGCGAAAGCCCTGTTCCCGGCGGACTACGGTATGCTCATGCTGCCTATGATTACCTTGGTGGGCGGTACGGTAGGCGGTTATATTACCTTTGCCGGGGGGCATCGCTTGCTGGATGCGGGAATTGTAGGCGAAGAAAATCTTAAAGAGGTCAATAAGAGCGCCATTACCGGCATTGTCGTCACTGGGGTGATGCGGGTCATTTTGTTCTTGGCTGTACTGGGCGTAGTGAGTACCGGTGCGCAGTTGTTGGCAAGCAATCCTCCGGCGTCAGTATTTCAAATTGCCGCTGGCGATGTGGGGTATAAGTTCTTTGGCATTGTGCTTTGGTCAGCGGCGATTACGTCGGTTGTGGGCGCGGCCTATACTAGCGTTTCTTTTTTGCGGTCCATGTCGAAAACGGTTGATACCTATAATTCCTATGTCATTATGGTGTTTATTCTGATTTCTACTTTGGTTTTTGTGCTGATTGGGCGTCCAGTGGCCATTTTGGTTTTGGTAGGCTCGCTGAACGGCTTGATTCTGCCGATTACGCTAGGAGCGATGCTTTTAGCGGCGCGAAACAAGAAGATTGTCGGCACTTATCAGCATCCGCTTTGGTTGTTTGTCTTTGGGATTTTGGCTGTGCTGGTTTCCGCTTATGCCGGGGCTACTTCGCTGCAGGGCATTGCGAGCCTTTGGAAATAGTGGGATCTTTGGTCGCTTTGCGGTATAATTTATAAAGAAATAGGTTAAACTTTAGGGAAAGGGCCGGCTTAACGGCTCTTTTCCTATGTTGTGTCAGGAGGGGTTGGCATGAGCGATATCTCTTTTTTTCTTTCGATCCTTGTGTTTCTTGCTGCGTATGGAGTGATCATTTCGGAAAAGGTGCACCGCATGATTGTCGCTATGGCTGGCGGCATGGCGATGATTCTCTGCGGCTTTGTCAGTCAAGAAGCTGTCTTAATGGAGGATATTGATTTTAATACCCTGGGACTGCTTATTGGCATGATGATTTTAGTGGCCATCACGCGACGCACCGGCGCCTTTGAAGCGGTGGCCATCTGGGCGGCGAAAGTGACAAAGGGGCGGCCGCTGTGGCTGTTGGCCTTATTGTCGGTTATTACGGCGGTGGCGTCCGCGTTTTTGGATAATGTGACGACCGTCCTTTTGGTGGTTCCGGTCACCTTGACCTTGACGGATAAACTAGACGTGAATCCCATTCCGTTTTTAGTTTCGGAGATTATGGCGTCCAATATTGGCGGTACGGCCACGCTGATCGGAGACCCGCCGAATATCATGATCGGCAGCGCTGTGGGGTTGAGCTTTAACGATTTTTTAATGGAATTGACCCCTGTGTGCACTATTATTATGATCGTTACCGTAGCCTTGCTTATGTTTTTTTACCGCAAGGACTTGGATGTGACCGAAGAAAACCGTTCCAAGGTGCTGGCGCTGGACGCGGCGGCGCAGATTAAAGACTGGCTGCTTTTGAAAAAGTCCTTGGCTGTCTTGGCGTTGACGATTGGTTCCTTTATGCTCCATGGCCTGCTCCATTTGGAGTCGGCGACGCTGGCGATGACTGGCGCGATGATTTTGCTGCTTATAAGCAAAGAGGAGCCGGAAGACATTCTGCTTCACGTAGAATGGCCGACTATCTTCTTCTTTGTGGGTTTGTTTGCCCTGGTGGGCGGTTTGCGGGCTACCGGCGTCATTGGCGCCTTGGCGCAATGGTGTTTGAGCATAACCCATGGGCAGGTGCAGGAAATGACGTTCTTGGTGTTGTGGATTTCCGCCATTGCCTCGGCTTTTATTGATAACATTCCCTTTGTAGCGACGATGATTCCCTTGCTTAAAGAAGTCGGGCAACTGGGCGGGCTGCCGATGGAGCCTGTCTGGTGGGCGCTATCGTTAGGAGCCTGTCTGGGAGGAAACGGCACGCTTATCGGCGCCTCCGCTAATGTGGTAGTAGCCGGGATTGCGGAAAAAAACGGCTTTGTTATTTCATTTAAGTACTATTTAAAAATCGCTTTTCCGCTTATGCTGTTGTCGATTGTCATTTCTCATGGCTATCTTTGGCTGACTTACTTTTATAGGTAAAAACTAGAACGCAGCAGGAAAATAGTTGTATAATGTCGAATAAAGGAGCAATTTCATCTGTCGGGCAGTTGACTGTCCGGCGGCGCAGGAGGTGCAAAGGACGGCAGAAGTGAACGATGAATCCGCAAAGACAAACCAAGAAATCAGGAGGTACCTAACGGTATGAACAAATGTACTGTGTCGGTTCTGAAAACAGGTTTGGCGGGAATGGCGGCAGCGGCAGTTTTGTTTGGCGCGTGGCCCCAGGCGGAAGCAGCGGTAATCACGGCGCCGCCGGAGGCCAGGCAGCACAAGGAACTGCAGGGCCAGCGCCTGCCGGGCGAGTATGATGTGCGGTTCAATGACGGGCTGGTTGTCAGCGGCGTGTTGGCGGCCAAGCAAGGGCAGCGAAACGCCGTCGGTCTTACTTACCGCGTAGAAGATGGCAGACAGCTTCGCCTTGCCGATTTGTTCCTTCCCGGGGATGCGTATGCTAAACGTATCAACGCACTTATTATGGCTAGACCGGAAAGCGGACGTTATTGCTTCCAAGGCATTCGCGAGGAGCAGACTTTTTATTTGACTCCTCAAGGCATTGTCGTCTATTTTCGCCCCTGTGAGATTGCTCCGGCCCGCATGGGGCAAGTGGAGTTTTTGATTTCTTTTGCGCAGGTGCAGGAGTTGTTAAAACCAGAGTATCGTAATTTATAATTTTTAGGCGCAAGGCAGTATTGTCTTGCGCCTTTTTCATCTATGAGAGAATTTAAGTTAATTATTCGTACTGCCCCTTTGCGTATAAGTATGTTCTTGTCTATAGCCTAGGCAAAGAAGCTAGCAGTAGTTTTTTTGAAGACTCGATGGGAGAGGTGTTTGTACGATATGAGACGGGTTGTGGTTAGTTGTATTTTAGCTGTATTTCTGCTTTGCAGCGGAGCGATCGCTGCGGCCGACGCATTTTTGCCCAAAGGAGCAAGCGAACCGGCGGAAGTGGTTTTTGAAGGAGAGATATTGTTTTCCGTACTGTTGCCGGAAGGGAACTTTAGCCCGGAGGAACGGGCGGGAATTATTGAAGACCGTCTTGCTCGGATATCGGAAGAAGCTGCGTTGCCCTCGCTGGATGTAGTGCGTGAAAATACTGAGTGGAAAATAACGGCTGGACAGGTGCTTATTCATACTGTTAGAGAGGACGAAGCGGCGCTAGTCGGCATTGGCGCTGAAGAATTGGCTCGGCAACGGGCTGAACGGATGAAAGTTGCATTGGAAAATTATAAAAGCCTTCATTCGTGGCAAGGTATAGTGCGTTTGGCAGCGATTGAAGGGGTCGGCTTATTGTTGTTTCTTTTTTTAGGGTGGCTGTGGAAACGTATAGATAGGTTGCTGCAAAAGGTCATTCCATGGATGGCGGCGGTGGTGTCCCAAAGGGTTCAGTTGCAGAACTGGCAGGTTCTAACGCCGCTTGTAGTGGAGACTAGGCTGCGTCAGTTTTGGATCGTAATCTACCGTTTGGGCTGGCTGATGCTGCTATACGTGTATGCTTCGTTTGTATTATCTTTTTTTTCGTGGACTAAGGATATTTCCGGCAAACTGTTGAGCTTCCTGTTGGGTCCGGTTGGTCAGATTTCACAATGGCTCGTCGATCAGTTGCCCAATTTAATGATGATTGTGGTTGTTTTGTTTTTTAGTCGTTACGCGCTGCGTTTGATTCACACGGTGTTTCGGCAACTGCAGAATGGGAATCTGAAATTAGACGGATTCTATGCGGAATGGGCGGAACCTACGTATCGCATTGTGCGTTTGCTTTGGGTGCTGTTGGTTTTAGTGATCATTTTTCCCTATATTCCTGGTTCTAATTCGGAAGTATTTAAAGGAGTGTCTGTTTTTGTCGGTGTTTTAGTTTCTTTAGGCTCTTCCTCACTCATGTCTCAGATTTTGGCGGGGACGGCGTTAATCTATACCCGGGCTTTTCGTGTAGGCGATCGGATCAAAGTGGGCGACGTTGTCGGCGATGTCTTGGAGAAAGGGCTGTTGGCAGTCAAATTGAAAACGGTGAAGAATGAGGAAATCACGGTTCCTAATTCGACGTTGCTGTCTTCACATGTAGTGAATTATTCCTTGATGGCGGAAGGGCCGGGGCTAATCTTATATACGGAAATAACGATAGGGTATGACACTTCGTGGAGGCAGGTGCATGAGCTGCTATTGCAAGCGGCGAAAGAAACAACCTTTATCTTGGAACAGCCGCAGCCATTTGTATTGCAGCGGGCTTTAAATGATTTTTATGTGGTGTATCAATTGAACGCATATACCCGGCAGCCGCAGAATATGCTGGAAATCTATTCGGAATTGCATCAACGCATTCAGGATTCTTTTTTTGCGGCGGGGGTGGAAATCATGTCTCCTCACTACATGGCGGTGCGTGATGGCAGCGCGATTGCGATGCCGCAGGAATATCCCGCCGCTAAAGCGCCCCCGGCGAGTTGGCGCGTGGAAATGCATGAGAAAAAATAATTACATTGGCGACGCTGTTAAGGCGAGTTGAGGAAGGTCATCGCTCTTGACAAGAAAAGTACGTCGGCCTAAACTAAAATTGGCGATATAGTACGAAGAGGTGAACTAATTTGCGGAGAATGAACACTAGGTCCTATGCAGCGGCGTTATTGGCGGCGCTTGTATTTTTGGGCGGCTGTGGGGCGAAACAAGAAGTATCGGACAATAAAGTAGCTGTCAAAGTGGAAAGCGTTGGCGCGAGCAATCAATTGGCCAGCGGTCTTTATGCCGGCGAAGTGAAGGGGCGCAAGGAAAGTCAGCTTTCTTTCCGGGTAGCCGGTAAAATTCAAGAGCGTTTAGTGGACGCTGGAGCTAGAGTTTCACTTGGAGATCCTTTGTTTCGTTTGGAACCCAGCGATTTGACTTTGTCTTTGGAACGGGCGGCTTCCGGCGTGGCTGGCGCTGAGGCGGATTTGAAGCTGGCGCAGCGGAATCTGGAGCGTTCACGCGAGCTTTATGAGCAGCAAGCCATCAGTCGCCAAGCCTATGATACGCAGGTAGCGCAATATGAGGCGGCGGAAGCGAAAGCCAGATCGGCGACAGCCGCGTACGGAGAAGGAGGCAATCAGCTTTCTTACAGTGTACTCACGGCGGATCGCGCCGGGGTCGTATCTGCTGTCAGCGGCGAAGTTGGCCAGGTGGTGTCCGCAGGGCAGGCGGTATTGACGCTGGTAGGCGACGGAGAAAAGGAAGTAGAGTTTGCAGTGCCGGAAAACCGGGTGCAGGAGCTTTTTCCAGGGAAGCCGGTGCAGGTCTCTTTTTGGGCGCTGCCGGGCATGGTGGTTTCCGGCAATATTCGGGAAGTGACGCCTCAGGCCGATCCCGTAACTCGTACATATAAGGTTCGCGTGTCCTTGGTGCAGCCGTCTGAGCAAGTGTATCTAGGCATGAGCGCCAGCGTGGCCATGGAAGCCGGTGCGGTGCAGGCGCTGCGCATTCCGCTGGCCGCGGTATATCAAAGCGATGGCCAAAGCGGTGTGTGGGTAGTGCAGGACGAGAAAGTGCATTTTCGCCCGATACGCTTGGGTGAGTACGGCAAGAATGATGTAGTGGTGTTGGAAGGACTTGCTGCGCAGGAAACGATTGTTGTTGCTGGCGTGCAGAAATTGTCGGAAGGCCAGGGCGTCCGCATTTGGGAAGGGGGCGGACGTTGAGTGCAGCATTTTAATCTGAGCGAATGGGCCCTCAAACACAGGCAGCTCATGTATTTTTTTATGGCTCTTTGCTTTGTGGCGGGGATTCTTTCTTATTTGCGTTTGGGAAGGGCGGAAGATCCCTCGTACACGGTGCGCGAGATGGTTGTATCGGTAGCTTGGCCGGGGGCGACAGCCAAGCAGATGGAAGAACAGGTTGTTGATAAAATTGAGAAGAAGCTGCAGGAAACTCCGGGTCTGGACAGTATCCGCAGCAAATCGCAGCCAGGAGTGGCTACGATTTATGTAAAAGTGGATGACTATGTAGCAATTAACCAGATTAAGCCGACGTGGCTGAAGGTGCGCAATATGGTAGGCGATATTCGTTCGACTCTGCCTGCGGATATTCAAGGCCCCTTCTTTAATGATACTTTTGGGGATACCTTCGGTTCTATTTATGTGCTGACGTCAGATGATTTTTCTATGGCCGAGCTGAAAGACGAGGCCGATCGCCTGCGCCTGCAGCTGCTCTCGATTCCGGATGTGAGCAAGGTGGATATTATCGGCGCGCAGCAGGAAAAGATTTATATTGAGATTGAGAATAGTAAGTTGGCCGCGCTGCAGTTGGACCCGTCATTGATTGTACAGACCTTGAGCCGACAGAATGCGATGACTCCGGCAGGGCGCATGGAGACGGACAGCGATAATGTATATCTGCGCGTCAGTGGTATGTTTCAGAGTGTGGAACAGATTCAGAGCCTGGGCATCCGGGCCAACGGGCGCACCTTTCGTCTCGGGGACATTGCCAGGGTGCATCGCGGATATTCGGAACCGCCGGACGCGAAGATGTATTTTAACGGTAAGCCGGCTGTCGGTTTGGCTGTGTCCATGCGCGACGGCGGGAATATTCTTTCCTTGGGGGAAAACCTGAACAAGGAACTTTTGCGCATACGTGCGGAAATGCCGGCGGGCATGGAGATTTCGCCCGTAGCGGATCAGCCGCAGGTAGTTAAAGAGTCCATTAGCGAATTTATGAAGACTCTTTTAGAAGCGGTAGTGATTGTTCTGGTTGTCAGCTTCTTCAGTTTGGGCCGCCGGGCGGGCCTGGTAGTGGTCTTTAGCATTCCCTTGGTATTATGCTGTGTGTTTATTGCCATGAAGGGAACAGGCATTGATTTACACAAAACGTCCTTGGGGGCGTTGATCATCGCGTTGGGTTTATTGGTGGACGATGCCATCATTGCGATTGAAATGATGCAGTTAAAGTTAGAACAAGGCTTTGACAAGGAAAGGGCTGCTAGTTACGCCTATACGGTCACGGCGGTTCCCATGTTGACGGGGACGCTGATTACGGCTGCTGGGTTTATGCCTGTAGGCTTTTCGGCCGGGAGCACCTCGGAATACACAGGCGCGATTTTTTGGGTGGTGGCGATGGCGCTGGTTGTGTCCTGGATTGTGGCGGTAACCGTCATTCCTCTTTTAGGGCATCGCATTTTAAAAGTGGAGCCTCATGCCGGAGCGGCCGAGGCGGGGGAACATGAAGTGCCGGATACTCGTTTTAATCGGGCTTTTCGGCGTATCCTGGAATTTTGTCTGCGCCGGCGTTGGCTGGTCATCGGCACGACCTTGGCGGCCTTTGTCGCCTGCATTGCGATGAACAGCTTGGTGAAAGAAGAATTTTTTCCGCAATCGGTGCGCCCGGAGCTGATTGTGGAACTGACGCTGCCCGAAGGGGCGTCGTTGGCACAGACTGATGAGATCTTGCAAAAGTTTCAGGCGCTTCTAGACGGGGACGAGCGGATTGTGAATATTGCCGGCTATCTGAAAAAGCCGACGCCTCGTTTTGTATTGGTAGTTGATGCGCCGCCGGGAGGCGATAATTTTGCCCAGGCTATTATTCTCACCACTGGCGCGGAAGCTCGTATTTCTTTGGAGCAGCATATTCGGGAGGTTGTTGCGCCGCAATTGCCGCAAGCCTTGGTTCATAGCCGGGTGCTTTCTACCGGTCCGCCCGCATCGTATCCGGTGATGCTGCGCGTATCCGGCGAGAAAGTAGGCAAGGTGCGTGAAATAGCTGCGCAAGTGGCTGCGGAACTACGCGGCTATCCAGGTGTCACAACGGTAGTCTATGACTGGTTTGAACAAGGGAAATCTGTGCAGATTGCAGTGGACCAGGACAAGGCGCGCGTGCTGGGAGCGGACAGTCAGGCGCTGGCGGCCAGCTTGCAGACGGCGCTGTCCGGCTACAGCATAACGGACTATCGGGAGCGCGACAAAACGATTCCCTTGATGCTGCGTAATGAAGGAATCGACAAAAACGATCTGGCGGCGCTCAAAGCGTTGCAGATTCACATTGGCCAGGGACGCTATGTGCCGCTAGAGCAGATCGCCCGTA